>NZ_BAABJG010000015.1:0-847273 GCF_039543185.1 Paenibacillus vulneris | reverse complement strand
CCAAGTGGCACTTGAACCTCCATGATAACATGAAGGTTTTTTTGAGTGTCTACTTGAAGGGGATAATACCACCGGTGATCTTTCCGGACGGTTTTTCTTATAATATAACATTATAAATTGTCTAGAAGATCATTGCTTTCAAAAATGACGCTTTACTGCCCGTATTCACTTTCCAGCACTTTCAACTGACCAAAGGCCCGCTCCTGAGCGGCCTCAATTTGGGTAGGCGCTTCTCCAGCTTCCGCCATGCGGCGCAGAAGTCTTTCTCTCATCACCTGCTTCACCTCCCGGTGAGCCTCGCTTTCGATAAGATTATGAAGTTCCCAAGGATCTGCCTGCAAATCGTACAAAAATTCTTCTACGTACAGATCGCTGTAGCTATCTCGTATAGCATCCCGCTGGGGCGCGCTTACGCTGTATTTCCATCGCTTGGTACGGACGGCACGGCCGACCTGCGACTCGCTGATCTGAACGAACACCTCGCTCGGCCATTCGACCTCCTGACGCTTGACGAGCGGCAGGACGGAACGCCCCTGCATCTCGCTGGGTACCTTAAGCCCGGCTGCATCGAGCAGGGTCGGCGGCAGATCGATCAAGCTGACGAGCTCACGGATCCGTCCGCCTCCTTGAAAGCCGGGTCCCCATATCGCCCCCGGAATACGTATGGAGCTGTCATGGCAAGAGCGTTTGTACTCTCCATTGCGCGTTTTGAAATGACTTCCGTGATCGGAAGTAAAGAGAACGATGGTAGAGTCAGCCAGATCAAGGCTGATCAACGCATCCATTAAGCGGCCTAACGCTTCATCCAGACGTTTGACCATCCCATAATAACCAGGCAAATGACGCTGGGATGTGCCCCCGAG
The DNA here is from genome assembly GCF_039543185.1 of Paenibacillus vulneris. Classification (NCBI taxonomy): domain Bacteria; kingdom Bacillati; phylum Bacillota; class Bacilli; order Caryophanales; family Paenibacillaceae; genus Paenibacillus; species Paenibacillus vulneris. Next base: position 846,410 of record NZ_BAABJG010000015.1, on the reverse strand, counting down.
CTCCGCCAAATCGGGAGGCGTCCAAGCCGATATGTAAGAGTCTTCATACCCTAATGGCGCAGGGTAATCGTCTCTTCGGTTCTGATGATGCGGCTCCAGGAAGGAGAGAAACAGGAAGAACGGATCGTTCTGATGATCATTCACATAGCGAATGGCGGCGTCCGTCAATGCATCGACCCGGTAACCCGGAAGCTTGACCCGTTCATTGGCATTGTTGTACAGTACCGTATCGTAAGCGTCGGAGGTATGCTCGAGAGAATCGGCTGCGAGCCAATACTCGTATCCGCCGCGAAGCGTTTCCGGAACGGGCTCCGTTCTGGTCGATGCCAAATGCCATTTACCGATGTATCCGGTATGGTATCCGGCATCACGAAATTCGTGAGCCAGCGTACGGGAGTTCTCTGGGAGCGGAATCCCGTTGCGGTAACATCCGGTCGCCGTTGCATAACGTCCGGTTTGCAGGCAGGATCTCGCCGGTCCGCAAACAGGCTGGCAGGTGAAGGTATTGTACAAATGAGTTCCTTCTAGAGCCCATCGGTCAAAATGGGGAGTAAGCCCTAAGGGATTGCCGTGCAGTCCGGTCGTATCCCATCGCTGCTGATCTGTAAAAAATACAATGACATTCGGTTGTTGCTTCCTTTGCGGCATGGTTGGGAGCCCCTTTCCTTATGCTTATTTCCTGCTTACGTTCTGAACAAAAGTTTACCCTTTGATCCCTGTCGTGGCAATGCCTTCCACAAAATATCGCTGGAACAGGAAAAAGATTAGCAGGGGAGGCAGAATGGCCAGCACAGACATCGACATAATTTGGTTCCAGGCTACCGTCCCTCCAGTCGAATCGATAGTCATGCGCAGCGCCAGGGAGACGGTATATTTTTTGACGCTGTTGATGAAAATGAGCGAATTGAAGAAATCGTTCCACGTCCATATGAATTGAAAGATAGCCGCAGAAAAGAGTGCCGGCTTACAGAGCGGAAGCAGGATCCGGAACAAAATAGCTGCCGGGTTGCAGCCGTCCATAACCGCCGATTCATCGAGCTCCCGTGGCAGACCCCGGAAAAACTGGATCAGCATAAAGATAAAAAACGGGTAGCAGGCAAAAATTGCCGGTACGATAAAGGGCAAATACCCGTCAAGCCACCCCAGATTGCGGAATATCAAGTATCTGGGAATAATAATAACCGCATGCGGAAGCATCAGCGTTGAGATCATAAGCGCGAACAGCGTGTTCTTGAGCGGAAATTGGAAGCGGGCAAAGCCGTAAGCCACCACCGCACTGGACAAGACGGTAAAAAAGACAGTCGGCACTACAAGCATCAATGTATTCAAGAAGAAGGTGCCGTAGGTAAATTGCCCCGTACCTTGCCAGCCTTTGCTATAAGAGTCCCAAACGAAGGTTTTTGGAAGCAGTGCCAAAGAACCGAATAAATCGCTGTTGGTTTTGAACGAACCGAAGAACAACCAGATCAGCGGATAAATCATGAGGAGACCAAAGGCCAGCAGAATTATATTTTTGACCAGCCTGCCTGCGAGCGTAGGCTGTTTCCCGTATTGCAGCATCATTAATTTTTCCCTCCGTCTTCATAATGCACCCATGATCTGGATGAACGAAAGATGATCAAGGTAAGGATCAGAATGATAGCAAACAGTACCCAGGATAAAGCGGAAGCATAGCCCATATGCAGCAGCTTGAAGGCGTCGTCATATATTTTCATCCCGATCAGGTACGTCGATTTCATGGGCCCGCCGTTCGTGACGACGAAAACGGCGGTAAATTCCTGCAAGGCGCCGATGGTTTGCATGACCAGATTAAATAAGATGATCGGAGTCAGCAGCGGTACGGTAATGGAGACGAACATCCTCACTCTGCTTGCGCCGTCTACCATACCGGCTTCATATAAGTCGGAAGGGATTTGTTTTAGACCGGCGAGAAACAGGACCATAGAAGAACCGAATTGCCAGACGACCAAAAAGCTGATGGTCCATAATGCCACATTCGGGCTGCCCAGCCAATCGACCGAAGGGATATGAAGAAAGGCCAGCACCTGGTTAACGATGCCTTCGCGCATAAACAAGAAGCGCCAAAGGATCGAGATAGCGACGCTTCCGCCAAGAATGGAAGGCAAGTAATAGATGGTTCTATATACGTTAATGAATCTCCCTTTGGAATTCAGAATGATCGCCACAAGTAAAGCGAATGCCAGCTTAAGCGGCACCGCCATCAAGGTATACAGGAGGGTTACGCGTAAAGACGGGAAGAAGTCCTTGTCCTCCTTGAACATCGTCACATAATTTTGCAAGCCGACAAAATGCGTCGCTTTCACGATGGAGTAATCGGTGAACGAATAGTACAACGACAACAGCAGAGGATAGAGCTGAAACCCTGCAAATCCGATGATCCACGGAGAAATGAACAACAGTCCCCAAGCGGCATTCGTGAATCTCATTGACTGCTTCAATATACTGAACTCCCTTCTGTACTCAAACATGCCGGTCAGCTTAATAGGAGAGAGAAAGCTGTCCAACCAGACAGCTTCTCTCACCAAGTGAACCATTTGTTTTACATAACTTCTATTTCTTTAACGCGGTAAGCTTCGAGCCATACGCTTTCAGGATTTCGTCGGCGGCTTGCTCCGGCGTCTCCTTCTGATAAATCAGCTTCTGCAGCGTGTCTTTCGCAATTTGCGCGAGATCTGCATTGATACTGATTACGTTAGGAGCAATGGTCTTCTGTTTGGAGGCAAGATCAAGACCTTTAGTAATGTTCGGATCAAGCTGCTTCGCATCCTCCAAAGCTTTTCTAGCCGTGCTCGTCGCCGGTATACCGCGCTGTGCGCCAAGGATAAGCGCCGCATCTTTATCATTAACCATCCAATTGATAAATTTCACCGCTTCTTCCGCGTTCGGAGATGTTTTGTTTACCGCGAATCCGGTTCCTGCTGCGATTGGATTGCCTGATTGCAGCGCATTCGGAGCCATAGGATAAGCCGCTACACCCAGCTTGCCGTCAGGCACGGATTGCTTATATTTATCGAAGGCGGAAATATGGTCGAACAACATGCCCACTTGTCCTTTAATCCATTTTGGATTCTGTTCCATCTTACCGACGAAGGCGGAGCTGTCCCCGAACGGCTCCAGAACCCCGTTCTTGTACAATTCGGAAAGATACGCAAGCCCCTTCGTCAAGGCAGCGTTATCGAACGCAGGAGTATAATCGTCATTGATCCAGTTCTTTCCGGTCATTTGGGCTACATAAGGCTGCAGGATCAATTTATAAATGACGTCGATATCGGCCGACAGCAGGTAAGCGTTTGGATCTTGGGCATGCACCTTCTTGCCGGTTTCCAGCAGGCTGTCCCAGGTCCATTCCGTTGTTTCCGGAATTCCGTACTTCTGGAAGAAAGCTTGATTATAGAATAAGGATGTAGCGGTGGCACCTGCCGGAGCCATAATCATCTTGTCCTTGTAAGTCGCAAAGTTGCTGAGGACAGAGGGATCGTAACCGCTGGTATCAAGCGATTTGGACTGCTTTAAATCCAGCAAAAAATCATACATGTCGTTATCCCATTCATAGGTGAACTGGAATAAGTCGGGTGCGGTGCTTCCGGCGAATTGGGTCAATAATTTGTTGTAAAAGCCGTCGAAGCCCGTATATTCCGCTTCGATTTTGACATTTGGGTGCAGCTTGGTATAAGCATCGATGGCCTTCAGCGTCGCCTGGTGGCGGGTGTCGTTGCCCCACCAGCTGAATCTTAACGTGATGGGCTTCGTGCCATCCGCACTTCCTTTCTGTGCAGAATCATTGGCTGAATTACCTCCGCAAGCGGCCAAAGTAATCCCCATGACAGAACACATAACGAGACTGGTAATTCCCTTGAGCGTTTTCTTCAATTTTTATTCTCCCCCAAATCTTTAATATTGGTTACGCTTTCATCATAGCATCGAAAACAAAGACAAAAAAAGGTCTCCTCCTATTGATTACGTTTTCATTTTTTTGTATCGTTGGGGAAAAGTATCATAATTTTGGATATGACACTGTCGAATTTCTGCTATAATGGTACCGGAGGTGAGTCGGATGTATAAGCTTTTGGCTGCTGACGATGAAGAGGATACCCGGGATACGCTATGCAACTGCTTTCCTTGGGAGTCGGTTGGCTTTACGGTTGTACAGCAAGTCAGCAATGGGCTGGAGGCGCTGTCGTATTTGGAATCGAATCCCGTTGATGCGCTTCTGTGCGATATTCGAATGCCGGTGATGTCCGGGCTGGAGCTATGCAAGCAGATTCACGAGCGGAGACTGGGGGTTCGCATCGTGCTGCTCAGCGCATATCGCGATTTCGAGTATGCCAGGGAAGCGATGACCTATGGAGTTTCCCACTATATGCTAAAGCCGGCTAAATACGATGACATCGTCAACGTGTTTACACAGCTCAAGACAGTTCTTGATGAGGCGAAATCAGGTTTTGAAGCAGGGGGAATGGGGAACAGCGAAACACTGTCTGGCTTTACGGATCCCGTTATTTCCAGCATCGTGAAAAGCGTGAACCAGGATTACCGCACCATTACCCTGCAGCAGGCATCCGAAACGGTTGAAATGAATACAAGCTATGTAAGCGTATATTTCAAGAAAAAAACGGGGATGCATTTCTCGGAATATGTCCTGAAGGTGAGAATGGAGAAAGCTGCGGAGCTGTTAAAGCACGGACATATGAAAGCGTTTGAAGTTAGTGAAGCGGTGGGCTACGCTAACCCTAAAAACTTTATCCGAGCATTTAAGCAATATCACGGCATAACCCCGGGGCAGTTCAAAAATGGGCGTTAATCTGAATAAGCCGCATATCGGAAGATCATTAAAAATCAAATTTTTTGTCAACAACCTGAGGAATATTTTGGCCCTGTGTTTAATTCCTCTTCTGCTGCTGGGCTCTTTATCCATCGTCATCTCCCAGCGGTACACGCGTGTTGATGCCGAGCAGAATCAGGAGAAGCTGTTAAATCAATATAATGAGCTATTTCAGGTTGTTGCATCGGAGATAGATTCTCTCAGCCTGTCCTTTAATACCAATCCTAAAATTGCGGATAAGCTTTACAATATTCTTACGAAAACCAACTATTCCTACGAGGATGCGGAATCGTTATTTTATCTCAAGCATATTATCGATGTGTCGGCCAACTCCAGACCTTATGTTCACTCTATCTACGTCTACTATCCGAATGACCAGCAGCGTTTTCTAAGCTCGCGTGAAGGACTGGTCAATCTGCAATCTTATCTGGATAAAAGCTGGTATGACAGTTACTTGAACCTTGCGGATACGGCGGGATTCACGACAGAGGTTCGCAGTCTGCACAACTATGCTTTCGAGAGCACCCCGACCGATGTCGTAAGTATTTACAAATTGATCAATGACAGGAACAATATCAGCAAGAAGGGGGTTATCGTTCTGAACCTGTCCCCCGACTACTTTATCAAATCTTTCCCGTCTTTAAGCGAATATCCGAACCGGAGCTTTTATATCACCGATGATCATAACCGGGTTATCATGCAATCCGGGGGCACTGCATATGACCAAATGCTATCGTCTCTGCGCCTGCCCGGACAATTCGATACGCTTCAGCAGGATAACGGAATTTATCATCTCACGGTCAAGAAAGCACCGAGGTTAAACTGGAATTTGATTTCAGTCGTCCCGCGCAAGTCATTGTACAGCTTATCGTTTACCTTGATCATCATCACTTGTCTGCTGTCAGTTGCGGCCTTGGCATTATGTGCACTTGCCGCCTTATGGCTGACAGGCAAAAATTACCGTCAAGTCTACGGGATTCTGCACTTGCTCGAATCAGCGGACGCTCCCGACACACCGGACACGATGGAGGCCAATCCGAACCAAGGGCATGATATCTACGCATTCATCATCACCCATATCCTGGAAAGCTTCCTTGAGCAAAAATATTTGAAAATACAGCTTTCCGAACGGTTGTACCGGATGCAGGCACTGGAATTTAAAGCGCTGCAATCCCAAATCAATCCTCATTTTCTGTATAATACGCTTAACTCGATATATTGGAAGACCTTTCAATTGACAGGCTCTACGAATGCGCCGAGCCGCATGATTGAGCTGTTGACAGCCATCCTGCAATATACCCTCGATTCCTCGGCGAAGGTCGTCCGGTTGGAGGAGGAGATCGCACACACTGTCAGCTATGTTGAAATTCAGCAAATCCGCTATAAGGACCGGTTTCAGGTCATTTGGGACGATATCGGGCCTTTCTCCGATTGCGAAGTAGTGAAGCTAAGCATGCAGCCTCTGCTTGAAAATAGCATCCAATACGGGATGGAGCATACGTCCCGCCTGCTAGTTAAGTTCAAGTTCCGCGTACAGCACGGTACGCTTAAGGTAACTATAATTGACAACGGAGGCGGGATAGGGAAGCAGCAGCTTGCGCAAATCCGTTCTGTGCTTGATTCTGACGAGGATTCCGGCCGTCATATCGGGCTGAGCAATACCAATAAACGTATTATGCTGCAGTACGGAGAAACCAGCGGAATCAAGATTCTCAGCAGGAAGGGATGGGGTACTGCAGTCACGCTGCATTTCCCACAGCCATCGGCTGCTCAAGCAGACACGCTCCTCATGAACGATATGGGGAATTGACTCCACAACACGGAATAAATGAAAACCACCCCTAAGAGATTTCGACCCTTCATAAGGTATGGTTACGACGTGGGAATATATTTTTTACTGTATCGGTACCGCATTCTTTCTCTGAAAGTATGATATATTTACCTATATATTCCTTACGGCTTTATATTAAGGAGGGATCCTTTGCATATTTTATGGGACTTTGACGGAACTTTGTTCGACACGTATCCTGCTTATACAGAGATTATGTATGAAGTTATGGAGGAAAGGGTTTCGAAAGAGGAGATTCTAAACCATTTGAAGCTCTCATACTCGCATACTATTAAGTATTTCGGTTTAGGAGAACCACAGTTGAACCGTATTTTCATAAAAGAACGTGATCTGCATCCTAGCCACATGAAGCCATTTCCTTTCGTAGAAGCCATTTTGAAATTGGCAGAGGTAAATGTCATTATGACACATAAACCGCGGATAGAGGTACTGCCTATATTGGAGTATTACGGTTGGATGCATTATTTTGCAGAGATAGTGGCTGGCGGTGATGGCTATCCAAGTAAGCCTAATCCGGAGTCGTACAAGTATTTGCATGACAAGTATAAGCTCGATTTGGTTATTGGAGATCGGGAGATTGATATCCTACCGGGAAGGCACATCGGGCTCCGAACCTGCTTATTTCAGAATCACACTCCCGGGGCGGATCTGTATGTGAATGACTATGAAGAGCTCTATTCTCAATTGATAAGTGAAGGGGGAGGCAGAGTATGAATGTGATAATGTTGGGGCTGCCTGGAGCGGGTAAAGGAACACAGGCCAAGTTCATTGCCGAGAGTCAACGTATTCCGCATATTTCTACCGGCGATCTGTTCAGACAAGCGTATCAGGATCAGACTAAGCTTGGAATTTTGGCCAAAGAGTATATGAGTAAAGGCGGACTTGTGCCTGATGATGTGACGATTGGGATTGCACTGAACCGATTGGATCAAGTAGATTGCGACCATGGCTTTTTATTAGACGGATTTCCAAGAAATATTGCACAGGCCATATCTTTAAGGGAGTATTTAATTAATAAATCGTCAAGCGTTGACCATGTCATTTACGTTGAAGTGAATGAAGACGTTCTGGTAGAGCGGCTAACCGGCAGACGGGTATGCAGTAAATGCGGGGAGACGTACCATATCATAAATAACCCTCCGGCCCAACCTGGACTCTGCAATACATGCTCGCATCCTTTGATTCAGCGGGAGGATGACTCCGAGGATACGGTAAGGGAGCGTCTCAACGTGAATAAGGAATTGACTTTACGTTTATGCGAGTTTTATAACTCAGAAGGAACGTTAAGAACGGTAGATGGATTGAGGCCTATGGATGAAGTGACCGCACAAATTAAAAAAGTGATGGGACCTTAAAAATATATGCTCAGTAAGGTATAAGTGGTAAGAAGGCACAGGTTCTAGGACCTGTGTTTTTTAATCATATAAGAATTGATATGTTATTGGTTTTTGGGAAACAGGGCTCGAAAAATGCTGACTACATATAAACAGGAGTGTAACAATGATTCCAAACACAGAAAAGCTTATACAACTGTTGAGATCCGGCCAAAAGATAGATGCAACCGTTCTTGAATCCTATTGCCGTATAACCGCTAAGTACGGAAACCGGGAAGATGCAGCGGCTTTGTTTCAAATGTTCACAGAGCATCCTTCCGATTACAGGTACGCGCTGCTGCTTGACCCTGTTATGAGATGCGGAGACTTCGCCATGGCGGAGGAGATTGATCGTTTTTGCTTTGAACATGGACAGCTTAAGGAAGAAATGCCTGGTGATATTCTTCATGTGATGGGGTATATGGGGTATGAGAAATATATCGACTATATGGTGGATTGCATCGGTGCTAACGATTGGCAGCTGTGCACAAATGCTTGTCTCGGGCTATTGCACCTTCCTTGTGAATCACATCGGGAGCGGTTGGAGAGTGAGCTGGAAAAGGTATACGGGCAGCCGCTTTTCCCTGAACTTTTACCCGCTTTGAGCTTTAAATTCGCTAATGAACAAATCGTTCCCAGGCTGGTTGCATGGGGTGAGCAGGCTTCGACGGATTGTAATGCGGGGCTGGTCCTCGGCATTTCTATGTTTGGCAGTACGCAGAAAAAGCAAATAAAATCTATATTAATGGAACCGTTTTGGGAAATGTACAGCATTGGAACGGGGAGCCATTGGTGGGGGTATGTGTCCATGCAAATGGTCGAGCTAACGTTCAGTGAGCTCATCTCGGATATCAAAGCCCGGATACCTGTTGTTCAGAAGCATGCAGACCACATCCCTGATGAACAAACGATGGAACACTGGCTTCATGTGTTGCACAACCTGTTGGAATTGAAGCTGGCTGATGTTCCGCATCCTGTAAGGTTTTCCCCGCACAACCAAGAGTCTGTCATTGATCTTTTCCAGGAGCTGTTTCAGTGGGGTAACGAGCATACGGATGATACGTTGACAGGCAGAATCAGCACTTTCTTGGGATACGATCATCCGCTGATGGAAAAGTATATGCAATTAAGAGCGAGAATGGAAATGGGCATAAAGCAAGAATTAGAATCACAGGTCTGGGCAAGCGGCGGCAAATATCTTACCTGAGGAAGAAGTAAGCTCGGCCTGATTTTGGATATTTATACGGATTCGGACCGGGAAATCTCGAGCCCACTCTTGCACGGAATTATTGCTAATACTTGACAATGCCCCGTTACATACACTACAATCCGTAGTGTAATAATTTTTTACATAAATATAGTATACCATTTCTTAGTGGAGGTTGGCTTGATGAAGGTACAAATGGCAACGATAGCAGCCCTCGTTACTGCAGCATTAGCCTTATCCGGATGCAGCGCTAAATCCGCGACGGAAGGACAAGCACCGCCGGCTGCCTCAAGCTCGAATCAGGTAACGCAGCCGCAAGGCTCAGCTGCTCCTGCAAGTCCATCGCCGACCCCAGCGGCAGGCGGCGATAACAAGTCGTCATCCGCAACAGCAATTAACGCGGAATCGCTTGTCAAACAAAATTGTATTGCCTGCCATGGCGATACGCTGGATGGCAAAGGAAGCGAGAAGAAAAATCTTCAAAAGATCGGTTCAAAAATGAATCAAGAACAGCTGGTTAATCAAATTGCGAACGGCGGGGGCGGCATGCCGGGCTTCAAGAGCAAGCTGAAGGAAGAAGAAATTACGGCCATCGCTGCATGGCTTGAAGCCAAAAAATAACCGGAAAGGCGGCCCACTTCCTATGAAGCGGAGCCGCCTGGTTTTCATTTATCCTGCCATTAAATTTTTGGCATCCTGCGGACTAAAGACAGAGATGTGATCCACCTTGCCAGTAGAGGAGGGAATAATAAATTTCAATTGAAATTGATCGTTTGCCTGGTAAACATATATCGTTTCGGTTTTATTAGCGATCGTATCGTCAGGTTGTCCTAAGGCGGATTTGATCTGCGAGAAGCCCAGTTCATGAAGCTTCGAATCATAGGAGCGAACATCGAAAATAAGGTTTCCTTTATTAAAACCGAAGGCGGCTTTATGCTTGCCGTAGGTTGAATAGATACCTGACCCCGCTGTATCCTTCTGATCCGGCTTTCCCCAATCTTCCTCTACCTGATCGATCAGGCTTTTATGTGCTGCGTAATCGAAGCCCGGTACTTTCCCTTTCTTTGCCTGTTCCATGATTTGCAGCACGTAAGCTTGAGTCCCGTTAACCTGCGGCGGCCTCCCGCTGCTTTGGACATCCGTTGAATTGGAAGCGGCCCCCTTGATGTCCTGTCCCGATGTTTGGGGAGCTGTTGAGCCAGGATCGGGTGACGGCGTTGGTGTTGGTGCCGGAGCTGGTGACTGGGTACTTGGTTGTTCCTGCGAAGCTGCAGCGGGCTTCTCTGTAGAGCTGCAAGCGGTCAGTGCAGCGGCTAACATGGTGGCCGATAAGGTTATGATTAGAAGATGTCTGGATGATTTAGGCATATGGATTCTCCCTTGAGTTAGATCTCTCTTTTATTACACCCTATCAGACGGCTCGAATCATCAATAAGTTGCAAAAAGGGATTCATCAAGGACAGGCCCTAGGCGTCTAAACGGGATTCCCGTTGTCCATAATAGTAACGTCGTTGATATTACAGACACGGACAGGGGGAATGAATCTTGCTATCGGTTCATTGGAGATTGGCAGAGCTCTGGACACTGCAAAAACAAAGGGGACTGACAGAGGAAGAAGAGTCCGAAGTGAACGCTTGCCTCCATTACAATGCGATTTATGCGAGGAAGCTTGCGGGATTGTACAATCTGTCTCTTGCTGCATCTATGGTCAAGGACACTGCCTGGCAGCATGAAATATGTCAAGCAATTGAAAAGCTGCAAAACCAGGGAGGGGCATCCCCTGAGTTTACATTATAATTGCAACTTCACAGCCTGCTACAACGTGAGAAAGGGTGAAGGTTCCCTAAGGAGCCCTCACCCTTTTTCAACATCATTCGAATCCGACCGCCAAGCAGCTGATTTCAAGCTTCGAAGCCGAAGTCCTGCCTTTATGGGGCTTCTTCACCTTTTAAAATTCTTAAACAGCTTTGGGCCGTTTGGCTATTTCCTCGGTCACAACGAAAGCTAAATCCTCATTCCCGTACAAAGATAACACACCAAGAACCGTTTCATCCGGGAGTTCACCTGCTTCTTCCTTTGATACAGTCAGATCAATAGCTTGCAGGAGAAGAGGGTTGGCCGACTGATCCGGGTATGCACGGAGATACAGTGCTGCAGGGTCCAGATCATTATTAATACACCATTGGGCGAAAACAAGAATCATCATTTGCTCGTCCTGCTGATAATTTTTTATTATTTGTTCTTCCATTTCTTTGCGGCTCATTGAAAAATCTCCTTATCATCGGTAATATAGGTTTCATTATAACGAAAGTTCAGGTGGAATCACAATGATCATGAATGAAAAAATAAAAGCGTCAGAGGTTCAACTGACAGGTATTAACGGGGAGGATTTGGGTGTTGTCCCCACATCGGAGGCTTTGGCGATGGCCAAGAAGCTGAAGGTAGATCTGATCTGTACTTCTCTGATGAGCAGCCCTCCTCCGTGCAAGCTGGAAGGTGCAGGCACTGCCAAGCAAGAAGCCCAGCAGGCCAAGAGAAAGGAAAATAAAATACCCAAGCTTAAAGAAATCCGGCTTACGCCTCAGATTGAAGAGCATGATTATGATACGAAAAGGCAGCAGGCAGAAAGAATTTTGACATCTGGTGATGCGGTCGTATTTACCATAAAGATCCAGGGCAAGGAAGGTGTACAAGCCAAGGAGCTGCTCGAATCACTGATCAAGGACCTTAAGCCATTTGGAACTAAAAAGACGGGGATTCAGCTCAGCGGGAAGCTGGCGACCGTTCAGCTCGATCCTAAATAAGACGTATCATCATAAAGTACAAGGGCAGCAACATACAGTTGAAGAGAAGAAGGAACGTTACATTCGAATGTCAGGCTTGAAGGAGTGAATAGGAGAGTGCTGCATAAAGTAAAAGCTCTGGGGACGGAGATGAATTATGCGATCCTATCCGGATTTTCCGTATTTCTTGTGTTTATCCTTCATCTCATTCACTGGTTAATGGCTCCTATTTTGCTTGGGGCCATGGAGATGCACGAGCATCATCACGGTGCGGGGGAGCCATTGTCTGTACAAACCATTCTGTTCACAGTAGCGCTTCTTGCTGTTAACGGTGCGGGGATGTATTTTGCCGTGCGGCAGCTCATGCTGGCATGGAAGCAGCGCAAACGCGGCATGCATACGTATATTTGCTGTTCGATATCTATGGTCGTTTTGATTGTCGGTATTTACAGTATCATTGTATAGTCTAATAGAATTTGGTCCCCGCCATTAAGTGCAGCTGGAAGCAGCCTGCACTTTTTATCATTATAACAGGAGCTCTCCGTAAAGCATCTGAATCCGCTTGTAAAGCCATGGCCTCACTTTGTGGGGTTATTTTATTTTTGCGGCTAAGAGTCAAAGATAGTAGAATTGTGGAAGGAAAAGAACGACGAGACGAGTCCTTCCCCAAATAACGTTATTGGCGAGGGTCTCGGGCATAATGTCAGATTAATAATATGACGAACATACATTCTTATTGCTACAATTACCAATTCATAATAAGATAACGACAGGAGATGATCAGATGAATAAAGGTTCGTTATCTTTTCAAACTGTGAAGCGCAAGCAGATCGTCGATGATGTGGTGGAGCAGCTTCAACGCAAAATTTCACTTGGAGAGCTGTCTCCAGGTATGCAGATTCCTACCGAACCGGAGCTGATGGAGCAGTTTGGCGTAGGCCGGTCGACCATTCGCGAAGCCGTCCGTGTACTTGTATCTGCCGGCCTTCTGGACAAAAGGCAGGGTCATGGAACGTTTGTATGCCAGCAAAAGCCTATTCAGGAGCCGCTTGATTACAGGCTGCGGCGGGCAGAGATTTTGGAGGTCTACGAGGTACGCCGCATGATGGAGATCGAGGCTGCCCGTTTGGCCGCCGACAGACGGGATGATGAGGATTTGCGAGTGATGCGCGAGCTGCTCGATCAACGCCAAGTCGCCATAGACTCAGGCCGGGTGAAGGAATATCTGGATGCGGATATAGCCTATCATATCGCTGTGGCTGCCGCTACCAAAAATGCCGTTTTGGCGGATATGTACCGTATCTTCTCGGAAGTGCTCCGTCATTCTCTGGAAAATCTCGTTAACCATCCGCAATATAATCAATATTACACGGAGCAGCATGAGAAAATATACGAGGCAATCCGTGATAAAGATGTGCAGGCAGCGGAGCTGTACAGCATGCAGCATTTGGATGGGACGAGGACAGAGCTGGAGGAGCATATCAAAAGCTAATTTTTTTAAGATCAAACATCAGATGATAAGATGTATTAGTTTGGAATTAAACATCTGATGATATGCTGTATGAAGAGAGAATAGAATTTAAGCTTGAAGGAATAGGAGTGAGAGACAGTTATGAATCAACAAGCGGTATTGCGTCAACCCTCAACCACCATCTTTTCCGTGTTATTCGCCATCAGCTTCGTGCATTTTTTGAATGATGCCATCCAGTCCGTCATTCCGGCTATGTTTCCAATTTTACGGGATTCCTTGAAACTGAGCTTTGCCCAAATAGGCTGGATCGGCTTTACGCTTAACATGACGGCCTCCGTGATTCAGCCTGTAATAGGATTGTACACGGACTCTCGGCCGAAGCCGTATTTACTGCCAATAGGAATGATATTCTCACTTACGGGCGTCATAGGCCTTGCTTATGCTCCGTCATTCATCATGCTCTTGCTATTCGTGATTCTCATCGGGATAGGCTCAGCCGTGCTGCACCCGGAATCCTCCAGGGTAGCTCATCTTGCCGGAGGGAATCGCAAAGGGCTCGCACAATCGATATTTCAGGTAGGGGGGAATACCGGTCAGGCCCTCGCTCCGGTGATGGCCGCACTTATTTTTATCCCACTGGGTCAGCAAAGCATTCTGTGGTTTACGCTCGCAGCGGGAGCCGCTATTATCATACAGCTCTATGTGTCGAGATGGTACGGCACTCATTTGCAAAACAATAGCAGGGTGAATGCGGCAGTCCATCCAAACGAACGTGGTGCAAGGCTGTCTAAAGGAACCGTTGCCGTCGCGTTAGCGGTACTTGTTTCTTTGCTGTTTTCCAAATTCGTCTATATGGCGAGCATGACCGGCTATTACGCTTTTTTCCTGATGGAACGGTTTCATATGACCGTGCAGGACGCTCAATACTATTTGTTCGCTCTGCTCATCGCCGGAATGCTCGGGACTTTGGCCGGAGGACCGCTGGCGGATCGTTTCGGAAGGCGCAACACGATCTGGTTCTCGATCCTGGGTACGGCTCCGTTCTCCATCCTTTTGCCATTCGCCGGCCCGGCATGGTCCATGGTTTTGTGCATATGCATTGGTCTTATCCTTCTGTCCGGCTTTTCGGTTATCGTCGTGTACGCCCAGGAGCTGCTGCCTGGTAAAGTAGGCACAATTGCGGGCTTGTTCTTCGGTCTTGCTTTTGGACTCGGTGGAATCGGTTCGGCGCTTCTAGGCTATTTGGCGGACTCGGCGGGTCTGGATATTGTTATCAAAGTCAGCGCGTTTTTACCGCTTCTTGGGCTTCTGGCGATTCTGCTGCCCTCGGACGCCAAGCTGTCCGGCAGGTAAATCAATGACTCTTCATGATTAGGATTTGCTTGTGTGAAGAGTGGGTAAGAAAAGATAGAGCTTCGTGCTGGAGGTTCGTCTGCCTCATCTCCTGATGCTTGTATAGAAATTCCATTTTTACATACGATATGAAAAACGGTTATCCAAGGAGGTTCGATGAATAATGAGTGAAGCCAAGAGCAAGCGGGAAAACAGTCAAGAGATGCCGGTCGGCATCAATCAGCCGCTGTATCAATCCGATATTGCTGCGACAGATCTAATCAGCGATGCCGTGGAGGAAATGATGGATGAGATTGAGGAGGAGTTCACGGACCATGAGCAGGAAAACCATCAATAATTCGCCGGCTCCGTGTATAAAATGGCGGGAATAGGTGAATACATGGTTAATGTGTACAACACCTTCTGCTTAAACCGCAGTATGACATGTAACTTTCGTGTCTGCTGCGGTTTTTCCTTTTCACATATATTCTATATGGAAAATGTAGTTTATAATGAAATAGAAAATCAATGAACGACAGAAAGAAGCTGCCTTATGATACAGAACAAGAGCGTCGTTATTCTTGCGGTCTTTTATGCTTTCATTTATATGAGCACAGGATCGTTCTCATCCTACATAGGGGTTTATTTCACGGAACAAGGGATAGGACATACCGATATCGGGGTTCTTACATCTATCGGGGCGGTGGTCGGGTTGTTTGCGCAGCCCTTATGGGGCTTGGCGGGTGACAGATCACGAACCAAAAATCGGATCTTAATTCTTTGCACCTTGCTATCCGGATTGGCGGTGTGGCTGATCCCTTGGGCGGGAACTATGTTCTGGCCCTTGCTATTCGGTATGGCCCTGTTCAGCCTATTCCAGATTGCCATCAACCCTTTGAGCGATGCCATCACGCTTGAGCTGTCTTCGAAGGGGGTTGTGAGATTCTCGACGATTCGTACGTTCGGATCTGTAGGGTACGCTGTAATCTCGATAGCGGCCGGAGTGCTGTTCGCGCGGCATATTGATACGATCTTCATGGTAACCTCGTTCATCATGCTGGGCTGCTTCTTGCTATCTCTTGGCATTCCCAAGGTAGCCGGTCATCAAAGCGGCAAAAAGAAGGTCAAGCTGTCGGAAATTTTTCGCAGCAAGCCGCTGATGGTACTGTATGGCTTTACTCTCGTGCTTTCTACAACAATGGGCTTCCTGTGGGCGTTTCAAGCGATTTACAGCAAGGAGCAGGGGATCAGCATGGAAGTGATCGGAATCGGTCTCGCAATCGGTTCTTTCACGCAATTTCCGTTTATGATATTTTTTCAAAAGCTGTATGACCGGTTCGGCATTCGGAATATCTTGTTGTTTTCCGGGTTCATTCATGTCATCCGATGGTGCCTGTATTCCTTTGCCTTAACGCCTTTTACGTATTTGCTTAGCTGGGTGCTTCACGGCGGAACGTACATTATGTTCTATATGTGCCTAGCCGAATATGTGAACAGGCATGTAATCAAGGAGTTGAAGGCAACGGGGCAAATGCTGAATTCCGTGATACAGCTAAGCGTAGGCAAAATCATTGGCGGTATGCTTGGAGGCGTGTACGCTGCTAAATACGGCTTCCATCAATCATTTATCGTGTTAGCCATTATTGCTGCGGCTTCAACCCTTGTGTTCTACGGGGTATGCAAATATTACGGATTATTTACGGAACAACCGTCTCCTAAACAATCCAGAGGCTCAACCGGTATGACCGGATCGGCGTGACAACCATTCCCAACAGCTCATTCTGGTCAGAGTGAGCTGTTTTTGGTTTTGCGGACCCAGGAAATGGCAAGCAGAATCAGCGGATACAAGAATAGAATCGTGAAGGAATAGAGCGGGGCCGTCGTTGCAAAAAAATGAATCAAATCTTGTAAAGACGGGGTAACCCAAATACTAGTCATGCCGCACAGCAGCCCCATCGGAAACACAAGAAAGCGATAATGGGACAAACCAAGCCATTGTGCTGTACCGATGACAAGCGAATAGTACCATAAAGCGATCTGAACAAATCCTCCCAATATCCAGGTGACCATGACAATAGCATCAAGATGCTCAATAAAATTGATGAAGCTGATATAAGACGCCGCATAATACACGGGGAAGCTGATGTGCCCGGTGAGATTTCCGAAGACGAACAGGCTGGCAAAATTCGTTGCCACCATAATCAGCATCATGAACAAGACCGAGAACATGCCTGCCTTGAGGCCTTTGGAAAGGTCATGGACGAAGGGAAACAAAAAGGTGATCAGGAAAAATTCCAAGAACCAGGTATGAGGCACTATAGAGCCTTGCAGAGCCGGCAGGATTCCCTTTTCCAGCATAGGCAGCATCTTTCGGGGATCCATATCCGGGATCAGCATGGCAAAAATGCAGACGAAAACCAAACCGATGAACGGTAAAAACAGCTGCGTACAGCGGGCCAATACTTCAATACCCGAGCGCACCGCAAAGGCACATACGACGATCAGGCTCATGGTAATCGTAATCAGCGGAGTTCTGGATAGGAAGGCGCTGACCACAAACTCACCGTATTCCCTCAAGATAAGACCGACTCCATGAAGCAAAAAAAATAGCACGAGCGAATTGGCGCATTTGCCAAGGAAACGTCCTAGAAGTAATTCACCAAATTGCATAATGGACTGGCCGGGAAATTTTTTATGCAAAGCCCACATGATGATAACGACAATAAATCCGCTTATAGATCCCAGGATGGGGGAAAGCCACATATCTCTTTCGGCTTGTTTTGCCGTGATGGCCGGAACGATTAACGTTGAGGTCGCCCCGATCATCAAATACATCAGCATTCCTAGTTGAAGTGCGGAAATCTTCCCTTTGTCGATCATTCGGTTGATCTCCTTTACTGGAAGTAAGCGTATTCGGTTCTTTGTTCTCATTGTTGACGAATTGCTGCGGCGATAAACGTATAAAGCTCATATAGCAGAGGGCGGAGAGTATGTGGAAAGAGAAGCGGTAAGTAGTGAGAGAAATGGTTTGACTGGAATAGGGGATAGTAGTCGTCAGTCTTGGGCTGAAACTATTCGAAATGATTATTAACTCATAAGGTAAATGATCCGAAATACTAAGTATCGGTTTGTTCAAATAATCTATCAACTACCTGAAAGGAAAAAATAGCGGAAGTCCTTTCATTAGGGTCAGTTTTGGTATAGATATCATTGTTATAAGTTTTAAGGGTTCATAGTTATGGATTTAAATTTAGGAGGAATTCGTTATGAAGAACGTATTTCGGAAATCGACATTCATGCTTGCCATTGCATTAACCCTTCAAGTGGTCATGGGAAGTTTTTTTATGCAAATAGCCTTTGCATCCCCTCCTGTCTTAACCACTAGTCCTGGATCCGCATCTTTCGTGGCCGGGGATAACACGACATCGACTCCCGTCGTTATTGACTCCGGTATCACGGTAACTGATGGAAGCAGTACTACGCTTGCAAGTGCAACAGTTGCCATTCAGAACGGTTTTCATGGTGGAGAAGATTTCTTGGGGTTCACCAATGATGGGGCGACCATGGGCAATATTTCGGCCAGTTATAATGCAGCCACTGGCGAGATGATACTGACATCTGCAGGCGCAACGGCCACCTTGGCACAGTGGCAAAGCGCCCTAAGATCCATTACTTATACTGATACGGCCATAAAGCCGAATACAGCAACGCGTACAATTAGCTTCACCGCCATTAACGGTGCAGGAAACACAAGCGGTATTGTGACGAGAACAGTTACAGTGACTGCGACGTACCAGACACCTGTAGTAAAAACCACCGGCGGGACGACTGCCTACACGATCGGCACATCTGCAGTCATAATTGACTCTAATGTGACGGTGTCCGACCGTGATAGCACAACAATGTCTAGTGCGCTAGTATCTATCGGGACCGGCTTTCACTCTGGAGATACGCTGACTTTCACCAATAGCAACGCGTCTTTATTTGGAAATATTTTTGGAAGTTATAATGAAGCCAACGGCGAACTGACGCTGACGTCGTCGGGCGCAACGGCCGCCTTGGAGCAGTGGTCAAATGCCTTAAGCACGGTCAGGTTCTCCACAGCGGTGAGCAGCATGCCTGGGATTCGTACAATTAGCTTCATCGTGAACGACGGTACAAAAACCAGTGCCGCTGCTACGGATGAGGTAGATGTGATTGGGCCAGCAGTGCCTGTCGTCACGACTCCGGCAAACGGGTCGACGACGAACGATACGACACCAGTCATCAGCGGTACTGCGGAACCAAGCCATACGGTTACCATTGTGTTGGACGGAGCTGCCGCAGGAACGACAACGGCCGCGGCCAACGGAAGCTGGTCGTGGACGCCGGCAGCAGCTCTTACCGAAGGACCTCATGCGGTGAAGGCAAGGACAACGGATGGAGCGGGCAATACGAGCGCCGATTCGAATACGAACACGTTTACTGTTGACACAACACCGCCGGCAGCTCCTGTCGTCTTAAGGCCGGCAAACGGGTACATAACGAACGGTGCTACGCCAATGATCGGCGGCACTGCGGAACCAGGTCTTACTGTTACCATTGTGTTGGACGGCACAGAAGCAGGAACGACGGTAGCTTCATCCATGGGAAGCTGGTCGTGGACACCGGCAGTAGCCCTTGCCGAAGGACCTCATGTGGTGAAGGCAAGGACAACGGATGGAGCGGGCAATACGAGCGCCGATTCGAATACGAACTCGTTTACTGTTGACATAACACCGCCGGCAGCGCCTATCGTTGTAACGCCGTCAAACGGGTCCACGACAAACAATATTACGCCAGCCATCAGCGGTACGGCAGAGGCAGGCGCAACGGTAACGATTGTTCTGGACGGAGCTGCCGCGGGAACGACAACGGCTGTGGCTAACGGAAGCTGGTCGTGGAAGCCCGCGTCCGCGCTTGCCAAAGGGCCGCATACAGTGAAAGCGAAGGCAATGGACATAGCGGGCAATACGGGCCCCGATTCGAATACGAACACGTTTACTGTTGACACCACACCGCCGGCAGCGCCTGTCGTTGTAACGCCGTCAAACGGGTCCACGACGAACCATGCGCTGCCAGTCCTCAGCGGTACGGCAGAGGCAGGCGCAACGGTAACGATTGTACTGGACGGAGCTGCCGCGGGAACGACAACGACTGCGGCCGACGGAAGCTGGTCATGGACGCCTACGTCCGTGCTCGCTGAAGGGCCGCATACAGTGAAAGCGATAGCAATGGACACAGCGGGCAACACGGGCCCCGAGTCAAATACGATTACGTTCACCATCGATACAACATCGTCGGCGGCGCCACTCGTCATAACGCCGTCGAACGGATTCGTGACAAACAATGCGATGCCGGTTATCAGCGGTACGGCAGAGGCAGGCGCAACGGTAACGATTGTACTGGACGGAGCTGCAGCAGGAACGACAACGGCTGCGGCCAACGGAAGCTGGTCCTGGACGCCTGCGTCTGCGCTCGCCGAAGGGCCGCATACTGTGAAAGCGACGGTGACGGACACCGTGGGCAATACGAGCCCTGATTCGAATACAAATACGTTTACTATCGATACGGCCCCGCCCTTGGCGCCTGTCATCACCGATCCTGTTAACGGATCGACGATGAACAGTCCGGCTTTGGCCATCAGCGGTACGGCAGAGGCAGGCGCAGCGGTAACGATAGTACTGGACGGAGCTGCTACGGGAACGACAACGGCTGCGGCCGACGGAAGTTGGTCATGGACGCCTGCGTCCGCGCTCGCTGAAGGGCCGCATACAGTGAAAGCGACGGCAATGGACATCGCGGGCAATACGAGCCCCGAGTCAAATACGGTTACATTCACCATCGATACAACACCGTCGGCAGCGCCACTCGTCGTAACGCCGTCGAACGGATTCAAGACAAACAATGCGATGCCAGATATCAGCGGTACGGCAGAGGCAGACGCAGCGGTAACGGTTGTACTGGATGGAGCTGCCGCGGGAACGACAACGGCTGCGGCCAACGGAAGCTGGTCATGGACGCCTGCATCTGCGCTCGCCGAAGGACCGCATACAGTGAAGGCGATGGCTACAGACACCGTGGGCAATACGAGTCCCGAGTCGAATACGATTATGTTCACCATCGATACAACGGCTCCGGTTATTACACTACTGGGGAGCAACGCCATATCCATTACGGAAGGGGACCCGTTTGTCGATCCGGGCGCGACGGCCGTCGACAACATAGACGGTGACCTTTCAGCGCAAATTACGGTAACTGGGACGGTGTACAACCAGATTCCTGAAACGTATTCGCTGAGATATAACATTCGGGATATCGCCGGCAACGCGGCGCTGGAAGCGATACGAACAGTCCGGGTAAACCCAAGAATCCATACCTCGGGTGATGACTCCGGAGGCGATTCATCCAGCGGTTATTATTCCGGTAATGCAGATCTTAAGCAGCTTATCGTCACTGCGAATGGAATCGAGCTGCCGTTAAGTCCGGCATTCGCCGCCGGAACTGCCGAGTACACAATCGAAACGACTGCAAATCAAATTGAGGTTCGTCCGATCCCATCCGATGCCTTCGCTTCCGTTGCTGTACAAGGTGAGGCTGCAATCGGCGCCAAAACCGTGTCATTGCACGAGGGGGACAATCAGATCGAGATTTCCGTCAAGGCAGAGAACGGTACAATCAAGACCTACGCGTTAATTGTACGCAGGCCACCATCTGCAATACATGATACCCCGTCCTGCTCGTTCAGCGATATCCGAGGCCATTGGGGAGAGTCGCAAATTTGCGAAGCGGCTGCGAACGGGATCGTCGAGGGGGATACCCCGAATGCTTTCCGTCCGAACGGACTAGTATCACGGGTGGAATTTGCAGCTATGCTGCTGCGAGCACTTGGGGTGTCCTCCGGGACGGAAGCAAACGAACTCCCGTTTACAGATCGTGCGGACGTTCCGGATTGGGCAAAGGGAACAGTAGGCACCGCGGTTGAGCGCGGCATCCTTAACGGCTATTCAGACGGTACGCTGCGGCCGCGGCAGACGATCAGCCGGTCCGAAGCAGCCGCTATTGTGGCGAGAGCCATGAAATGGGAGCCGATGGATAGCGCAACCACATTCACCGATGACGCGGACATACCGGTTTGGGCCAAGGGCTACGTCCAGTCAGCAGCTCGGTATGGTGTGCTTGTCGGTCGAGAAGGCAACCGATTCGCCCCGGACGAACAAGTGACACGGGCGGAAGCGGCGGTCGCGCTTCTACGCTTGCGGCATCGTTTAAAGTAAAAAACGAGCTCAATCGATTGGATTGTGAATGGCGTGGACCGCAAGATTTGTCAAAACTTATTAAGCTCACTGGAAAACGGGCTAAGTTGGATGCGAAAGCGAATGGGACTTATATTGTGTATAAAACCGATAGTGGAATGATCGTGAAGGAGTATGCAAACGGGGAAATCGAGATCGTTCAAAGCCCGGGGTTAGTCCATGAATGAATCATCTCCCTATCATGTCGTTTTTTTGCATATCGAACATATATTCAAGTAAAGCTTGTTCGAACGATGGTGGACATAGTCTATACGAATGTGGATTGGTCAATTGTTATCGATCAGAGAAGCAAGTAGAGGATAAAGAAAATACCGCCCGATGATATGCTGTCCTTCTGCAGTTAGTTGTATCTAACGTGGAGGGAGGTACATAATTCGGGCGGTTTTTTCTCCATGAAGCTATGAGGGCCAGCTGAGTGAGGACAGGCTTAACAGGCTTTCCAGTGAGCCGGCCGTTCGACGGTTGAAGGCAGCTTCGTCCTGGAATCGCCGATCGCCGAGTTAAGCTGTGCCTGGGTAAGGAAGAGACTGCCTGTAAGATCGGCTCCCCTCAGATCCGTGTCCCGAAGGTCAGCCCCGATGAGATCGGCTGCTCTCAAATCCGCCTCCCTCAGGTCTGCGGCAATAAGATAGGCCCCTCTAAGATTCGCGCAACGGAGATCGGCGCCTTTAAGCTTGGCCCCGATGAGATCTATCCCACGACCCTGCTTCTTCTTGCTTACTGCAGGCCATTGATGCTTACGGCGCAGTTCCTCCCGTACGAGCTCGCTTGTTTGAAGAAGCAGCCTGTTCACCTCCGCTCTATGGGCGACGATGTCAAGCCCAGCAAACTCTTCTGCTTGAAGATAGGTCAGCCTTTCCGTTGCATCGATTGCTGTACGAATCGCATCGTGAATCGGCTGTGCAGCCTGAAGCGTCAGCGCTTCGTTCAGGTACCAGAGCAGCTCATGAAGCTGGCGCATGACGGGGAATACCTCGAACATTTGCTTCGCGGATTCCGGGGCTTGCCGCCAGTCGCGGCCGCTGAAAGTAAGCTGCGATACTTTCTGCCCTGCGCCGAAGCAATCGAATACGGTGCATCCGCGAAAGCCGATGCTGCGGAGGCTTTCGTGTACGCCGCAGCGGAAGTCATGGCGAAGGTTCGAACAGGGCTGTCCGGCTTCTTTGCTGACGGCAAAATCGGCAGAAGCCGCGTAAGGCAGGGCTACACAGCATAAGCCGAAGCACTTCTCGCAATCGGACTGCAAAGACGCAAGCCTGTCCCTTTCTATTTTATTTTCGGGCATGTTGTTTTCTCCTTATTGATCTTTATAGCGATTACTTTTCATTTTATGACAAGGCTGCGCAAATGCAAAGTTACTTTTCTTATAGAACCATTTGTTACATCCTCATTTTACTGAAGATTTCGGCAGTTACAATGTAAATAATAGGATGATATACTGAAAATAACTATATTGGTTGGCAAATGGGAAGGGGAACCCGTCTGATGAGAAGCGAGAAAGAAATGATGGATTTGATCCTGGGTGTGGCCCGGCAGGATAATCGGATTCGAGCTGTTTACATGAACGGATCAAGAACCAATCCGCATGCGCCTAAAGATCTGTTTCAGGACTACGATATCGTCTATGTCGTGACGGAGACAGCCTCTTTTTTTTCAGACAACGCATGGATCCGTATATTCGGGGATTTGCTGATGATTCAGGAGCCGGATCGATTAGATCAAGGACTAGGAATCAAGAAAAACTTCGACCGCTCGTACGCCTATTTAATGCTCTTTACGGATGGAAACCGGATTGATCTCCAGATAGAGTCCATAGAATCCATGAAAACCGGATATGTCAGCGACAAACTCACCTTGCCCTTATTAGACAAGGATGGCTGCCTTCCCTCCATACCGCCGCCCACAGATAGCGATTATTACGTAAAAAGACCTACGGAAGGGCAGTATAATAGCTGTACGAACAATTTCTGGTGGTGTTTGCAAAACATAGCAAAAGGAATATGGAGGGACGAGCTGCCTTATGCGAAGCTAATGTACGAGCATACTACTAGAGCTTCCCTTGATGATATGGTTAGATGGTGGATCGGAATCCACAATGATTTTCAAGTTTCTGCGGGCAAGATGGGCAAATATTTCAAAAACTATCTACCCGAAGCATACTGGGATAGGTATCAGCGAACTTATTCGGATAGTGACTACGAGCGCTTCTGGGAAGCTATCTTTACGGCAGGGGAGTTATTCAGGATGCTGGGCAAGGAAGTCGCCATGTATTGTCGGTTCACCTATCCTGCTGAGGATGATAAGAACATGACCGCATATCTTAAGCAAGTAAGGAATCTGCCTGCTGATGCGAAGAGTATCTTCTAAGCACTGCACGTGCAGCTTAAGACGATTAGTTAACGTGAAAGAATAAGCCTGGCGCATGAATCTGCACCAGGCTTGTTCTATTACGGACTGTCACCGGATAAAAGTCTATGCTTCGCCGGGTCCGTCACTGATTAATCTCAACAGCGCTTCAGGCAATTGAAATTGCTGGTTGCTGATGCTGATTCGCTTGAGTTCTTCTCCCCATTCCTGTGACTGGGCTTCCTTGACTTCCGTAATCTCATTGTGCAGACGCTCCATCTTCTGATCCAGAGCCGCCGCGGAGTCGGATGCTTCTTTCAGCTCCTGCAGCAGGTTACGGGGCACCGTCCGGTTGTATTTGTAGTAAATTTTGTGCTCAAGACTGGCCCAGAAATCCATAGCGATCGTACGGATTTGTACCTCGACGCATACATTTTCCTGCCGATCCGACATATAGATAGGTATTTCTATGAGCATATGAAGACTGCGATAACCGTTAGGTTTCGGGTGCTGTATGTAGTCCTCAATTTCGATGATTTTCAAATCGCTCTGATTTTGCAGCATTTCGCTGATGCGATAAATATCGGCAATAAACGAGCAGGTGATTCGGATACCCGCGACATCGGTAATATGGTTTTTTATATTGGCTAGCGAAATATCCAGTCCTTTTTTGTACAGCTTTTTCAAAATACTTTCGGGCGATTTTAATCGCGACTTGGTGTGCTCAATCGGGTTGTAGTCGTGAAATAACTGAAATTCCTCGGTTAAAATGTCAATCTTGGTTTCAAATGCATCCAAAGCGAATTTATAAGCCATCAGAAACCGTGTAATATCGTTTTTAAATTTGCGGAATTGTTCAACTGGAAGTGTGTTCACAGTCATTCTCCTTTCCATAGCCGCACATAAGCTAAAGGCTCATAATAAAAGCATATACGAAGAGTGAGGTCCAAAGCAAATGCTGCTCACAGGGCGCTGAAGTGATCGGCCAGTCTGCTAATGAACGCTTGGGCTGCTTTACTCAAAAAACGGTCCTTCCGGTAAATAATCACCAGCTCCCGCGTCGGGGCGTCCTCCTTGAAAGGGATGCAGCGCAATGTGCTCTCTTTCATGGATTGAATGAGCTGCAGCGGCTGAATGGTGGCCCCGATATTGGCTTTGACGATATTGATGAGCGAGAGCACGGAGGTAGTCTCCATAATTGTCTTAAGCTGAAAGCCGCGGCTTCGGCAGCAGCGCTCAATCAACTCACGTCCGATGAACCCCATCGGATACATGACCGTATCTATGTGGCGCAGCTCCTCCAGATGGATATAGTCTCGTTCTGACAAAGGATGATGCTCCGATACGACAAGCATGTATTTTTCCTGACACAGAGGAATATGTACCAAACGATCATCGATGAACGACATGTTGCAGATCCCGATGTCGACCTCGTTCGCTAGCACCAACTCCTCAATATTTACGGAGGAGACAACGCGCAGATGAATATTCGGATAGTCATGATAGTAGTCGATCAGCAGCCTCGAAATGCGGTAATCCAGATCGGAAGGCAGTGTCCCCACACTTAGTGCTCCTCTGCGAATATGTTGAAGATCAAGAATCGAATCCTTCACATTTTGCAGGTTGCGGAGGATTTGCTTGCTCTGCTCGAGCAATATAAGTCCTGCTTCCGTGATGGCGATCTTTTTCCCGATCCGGTCGAATAGCGGGGTGTTCAGCTCGTCCTCCAAGGCCCCGATCTGCTGGCTTAAGGTTGGCTGTGATATGCCGATTTTTTCAGCAGCTCTGGTAAAATGCATTTCTTCACAAACTGCAATGAAATATTCCAATTGGCGCAGTTCCATTGGCTGTTCACCTTCTTCAATCATTGGTTTTACCAATGATAATAATAGAAATAATTATATTGATCAATTAACGATTTGCTCTTACACTTACTACAGC
Organism: Paenibacillus vulneris; assembly: GCF_039543185.1. Taxonomy (NCBI): domain Bacteria; kingdom Bacillati; phylum Bacillota; class Bacilli; order Caryophanales; family Paenibacillaceae; genus Paenibacillus; species Paenibacillus vulneris. The sequence continues at coordinate 819,931 of NZ_BAABJG010000015.1, read as the reverse complement.
GATTGAGGATTTTACAAAAAGAGACAGGATGTAGGAGTGGATACGTAGATGAAATACCGATTCGGATATTTGCTTTGCGCGCTTTTCTTGGCTTCGCTCAATTTGCGGCCGGCCATTTCTTCCATATCTCCTTTATTGGAGACGATTCGTAATGATTTAGGCATGAACGGCTCGGTAGCGAGCCTGTTAACTTCTATTCCGGTGCTGTGCATGGGCGTCTTCTCGCCATTGGCGGTGAAGCTGAGCAGCCGGTGGGGGCTGGAGAGAATATTGACGCTTTCTCTTATCGTGATAGGACTGGGTACGGTACTCAGATTCTCTTCCGGCTCCTCCGCGCTGCTGCTTGTAACGGCATTTCTAAGCGGCCTTGGGATTGCTATTTGCGGACCGCTGCTGTCTGGATTTATCAAAAAATACTTTGCCGACAGGGCGGCATCCATCGTCGGAATCTATTCTATGGCGTTGGTCTTGGGCGCCGCACTCAGCGCCGGTCTATCGGTTCCGTTACAGTCGGTAATGCACGGCTCATGGAAGGCCTCCTTGGCGATATGGGCATTGTTTGCCATCATTGCCCTCCCGATCTGGATTCAGCTGTCCCTGCGGGAGAAGCGTGCGGCAGGCGCTGCTCAAGGAGTAGCCTCAAATGAATCGCGGCTGCCGCTGCGCAGCAAGCGGGCATGGCTCTTGACCGCATTTTTCGGCCTCATGGCATGGATGTTCTATTCTATGACGGCGTGGCTCGCTCCTGCCATGGTGAGTCTCGGCTATGATAAAGGCTTTGCGGGAGGAATGCTGACGCTGTTTACAGTCATTCAAATACCGGTCAGCTTCTTCCTGCCGATGCTCATCGCCCGGTTCCCTAAAAGGATGTATTGGCTGCTGGGGTGTGCCTTGCTGGAGCTGGCCGGAGTGATCCTGTTCATAACCCATGCGAATCCATGGCTGATTGTGATCCTCCTTGGCCTCGGAGCGGGAGGGTTGTTCCCAATGGCACTCATGCTGCCGATTGAGGAGACAGACAGTGCGGAAGCGGCAAGCGCTTTGTCGGCCATGAATCAATCGGGCGGTTATATTGTCGGCTCCCTTGGCCCGCTGTTCGTTGGCTGGGTGCATGACAAATGGGGCGGCTTCGAGCAGGCTTTCGGAGGGCTGGCTGTTCTGATCGTTATTATGTTGGTGCTTCAACTGAACATAGGCAATAAGAGGAAGCAAACGCCAGCAAAGCCTGCTGCACAGATGAAAGCAGAAGTAAGCAGATCATAGGATTCGTTTGTAAATGGAAGACGTGCTTAAACGACTGATCCATTGCCTTTAGCGCATTGGTAAGAGGTTGTCGGCACGTCTTTGTTGCTATTGGAAGCCGAGACGGCGGTCGCAGGAATCTTTTATAAAGAAAGGGCAACAATCTATAAAAATGTCAATAGGACGGTCATCTTCCCTGCTGTATGATCAAAGGGAATTTATTCCATAGTACAATGAGGAGGCGGAAAGAAGATGATCATAAAGGCGAAAATAACGGCATTTGCGGTTCTGCTTACAGCTGTTGGTCTAACTATTGCAGGGAATCAAGCTTCAGCAGCAGCTGGTGATGAAGAGCTGTCGTCAGGCAAACTAAGAATCATGACCTCCAATCTGAGGACGGCCAGTGCCGTTGACGACCAGACCTGGGAGAAGCGGCGTCCGGTTATGAAGCAGCTCATCGAGGCGGCCAAACCGGATGTTATTGGTACACAGGAAGGAATTGACAGGCAAATCAAAGATTTGGAAGCAGATTTGCCCGATTATGGATGGATCGGCGTTGGCAGGGAAGGCGGCAATCTTGGCGAGTACATGGCCATTTTCTACAATAAACAGCGGCTGAAGCCATTGGAGCAGGATCATTTCTGGCTTTCCGACCGTCCCAAGCTCATTAGCTCGGCAGGGTGGGGGAACCGGATACCACGGATGGTGACCTGGGTCAGGTTTCAGGACCTGCACAATCACAAAACCTTTTACATGGTCAATACGCACCTGGATCATGAATCTGAAGCCGCCCGCCAAAAAAGCGCGCAGCTTATAGCGGATACGATCTCCTCTTTAGATCCCGATGTTCCTGTGATCTTGACAGGCGATTTCAACACGACACCGGACGGAGCCGTGTATCAAACCTTGGTCCAATCAGGGCTGATGGAAGATGCTTTTTTTCAAGCCCATCAAAAAATCCACGATGACCTGGGCACCTTCCATAATTACAAAGATCCAACAGGGGGCGGGGGCGCCAAACGGATTGACTGGATCTTGTCCCGCGGCAAGGTGAATGTCGTCCGAAGCGAGACGGTAACCTACCAGCAGGATGGCCAGTACCCGAGCGACCACTATCCGGTCACGGTGGATCTGGTCCTGCAGAAGGCGAGTAAATCGGTAGACGAAACGACGGTCAAGCAGCCGGCCAAGTCTGCGCTGCTCATCACAGAGGTCGTGCCTAATTCGACCAAAGGAAATTACAATTATGTGGAAGTGGTCAATAACAGTGATCGCGATATCGATCTCGACGGGTATAAACTTTATTATTACTACGATCCGCTGCTTCCGTTCGACAAGGCGAAATCGAACAAATGGACGATTCAAAAGGATACCTACAGCACCAGCAGTATTATAAAACCGGGAGAAGCCAAGGTCATCTGGATTAAGAAGCAGCCTTGCTGCTATAGCCTGGGTATCGATAGTTTTCGTGATCATTACGGATTGACGGCGGCCGATTTGAAGGAGGATCAGCTCTTAGCCGTATTCACGCCCGGAGATAACCAAGGACTTAATGGCACGGCAACGACGGGGCGCGCCTTGGGCATCATGTCGCCGGACGGCGCCCAGCAAGCCGGAGTGCAATACAACCTGGGCGTACTGGACGTTCAAGCGAATGAAGCAGTTACCTATACTGCGCCTGCTCCGTTCATCAGTATCATGCAAAAGCTTGGCAGCCATCAGCGTGCGACTCCGGGTATCCTTGCTGAAGGACAGCTGGAGGGGAAATAGCGTAGGGTATATAAGTGGGGTTTCCTGGGAGGGCTTGCGTCGCCTCTTTTTGGGAAATCCCGCTTATTTTTTTATCGCGCCCCCTAGCAAAAGCTCGTTGAAATTTGTGGAATCCACTCCAAATTGGAAGGGCTTTAATTTCCTGCAGCGAACTATATTAGGATACATAGCCATAATTTTCAACGATCCTAGCTGACGGTGGGTGAACCCATGTTCAAAGGAAGGTTTTACCGGAATAGTCTTATCCTGATACTACTCATCTCCAGTATCCCGGGAATCATTGTCGGGGGGATTTTATATGGAATGACGGGAGGCTGGCTGGAACATGCGCTCCTTCAGCTTCACACAAGCCAAATTCTACAGAGGGCGTCCAACATTGACGACCAGTTCACCTATCTGGAGACGTCGCTTGCCCATTGGGCATTTGACACCAAATTCAACAGCCATTTATATGAAACGAACTTTTATCAGGACTTTGAGATCGCCCGCGATCTTACGAAGACTTTGAATGTAATGCAGGGATCTACGCCATTGGCGAAGCAGGTGGAGCTATTTTTAAAGGGGACTCAGTACATCCGGTTTTACCCGGAATACGATGTCATCTCGAACGAAGATATGATTGCCTCATACAACCAATTTCTTTCCCAGGACAATCTTGTGTTTTGGACCACTTTATCCGACGATGCCAGTCATCCGGATAAGAAAGACCTGACGCTGGTCCATAAGATTCCCGGAGTGGACATGCATCCTTTCGGGGCGTTGTTCATCCGGATTAGTGAGGAGAAGGCAACCAATCTCTTAAAAACGTTAACGCCCTACAACGTTGGTGAAACGTTCATGATGCAAAACGGGGGGAACGTCCTGCTGGCGAGCTCCAAGGACCCTCAATCGGTTATATTTGACGAAGCTTTGAAGGCGGAAGTGCTTCAACGGGGAGGCAAATCGGGCTCCTTCCTTTATGAGAATCATAAAAACATGTACACCGTCTCCTATGGAACGTTCCGCAGAGTCGGTACGGAGTGGATGTATGTCTCCGCTTCCCCGATCAGCGTCATTACGAAGCCTGTCGATTTTATCTCAAAGCTCATCTTGTCCGTCAGCTTTGGCGCTTTATTACTGGCGGTGCTGTTGTCCTGGTTCGCTTCCCGCAAAATCTACTCTCCTGTAGATCGGTTGGTGACCCTGTTAACCGGAAGCAGACCCTTGACAGGAAGCATTGGCGAGCAGCATGACGAGTTTAAATTGATAGAAAAGGAGTGGCTGGATCTATGGCGGGAAAGCACGACGCTGCAAAACAAGCTCGAAGCACAGCTTCCCCATGTGAAGGAAGGGTTCCTGCTTCAGCTGGTGCAAGGCTTTCTCTCCGCATACTCCGAGGACGACCTGCGGGAGCGGATGCGCAATTACGGTTGGGAAGTGGATGAGCGCCAGTTTATCGTCATGCATATTCAGCTCACAGGCTTTACAAACCTGGAAGGACGATTCGGCCAGGGAGATGAAAGCTTGATTACGTTTGCGGCTGCCAATATCATCGAGGAACTGTCAACTAACCGTCTGGAGCAGGTGAATGGGATCAATTTTCATGATTTATCTATGGGTCTATTGATCATGCTGCCACCCCACATGTCTTATACAACCGAAGTGCATGAACTGAGCGATGAGATTATCCAGTCTATAAACCGTGTTCTAAAGCTCAACGTATCGATCTGCATCGGCAAGCCTTCGGCCGCTGTCCGACAGATTCCGTCACACTATGAAGAGGCAAAGCAAGCCTTGAGCTACCGCAGCTTCAAGAACGAGAATCAGATTATAGATCTCAATTCCCCGGAGCCGGAAGAGGACATGGCGGAGCTGCATTATCCGTTCGTCCTGGAGAGGGAGATCGTTCAGATGATCAGGACCGGCCAGCAGCACGAAGCGATGGATTTGATCAAATCGTTCCTGGACGCATTGCTGGAGAGAGGAGCCAAGGAAATGGAAGCTCAGCAGGGGATGCTGCAGCTGCTTGGGAGTATATTGCATGCGATTCGGCATTTGGGAATGGACCCGAACCGGGTGTTTCGTTCCGTCAATTTATATGAGCAGCTGGGGCAAATTCGCGAGCCGCAGAAAATGCTGCACTGGTTTCAGCACAAGATCATGAATCCTTACATTCAGGAGCTGGAATCGCGCTCTGACGTTCATTGGAAGAAGGCGGTCGAAACCGCAATGGTCTATCTGCAAAATCATTACATGAAAGAAATCTCCCTGGACAGCTGCGCAGATCATGTGGGAGTAAACTCTGTTGCACTTAGCAAGTCGTTCAAGCAAATAACAGGAACGAACTTCATTGATTACTTGACGGAGCTTCGCATGGAGAAGGCAAAAGAATTACTTCGCGATACGGAGCAAAAAATTAATGATGTCGCCGTACAGGTCGGGTACCAGCACAGTTATTTTAATCGTATTTTTAAAAAGCATGTCGGTGTCACTCCGAGCCATTACCGTGAAATGAGCAGAAATATGCATAGTTAAACCTGGAGCAAGCTGGTGTCTGGAGATCAGGCGACGGCTTGTTTTTTCTTTGTCAAAAAAGTCCAAGCCCAACGCTCAAACCGCATGAGACAGGCTTTTCAAAAAAGTGCTAAGCGGAGTGAAAAAGTACAAATTCCATAAAAAGCGCTTCCAAAAAAGTGTGGTTGCCGGAAAAATGGCCCCCGATTAAGGTGAAAATAGCAAGCGGCTGCAGCAAACTGAAGATGATGACGAGGAGTGAGAGGATGGTCAAAACATCACAAGCCGAGCAGCTTCCGGCAAGCGTTCCGTCGACGAGGACACGCAAGAGGGGCTCATTAATGAGTAGAATCATTCAGGATAAATATTTGCTGATGCTTTTATTACCCGGATTGGCCTACTTCATTATATTTAAGTACATTCCCATGTGGGGGGTACTGCTCGCGTTCAAAAATTATCAGCCGTTCGTTGGATTTTTTAAGAGCGAATGGGTTGGAATGGATAACTTCAGGCAATTTTTTAACGACCCGATCTTTTTCCGCTTAATGAAGAATACGCTTTTGCTTGGTTTATATGACATGGTATTTTTCTTCCCCGCACCGATTATTCTAGCCCTGCTGCTTAATGAAGTCCGCAAATCTTTTTACAAACGGTTTATTCAGACCATTATTTATATACCGCACTTTATTTCTATGGTTATCGTCGCAAGTATCACCTACCTCATGTTGACTACGGAAGGCGGGATTATTAACGAGCTTCTGTTCAAATTCGTCGGCGTGAAATATGAGTTTTTGACAAGTGAGGACTGGTTCCGGCCGCTCATTATTACGCAAAGCTTATGGAAGGAAATGGGATGGGGGACGATCATCTTCCTTGCCGCCCTCGCTGGAGTTGACCAGGAGCAATACGAGGCCGCTATTGTAGACGGCGCGAGCCGGTTCCGTCAGCTATGGCATATTACCCTCCCGGCGATCAGGGGAACCATTATTGTGCTGCTGATCCTGCGTATGGGCAATTTCCTGGACCGCGGCTTTGAGCAAGTGCTCTTGATGAGCAATGCGCTGAACCGCAATGTGGCGGAAGTCTTCGACACTTATGTGTATACGATCGGCATTACCCAAGGGGCCTTCAGCTATAGCACGGCGGTAGGGCTGTTCAAATCCGTTATCGGCATCATCCTGGTGCTCGGCTCTAACTACTTGGCCAAACGTGCCGGCCATTCCGGTATTTTCTAAATGATTCCTCATCCTTAAAGCAAAGGAGGCTGCTGCCTTGAGACACAACACCTTAAGCGGAAAACTATTCGATGCCGCCAACTATATATTCCTTGCTGTCGTGGCTTTGTCGATGATTCTGCCGATCATGTATATCGTCGCTGGATCCTTCGCAACCGAGATTGAACTGAGCAACAGGGCGTTCTTCATCATCCCGAAGACCGTGACGCTTAACGCTTATGAATATGTATTTAAGGACAACGCGCTGCCGCGAAGCCTGCTGGTATCCGTCTTTGTAACCGTTGGAGGCACCCTGGTGAATCTGTTCTTCACCTTTACTATGGCTTATGCCTTATCACGCCGGTATATGGTTGGACGGAACGTGGTCATGAATATGGTTGTCTTTTCCATGCTGTTCAGCGGCGGTATTATTCCAACCTTCCTGGTAGTAAAAAGCATGGGTCTGCTGAATTCGTACTTGGCGGTCATGATTCCGACGGCGATCAGTGCGTTTAACTTGATTGTTATCAAATCATTCTTTCAGGAAATTCCTAATGAACTGATCGAATCCGCCCGTATTGACGGTTGTACCGATCTTGGAGTTCTGTGGCGCATCGTTCTTCCGCTATCCAAGCCGGTTATCGCCACCTTCGCGCTTTTCTATGCTGTAGGCCACTGGAATGATTTCTTCAATGCCCTACTGTATTTGAGCGATGCGAAGAAATGGCCGATGCAGGTGCTGCTGCGCCAAATAATATTGCTTGCTACCGGTTCCATGGATATGTCGACAATGGACCCGCAATACGTCAAGCCTCCGGACCAATCCATCAAAATGGCTGTCATTGTAGTTGGAACCTTACCAATCTTGCTGGTCTATCCGTTTTTGCAGAAGCATTTTGCCAAAGGGGTTCTGTTAGGGGCTGTTAAAGGATAACGGGGACGCTCCGCTATGTTGATAAACCCGAGTACTTTGCTTTCCATTTGGAATTGCTGGGCGGAAATATCCGTTGCGCCGGTTGCCGGTGCAGGGATGGGAATCCTCACAAACGCTGTTCCCGGGCACAGTATGGTGAAGGGATTATCATAGATGCTATCCAACTTTGTATACAAAAAAGGGAGGAACAAGGAAGATGAGATTCGTAAAACAGAAAAGAACGGCTATGGCCGCCATGAGCATCGCTTTGATTGCAAGCGTTTTCGCTGGCTGCAGCTCAGATCCTAAACCAGAAGCAGGCAAGGGCGGCACACAAGCATCCACGGGCAAGGAAGCACCTTACAAATTTTCGATTATGATGAAAAGCTTTCAAAATGATGCCATAACCTCCGAGAGCAAAGTTTGGAAGAAGGTAGAGGAATACACGAACACGAGTCTGGAGGTGTTGTTTACACCGGATGCCGCCTATAACGATAAGCTGAATATTACGCTGGCCTCGGGCACGATGCCTTCGGTTATTTTTACGGCAAGCGCCAAAACTCCATCCATTGTCAACGCGATCAAAGGGGGAGCTTTCTGGGAAATCGGCCCGTATTTGAAGGATTATCCGAACTTGAGCCAAATGAATAGCACGATATTGAACAATACCTCCGTTAACGGCAAAACCTATGGCCTGTATACAGCAAGACCGCTGGGACGCTTTGCCATCTCCTACCGCAAAGACTGGCTGCAAAATGTCGGATTGCCTGAGCCGAAGACGCCGGACGATTTTTACAATATGTTAAAAGCGTTCAAGGAGAAGGATCCGGACAAGAACGGCAAAGACGACACGTACGGCATGGTCGTGACCAAATATTCCGGTCCATGGGATATTATGCAGACTTGGTTCGGAGTTCCTAACAAATGGGGAGTTGATAAAGACGGGAAGCTGATTCCCGCCCATCTGACGAATGAATATATGGATGCGCTCCGCTACTTCAAGAAGCTGTATGACGAGAAGCTGGTGAACCAGGATTTCGCCGTCTACGATTCTGCCAAGTGGAACGACCCGATCATTAACGGGCAAGCGGGTGTAGCGGTCGATGTAGTAGATCGTTCCTATCAGATCGATGAGAAAATGAAGGCGGGCAATGTCAAAGGGGAAATGGATATTATCGGGGCTATCAGCGGCAAGAATGGTCCTGTAACTCCAGCTACAACTGGATACGGCGGTATCTTCCTCATCTCCAAATCGGCGGTAAAAACCGAAGCGGAGGTGCGTAAAATCCTTAATTTCTTCGATAAAATCGACGATAAGGAATACCAGATTCTTCTGACGTACGGTATTGAAGGCACGCACTATAAGGTGGAGGACGGCAAGCTTGTCACGATTCTCTCTTCAGAGATGCCGCAAGCGCCGGATATTAACATCAAGAGCTTCAACCAAATGCTGATCGGGGTTCCGAACGTGCTGGATACGGCCTTCAAGGCTGGGACGCCTTTGAGAGCCAAAGCGAACGAGGTGAAAGCGGCTAATGAGAAGATTGCTCTGGCGAACCCCGGCGAGCCGTTGATCTCCGCTACGTATACCCAGAAGGGCGCTCAACTGGATCAGCAAGTAGAGGACGCACGTATCAAATTTATCGTAGGGAAAATGGACGAAGCCGGCTTCAAAGCCGAGATGGAGCTGTGGAAGAAGAACGGCGGCAATGATTATATTAAAGAAATGAATGATGCCTACGCCGAAAGCAAAAAGAAATAATAGATGCACAAGGTCCGGTCTGACTCTCAGATCGGACTTTCTTTATCAAAGGCGCCGCATTCTATTATAATCTTAGATCATATAATCGTCGTAGTAATCCGTTTTTTTGGGTTTTTTCCTACGGATAAACAACGATACGAACAACAGGACGGCAAAAATGGCATAGTACAAGCCGCACTCGAGCCAGCTCCTGGAATTGATGTAGAAGATGACGGCGAATGGAAGAGGAAACAGGAGAGAGATCCAGATCGGTTTTTTCAAAGGTGCACCTGCCAAACGTCATTTATCCCCAATCATACCATTAAAGGGCCTCAAATTGAAGGCTCCTTACCAAGCACAACGCGGACTCCATTTCATAGGCATCGACATGCAAAGTTTTCCTAAGCCCTGCTTATCTGCTATTATAAAATGGACTGCATTGTGAAAAGGAGCCATTATGAACAAAAAGATCTTATTCATTATCGGTTTTATTGTTGTTATCGGTATCGTATTGGTATTGGGTCAAATGCAATGGGGCGCCTATCATTATCAGAATAAAGTCGCGGTACTGACCTATCACCATATTGACACGGAGGAATCGGACTATACCATATCCCCCGAACGATTCCGGGAGCATCTGCATGCTCTCACGGATCATCAATTCAATGTGATATCCACAGCGGAGTTCGTAGGATTCCTGAAGGAAGGGAAACCGATTCCGCCTAACGCGGTTGTCATTACTTTCGACGATGGTTATGAATCTTATTACAAATATGCCTATCCTGAGCTCAAAAAAGAGGGGATGACCGCAACCAATTTTCTTATCGTCAATTCCGTTGGCGACCGTACGGCGGAGAGTCCGTTCATGACTTGGGATGAAATAAAAACAATGAACGCGGACGGCTTCGACTTTTTCTCCCATACCTTTGACTCTCACGGCTTTAATACGAATGAAAAGGGGAAGCAGGTTTCACCTTTAACTAACCGGATCTGGCTGGAGTCTGAGAGCCGGATGGAGACGGAAGAAGAGTACCGGAGCAGAGTGGTTAAGGATCTGAGCCAGGCGGAAAAGGTGCTTCATGACCAGTTGGGCAACACCCTATCCATCCTTTGTCTGCCTCATGGACGTTATAATCAATCCCTCATCGATTTAAGCAAGCAAGCAGGGATTCAATACATCTACACCGGTGATTACGGCCTGAATTCCAAGGGCGACTTCCTCATCAAGAGAGTTACCGCAGGCGTACCTACGTTGACGGGAGAGGGTCTGGTTGCAAAAATTAACAAAGAAACAACGCTGTTAGGGAAGCTGGAGGACTTTATAAAAAATATCGTTCTGCAAGTAAGGTATCGTTATTTCTAATTATTGCAGCAAATTCCTGGTAAAAGTGAAGCGGAAGTCCAGATTGCCATCTGGACTTTTCCCATTATCAGGATAATCCTCGCCTCACTACAAAATAGTGCAAAGTAATAAAGAAAGTACTAGCATGAAATGAAGCGTTTCAAAAAAGTCCCGTTGTTCGAAAGGCGCTGATCGGATAGTCTTTTTCTAAGCAGCAGACTTTATGATAATGAGGTGGACGAGATGAACGCTAAAGGACATGGAAAAGGTACCGTATGGCCGACAGAGTGGAGAACAACGAAGGATTTGATTACAGGCATTCCAATGAAGCAGATAACGAATCATATGGCGCACAGCTTCCATCTGTATTTCACTAACGACGGCTGGTATGACAATGGCCGGAAATTATTGTTCGCTTCCGATAGATACAATGCCACGAACTTATATAGCATGGATCTGCAAACCGGTGAATTTACGCAGCTGACGGATCACCCGGAGGGCGAGTTGGTTCATCTTCAGCAAACGTATATCAATCCGAAGGGCCACGAAGCTTACTTTGAAAAAGGGAATCAAATCATCGCTATCCACCTTCAAACGCTTGAAGAAAGAGTCATCTATGAGGCGCCGGAGAAGTTCAACCTGGGGAATATGAGCTGTACTTCGGACGGGGAATGGTTATGCACCTGCATCAAGGAAGACTTGTCCGATCGCATTCAGGCATCCCTTGGAGCGGGCTATATCGGATTCGAGGAGACTGCAAGAGCCAAGCCTCTCTGTAAGATTGTGAAGATTCCTGTAGCGGGCGGGGAGGCTAAGGTCATCCACGAGGATAAAGTATGGATAGGACATATCAATACATCCCCGACACAGCCGCATTTGCTGAGCTTTTGCCACGAGGGTCCCTGGGATCTTGTAGATCACCGTATCTGGTGCTTGAACATGGACACTCAGGAGGTGTGGAAAATACGCCCATCCCAAGATAACGTCTTCGTAGGCCACGAGTATTGGCATGCCGACGGTATTACGATCGGGTATCACGGGTATACGGAGTCCCTATCCAACAAGGACGGCAAGTTTATCGGCTCTATCCGATATGATAATACGAACCGCCAAGAGAGTGCGTTCCCGTTCCAGAATATGCACATCCATTCGAACGATTCCAGCCTTATTGTGGGAGACGGGCAGCAAACAAGCGCTTATCATGGGGAGCAGTTCCAGGATACGATTTGCTTGTGGAGAAACAACGCCGGGGTGCTGGAGGGACCGAGAATCCTGTGCCGGCACCGGGGAAGCTTCCAGGCACAAAAGCTTCACGTACACCCAAGATTCAGTCCGGATGGAACCAAAGTCTTGTTTACAAGCGATATGACCGGCTATGGCAATCTGTACCTGGTTGACTTGCCTGAATTCGACTCGCTTCCGAAGCAGTCATAATGAAGGATAGAAGAGACAGGCCGCCGATAAGGCGGCCTGTTTTATCTCAACTTCTCCAAATACCTGCAGCTGCAGGGAATTGCTTATAAGGTCTATTAGCCTATTGATCTTGGCGGGCAAGTGGCGTTAAACTAAACAATCGGTAGGAAAAATAGAAAAGAATTCCGTCGGCATTCGATGTAGGTGGGAGAGGAGAACCTCATGAGCTTATCAAAAATATGGATTCCTGTTGCTGCCCTCAGCATGATGTTTCTTATGCCTGCGGCTGCTGTAGAGCCGACGGCGGCCGAGCATCAGCAGATGGCTGAACCGCGCAGCATGTCGTTTCAAATTCCAATGAACAACTACTGCAGTCTCGAGAACCCGCAGGACTTCTCGTTCCAGCTGTCTAACGCCTCCGACTCGGCAGCGAACATTACGGTCCGCTTCTTCCAACAAGACGGAACTGAGTTTAAGGAGGAAGGAACCGCTTATCGTGAGATGAAATCGGATATCGTCCCCGGCAAGCCGACGAGCCTTCAAGCTCATGCAACAGGGGTATATCACATCAATTTTGGCAACCACAAGCAATGTAATGAGCGAGTTTACTTGGGTGAAATCAAGGTTAACTCTGGACAAGCCTCCTTGCTCGCAACCGGCTGGGTTAATACGGCAGGAACGTACGAGAAGATCGTTGTGAACGATAACCGCAAATTTGATCTGTCTGCACCTGTGAGTACGGCAGGAACTTCTTCTCCATAAAGGTTCCCTGTGTCTATAGAAAAGGTAGAGCCGCTTGGCATGCATTTTTTTTGTATGCCGGGGGGCTTTTTTTATTTGTGAACAGGGATATGATTTCGCAAAAAGTTAGTATTGTACAACAATTTGTTAATATCAAACATCCAGTTTGCGTATTCATTTGTAATATGATAAACGTATTCCGAGTCTTAATCAGAAGAGCTGGGCTATTCCAAATCATCCATTTGAAAAGAGGGGAACAATAAATGAAGAGAAAGCTGCCGTTCCAAATGGTTTCATTATCGCTAGGTCTCGTACTAATCGCTAGCGGGTGCAGCCCGTCTAATGCGCCTGCTGCCCCAACGGGAAGCAATGAATCTGAAGCTAAAGTAAGCAATGAACCGATTACCCTCACATTTTTTACGGCGCAAAATTCTGTATACGCAAATGAAAGCGGTTTCGACAATGAGATTGGCCAATACATAAGAAAGAAATTCCCCAATATAACGATCAAGCATATCCATAAAGCGGCCGGGCAGGATTACGGCGATCTTATTGCAGCGGGAACCATCCCTGATATTGTATTGGAATCAAGCGGTAACATCATTTCCAAAATCAAAGAGTTTGATTTGGCCAACGATATGGCGGATCTTATAAAAAAGCATAATTTCGATCTTTCCAGAATGGACGAGGCGGCGATTGCCCAAGTGAAGAACGCCAACCCTGACGGGCAGCTGTGGGGTCTTCCTTTTACGCTCAGCAACATTATTATGTTCTATAACAAGGATTTATTCGACAAGTTCGGAGTTCCGTATCCTAAGGATGGAATGACCTGGGATGAAGTTTACGACGTCGCCAAGAAGATGACCCGATCGGTGGATGGCGTACAATACAAAGGGCTGTCCATGCATCCGGGCGTCATGACGAGCTATAACCAATTGTCGTTAACCCCGCTGGATTTAAAGGAAAATAAAGCGGCGATCAATACTGAAAAGTGGAAGACCTTGATCGAGAATTACAAGCGGTTCTATGATATTCCAGGGAATGAATTCACTAACATTGACGACTTTCCGAAGGGTCAAATGGCCATAGGAATCCATGTAGCTGAGAAAGTCACGAGCTGGTACACAGCGAACAAAGACCTGAACTTCGATTTGGCTTCGCCACCCTCCTTCAAGGATCTGCCCAACACTGGCATGCTGCCTAACACGTATTCTTTATTTATTACCAAAAATTCCAAGTATAAAGATCAAGCCTTCCAGGTTATCTCGTACCTGCTCTCCGATGAGGTTCAATCCGAATTATCCAAGCAGGGTATCGTAACCCCATTGAAAAGCAAAGCCGTGCATGACGTATATGGTCAAAGCCTTCCTCAATTAAAAGGCAAAAATACAGGAGCGGTATATTACAGCAAGAACGCGCAGCCTGCGCCTCCAAGAGCCCCAGGACTCGTCTATTACAGCGTCAATACCAGTAAAATTTTTGATAATATCTATAAAAACAATATGGATGTAAACAGCGCCATTCGTGCGGTAGAAGAAGAAGCCAACGCCGCTATACAGCAGCTGGTGCTTCAAAAGGGCGGAAAATAACCAATAAGGCTTGCCACTAATGGGCACTAGTGAGTTTTAAGCAATTGTGCAACAGATATCTAGTACACAATCTTCTCTAATACATATCGTAAGAGTACGATGTCATAATTAGTGGAGGGATTGTGGGTGAGAATCCTCATGGTAGCGCCCGAGCAAATTCCGGTACCGGGGAACGGGTCCGTCGAAATATGCATGCTGTCCATAGCTAAGCAGCTTGCAAAGCAACACCAGGTCACCATTGTCAGCCGCCAAAGTTCGGGGCTTCCAAAAATAAGCCATCATGGGAAATTGACTATCGTCAGAGTTCCTTCCGGAAGCGGGAAAAGATATATTTCATCCGTGTTGCAGTATATTCGGGGCAAACATTACGATGTCATTCAGGTGGACAATCGTCCTCATTATATGGCGCAAGTCAAACGGGTATTTCCGCATACTCCGGTTGCGTTGTTCCTTCATTCACTGACGTTCGTTCCGAAAACCAGCAGTGTAGCCGCGAGTATGTCCTATGCCAATCTGATCATCGCCAACAGTGATTCCTTGAAAACCAACCTGTCCCGAATGTTCCCATCCCAAGCGCACAAAATCCGAGTGGTCCATTTAGGCGTGGATGTAGACCGGTTCAGGCCCTCGAGCCGCTCTAGCCGGCAGGGGACCTTTCATGTATTATTCGCCGGCAGGGTCATCCCCCGCAAAGGAGTGCCGGTATTGATCAAGGCAATAAGTATTGCGCGAAGGCAGCAGTCGAATATCCACCTAACGGTTGTCGGGGGAGGAAAGCCTCATTATATAGGCTGGTTGAGATCACTTGCCCGCAAATATGGCGTACCAACCCGCTTTACAGGCAGGGTATCGCATCAAAAAATTCATGAATGGTACAGGAAGGCAGACTGCTTCGCTTGCCCGTCACAAAGGCATGAGGCATTCGGACTGGTTAATGTGGAGGCTATGGCTTCAGGACTGCCGGTTATTGCGTCCAAAATTGGCGGGATCGGGGAAATTGTGAACCATCGCAGCAACGGCTACCTTGTTCGGAAGTATACTCGTCCTGAGGATCACGCCAAATATATATTGAGGGTCGCTCAAAATAGGGAGCTAACCGATCAATTGTCTAGGCAGGCCAGATCCGACGCAGTGAACCGGTTCAGCTGGAAGCAAACAGCCTCCAGATTAATAGCCATCTACAGTGCAGCCCGATAATGGTCCGATTATCGGGTTTTTTGCGTTTTCATGGATCAACGAAAAAGTGGCCTAACCTGGAATTACTCTACGGGCAAAAAGGTAATGCTGATACCAGTATTCTCCTTCTTTTTGATCCTTATGGATATTGCTGATGATAACTCCGATTCCTTGCTCATAAGTATGGAGGATTTGCCCTTCTCCCATATAAATACCGACATGCCTAACTTTATTTAATCCCGTTTCATTGGGGAAATCTTCATCGGAAAAAAACATGAGATCTCCTTTTCGCAAATTCATAAATGGGATCTCTTCCCCTTGAACCGCCTGTTCTCTTGCATTATAGCCCAGTTTGATTCCTTGTTTACTGTAAAGATACTGAACGTAAGAAGAACAGTCAAAAGCTTTATCTTTAAATCTTTCCGCTCCGTAGACATAAGGAGTCCCCATATAACGAATTCCCTCTGTAATAATGGAATCTGCTGTTTTTTGCCACTGGGGTACGTCTGCTGCCTCTTGGATTTTATACGGTCTTGTGTCATTTACCGCATTAGGCTTAGCTCCATCCTTATCATTCACCCCTTTTTTAGCAGTACATCCGGTTATTGTTCCTAAAAATAGGGTCGGGATTAAAAAGATTTTGATTACATTGCCAAACGAATTTTTCATATTCCACCTCCTGTCCACTATTGTCTTATTTCAAGTGAACCTCTATTCTTTGTAAAAGATGGTTATGGATTCGAAAGCAGAAATCTTGCTCTGTAATAAAATTGTAGTAAGTGAGACATAATTGGAAGAGAAAATCTATTGGTACATATTATAAAAAAAAGGACGCATAGCCGATGAGCTATACGTCCATTCTTACTTATTGTGCGAGCATTGCGGCCATGTCTTCTTGAGCATTCCCTATCAATTTAAGCCCGAATGTCTCTGTAAGCACGTTCATGACCCCTGGAGTAATGAATTCCGGAGGCTTAGGTCCGATGCGAATATCCTTGATTCCGAGACTAAACAAGCCGAGCAGGATGGCGACTGCTTTTTGCTCAAACCAGGAAAGCACGATGCTCACCGGCAAGTCGTTAACGCTGCAGCCAAACGCGTCAGCTAAGGCCATTGCGATCTTGACGGTAGAGCCGGAATTGTTGCACTGCCCAAGATCGATATAACGAGGGATGCCTGTGTCCGCCACCGTTCCGTAATCCACATCGTTGAAGCGGAACTTGCCGCAGGAGGTGGTGAGGATGACCGTATCGTTAGGCAGGGAGGTTGCAAGCTCGCGATAATATTCGCCGCCGGTTCCTGGCGCGTCACAGCCTGCGATGACAAAGAAGCGTTTGATTTTTCCTTGCTTCACTGCTTGAATGATCTCAGGAGCAAGTCCAATCACCGTCTCATGATGATAGCCCGTCGTTAGAATCTGCTCGGAGTCAATGTCTACAGCGGGTAAAGACAAAGCCTTCTCGATCAATGGTGTGAAGTCATTCTCTGCGATTTTGGTAACCCCTTCGAGACCTGCAATATCGTAAGAGAAGAAGCGGTCGGCGTAGGTGCCTTTAATTGGCATAACACAGTTAGTTGTAGCCAGAATGGCCCCCGGGAATTTTTCAAACAGACGCCTCTGATCATACCAGGCTTTTCCGATATTTCCTTTGAGGTGAGCATACTTCTTTAGCTGGGGATATCCGTGGGCAGGAAGCATTTCGGAGTGAGTATAGATATGGACACCCTTGCCCTCCGTCTGTTTAAGCAATTCCTCCAAAGCGTAAAGGTTGTGACCGGTGACAACATTGGCATGACCTTCGATTTTATTCTGAGAAACCGTGACGGGCTGAGGTATTCCAAAATGTGTCGTATGCGCGCGGTCAAGCACATCCATAATTCTTACCGCGGCGGAGCCTACTTTCATAGCCATATCAATATGCTCTTCAAGATTGAAATTGGAATTTGTAAGTGTCATATATAAAGCTTCATGTGTGATTCGATCTACTTCAGGATCATGATACCCCAGCTGTCTTGCATGCGTAGCATAAGCAGCGATACCTTTTAATGCGAAGATGATGGTATCCTGCAGACTTGCAATGTTCTCATCTTTTCCGCAGACACCGATGACCTTACATCCGCCGGGTGTGGTTTGCTCGCATTGATAACAAAACATGTTGGACCCCTCCGTCACAATTCATATTCAATAACAATGAATAAGCTATCAGATCAGTCGCAGATCTTAAATGATAATTATCACAAATGAAAGCTTCTTTGTCGGGCGTTCTAAGTAACGTCATGTAAGGATAGAAAAAGATAACGAGTGTTGATCCGCAATTGACTACTGAATGCAATCGTGATATATTTAGCTTGCTAAATAAATTTGGTGATAAAGGCTGAGAAAAGCAATATGGAGACAACAAAGGTTGACTGTGAGATTCGTGAGCTATTCGACAAACTATCGGCTAGAATGAGAAGAGATTACAGTGAAAGTCTAAGAGAATTAAACCTGCATGTCGGACAAGATAATCTGCTCTATCGTTTATGGTCAGGTGATGGCATAACGCAAATGCAGCTAAGTGAACATTTGAATTGTGAACCACCTACCGTCACGAATATGGTTAAATCACTTGAACAAAACGGATTTATTTATCGTAAGCGTGATGAGAAAGATGCACGAGTTATGCGTATTTTTCTAACCGACAGGGGGAAAGAGCTTGAAGAGCCCGTTCGTATCATATGGCAAAAGCATCAAGATAAGTTACTAAAATCAATTTCAATTGAAGAACGACTGTTTTTAAGGCGGCTTATGAAGCAAATGGAGAGTAATTTGTTTTAACTATCTCTCCTTTTCGCGAATTTTATTTAGCAGTATAAATTATTATTTAGTGCACTAATTAAATATTGTTTAAAAATTTGCTGAATTATTTAGCAGACTTAATTTCTTCATACAAACCAAAAAGGAGACAAATATGATGATTTAACAGAAAACGGGTGTTGGTAGTATCGGTGCAAGCATTACAGCGTTAATTATGAAAAAGGAGTTGTTTTCTCATGGGCAAAAAATTACGAGCAGGTATTATTGGCGGATCTATAAATAACGGATGGGCTAAAGGGACACACATTCCAGCAATGGAGCACCTGAATGAGCTTGAACTCATAGCAGTTGGGACAAGCAATATGGAAAGTGCCAAGCAAAGCGCTGATGCCTTCAAGGCAACGCATGCTTTTGATAAAGTGGATAATTTGGCTCAACATTCCGATGTGGATATGGTAGTCGTCAGCATCAATGTTAAGGAACATTATGATGCAGTAAAAGCTATTGCTCCCGCCAGAAAACCGATTTATTGTGAATGGCCCCTGGGATCAAACACAGCTGAAGCTCTCGAAATGAAAGAATGGGTAGAGTCCAGACAATTGCCAAATGCGATTGGATTGCAAGCCAGACAGGCCCCAGCCATTAATTATGTGAAAGATTTATTGGCGGAAGGCTATGTTGGGAAGCTTTTGTCGGCCAATTTAAAGATTTCTGTCAGTGCAATGGGGGGAGTGGCTGACAAGGCTACTGCGTACCTATTTGATCGGAAGGTAGGTGGGAGCTTACTCACGATTGTAGGAGGACATAATCTTGATGCATTTACCTACATGCTTGGAGAGTTCAAGGAACTTTCAGCCGTGACAGTGCAGCAATTCCCTGAAGTCGAACTTGTGGATATTCAAAAAGTTATTGAAAAAACGACAGATGATCAAATCCTTATTGCAGGGCAATTGAGCAACGGCGCAGCAGCCAGCGTTCACATACAAGGGGGAGTTAAGCACCAAACAGGGCTTACTCTTGAAATTTTCGGAGACAAGGGAACCATCGTGCTCAAAGCGCCTGCTTCAATTCAATTTGGATCACACCAATTATGGGGTGCAGGCCCTACGGATAAAGAGCTGCATGAGTTAACAATTCCTGATTCTTATTACTGGGTACCAGATTCCCTTAAAAATGATGCAGGTTTTGTTCTGAATGTTGCTCAGGCGCACAGTAAGTTTGCTAAAGATATACAAGAAGGAACATCCCTAACACCTAGTTTTGCGGATGCGGTAAAACTTCATCAGCTTCTTGATGCAGTGGAAAAAGCAGCACAAACCGGTGAACGCCAATATTTATAATTTAATAAACATAGAGATGATCAATGATTCCTTTTCCCGACGAGGCTGCCGGATTCGGCGGCCTCTTTGTGCTGAAAGGGCAGTTTATTGCATCCCCCAAAAAAATAGGTCGTGTGATGCTTTGCTATGTGTTGACAATGGGCAAATCGACATAATAAAATATTTTTACATAAAATAAGAATTTTACGATGGAGGTTCGAAACAATGGAAATAGGTAAGGGAATAGAAATGCTTCTCCTTGATTATCACGGGAATGTAATTCATCCCATTTTAGTATGGGATCAAGAAATGTCCGTTTTAATAGATACAGGATTTCCGGGACAATTTGAAGATCTGCGCTTCGCCATGGAAAAGGCAGGAATGCCGCTCGACAAGCTAACAGCAGTGATATTGACGCATCAGGATGTGGATCATATAGGCAGTCTCCCTGAGATTTTGAAGGAGTGCGGCAATGCTGTTAAAGTATACGCGCATGAGCTCGATAAGCCGTATATTCAGGGGGAGATACCTCTTATCAAAGACGGACACTTTGAGAATCCTCCGAAGGGCAAAGTGGATGAAACCTTGGTAGACGGTCAGGAACTGCCGTTTTGCGGCGGGATCCGTGTCATCCATACCCCAGGACATACGCCGGGCCATATCAGCCTTTATTTAAGACAAAGCAAGACTCTCATTGCCGGAGATTCCATGTACAGTGTAGACGGGAGGCTCGGGGGAATTCATATTCCAACCACACTGGATTTAAAAGCAGCTCAGCTCTCATTGAAAAAATATGCAGACCTAGACATTACAAACGTGGTTTGTTATCACGGGGGATTAAGTAATGTCAATGTAAACGATCAGATAGATGGACTTATCCAAGGATTATAAAGGTACGTATTCGGAGCGCTGGGAAGGGTGCAGGCTGCAGCTTGATTCTTGCTGAAATAGAGTGCAAGTGATCTGATAACTCCGTGCATTACAACCTGCTATGAAATGATGTACATTGAAAGAAGGAATATCATATCGTTTCATATTAGGAGGGGCTTATGAACCAAAGGGGCAAAGCGTTCGCTGTATTTTGTATGGCCGGCACGGTTCTCATTTCAGGCTGTTCCGGGGGGAATCAAGCGGAGGAAGCCGCACGGAGCAGTCCTGCAGCCGTTAGCGCTAATACCGAACCTGTCACCATCACGATGAGCCTGGACACCAATATTGATGAAGATCTGATCGCACAAATTCAAGAGCAATTGAAGATGAAGCATCCGAACATTACGCTGCAACTGATCAAGCCCGGCAATGGAACCAGTCTTGCAGAATTGATCATGGCAGGTCAAACGCCGGATATCGTTCTTACTTATAACGGCAAGCTCGCATCCTATCAGGACCTCGAAATTCTCTACGATATGACACCTTTATTGAAGCAGCATGATGTCGATTTAAGCAGGTTCGAGCCTGCTATTCTGGAGGATTCCAAAATCGCCTCGACCAAGGATGAGCTCTACGGCCTTCCGTTGAGCTTAAATTACCATGCGTTGTATTATAACAAGGATATTTTTGATAAATACGGTGTCCCGTACCCTACGGACGGTATGACATGGGATCAGGTACTTCAGCTTGCCAAGAAATTGACCCGCATGGACAACGGCACACAAATACGGGGGTTCGATCCCGGTAACAGTGTAATCTGGGTTTCCCAGCCCTTAGGCATCGCGGCGATCGATCCAAAAACGGAGAAGGCCTCCATCAATAATGATCAATGGAAAAAAGTATTTGAACTTGTGAAAGCGTTTTATTCGATACCGGGGAATGAGCCGAATGGCGTAGCGAAGGATGCATTTCTGAAGGAGAAAAATTTGGCCATGTATACGGATTTAAGCATCATCAACGATTTGGAGCTTGCATCCAAAAATGCGTTGAACTGGGATATGGTGCAATATCCCAGCTATCCCGAGAAGCCGAACGTATACGGGAATGCCAGCGTCAATATGCTGATGATTACGAAAACAAGCAAGCATAAGGATCAGGCGCTTCAGGTCATTAATGTGGCCACTTCGGACGAAGTTCAGCTGGAAAGTGCGAGGAAGGGAAGAGTCACCCCAC
Organism: Paenibacillus vulneris; assembly: GCF_039543185.1. Classification (NCBI taxonomy): domain Bacteria; kingdom Bacillati; phylum Bacillota; class Bacilli; order Caryophanales; family Paenibacillaceae; genus Paenibacillus; species Paenibacillus vulneris. Next base: position 798,078 of record NZ_BAABJG010000015.1, on the reverse strand, counting down.
TGAAGGATCCTAAATTCAAAGCCGAATTCGGCACCGCTCGAGAGGTCCTGAACAACAAAAACGTGCAGGGCATCTTCAAAAGCAAACCGGTAAAATATCCGATTGCTTCCAAGTATAGAGGAAAAGCGGAAACGATGGTCCGTAACAAATTTACTGAATATGTAAACGGCAATATCGATGTGAATAGCGCGCTTTCCCAGCTGGATGAAGAAATTAATAGAATGATTCAAACGGAATCCGGGAAGTAACCTTAATTATAATTGATGAGTCCTGCGATAGAGTGAGGGGCTCATCTTTAATTTTTTGGAAAATAGCCTGCTTAAATAATAGCCGTTCTCGTAACCGCACTGTTGAGCTACCTCTTCCACGGTAAGGGTACTTGTAATCAACAAGGTGCAGGCTTTCTGCAAACGAATCCGTGTGAGATATTCGCTGGGTGCCGTCCCCAATGCGGCTTGGAATCTTCTAGTGAATTGTACGGGGCTAAGTCCAAGCGAATCGGACAGAGACTTCATGCTGAAGGCTTCGAAGGCATTCTGCTTGATCGAGGCTGCTGCGCGTTCCATAAGCGGATCATCCCGTAAAGGCGCTTTTAATTCAGGCTGTTCGGATTCGAAACCGTATTGGAACAATATATCTTTAAGATGAAGGGAAATCCAAGCCAAGTGAAAAGGGGCTGTACCGTCCGCCAATTTTTTTATCCGAAAATAATCAGAGGCGAGTCTCTGGGTATCTCTGACCGTTATTTTGCCAGTGGGGATCGAATCGTGGTAAGCAACGACATCAGCGCTTGCATCCGACCATTGAAACCGGAAGAAAAAGAATGAAAGCGGGGTAACGATTTCCCTATAAAACGGTGTACCCGGAGGACAAATGACGAGATCACCGAACAAGGCCGTTCCGGAATGTTCATTGATCTCATATTGGAAAGCGCCGTCCTCAACAGCAAATATGATCCACTCGTCATAAGTATCTACCTTATAAGAGAATTGCTGCTTTTGATCCCAATAGGTGCATTGAATCATTTGGGGAGTGAGAGACCAGAGCGGTAATAAGGCCATCGTCGAAACCCTCCAGTGGATGAAATAATGTATTGATTATATATGAATACAGTGCATTTTAAAAGGAAATTCAATCGTTTAAAGTGAAATTGTAGATATTTCATACCAACGAATTAGGGAGAGTGAAGTAATGATTAGAAAGGAAGCGCCCCTTCACGCAGAGGGGTTCACCGTGCAGGAGGAGCCGGGCCGGCTGATCATCGGTACAGCGGGATACTTTATGCATATAGATAAACCAGGATGCTGTTTCTCCTTTCATTCCCCTGAAGGGAGAGTTATTGCTGCGGCACATACCGTGTCGGGAATCCGGTTCTCCTCCCCTAACGAAGAGGAAGTATATGATGCGGTATCGGCTTCATTGATTTCGATTGACAAGCATCAAGTCTGCATCCTCGTGAGTAATAGGAATGGAGATCAAGCGCACATAAGGATCGAGCCCTTCTCCAGCTTTGTTAAGCTGCAAGTGATTCCCCGAGTGGAGGGAAGGTATATTATCGACGCCAGGACAGCTTCGTTACAGCCGGTTTACGGGTTAGGGGATCACGGCGGATACGGGGAGAGCACGAACGTTTTCGGTATAACCGACGATCAGTTTTTGAATTCAAATGACGGTAAACGCTTCGTATCCAATTTCGCTGTGTTTCCGGCGGCCGGTTTTGCACAGGTGCTCTTTGAGGACGGGGTAAAACGGGTGAGAATCAACGGGGAAGAAAACGCTCTTGGAGCTTCCGGGGTTAGAGGAGTTCACAGCCTGTATTATTTTATCGGAGACCTGAAGCAAATCTATTTAGATTATAAGCAAGCGCGTCACTGGGAAGGCTATCCCGACCTCAAACCGAAGTATGACTTTTTTGAAGTGGGCTACGAGGCTTTTGGCTCTTTGGGCTGGAATACATGTCAAGAGTCTGTGACGGAGGATGTTCAAACCTATCTAAATAAAGGGTATCGATTGAAGTGGGCTGTTATCGGCTCCGGATTTTGGAAAGGGGACAGGAAGGCGGACGACCAAGGGGCAACCACCAGCTTTGGGATCTGGGATGATGTGAGTGAGGAAGATCGGACGGATGGATTGCCTAATCCCAGGTATCCGGATAAGGAGGCCATGAAGGAATTTTTCCGTTCCCAGGGGATAAAGCTCATTCTTGGGTTGCGGATCAGCTTTAAGGCACTCCCCGAACATGGGGGCCATCACAATGCGTTATATGACGGCACCTTTATCCATGAAGGGCTGGAGCGAGGCTATTTCGTAACCGACGAAAGGGGAAAGCCTATCACCTTCCGGGTCCAGTTTCCTAAAGGGGCCGTTTATTTATTGGATGCCCGGAATGCTGAAGCGGTGAACTGGTACTTGTCGCTTGCCCAACTCTGGGGCGCTGACGGCTTTAAGGAGGATACGATGCTGAAGGACGGGGCGCTCTTGCTGAATGACGCCAAATGCAATGGGACGAACGCCAAGCTGATGGAAGCTGGTTATTACTCGATGGTTAGGAATGCAGCATACTCCGTACCGGGTGAGGTTCTTCGGCTAGAAGATACGATGTACGGCATGGATCAGGACCGTCCGGCTATTAACGGTTTAAATTATGCGGCAAGCGGGGCTCCGAATGTCTACGCAGATATCATTGCGGGCAAATATCTAGCAACTCCATTGACGGAGGATCAGAAGCTGTATATGGTTCGCAATGCCATGTTTGCCTGCGTTTTCCCGGCCATGTCCGTAGGATTAGGCCCCTGGAACATGAACTCCGCCCATTTCGAAGACATTGTCAAAAAGGCGTGCGATTGGCATTCATCCATGGCGCCGTACCTATATAGCGCGGCTATAGATAGCTTTCATTCAGGATACCCGCATACGATGACGCCTCTTCCGATCGCGTTTCCGACGGATACAACTACCTATGAGCTGGGCTGCAAAAGAAAGAAGCAATATGAATGGATGCTGGGTCCATCCCTTCTGGCTGCACCCGCTTATGGAAGCGACTACGCTCGGGTGACGGCCCGGGATGTGTATTTGCCGGAAGGAAAGTGGATCGATTATGAAACGGGAGCGGTATTTCATGGCCCTGTAACTTTGTACGGATACGAAATTCCCCTGGAAAAAATTCCGGTTTTTATCGGAGGCAAGGGAGTGATTGTGGTAAGGGATTTAACGGATGACCGACTTTATGCCGAGGTTTATCCTATTCAGCAGCAAGGCTCGCAGTACGTTTTCCATTATCCTGACGGCAAGCATTCCACCATCATCACGAACGATAATGCAGGATGGAATGTCGAAACGCTAGAAATCATCGAGACGGAATCAGAGAACCTTGTCCCTTTCCGATACAATGCCAAAACAGGCTCTTTCAGTTTTCTCATCCAAGAAGGAATAAATTACCGATTACTTGACGGGAAGTAAGAATCTAACGGTGTTAAGCAGCACAAAGTAAGGGAGCAGATTGCCACAGCAATCGCTTCCTTTTTTATTGAACCGGTACCATGAAGCTGCTCTTTAACCCCGCTAATAGTTGAATGAAATAATATTTTTCTTAGTCATTGAAACCTTTTTCATGAAATTATTGTATTATTAGAATAAAGCATTATGATGAAGGGAGTGGTGCATCATGGGAATCTTGTCAAGATTAACCGATATTATGAGAGTGAATGTCGACTCCATACTACAGCGGAATAATGACCCGGAGAAGACGATCGATGAATATATGCGGACCTTGAACAGCGACTTGGGGAAAGTAAAAGCCGAAACGGCTTCCGTGCTTGCGGATGAGCAAAGAGCAAAGGCGCAGCTCGATGAGTGCAGTGCCGAGATCAAGAAGCTGCAGCGGTATGCGGAGAAAGCGGTCGAATCAGGTAATGAGGAAGGCGCCTTGAAATTCCTGGAGAGGAAAGCGCAGCTGGGAGAGAGGTTAACCGAGCTTCAGGCAGCTTACGAGCTTGCCTCCAACCATGCTGCAAGCATGAAGCAAATGCAGGATAAGCTAGTTGCGGATTTGGGACAGTTGGAGGCCCGGCGGGTAGAGCTTAAAGGAAAGCTGGCCGCTGCGAAGCTGCAGCAGGAAGCGAATTCAGTCCGGTCCACTACCGGGGATGTTCAGACGTCCTTTCGGGCAATGGAGGAACGGGCCGATCAAGCGTTGTGTGAAGCCGAGGCACTGGCTGAGCTGAGGGCCGGAGCGAAGAAGGATGATTTGGACGCGCAGCTTGCTCAACTGGAGAAGCATTCGGGTGCACAACAAGGTGAGAAAGGATAAAGTTCTTGGTTATTCCTAAAGTCCCAGAGGTGAACAGATGAACGTTATTGAATACAAATGTCCTAACTGCGGCAGCGGCATGGTCTTCGACTCTGAGACGGGGATGTTGTCGTGTCATAGCTGCGGAAGAAAGGATAATATCGAGCAGATCTCCGATCCGCTTGGCCAGCAAGGTCTATCTTCAAATGAGGTTCAGGAATATCACTGTACAAGCTGCGGAGCCGTCATTATCACGGAACCGGAAACGGCGGCAACCGTTTGCAGCTTTTGCGGCTCGGCTGTTGTTCTCGGTGACCGCTTGAGCGGGAAGCTGGCTCCTGCTGTTGTTATTCCTTTCACAATCAGTAAGGAGAGAGCGATAAAGGCGTTCCGAAAATGGTGCAGAAACGGGCTTCTTACTCCGGACGATTTTATGACCGCAGATCGTATCAAAAGTATAACCGGCATGTACATCCCTTTTTGGCTGTACGAATTACATAACAATGTGGAAGTAAGCGGTCATGCCACGAGGGTAAAAACGTATACAAAAGAGGATTACCGATATACGGAAACCGAGCATTTTGACATCTACCGCAGGCTTCAATTGAATTATGTGAGAGTGCCTATTGATTCGTCTGAGAAGATGAATGATAAGCTAATGGATAGACTGGAGCCTTTTCACTACGATCAACTGAAGAGCTTTAAAACTCCTTATCTGGCAGGCTACGTAGCGGAGAAATACAGTTACACGGATACGGAGATGCTGCCGCGCGCGAAGGATAAAATCAGAGAATATATCGAAGCTTCCATTTCGTCATCGGTGACGGGATATTCTACTGTTACTATAACGAATAAGGATATAGATACAAGAGTAAAGAATGTAGAGTATTGTTTGCTTCCGGTATGGGTTGTTCATTATGATTATAATAAACGGGAGTATACGTTTGCCATGAACGGTCAGACGGGCAAGGTCGTCGGCAAGCCTCCTATCAGCATGCTGAAGGTAACGGCATGGTTTGCAGGAGTTTCTGTTTTTTCTTTCCTATCTCTGAAAATAATCTCGTGGATGATGGGGGGAGGGTTCCTGTGAGAAGGCAAGGTGCTTTGCTGGCAGTTCTATTCTTCTTCGTGATGTATCTTTCCGTTCCTGTTCAAATCATGGCGGCTGCAAGGGAAGAGAAGACGTTGATCTATGATGAGGCGAAGCTGCTTAGTTCTGAAGAAATTCGTGAACTAAATTCGCTGGCCAATCAATATGGCGCCAAAAGGAAAACGGATATTATCGTCATGACTTCCAATAACGACCAAGATGTAGATGTCAAAAAGATGACGGAGAATTTCTATGATGAGAATGGACCCGGGTACGACAAGTCTCATGGCAACGCAGTCATTTTGACATTGGATATGAAAAACCGTGATATTTATTTGGCTGGATTTTATAAGGCTGAACAGTATCTTGGCGATAACAGACTAGACAAAATACGGGATAAGATTACTCCCGATTTGTCACAAGGCAATTATAAGCAGGCATTCGAAACCTATATCTTAACGTCCTATAAATATATGGGCGTCAAGCCCGGAGTGGATCCAGATAACGTGCTGTTTGACATAAGGTTCCAATTCGTAGGGTCCTTGGCTATTGGATGTATGGTTGTTGGAATAATGGCCTACCGCTCCGGCGGACGCGTCACTGTAAATCGGCATACCTACGAGGATGCAAGCAGTTCAGGAATTCTGGATCGGCAGGATCAGTACATTCGAACAACCATAACGCAGGAGAAAATTGAAAAAAGCTCTGGAAATAGCTCTGGCAAAAGCTCAGGGGGCGGCGGCGGTAGCTCCGGTGGCAGTGGAGGCTTCACTGGAAGAAGCGGCGGTGGCGGAGTCACCGGAGGAGGCCATTCGCATAGCGGCAGCAGAGGCAAGTTTTAATCAAGTGTTGAGTTTGAACAACAGGAAAGGGGAATTTCGATGGGATTTTTCAAAAATCAGTTTTCGAACGTAGTAGAATGGGAAGAGTTTAGAGAGGATATGATCTTTTGGAAGTGGAGCAATCGGGAGATTAAGAAAGGAAGTAAGCTGATTATCCGCCCGGGTCAAGATGCTATTTTCGTGAATAATGGCAAAATTGAGGGGATATTCCAGGATGACGGGGAATATAAGATCGATTCGGATATCATTCCTTTCTTATCCACTTTAAAAGGCTTCAAATTCGGCTTTAACAGCGGCATGAGAGTGGAAGTATTATTTGTGAACACAAAGGAATTTACTGTCAAATGGGGGACGCAAAATCCTGTTCTGATCCCGACACCGCAGCTTCCGGGCGGCATGCCGATACGCGCGAACGGAACGTTCAATTTTAAAGTGAATGATTATGTTAGGCTGATCGATAAAATTGCCGGGATGAAGGACAGCTATCTTGTGGAGGATATTAAAATTCGTATCATTTCGGTGCTGGACCAGCTTCTGATGAAGTGGATCAGCAGAGAAGGGAAGGACATGTTCAATCTGCAGGCGAATGCGTCCGAAATTGCCAGAGGTATTCGTGAGGATCTGGATATGGAAGTATTGGATAATGGAATGACCATTACGGGCTTTCAAGTGATGAGCTTTAATTATCCTCAAGAGATTCAGGATATGATTACAAAGACGGCTTCTCACGAAATGATCGGCAACCTGCAAAAATATCAGCAGGTCAGCATGACCGATGCAATGGCATCCGGTAAATTGCATGGCGGTGGAGCAGCTTCAGACATGGCAGGCATGATGATGGGAATGAACATGGCCAATGAAATGATGAAAAATATGAATCAGACTCCGCCACCTTCCTCTTCTCCAGGCGGAAGCAAGCCTAACTTTTGTCCTAACTGTGGCACGAAAAACGAAGGAGCTAACTTCTGTCCGAATTGTGGGCAAAAGCTGAGCTAATCAACAAAGGGAGGGAATCCCATGTTCAGCTTTACATGTACAAATTGCTTCCATGTGGAGACTTTTAATCTGCTGCAGGACTTGGTAGAAACGGATGGGTTGTGGCATCTCTATTGCAGCCATTGCAGCCATGAATACTTTGCAGTCAATGCTTTTGAACGTGATCAAATGATTGAAGGCATGAGATTAACAATGCTATATGTTCCTGACATTATCAAAGCCTATAAACCTAGCGAGAAGGAATTGCCCTCTCAAATTAAATTTGTTGTACCACAAGATGGAAGACATACATAAATCATACGCTGACTGCCGGACGAACGGCAGTCTTTTTTGCGTAATCTAATAAAAATGATATACAAATAATACCACTTACAATACCACTTACTGTATATTGGAATGGCACAATGGTAACGTATTAAAGTATTAACATATTAAAGAAAGAGGGTCGATTCATTCTATGTTTAAAGCGGTGTTTCTAGATTTCTACGGTACACTGGTATACGAAGATGATGAGGTTATTGGCGATATCAGCAGGAAGATTGCAGCATCTGCACAGAGTCAAGCGACCGCCCAAGAGATAGCTGCCTATTGGTGGAAATCATTCTCCCAAAGGATGCATGCATCTTACGGCGAGCTCTTTCAATCGCAACGCGACATCGAGCTGCAATCTCTAGAAGATACCATTTCTTATTACAAGTCGCCGGAGAACCCGCACAAACTAAGTGAGCTTATCTATCCATACTGGCAAGCCCCTCAGCTATTCGAGGATACACCGCTATTTTTGAAGAGCGTCGGAATTCCCGTCGTTATCCTCTCCAATATCGATCGGGCAGACATTCAATCTGCCATTAGATATAATGAAATTCCTATAGAGACCGTTATTACCAGCGAGGATGCAAAAGCCTACAAACCAAGACCAGACATGTTTCTGCAGGCACTTGAAGCCTACAATCTAAAACCCGCAGAGGTTCTCCATGTAGGGGACTCACTTACCAGCGACATATCGGGAGCCCAGAGCACAGGTATACAAGCAGCATGGCTCAATCGTAAAAATAAGCAGCTTCCGCAATCCTTTGCCCCGGATTATGTTGTGAACTCGCTAACTGAGCTGCTTCCTTTGCTAGGATCAAAATGAATTCACACCATCAATCGTTGCATCGTTCTCTAAATGCGATATACTCATACTAAAAGCGGCAGGCTTCAGTTATTTTTTGTAAAATAACAAGAAAGTAGGGAAGTGCATGCTAGAGTTAACGATAGATGAGCCCGATCGGTTGATAAAGGTTGCACACGCTTTGTCTTCAGAGATTCGCATCAATATTTTAAAGCTGTTAAGCAATCAAAATGAAAACATTGTCGATATTGCGGACAAATTAAATTTGCCAGTATCAACCGTTGCTTCCAATGTAAAAGTGATGGAGGATGCGGGGATTATTGTGACGGAAATTCGGCGGGCATCGAGAGGAACAATGAAGGTTTGTGCCAGAACCTTCGATGATATTCATATGAACCTTAATGTGAATGTCGGATACAATAATCCGAACTGCTACCAGATCGATATGCCGGTAGGCTTTTATACGGATTGTGACATTCACCCTACTTGCGGAATGATTAATCAGAATGGCGTATGCAAGCCCGATGACGAGCCTTCGATCTTTTTTCATCCCAACCGGATGTCAGCGCAGATGATTTGGTTCCGCCGCGGCTTCGTTGAATACCGTTTTCCAACATTGACCGTACCGAATGCCAAAGTTCAGTCCATTCAATTCTCTATGGAGCTGTGCTCTGAGGCGCCGAGATACGATCATAATTGGCTTTCGGATATAACTGCTTGGATCAATGGAGTTGAAATTGGGACATGGACCTGTCCGGGAGATTTTGGGGATCGGAGGGGGAGGCTGAACCCGGCGTGGTTTCCCGACCAACATACCCAGTATGGATTATTGAAAACCTGGAAGGTGGACGCAACGGGCAGTTATCTTGACGATGTGAAAATATCGGAGATTAACTTGCGGGATATTCAATTAGGGAACCATCAAGGCATTCGGTTTCGCGTAGGCAATATGCCTCATGCAGAGCATATGGGGGGCATTAATTTATTTGGCAAAGAGTTAGGAGATCATGATCAGGATATCGTAATGAGAATCATTTATACCTGATAGTAAAGGCCCGGAGAGCCGCTTTTGGTGGGATCGATGGGCTTTTTTTTGTCGAATTAACCAGGTTCCGGATAGAAAACCTGATTTGGTACAAGCATTTATTACGGATGTTTTGTAACAAACGAAATATCGAGAAAATACTGTTGACACTTTGGAAGTCCTTGGTTAATGTTGAATTAACGATACCGGGAACGTTAACATGAACGTTCATGGTACCTAATCGACAGTCCGGTTGAACAATAACGAGAGGAGGGGCTTTTTCAAAAAGAGGAACATAGAAAAAAGTTACGTTGAAAGCGTATACATTACGTTGATTTCTTATGGTGTTACATGCATGAATGTAAGCTTGAATGGATAACGAATCGAATAGGAGGAGTTAACATGAATCGTTTCAAAATGGTAACGTTGCCTATGAGCATTATCCTTCTTTCATCGCTTTTACTAAACGCATGTTCCGATAGCACCAAGAATAGCAATGACAGCGGTTCTACAGACGGCCCTTCCGCTAAAAACGGGAAGGTAACACTCACCTACTGGAACTTGTTTGCCGGCGGTGACGGTGAGAACATGAACGAAATGGTTAAGAAATTTAACGAGGAGAACAAGGATAAAATCGAAGTAAAGGCGTTAACCCAGGATTGGGGACAATACTATACGAAGCTGCAGACCGCTGTTGCAGGCGGGGTTGCACCGGATATCGGCATTTCGCATACTTCCAAATTATCGGAGCTTGTTACGCTAGGAATCATTGAGCCCATGGACGATTATGCCAAAGCAGGCTCAGTGGATTGGAGCGGATATAACCAGAATATTTTGAATGCGACCGTGTTTGATGGCAAACACTATGCACTTCCTTTGGACGCACATCCGTTCATATTGTATTACAACAAAAAAATATTGAAGGATATGAACCTGCTGAGTGATGACGGAAAACCTAAAATGGAGCCAGGCGCAGACGGATTCACGGGCCTCCTCAGCAAAGTGAAGCAAAATGCACCTCAGGGCGTTTATCCTATGCTGCTGTCATCCAGCGGAGAGGATCCGTACCGGATGTGGTGGGCGTTCTACAATCAGCTGAATGGGCCTGGATTATTGGATGCGTCGGGGAAAAAAGCGGTATTCAACAACGAGCAGGGCAAGAAGGCGGCTGAATACACGCTGAATTTCTTCAACAGCGGTCTTGTGCCGAAGAACTTCCAAGATATCGGCAAAGCGTTCCAGGCAGGGAAAGCGGCGCTGATGCCTTCCGGTGTCTGGTTCACGAGTACGTTAGAAGCTACACAAGGGCTTGAATTTGGAGCCATTCCATTACCTCAATTTTTCAATAAATCGGCTACATGGATAGATTCTCATACCTTGGTCATTCCTGTTCAGAAGAAAAATAAAGACCCCAAAAAGATCGAAGCGGCGATGAGCTTCGCCAAGTGGATTGCGGATCACGGTGCCATGTGGGCTAAGGCCGGGCATATTCCGGCATCAAACGCGGCTGTACAATCACAAGAATTCAAGAGTATGCCGCTTCGTTCCGATTATCTCAAAGCAGCCTCCGACGGCGTCTATTTACCTAATTCTCCAAAAATGTGGCCGGCAAAAGACCAGCTGGTTCAAGCGCTGGATGCGATATGGGCTGGAAAAGAACCGGTGGATAAAGGACTGGAGAAAGCTGTGCAAAGCGTTGAGAAAATTTTGTCCCAGCCTTAAGGGTTACACATCACTGCGGGGTTACCCGTAACCCCTGACCCCAATCTGCTATGGGAGGGAGTAAGATGAATGGGGCAATGATAACAGCCGATCCCAAGTCCACCAGAAAAGCAAGAACCAGACGCAAGCTCAACAAATATAACGAATGGCTGGGTTCAGCCTTCATAGCACCGTATTTCGTTTTTTTTATCACGTTTTCCCTGGTGCCCATATTCTATGGATTATGGGTCAGCTTTCATAAATGGACGCTGGTAGGTAAGGTAAGCTTTGTCGGTTTGGAGAATTATATCTACGCTGTTAAGGATGTTGACTTTTGGCTGTCACTTTGGCATACCACTTTATTTGTTCTCATTTCCACGCCGGTGCTGGTTCTTGTTCCCTTCCTCCTCGCTTTGATCATCGACCAGAAAATGAAAGGAAGAACACTGCTCAGAACGGTCTTTTTTACTCCTAACATCCTGTCGGTCTCCGTAGTGAGCAGTGTGTGGATCTTCGTGCTAAAGCCGTATAACGGGCTGCTGAACAATATTCTGCATACCATCGGGGTAGAAAAGGAGCTCTTCTGGCTGAGTGAGCCGGGTCTAGCCTGGATTTCCATCGTCATGATCACATTATGGTGGACCGAAGGGTTTAACATGATGATTTACTTGGCCGGCTTGCAGGATATTCCGGCAGAGCATTACGAAGCAGCCACAATCGACGGGGCAGGCGCTTGGCAGAAGCTCAGATTTATTACATTGCCGGCGATGAAAGGAATTTTCATTCTTATAACCGTATTGCAGGTTATTGCCTCGTTCAAAATATTCGGCCAGGTATGGCTCGTAACCCGTGGAGGACCCGGAAACCAGACCCGAACGATTATCCAATATATTTACGAGACAGGTTTTTCAGCCAATGATCTGGGGCGGGCAACAGCAATGTCGTTTATTTTCTTCCTGATTTTAATAACGCTTTCGTTTTTGCAATTCAAATTTTTCAGCGGAAAAAAAGGTTGAGGAGAAAACCAAATGAACGAGTATGCGGGAAGCCGAAGATTAACCGTTGGTAAAGTGGCGTTGTATGCAGTCGGCTATGCCTTGGCTATCGCTATCGCATTTCCGGTGATTTGGATGATCGTGACATCCTTTAAGCCGCAAGGCAGCCTGGTTGCCGATATAAGCCAAAGATTTTCGCCGCCGTTCTCCATTGAAAACTACGTTTACATTTTTGAAAATGCGCCTGTACTGAAATGGACGCTGAACAGTATGATCGTATCCTGCATCATACCGGTCGCAAGCTTAACACTCGGCTCACTGGCCGCATTCGCACTTTCCCGGATCGACTTCAGCTACAGGAAGGTTGCTTTTTGGATTATTCTTGGCGGCATGATGATTCCCGGTGAAGCGACGATCATCTCCTTGTATATCGTAACCAATGGCCTGAACCTCTTGGATACGTATTTTGCACTCATTCTGCCATCCTTGGCAGGTCCTTTAGGGGTGCTTGTGATGAAGCAGTTTTTTGACGGAATTCCTGATGAGCTGGTAGATGCGGCCAAAATTGACGGATGCAGCATGTTTCGGATCTGGTGGAACATGTTTCTCCCTTTGTCGAAGCCCGTGCTGGCGTCATTGATGATTTTCTCCTTCCTCGGTTCGTGGAATGATTTCTTATGGCCGTTCCTCTCCATAACCTCGGAAGAGCTGATGACGCTCCCCGTCGGTATTCCGTTCTTCAACAGCTCTTATACGCAGGATGAGACGCTGCCAATGACGATTAACGCCTATGCTTCTATTCCCATCATTATCGTGTTTATTATTTTTCAAAAATATATTGTCAAAGGTATCACACTTTCGGGAATCAAAGGCTGAGATTGCGCTATGAAAATTCGACTGAAGGACATTGCCTTGAGAACAGGCTTCAGCATTAACACGGTTTCCCGAGCGTTACAGAACAAAGAGGATATTGCCAAAGAAACCAGGCAAATTATTCTTGCGACAGCAAGGGAGCTCGGGTATATCCCGAATGGGCTTGCCAGCGGACTGAGGTCCGGATTGACAAGGACGATTGCCGTCATTCTCAGTGATGTCGCCAATCCATTCTTTGCCATCATGACTAGATTTATCGAGATAGCCGCCAGAAAAAACAATTACGCTGTCTTCGTGCTCAATAGTGGAGAGGAGCAGGAGCTGGAGGAGCAAGCCATCGGCATCGCTATGAATAAAGGCGTCGACGGAATCATCCTGTTCCCGGTTCAAGAGTCCGCTAGAAGCATCGAACTGCTGAGGCAAGCAAAAATTCCCTATGTGCTGGTCGGCAGACATTTTGATCACGAGGACACGGACTTCCTGATTACCGATGATATCAATGGCGGCTATCTTGCAACAGAGCATTTGATTCAAGCAGGGGCGAGGCGGATCTTATTGTTAAATGGGCCTGGCCATATGTCCTGTGCGAGGGAGCGGGAGGAGGGATACCGAAAGGCGCTGAAGGCTTACGGAATCGGATATAATTCTGGACTGGTGATTCAACACGAAATCACACATGGCAACACGTATGCTTTGCTGAAGCAAATCTTGGCAAACCGGTTTGAGTTTACGGGTATTTTTGCATTCAGCGATGTTGTGGCATGGGAAGCTATCTACGCCCTTCAAGAAGCAGGAATCCGGGTCCCTGAACAAATGAAGGTTGTAGGCTATGATAATATTCAATCTCAGCTGTATTACCCCTTTCCTTTAACGACGATTCATATCTCCAAGGATCGCATGGCTTTTAGAGCTGTTGAGATTATGATGAAAAAAATTAAAGGAGAGGCGGAGCTTGAATGCTATCAGGAAATATTCGAAACGACGCTGATCGTGCGAAGCAGCTGTTAATGGTTTCTTCAATATGCCGGAGATGAACCGCCATTTTAAAGAGAAAGCAGGGATAGGCTGTGACCTTTCTAGAAACCGAACAAAATGTACGAAATCCAATCGCGAGACCAGAATATCCGAGACCGGACTGGCAGCGTGACGACTGGCTTAATTTGAACGGCAGCTGGGATTTTATGTTCGATACCGAGGATCAGGGCTTGACGGAAGCGTGGTATTTGGCTGATGGCCCTGTATTTACAAGGAAGATTCAAGTCCCCTTCTCCTGGGTAAGTCCTCTCTCAGGCATCGGAGAAGATGTGAAGGGCATCGCTTGGTATGGCACAACGGTCCGATGGAAGCCTCGGCAAAAGGAAGGGCGCGTGTTTCTCCGCTTCGGAGCCGTTGATTACTATTGTCAGCTATGGGTCAATCAGATTGAGATTGGAGCCCATAAGGGAGGCTACGGCGCCTTTGAATTCGACATTACCGATGCCTGGAAGCCTGATGGGGATAATCGGATAATACTTCGGGTTCAAGATGAAGACGAGGCTTACCAGACTCGGGGCAAGCAAGGCTATGGCGAGCTTCGGGGAATATGGCAGACGGTCTGGCTGGAATCCCGTCCGCATAATTATATTGCTGCGGCTCGCTTCTCGACGCGTATAGACGGGACTGTTGAAGTAGACGGGACCGTTCAAGCCCGCCTGGCAGGTCACGCGAAGCTGCGATTTGACTTTGGCAATGGAGCGGTGAATCATGTTCTGCGGTTGGAGCTTACGGATGGCAGTAACACGTTCCGCACTTCGTTCCAGGTTGACGCACCAAAGCTGTGGAGTCCGGATTCCCCCTATTTGTATGAAGGAGAGCTGACCCTCGAGCATGACCTGCCGGATATCGGAGAGGATCGTATTTCCACTTATTTCGGCATTCGTGAGATAGGAGCAGCCAAGTTCAACGGGAGGGAATATCGCTGGATCACATTGAATGGCGAGCCTGTGTTCCTGAATGGAACGTTGGATCAATCCTTCATCCCGGACGGATTCTTCACCTTCCCAAGTGAAGATTACATTCGTGATGAAATATGGAGATTGAAGCGGCTGGGCCTGAATTTTGTGCGCATTCATATCAAACCGGAGGAGCCGCTGAAGCTGTACTGGGCCGATAAACTGGGCGTGCTGGTTATGGAGGATATGCCCTGCTTCTGGGGGGAACCGGATGAAAGGGCGAGAGTGGCGTACGAGAGGGAGGCACGCGAGATTATCGAACGTGATTTCAACCATCCGTCGATTATATCCTGGGTAGTATTCAACGAAACCTGGGGGCTGTTTACAAAACAGGAGACAGGGGAAAGGAAGTATCTTCCGGAAACTCAGGAATGGGTCCGTTCCGTATATCAATGGGCAAAGACGGAGGATCCGACGAGACTTGTCGAAGATAATTCTCCATGCAATTATGATCATGTAGAGACAGATCTGAACACCTGGCATTTCTATCTTAACGGTTATGAAACTGTCCGCAATCATGTTCAGGATGTCGTCGATAAGACCTTTCCGGGGTCTTCGTTCAATTATATCGGCGGAAATGTGCAGAGCGACGCCCCGCTGATGAATAGCGAATGCGGGGCTGTATGGGGAATAGAAGGCAGTGCGGGCGACAGTGATCTAGCCTGGCATTACCGTTATATGATTAACGAGTTTCGACGCCATGATAAATTATGCGGATTTATATTTACAGAGTTTCATGACGTTATCAACGAATTTAACGGATATTACCGAATGGATCGCCAAGAAAAGGACTTTGGCTATGAATCGTTCTGCCCAGGGATGAGCTTGCGCGATTTGCATTCGCCTGATTTTATCGTCATTGATGCTCCCCCAAGCCGTACGGTAAGACTAGGAGAAGCAGTGGAAGTGCCGCTTCTCGCTTCCAGTTACTCACGACGATACCATGGAGAGTCTCTGCATTTGAAATGGGAGCTGATCTTTCATAATTTTGAAGAGAAAGTGATAGCCGGTGCAGGGGAAGAGGTGGTTGAATGGAACGGTTACGGGGTAAGGCAGTTAACGAGGCTGCAGCTGGCTATGCCTGAGGCCGATGCGGTAGCCGTTCTTGCTGTCACACTTCAAACCAAGGATGGGAACGCCATCACGCGTAATTTTGTTACCTTTGATGTACAGAGCGGAGAAGCGCAAGGGGTGTATGCCATCGAAGGGAAGTGGATGAGCATTCGTCCGGCTTCCTATTCAGCTGCTCAGTGGGATTACGAGTGGAAAGCGTTGTCCGGGCATAAAGTGAATGGCGGCGGAGCGGGCCTTTTTGAATATAAGATTGTACTGCCCGAGAGCGTCAACCCTTCTGCCGTAACGGATCTTGAGGTGGTGTTTGAGGCCGGAGCCAAAGCGGTTCTCGGTAAGGATAAAGAATTGGTCCATGCGAAACCGCAGGATATTTCTTATATGCACGGCGCGAAGATGGATCCGGGTATGAATATCAACTCCTACTTTATGACCGATGAGCATAAGTCGCCTTCCTCCATAGAGGTTTCCATTGATGGGGAGTTGATTCGTACCTGTTATTTGGAGGATGATCCAGCGGACAGCCGGGGAGTCTTATCGTGGCACTATCAGTCGAATGACCGCAAGCTCGAAGAAGCCGGATCTTACGGTTATCTTCATCGGGTGCGGATCCCAAGCAGGCTCGTTGCCCGTATCCTCGATAAAGGCAGCTTCAGCTTAAGGTTCTCCGTACCTGCTGGCAGTGTTGAAGGGGAGGCAGGAGGACTCGCGCTATACGGTCGAAATTCGGGACGGTATCCTACAGATATTGTTATAATATGGAAATAAAATTTTCGATTCGGAGTTCGATCTAAAGTTTCCACCCATTGCAAAAACCGACCTTTCTCAACAGAAGGGTCGGTTTTCTTATTAACTTTCCGTTACACAGCATATACCTAATCAATGAAGTTCCCTGCAGGAGCTTCGTATGATCAACTGGGTGTCTATGAATGATTTGATTTTAATATTGTCGCCGTACTCGATCATATCGATCAGCTTGGTGACGGCGAGCTCGGCCAATTTCCCTTTTTCAACATGCACGGTCGTAAGCTCCGGTGTAATGACGGTCGATTCCCGGATATTATCAAAGCCGATGACCGATATATCGTCCGGAACGCGGATTCCTAGCTCTACCAAGGACTTGATGACACTAATGGCAATATAATCGCACTCGCAGAAAAGAGCGGTCGGCAGCTCTCCCTTAAGCTTGGCCAGCTGCTGTTTGAACTCTTCCTGAGAGCTCACAACGGTCGGGGATACGGTAAAAAGATACCGGTCGTTCCACTTGATGCGTTCTTCCTCTAATGCCTGGAAAAATCCGCGTTTCCGCGAATCGAAATTATACATGCGCGTATTCGACTCGACATACCCGATAGTCCGATGACCCAATTCTATGAGATGGCTTGCGGCTTGGTAGGCGCCCATCACGTTATTCATAACAATATAATTCACGCTTAGCGTTTCATAGCAGGTGTCCAGGACAACCAGATTGGGCTGCTTTTTGGCTATAGTCCGTATCTGGTCGGAAGTCAGGTTGGTCCCCAGCAGGATAAGTCCGTTGGATTCATGCTCCGTTTCCATCGTCTCTATTACTTCCTCGAACTGATCGGTAGGAACGGAGGAGAAGAACAGGGAGTAGCCGCGAGAACGGCATTGCTCTTCAATGTGATGAATCAGCTCCATAAAAAAGGGTTGTTTATAATATTCCTCGAGAACAATACCGGAATTGGTGCAAGCCACGAACCGGAGTGTCTTCGTTAAGCCGTAAACGCGATCCGCCTTGATCATCGGACGGGGCAGGTATCCGCTTTCCTTCACGATTCTTAATATTTTGGAGCGGGTTTCCTCGCTTATTCCGGGCTTCCCGCTTAAGGCCAGCGAGACAGCTGATTTTGAAACATTCGCCATTTTGGCTATATCTTCCATCTTAATCTTCACGAAATACAGTCGCTCCTTCTGTGAACGTCTTTTCACTCTTTCTAAACTTGTTTAGAATTAGTTTACAATGATTACTATCATTATTCAATATGTGCGCCTGCGGTTTGTTAGAGCGGGGATCATAGCCGGTTATCAAATGGAGGTGAATATTTTTACACAAATTTTGATTTTGATATAAATAATTTTACTAAAAATAGTTGACCCGGTTTAGGCGTGATGATATCATTTGGATAAAGTTACTGCTAAGCCCATCTCCTTTTAGCTCCTGAAGCGTATTGGATGGATGTAGGTTGAACCCCACGTTTCAAGGGTTTAAGAACTTCTAAATCGGGAGGTTGCCGTCAATAATTAACTAAATATATTTAGTTATTTTGGTATGGACAGCCTGCTGGTTACGTAAAATTCTAGGCCATAAGTACGATAATAGAACATTATCGGCAATTTTGCAATCGCTTACAACGATGAAATAAACGGGGCGAAGCATAAGTCTTCATTCATTTAAGGGGGAACAGATCTATGGTTTCAGAAAACCAATTGCAAACGATCGAACGCTGGGGAGTGTTTGAGCTTTCCTTATCCGGACCTGAGGATGGCAATCCATTTGTCGAAGTACAGCTTCAAGCCCGGTTTCAGCATACGACGACAACCCGCACCGTGACTGTTGAAGGATTTTATGACGGGAACGGGGCATATAAAGCCCGATTCATGCCCGACGCGGAGGGGGAATGGAGCTTTACCGTGAAGAGCGGCTGCTCGGAGCTGGATGGTGCAGCGGGGCATTTCCTTTGCACGGCTCCATCGGCGGATAACCATGGGCCGGTTCGAGTCAAGGATGCCGACCATTTTGGCTATGAAGACGGCAGCAAATACCGGCCGATTGGTACGACCTGCTATGCTTGGACCCATCAGAGCGATATGCTTCAGGAGCAAACCCTGCAAAGCTTGGCCGATTCGCCATTTAACAAGATCAGGATGTGCTTGTTCCCCAAACGGTACAGCTTTAATACGAATGAACCGGAGCGGTTTCCTTTTGAAGGCTCACGAGAGGAGGGCTTTCAATGGACTCGCTTCAATCCGGAATATTTTCACCGTCTTGAAAAGCGGTTGGTTGAGCTGCAGCAATTAGGGATTGAAGCGGATTTGATCTTATTCCATCCTTATGATAAAGGTCATTGGGGATTCGACAGGATGGATCGCGATACGGATTTGCTTTATCTGCGTTACGTGATCAACCGATTGGCCGCTTTCCGCAACGTTTGGTGGTCATTGGCGAATGAGTTTGATTTTATGTCCAACAAAACCATGGACGATTGGGACTGCTTTTTCCAGTTTATACAAGAGAAGGACCCTTACGGGCACCTGCGTTCGATACATAACGGAACCAAGATGTACGATCCGTCTCAGCTTGTTTTGTACGATCATACCAAGCCATGGGTAACACATGTCAGTATGCAGTATTGGGAGCTCTCGCCAGTCACGGCGTGGAGAAGCAGATATGGGAAGCCTGTAGTAGTGGATGAGTGCTGCTATGAGGGCAATTTGCCGCAGCGATGGGGCAACATTACGGGGGAAGACATGGCAGCACGGTTTTGGGAAGGCTTTGCTCGAGGCGGTTATGTTGGTCATGGCGAGACCTTCCTGCACCCGGAAGACGTGATCTGGTGGTCCAAGGGGGGGCGGCTGCATGGCGAAAGTGTGCCGCGAATCGCATTTCTCCAAAGGATACTTGACGAATTGTCGGTTGAAGCAGCGCCGCTGGAAGCGTTCCGGGATGTGCCTACGATCGGCGTAGCGGGTGTCTGCTATCTGCAATATTACGGTAATCACCGTCCCGCATACCGCGAGCTGCCGCTGCCGGAGGATGCATCCTTCCAAATTGACATTATCGATACATGGAGCATGGAAATTCAGACACTTGAAGGACTGTATAGCGGGATAAGCCGTGTCGAATTGCCGGGAAGGCCGTATCTGGCCGTGAGAGCCCGTCTCGCAACCTGAAGAGCTTTACACGGTATGGGAAACCATTCCATGCCCCTACGGCAGCTAATGATAGATGGAACGGCTCGTTGAATCTGGATAACACAGGTGCGCTTTTTGAACAATAGGATCCGGAAAACGGGCAAAGCATGTTCATTCGGTGATGAATCAGGGGTTTCGCTTAGGTTCGGGCCAGCGGTTGTACGGCGGCTTGCAGCCGCTGCTTGAGCTAATCGAAGATAATCTTGCCCAATTAGAGGAGTGTCGGTGTCCATGAAATCAAAAGCATTGCGAACCATCGCAGGTGCGGCGGCCATTATTTCGTTCATTGCCGGCTGCAGTCAGCAGCAGGCAGTCCAGCCGGTAGAGGGGGATTCGAAGCCGGCGCCTCCGGTCCAGAGCGAGCAGGTGGAAATCACGGTCTATTCGGCACCAGGAGACTCGGAAGAATCCTGGAATGAAAATTTCGGAAACGCCATCCGCAAAAAATTTCCTAATTACAAGATTCGTTTCATCAATCCCCGGGGCAATGACGCTCTCAAGATTCAAAACCAGATTGTAGCCGGGCAAAACATCGACATATATTACGAATCGATAGGCGGTTTTTTCTCCAGTGTTCCGGAGATTGGCCTGCAATACGATATGAGCGACCTGGTCAAGAAATATAACCTGGACGTAAGCCGGTTCGAACCGACAGCCATAGAAGCGATGAAAGAAAATGCGGGCGGCCAAATATGGGGACTGCCTGTCTATACGAACAGCATGGTGCTCTATTATAACAAGGATATTTTCGATAAATTTGCGGTTCCCTATCCGACGGACGGGATGACGTGGGACGAAGTGCTGACGCTCGCCCGCAAGCTGAACAAGGTGGATGGCGGCAAGCAGTATTTCGGCCTAGCCGTATCTCCGGCACATATCATCAAGATGAATCCGTTCTCCCTCCCCTTGGTGGATCGGGCAACCGGGACTGCAACCATCAACAGGGATGAGCGATGGAAGCAACTGTTTCAAACGGTCTTTGTCGAGCCGACGTCCGATTCGGGCTACCGGGATGCGATCCAGACCATAGGAAACAAATTGCCTTATACGGATAACTTCGTTAAGGACGGGACTGTAGCCATGTTTGAAATGCTGTCCAACCTTCCGACTCTCATACCGGAATTTGCCAATGTCAACTGGGATATGGTCGCGACACCGACATTCAAGGATTTGCCAGGGGTTGGCACCCAGAGCTACCCGACCTACTTTGCCATTCCGAACTTCAGCAAGCACAAGGAGGAAGCGTTTCAAATTATTCAATATTTGACCTCGGATGAGGTTCAGAAGGATAACGCCAAAAAAGGTGTCATGTCCGTTTTGAACGGGCAACAATTCAAGGACCTGTATGGGGAAAGCAGGTATCAGGGCAAAAATTATAAAGCGGTGTTCTACGATCGTTTTCCAAGTATTATGAGCAAAACCCCTTACGATAGCATTGCTGAAAAGGCTTACACCAAGTCGATCGTCGATCTCTCCCTTGGGAAGATCGATCTGAATACCCTTCTCCGAACAGCAGAGGAAGAGGCCAACAAGGGGATCGAAAGCGCGAAAAAGAAGTGAAGGCACATTCAGTTCTTTGAGGAGGAACTCCTATGAAGCGGTATCGTATTGTATTCATGTCCATTTGTGTGTTAGCCGCAGCGGGCTTAAGCGCGTGCAGTAAGGGTCAGCCTAGTGCATCTCAGACTAATGACGCTTCACCACCCGGCGGGGAACGAACGGAGCTGTTCTTTTATTCCGGAGGCGGGGATACGACTGAAGCCTTCGATGCAAGGTTCGGCGATGCGCTCCGCAAAAAATTCCCGAACTATGATATTACCTACATTCCTGTTGACACGAATAATAGATTGCAGCAGCTGGTCACGGCGGGCAAACGCATTGATTTTTATTACGGCTCTATCGGTGTGTTCCCCGAATTTACCCAAATCGGACTTCAATTCGATATGACCGACCTGGCCAAGAAGCATAACGTGGACCTGAGCAGCTTTGAACCGACACTGATTGATGCGGCGAAAATGATTTCGGACGGGAAGCTGTACGGATTACCTGTCTTTAACAACATAATGGTGACTTATTATAACAAGACGTTATTTCAAAAATTTGGAATTCCGTCTCCTAAGGATGGCATGACATGGGACGAAATGCATGATCTTGCACGTAAGATGACACGCAATGACGGAGGCAAGCAATATATCGGTCTCGTGGTGTCCCCGACGCATGTGCTTCGGTTGAACCAGTTTTCACAGCCTTACGTCGATCCGAAAACGGAGCAGGCTACCATCAATAGCGATATGTGGAAAAGGATGTACGAGGCATACTATACGATCCCCGCTCAGGATCAAGGCTACAAAGACCGGATTGTCGCACTGAATAACAAGCTGCCGTATAAGGATGACTTTCTCAAGGATCAGAATCTGGCTATGTTCGTCTATTTGTCGGATTTGCAATCCATTCTGTCCAAGGAGATGGCCGCGCTGGATTGGGATATCGTCTCGATGCCGACCTTCAAAGAGCTTCCAGGGATGGGCTCCCAAGCTTATCCAACCTTCATGAGTATTACCAATCAAACCGTTAATAAAGATGCAGCCATGGAGGTGCTGAAATATTTGGTCTCCGAAGAATACCAGACGCTGGCGGCGAAGAAAGCGGCTTTGCCGGTTCTGAAGAGCAAGACCGTGCAGGATGCGCTTGGACAAAGTGCGGAGTTCAAAGACAAAAATTTGAAAGCGATCTTCTTCAATCAGCTGGCGCCGATATCCCCCAAAAGCAAATATGACGGTGCCGTGGAGAAGGCCTACACTAAGCCGCAAGTCGACCTCTCGCTCGGCAAAATCGATCTTAATACCGCATTGCGGACAGCCGAAGAAGAGGCCAACAAAGCGATCGAGCAGGAGAAACGGAAGTAGATTGGAGGCAGATTATGAAGAGGCCGTCCTGAAATGAAGTTGTATATTCTTGAAAAAAAGGGTGCTCAAAACCATATTCATGGCTTTGGGACACCCTCGCATTGTGTTTGCAGTCTATTCAGCTTCGCTATAATCTAAAATTGCCGCCAAGCAGAAGACCGAAGCAGGCGGCATTAAGCAGAAACGTAATTCCTGCGCCGATCAGCAGGCCTTGAAAGATGCCTTTATTATTACGTAAAAGAATTAGTGCTGGAATCAGGTATACAAGCTGAGCGACACTTATAAAGAAAAAGGCGACGGGTACAAGAAACAGTAACAGATGAAGCAGCAGCAGCAATCCCATTCCCTTCAGCACTTGCAAGGTGTGGTTCTGCGGCGGCGGCTGGGTAGGAGGTCTTTGTTCGCTAGGTCCTTGATCATTGGACAACGTGTCTTCTTCTGATGGAAGATGATTTGGCTCCTTGTTTCCGTCTTCAGTCATGAATGACACCTCCTGCCTGTAAGTCGAGTTCAGCACGGAGCTCAGCCAGCTTCTGCTCCTGATCTCCCCGATAAAACATATTGTATGTGTCAAACGGGATGATTCTTCCATCGGGGTGTACGATATGGACGCAAGATTTTTTGACGGAGCGAACATCAAAATTGTAGGGATCCAGGAACTGCATAATAATGACGCGAAATACGTTATCGTAGCTGATATTCTCCGGAACGGCTACCATGGGCAGACAGCACAACAAATTTTTAAGCGAAAGTGCTGACGAAGCAGGAGAATGGGCTGTCGAGAATAGCTCGAAAATTTTTGACTTGAGCGTTTGATCCTGTTCAAAAACGATAGTGTTGCGACCGCCTTCCAGCAAAATTTGCGGGTCCATCAGACCTGTAAGCGGCAATACTTCATGGCCGAGCTTCAGGGCGTAACCCATCGCCAGGCAATCGGGATGGCAAGGGACAGGGATCATATCCTCGGCACGAAATACACCGGATTGCTCGATAATACGCTGCCTTACCTCACTCAGCGTCAGTCGGTCTTTCGCCGGATCGTAAGCCTCCAAGCGTCCTGCAGCCTGGATAGGCTGGAAGGTAACTCCGCGTACGGCCGGCTGCTTCAAGCCGAACTGAATGATGTCCCCGATTTCATGGTCATTCAACCCTTTTTTTAGGGTGACGACTAATGTAGTCGAAATGTTGAATTCGTTCAGATGCTCCAGAGCCCGGCGGCGAATATCCCGCAAATCCGCGCCGCGGAGCTCCCGTAATGCTTCTTCCTGAAAGCTGTCAAACTGTAAGTATATTTCAAATCCTGGCATATAGGCTGCCAATTTTTTTGCAAATTCGCGGTCTTGGGCAATTTTAATGCCGTTGGTGTTAACCATAATGTGCTTGATCGGCTTGCTTTTGGCAAGATCGAGGATGTCAAAAAATTGCGGATGGATGGTAGGCTCCCCACCGCTTATTTGCACAATATCCGGTTCACCCTCGTTTCGGACGATCGCATCGAGCATCTTTTCGATCTGATCTAGAGAGCGCCACGTTTCCCGCTGCGGTGAAGACTCGGCATAGCAGATGGGACACTGGAGATTGCATCGGTCCGTGACCTCGATCAAGGTCAAGCAGCTGTGCTGCTCGTGGTCGGGGCATAGCCCGCAATCATAAGGACAGCCATAGCGGATCGGTGTGTTCCAATGCTGGGGCATTTCTGCGGGCTTTAGAAACTCGCGGCACTTCTTGTAATAGGCTGCATCATTGGCGATTAAGACTTTCTCACGGCCATGCTTCCCGCAATATTTGAGCAGGAATACTTGATCATCCTCAATAATAACCTTGGCCTCCACCTTTCGCAGGCACTGGGAGCAAATGCTGTTAGTAAGCTCATAGAAAATATAGGGTCTATTCTTGGTTGACATTACGGTAATCCTCCTTAGGTATGCTGTGTGATTTGCCAAGCCATTTGTTCAATAAAACGATGTAATAGATCAAGCCTGCGAGACAAGCTAATTGAATGTTGTTTAACCCGATAAAAGGATGAGGCGTCGGCTTGATGAAGTCTATGACCAAGCGAAAAGCTAAATATCCTGTCATAAACAGCTGAAACATAGCTCCATCGGGTATCGGCCTGAAGGCAGATGACGCTGACATCTCGCGCATTTTCTTCCGGTGTTTCCAAATAAGCAGAAAGCCGCCAAGCAGCACTAAGAAGACAATCTCATAGAGCTGAGTAGGATGACGAGGGATGCCATCACCAAAATCGACGCCTATAATCCAAGACGTAGGAGTACCATAGGTATGGTCGTCCAGCCCTGTCATAAAGCAGCCGATGCGTCCGATCGCCATACCCAATATAAGCGGCAGCGCCATATCATCCCCTGTTGACCGAGTAATACCGACACGCTTTTTAACCCACTCCACACCAATCAGCCCGCCTAACAGTCCTCCGACAATCGTCTTTCCTTCCATCAAATAGGTGTAGCTGTTCCAATTTTCTATAGTTTTAATAGGATCCTCCAGCCAATACAGTATCTTGGAGCCGATAGCTGCTCCTAAGATCGCTCCTACGATGACCCATATGCCCTGTTCAGCCGGAATTTTGTCCTTGCTGCGAGTAAATAGGTACACTCGAAAGCCGATAAAATAAGCCAATGCTTCAAAGACGATATGGGGATGAAGCTTTATAAATCCAAGGTTGATCCAGATAGGGAAAGTCATAGCGTTCTCCAATCTTGTAGTTATTTATTGATGGGGGATACCAAAAAAACTATATTTTGGATATCGGTTCTCTATACATTCTCTTAATCTATGTGATTATCCTTGTACTTTGAGGGGAAAATCTGCTTAATCTTCAGAATATCTTAAGAAACTCCTTCGTTTGTTCTGCAGAATTTTCCGTTACTCTTAGGATAAATTCGAAGGGAGTGGCGATCATAACATGATGAAATCCGTTCAAGAAAAGCTGTTATTTTTATATAAATTCACCCGGCACCCGGGGCAAATCGGGAGTGTAACTCCGAGCTCCGTCTACTTGGCCCAAACGATGCTTCAACACGTTCCTTGGGATGAGGTTAAGCATTTGGCTGAACTGGGGTCAGGGACAGGCGCCATAACAAAACATCTGAGCTCGAAAATACACGAAGATGCGAAAATACTCTTATTCGAAAAAGACCCGCAGTTGTATTCCGGTTTGCGGCGGCAATATCCCGATTATCCTTGCTACAGCGATGCGTGCAGACTTCAATCCGCTATGATGAACGAGGGGATTGAAGAACTGGATTGTATTCTTAGCGGCCTTCCTTTTTTCAACTTTCCACAGCAGGTTCGGGACCAGCTCATGGATCAGATCATCGCCTCGCTTAGAACGGGCGGGCTGTTCATCGCCTTTCAATATTCCCAGCAGATGAAACGGCAATTAAGCGAACGGCTGGAGATCGAGCATATTCAATTTGTACCGATGAATCTGCCTCCCGCATTCGTCTATGTTTGCCGAAAAAAATAACGGGTAGGAATAGGAAACAGATATATTCCGAGCATGGGGTGTAAGAATATGGTAATGTAAACATAATACCATGCCGGGGAGTGGCATACTGCAAGGAGGCGGATGAATTGGTCAAAACGATTTTGGTCACGGACGATGATTTGGAAATCAGAGATATTATTCGTATCTATTTGCGCAATGAGGGCTACAGAATATTGGAAGCGGAGGACGGGGCTCAAGCTTTGAAAATCATGCTTAAGGAGCCTGTTGATTTGATCATTTTGGATGTCATGATGCCTACCATGGATGGGATTCAGGCGTGCATGAGAATGCGGGAGAAGACCAATGCCCCTATCATCATGCTTTCTGCAAAAGGGGAGGATATGGACAAAATTACCGGGCTTACGACAGGAGCGGACGATTATATCAGCAAGCCGTTCAATCCCTTGGAGCTGATCGCCAGGGTGAAGGCGCAATTCCGGCGGCAGACACTGGCCAAGGC
Source organism: Paenibacillus vulneris (assembly GCF_039543185.1). Classification (NCBI taxonomy): domain Bacteria; kingdom Bacillati; phylum Bacillota; class Bacilli; order Caryophanales; family Paenibacillaceae; genus Paenibacillus; species Paenibacillus vulneris. The sequence goes on along the minus strand of NZ_BAABJG010000015.1, from coordinate 771,283 downwards.
AGGAGGAAGCGGACGACTCGATACGGATGAGCAGATCACGGAAATTGACGAGCTCGTAATAAATCGAAAACGCCACGTAGTCACCGTTAACGGGAAGGAAGTGTCCTTGACGCCTATCGAGTTCTCGATCCTGGAGCTGATGGCAAGTCATCGCGGCCATGTGTTCAGCATAGAAAAAATCTACCAGAACGTGTGGAAGGAGGATAAATTTTTATCCGATAATACGGTCATGGTGCATATCCGGAATATCCGCGAGAAGATCGAAGATAATCCGCGGGAGCCCCGATATATCAAAACCGTGTGGGGGGTAGGATATAAAGTTGATTAAATACTTCTTTTCCCTGCTGAACTGGAATAAGAGCATTCGCGTACGTATCGTGGGCGGGTCATTCCTGAGCTTCTTTCTCACAGCTATGATCTCATTTGTTTATGGGAATTATATTTCATTCGAGCCGGGCTATCTGGACCAAGTGATCTCGCTACTGCTGTTCTTTGGGCTCTTCATGTTTCTTTTCTTTTTGTTTATGCGCCGTGACGTTCGATATTTGAGATCCATGGGCGAATGCTTAATGTCCATCGCACAAGGCAATCTGAGCCATCGGGTGTCTATAAGAAAACAGGATGAACTAGGCATCGTGGCAAGCAATATTAATTATATGGCGGATCAGCTGCAGTCCATGATGGAGAATGAACGGCGGATCGAGAAGTCGAAGATGGAGCTGATCACGAATGTTTCCCATGATTTGCGAACACCGTTAACAAGCATCGCAGGCTATTTAAACCTGCTGAAGCATGATGATTATCAAAATATCGAAGAGCATAAACGATATATTACGAATGCCTTCAATAAAACCCAGCAGCTGAAAAAGCTTATCGATGATTTGTTCGAGTATACCCGCTTGACCAGCGGAAGCGTTCAATTAATCAAGTCGACGGTAGACTTGAGCAGCTTGCTCGAGCAAATGCTGAATGAATTTGAACCGATCGCTCAGGAGCAAGGCTTGTCCATCAACGTTGTTCGTGAGCCTATGCCGATCTATGGTGAAGTAGATGCTGAAATGCTAGTAAGAGCAATCGATAATCTGCTGATCAACGCACTCAAATTCTCATATAAGCCCGGGGAAATTACAGTAAGGCTCTCGGTCTGGGAGGATCAAATCTATCTCGCGGTCGAGAACGTAGGGCAGCCGCTAACCGAGGAGCAGGAACGCAGGTTATTTGAACGGTTTTATAAAGTAGAGTCGTCCCGTCACGATAGCGACACAGCGCAGGGAGCAGGCCTCGGTCTTTCGATCGCCCAAAATATCATTGAACTGCATAACGGCCGGCTAGGTCTTGGTCATCAAAACGGACATTTTACTTTCTATATTGAGCTGCCGCGGAACCAGACATCCTTACAGGATGGAAGCATACTACAGGCAATCGATTAAGTCCTCGGTTGCCTCTTCAGCCTGTACAAATAGGGAGTAAGACCAACAGGGATAAGATTCCGTCTTGCCAAAAAAGAACGATTGTGATATTTTATATGTGTAACCGGTTCCACATTAAGGAGAGAAGCTGAGATGGCAACCATTAAAGAAGTGGCTAAGCATGCGGGCGTTTCGGTGGCAACCGTATCGCGGGTGCTTAACGAGATTGGCTACGTGCATGAAGATACCCGCAAAAAGGTAGAAGCTGCTATCCGTGAGTTGAATTACACGCCTAATGAGGTCGCTCGTTCTTTATATAAACGCAAATCCAGGCTCATTGGCCTGCTGCTGCCGGATATCACCAACCCCTTCTTTCCCGAGCTTGCCCGGGGGGTGGAGGATGAGATGCACAAGCATGATTTTCGCATTATCATTGGCAACAGCGACGAGAACACGAACAAGGAAAAAGAATATATCCAAACGTTTATTCAAAATAACGTAGTCGGGGTTATCGCCTCTACCAACTATCCGGACACAGATACATACCGGAAGCTGGATATTCCCGTCGTGTTTCTCGACCGGACGGCGGATAACCGGCCTTCCGTATATTCGGATGGACGAGAGGGCGGAAGAATGGCAGCCCATGAGATCGTGACCCGCGGCAGCCGTCAGATCACGATTATTCAAGGACCTAAGCACATCCGTCCGGCACAGGATCGTTATCAAGGCGCCATTGACGTGCTTCGTGATCAAGGGATTGCCTATAACGTAGTTCAAACCTCGTCCTATTCTTTTACGGAAGCGGGTAACTGGGCTCAAGAGCTATTCGAACAATTCCCTGATACCGATGGGGTCATCGCAAGTAATGATATTGTCGCTACAGCGGTTCTGCACGAAGCTCTCCGGTTGGGCAAGAAAGTTCCGGACGACGTACAGATCATAGGATTTGACGATATTCCGCTCAGCAGTCTGCTGACGCCGTCGCTTACGACGATTCGCCAGCCGGCTTATGATATGGGAAGTACAGCTGCCGGGCTACTTATTCGATTGATCGACAATCAAAATCCAGACCAAAAAACAATACAGATGCCCGTTACATTCACAGAGCGGGATACGACAAGAAAGGTGTGAAGCTGCGTGGTTAAAATTATCGTGGTAGGAAGCGCATCCATGGATCTTGTTGTAACATCGGCGAAGCGCCCGGGAGCCGGAGAGACGGTTCTTGGGGACAGCTTCAGCACCGTTCCCGGTGGGAAAGGCGCCAATCAGGCAGTGGCCGCAGCGCGTCTTGGTGCCGATGTTACTATGATTGGAAGAGTGGGGGACGACCCATTCGGCGTAGAGATTGTAAACAATTTGAAACGAAATCATGTTTCTGTCGACTATGTGGAACCGGTTACACATTGTGGAAGCGGTACCGCTCATATCATTCTGGCAGAAGGCGATAATAGTATTGTTGTCATAAAAGCTGCGAATAATGAGGTTACACCACACTACATTGATCGTTCCCTGGATGCTTTTAATAAGGCGGATATGGTGATGATTCAGCAGGAGATGCCGGAGGAAACCGTCACTCATGTCAGCAGAATTTGCCGAAAGCTGGGCATTCCGCTTTTGCTGAATCCGGCTCCCGCTCGGCCTTTGGAGAAAGAAGTGATCGAGAACGCGGCTTATCTAACGCCTAATGAGCATGAAGCGAAAATGATCTTCGCAGATATGACCGTTTCCGAAGCGCTCCGCAAATACCCGAACAAGCTGTTTATAACTGAAGGCAGCAGAGGAGTCCGTTATTTTGACGGTACGCAGGAAGTACTGGTTCCTTCTTATAAGGTGGAAGCGGTGGACACAACGGGTGCGGGGGATACGTTTAATGCAGCTTTTGCGGTTGCATTGGCGGAGGGGAAACCCGTCTATGAGAGCGTTCGGTTCGCCAATCGTGCCGCTTCCTTATCCGTGACCAAGTTCGGGGCTCAAGGCGGCATGCCGAGCCGTCAGGAAGTGGAGGTGCAGATCTGAGATGAAAAAGCATGGGATATTGAACAGTCATATCTCCAAGGTTCTGGCCGATCTGGGTCATACCGATACGATAGTGATTGCGGATGTCGGGCTTCCTATACCCGAAGGGGTCAAGAAAATCGATTTGGCCTTAACTCACGGCTCTCCAGGCTTTGAGGAAACCGTTAACGCCATAGCCGCCGATATGGAAGTGGAGAAGGCGGTCATTGCGGAGGAGATGAGCTCGGACAACCCGGCAGCCTTTCATTATATACAAAATAAATTCAACGGGATTTCTATTCAGCAATGCTCTCATGAAGAGTTCAAGCAGCTGACGAAGAAGGCTAAAGCGGTCATTCGTACAGGTGAAGCCAAGCCGTATGCGAACATCATTTTACAAGCAGGCGTCTATTTTGGTTCATAAGGAGGAGCCTTTATGCACATTCGAATGAATGGGATCCACAAAGCCTTTGGAAGCAATCAGGTGCTATCCGGTGTCGATTTTGAACTGCGCGAGGGCGAGGTTCATGCGCTAATGGGCGAGAACGGTGCCGGTAAGTCCACATTGATGAACATTCTTACCGGGGTCCACGCCAGAGATGAAGGAACGATTGTCATCGACGGCAAGGAAACCTATTATGCCAATCCTAAAGAAGCGGAACGCAATGGTATTGCATTTATTCATCAGGAGCTTAACGTATGGCCGGATATGACGGTTCTCGAGAACCTGTTCATCGGCCGTGAAGTATCGTCCCGCTGGGGCTTTCTTAAGGGGAATGAGATGAAGGCGCTCGCAAACGAGCAGTTCCGCAAGCTCTCCGTAGACATTCCGTTGAATATTGAGGCCGGACAATGCTCTGTCGGACAGCAGCAAATGATCGAAATTGCCAAAGCGCTGCTTACAGACACCAAAGTCATCATTATGGATGAACCGACCTCAGCATTGACGGAAAGAGAGATCCAGAAGCTGTTCGAGGTGATAGAGTCGTTGAAAAAAGACGGCGTCTCCATCGTGTATATTTCGCATCGGATGGAAGAAATATTCGCCATCTGCGACCGGATTACCGTCATGAGGGACGGACGAACCGTAGACACGAAGAGCATTCCGGATACGAATTTTGACGAAGTCGTTAAGAAAATGGTTGGCCGTGAATTGACCGAGCGTTATCCGGCTAGAACTCCAAATCCGGGCGAGGTTGTCCTTGAAGTGAAGCATGCCACCCGGAAGGGATGGTTTGAGGATGTAAACTTCCAGGTCCGTGCCGGTGAAATTGTAGGCTTCTCCGGACTTATGGGCTCCGGACGCACCGAGATTATGAGGGCAATATTCGGTCTGGATCGTCTCGACAGCGGAGAGCTTTATTTGTTCGACAAAAAAGCGGTAATCCGTAAGCCGGTTGACGCCGTTAATCTGGGGATTGGGTTCATTACCGAGGACCGTAAAGATGAAGGGCTGATTCTGGATTTCTCGGTACGGGATAATATGGTGCTGCCAAGTCTGAGCAGCTATACTTCCAAAGGGCTGATCTCGGCGCAGAAGGAAAAGACGTTCGTGGATGCCCTGATCAAGCGGCTGCAAATCAAGACCCATTCGTCCGAAACGGCGGCAGGCAATCTGTCCGGCGGTAACCAGCAGAAGGTGGTCATCGCCAAGTGGATCGGGATCGGACCTAAGCTCCTGATTCTGGACGAGCCGACCCGAGGCGTGGACGTTGGCGCCAAGCGCGAAATTTATCAGCTGATGAACGAGCTGACAGGACATGGTGTTGCGATCATTATGGTCTCCTCCGAGCTCCCGGAAGTGCTAGGCATGAGTGACCGCATCGTTGTTGTCCACGAAGGGCGCATCACAGGGGAATTGAGTAAAGAAGAAGCAACACAGGAAAAAATAATGATGTTCGCGACAGGGGGACAGTAATATGACAACGAAGAATGAAGCATCGTCCAAAGGCTTGCAAATATCGCAAATTACACAAAAATTAGGTCCTCTGCTCGGTTTAATCATCTTGATTATCATTGTATCCGTGCTTAATCCAAGCTTTTTGGAACCGCTCAACATATTAAATTTGCTGCGGCAGGTGTCCATTAATGCTCTGATCGCGTTCGGCATGACGTTTGTTATCTTGACCGGGGGCATCGACTTGTCCGTCGGTTCTATATTGGCGCTATCGAGCGCATTTGTCGCTAACATGATGGTTGCCGGCTTTGATCCGGTTCTGGCTATTATTATCGGCTGTTTGCTAGGCGGCGTGATGGGTATGGTTAACGGATTTATGATTACCAAGGGGAAGATGGCTCCGTTTATCGCTACTCTGGCAACGATGACGATTTTTAGAGGCTTGACGCTGGTATACACGAACGGGAATCCGATTACCGGATTAGGCGACAGCTTAACGTTCCAGATGTTTGGCCGTGGGTATATGCTGGGCATCCCGGTACCGGCCGTTACGATGATCATTGCTTTTGTTATTCTGTGGGTTGTTCTGAACAAAACCTCCTTCGGGCGGAAAACTTATGCTATCGGCGGTAATGAAAAAGCATCTATCGTTTCCGGTATTAAAGTGCCACGCGTGAAAATTATGATTTATTCTTTGGCAGGAATGCTGTCCGCATTGGCGGGGTCTATCCTGACATCCCGTCTGAACTCGGCGCAGCCAACGGCAGGTACCTCTTATGAGCTGGATGCAATCGCAGCGGTCGTCCTCGGGGGAACTAGTCTTTCCGGCGGTCGCGGTCGTATCGTAGGTACACTGATTGGTGCCTTGATTATCGGTACGCTGAACAATGGTCTTAACCTGCTCGGCGTATCCTCCTTCTACCAGATGGTTGTCAAAGGGATTGTTATTCTTATCGCCGTCCTCATCGACCGCAAGAAATCCGCATAAGGGGAGATTGATTTATGAAAAAGCTAACGATTGTCATCACCATGCTTCTGCTTATTTTAACCACGGGCTGCTCCTTGGAGCCGCCGAGCTGGGCTAAGCCGCAAACCGGCGGGGATTTGAAGCATATCAAGATCGGACTTTCCATATCGACCTTGAATAACCCGTTCTTCGTATCCTTAAAGGACGGCGTCGTGGCTGAAGCCAACAAGCACGGCATCGAAACGATTGTCGTCGACGCGCAAAACGATTCGGCCAAGCAAAGCAATGACGTGGACGATTTGATGCAAAAAGGTGTTAATGTCCTGTTGATTAACCCAACAGACTCGGCTGCCATCTCGACCGTGGTTCAATCCGCGAACAGTCTGGGCATCCCAGTCATCACACTGGACCGTTCCTCGGATAAAGGGGATGTGAAGGCATTGGTTGCTTCGGATAATGTCAAAGGCGGTAAAATGGCGGCGGAATATATCGAAAAGCTGCTGGGCAAAGGAGCAAAGGTGATTGAGCTGGAGGGTGTTGCCGGTGCTTCGGCTACCCGTGAGCGCGGTAAGGGATTCCATGAGATCGCGGATCAGGACTTGAAGGTTATCGCTAAGCAAACGGCGGATTTTGACCGTACTAAAGGCCTGAATGTAATGGAAAACCTGCTCCAGGCGAATCCGGATGTGCAAGCCGTATTTGCCCACAATGACGAAATGGCGTTAGGGGCCATTGAAGCGATTCAAAGCTCCGGCAAATCCATTCCGGTCATCGGGTTCGACGGCAATGAGGATGCTTTGAAGTCGATCCAGGCTGGCAAGCTTACTGCTACTGTTGCTCAGCAGCCTGAATTGATCGGTCAAATGTCGGTTCAAGCCGCATTCGATGTGCTGCAAGGCAAAACGGTAGAGAAGACGATTCCGGCACCGCTGAAGCTGGTCACTAAGGAGTAAGCTGCTGAGTTTGATGCAGCATAGTAAAGGATTGAATCCGTTTGAAACGAAGTCGCGCCATTGGCGCGGCTTTTTTTTGCCTAAGGTGCCTGAATTAAGAGAAAAGTATCGGGAAATGCTACACTTTGACCATATTATTTACAGGGAGGCCGAATCAGCTTGGATCAACCCACATTAGCTCCTCATGAGGCATTGGAGCTGCACGAAGCGCTAAATTTTAAAACGCTATGTCTGGCCAAATCGAAACTGATGCAGGGGCTGGTTTTTGATCAGGAATTAAAAGCACTCATGCAGAAGGATGTTGAACAAACGAAGCTTGCCATTGCCGAGCTCATGGCAGTTTATGAAAGAGCGCCATTTCAGGCACCCGTCCCCGAGAATAAACCTACTCCAATCCTGAATTGAGGGTGAATCCAATGAATCATGATTATCTTGACCCGATCAACTCGCTTCATATGCCGGAAATGGCGGATATGACGTTTGCTATGGATTTTCTTATACGTGCCAAAGAAGGAGTCCGGAATACGGCCATCGCCTTGACGGAAACGGTATCCCCAGATGTCAGGGCCCTTTTGCGGAAGCAGCTGAGGCAGGGGATTGCTCTTCATCAGGAAATCACGGAGCTCATGCTTCGTAAGAAATGGTTCCATCCGTATGGGCTGAAGGAGCAATATCAATTGGATCAGCTGGCCGCCAAAAACACGGAAATGATTTCTCAAATGAACTTATTCCCGGAGGACACGTCCCGCAAGGGGATGTTCGACCGTACACCGGATGAGCATATGGGAGGTAGACACGCATGAAGGCGGTAACGTATCAAGGTATCAAAAACGTCGCCGTTAAGGAGGTCCCGGATCCAAAGATTGAAAAGCCGGACGATATGATAGTCAAATTGACCTCTACTGCGATATGCGGCTCCGACCTGCATCTTATTCATGGAATGATTCCCAATTTACAGGAAAATTATATCATTGGTCATGAGCCGATGGGTATTGTGGAAGAAGTCGGCCCGGAGGTTACGAAGCTGAAGAAGGGCGACAGAGTCATCATCCCGTTTACGATTGCATGCGGCGAGTGTTTTTATTGTAAAAACCAGCTGGAAAGCCAATGCGATAATGCCAATGAACACGGGGACATGGGGGCTTACTTCGGATATTCGGGAACTACGGGCGGTTATCCGGGCGGTCAAGCGGAATATTTAAGGGTTCCTTTTGCCAATTTCACTCATTTTAAAATTCCGGAGAATAATGAACTGCCGGATGAGAACTTGTGCTTGGTTGCCGATGCAATGACAACAGCGTATTGGAGCGTTGACAATGCCGGAGTCAAGGACGGGGACACCGTCATCGTGCTGGGCTGTGGTCCGGTAGGGCTGCTGGCTCAAAAGTTTTGCTGGTTTAAAGGAGCCAAGCGGGTCATTGCGGTCGATTATGTCGATTACCGCTTGCAGCATGCAAAACGGACGAATCATGTGGAAACCGTCAACTTCGAGCAGCAGCAAAACGTGGGCAGCTATCTCAAGGAGATCACCAAAGGCGGTGCGGATGTCGTTATTGACGCTGTAGGGATGGACGGAAAAATGAGCGACCTCGAATTTTTGGCCAGCGGTCTTAAGCTCCAGGGCGGCACGATGAGTGCGCTCGTGATTGCTTCCCAAGCGGTGCGCAAAGGAGGTACCATCCAAATCACCGGCGTCTATGGCGGGAGATACAATGGCTTTCCTCTCGGAGATATTATGCAGCGTAACGTGAATATCCGCTCCGGGCAAGCACCGGTCATTCACTATATGCCCTATATGTATGAGCTGATTACGAAAGGCAAAATCAATGCGGGAGACATTATTACCCATGTAATTCCGTTAAGCGACGCCAAGCGCGGATATGAGCTGTTCGATACCAAAACCGACAACTGCATTAAAGTCATATTGAAGCCATGAGATCCTGGAACGGGGAGTGAATCAAGCATGAAGCCCTATGCATTACATGAAACCTTGGAGGTTCACGAAATTGCTGCATTCAAAACCGTCTGCCTGACAAAATCAAAAATGATGCAAGCCCTGGTCTCAGACCCGCAGCTTGGAACCATTTTGCAGCAAGATGTCGCCACGACTACGAGGCATCTTCAGGAACTTGAAGCTATATTAAACAGCAGCAAGGAGGCGCTGCAATGAATCCTGTGCTGGAATATTTAACAGGCATGACTCATTTAACGGATGAAGTGGTCGCCATGGACTTTCTGAATACCGCCAAAAGCGGTGTCCGTAACTACGCGATGGCCGTAACCGAATGTGTCTCGCCTGAAATCAAGACAATCTTAACCCGGCAATTAGAGGACGCTATCGACACCCATGAGAAAATTTCGGATTATTTGATCGGGAAAGGGCTGTATCACCCTCATCTCCTTAATGAACAAGTCCGTCTGGATCTGCAAAACATTCAGACAGCCTTGAAGGTTCCATCATTGGGATAAGACGAATGGAATATAGATCAACTAAAGCCGATGCGGCCTTCGGGTGCTCGGCCTTTTTCGTGTTAGGGTGATCGTATTTCCCTATGAAAATGAAAGACTCAGCCTACTATGGAATGAAAGTTTTGGATTATGATCATCATGAAACGGCTGTTTTTAAGGAGCTAATGAAAGGAGGCCTTGTTTACCCCTATTATGTAATCGTTTACATAAAAGAAGTATTTTAAGATTTTGGAGGTGTACTCATTTTGCGGGCATGGATATCAAAGCTGTTATGCTGCGCTTTACTTCTTCAGCCGTTAGCGGCAGGAGTGTTCGCGCCGAAGCAGACTGCCGCAGCCGCAGTCAATGATGGAGAGGTTACTCTCCTGGAAGAAGATTTCTCGACCGCTTTGGAAGGGCTCCCTGCCAACCAGCTGGGATTCGATTATTCTGCGCTTCCTGCAGGCGCATCGAGCGATGCCGTGATTGAAGAGGAGCCTACGACGAAGCAAAAAGCGCTTCATCTGTCCGTCAATCATGCCGGAGAAAGCCCCTTTCTGATCAGCAAGACGTTCGGTGAGAGCAAGACCGGAACTATCAGGGCTGAAATCACCTTTATGCAGCCTGGTACTTCCAAGAAGCAGGATCAGCTGCTGCAGCTGTATAACTCCGGAGTCGGTACAAGCAGCAAGTATTTGGTCATCGGGGGACTGGACCCGGGGAAGGGAGCCGTCTATTGGACGGATACCGCTCCGGCTGATTTGAAAGCCTCGTACCAGCTGAACCAATGGCATACGATGAAACTGGAGGTCAATACTCAGAACAAACGGTTTAGTCTGTGGCTGGACGGCGTACCGATTCGAGCGAGAGAAAAGGCAAACCTATTTTCGGCGAACGATGAGAAAAATGCGAACGCATTTAATTTTAAAAAGCTGGTGATCGGAACTCCTGCCGGCGACGGCGAGGTCTATATCCGAAGCGTCAAGGTCACTCATACTCCGATCAAAGCGCCGGACGCCCCGCAAATCGCTTATTGGGTAGGACGCAACAATCAATCCATTGCCATGTGGATCTATCCTGACACGGCCGCAACCAAATATTCCATCAAAATTAAAGCCAGGGAAGAAGATCCGTGGTATACAACCTCCACGTATACCGGCACTCCGACGAGCTATCCGTTCCTGGCATCGCCTTCCGCATCGAACGAATGGGATTATACTTTGAACAAAGCCGTCAAGATCACGCTTGGAAAACCCTATATTATCGGTGTCTCAGCCATAACGAGGGATGAGGTTGCCAAGGTGGATATTGAAGGAGAGATCACGCAATTTGAGGCGATAGCCTATGAGGTCACTCCCGTAGCAACTCCTGAAGACAGCATTTTTGACAAGGTTCTTGCTTATGAAAATTATAATGCTCACCGATGGTCTGTCCAATCAGGCTTACATCCGGGAGATGAACCGTTTGCCGACAGGGCATCCCCACTCAAAATCGTATCGATACCCGATAAATACCGTGAAGCGGATTGGATCAAAACCCACGTCGATACAATGAAATACAGCGGACCCTATCCGCAAATAGCGACGTTTTCCGTTCGGGACCAAACGGACGTTTATGTAGCTATGGATCAGCGGGAAACATCGCCTAATTGGTTGAAAGAAGGCGAGGGGTGGACCGATACGGGGGAGGTTATCCAGTTAGCGGATCCGGCCCTTTCGTACACGTTTAAAATCTATAAAAAGCTATACGGGGTTAAAGATGAGGTTAAAATGCCGTGGAACAATTATACCGAATACAACAGCGGCAAAAACGCGGGCTACTTCGTGTTCGCAGAACGGGTACCGACGGATTTGAAGCTGGACCCGGTGAAGGCCTATACGAACGTTCCGAGCTATACCATCTCCGGAACCGTTTCATCCAACGTGTATTCCGGAACGGTAGCTTCCTCTGTTTATAACAGCGTCTACAGCGGTTCCGTCACTTTATCGGTATATCAGAACAAAATGCCTGTATACAGCAGCCTTTTGACCCAAGATCAGTACAAGGTTGATGTAAAGCTGGTGTCGGGCGCGAATCTGATCGAGGTGTATGCGCAGCGGCCTAATGCCACGTTATTCGATAGGGTTTCTGCGGTTGTCCATTATGACCAGGTTTCGCCGGAATTCCGAATCGATGCACCGCCGCCATGGGTTAGAGATGCCGAGTATGCGCTGCGCGGATCTATAAATAAAGATGCACTTGTCACTATAAAATTAAACGGTGCCGTTGTGGCGGACTCCACTGCCCAGGCAGGGAATGTGCCGTTTACATACCCGCTTAAGCTAATGGAGGGCGCTAACACCATTGAAGTGTCCGCAGCAGATATTGCAGGCAACCTAAGCACGGTTAACTTTGTCATTAACTACGAGTATTGGATCGGGGAGCCGGAAACGGTCACTCTCGACGGCAAATTCATCGATACCGTTAAGCCGTCCGAGGATGCGCTGGCTCGAAAGCAGATCTCGAACCCTACCGCGACCCTGAAGCATGTCACGTTATGGTTTGTGCTTTACGATAGCCATAATGCGATGGTCGATTACTCCAGCGTAGATGCCGACATTGAACCGGGACAAACCAAAACATTGCAGGTCGGCTTCCGACTGCCTTCCCAAACGAGCGGCTATAAGGTCAAAGCATTCGTATGGGATAGCCTGACGGGTATGAAGCCTTATTCGGGCGTTAAAGAGCTGGAATAACAATCGGGCTAAAGTAATGTTCTTCTATGTAAAATTCAGGGAGGTTACGATATGAAGCATGCCCTGCGAGTAGGGCTGTGCCTTTTGCTCAGCTTGAATCTTATGCCGATAAGCTTTTTTACCGGTCCTTCAGAAGCGCTGGCTGCCGTACAAGCTGTTCCGCCCTTGGAACAGCCGAAGGCGCTTCAAGCAATACCTGGCAATAACCAAGTTGCATTATCATGGGATGCCGTTACGGATGCCGCAGCTTATCAAATCAAGCGCAGTACGGTGAACGGGGGGCCCTATGACATCATCCAAAGCAACTACACAGCAACAAGCTTCACGGATCTGACTGTAAAGAACGGCCTTGTCTATTTTTATGTGGTCACGGCAACTAACGGTTCCGCGGAAAGTATGATTTCCAATCAGGTGAAGGCATCGCCTTATGCGCCGATTGCCGGTGCTCCGGAGCCGCCAGGGGATTTTGCAGCAACGGCATATAACGGCAGTGTAGAATTGTCTTGGTCCAAAGTGACCGGAGCGGTCGGCTACAGCCTCAAAAGAAGCAGCACCAGCGGTGGACCTTATACGACGATAGCTGCCAACCTGACTTCTCCAACCTTTAAGGATAAGGTTATTGAAGGAGATGCCTCCTCCATTCGCAATGGAGAAACCTACTATTATATTGTAACGGCCTCCAATGATAAAGGGGAAAGCCAGCCGGCGAAAGAGATTGCTGTGTCTCCGGCCAAAGTGATTTCGGTAGCGCAGGATGGCAGCGGCGATTTTACCAATGTCAAGGACGCGATTGCTTCTATCGACCCTAAGAACACGAAGCGTACCGTCGTCTTTATTAAGAAGGGGACATACACCGAAAATGTCGTTATTACGCCGCCTTATGTCAGCCTGGTAGGGGAAGGAACCGGACAATCCAAGATTACAAGCAACAAATCGAATGCGACGAACCCGAATCAGGCAATCTCCGCAGCGACAGTCATAGTCCAAGGGGATCATTTCTCGGCCACGAATCTGACGATTGAAAATAGCGCCAAGCCTTCCGACGGTCAAGCCGTTGCGCTGGCTGTCCAAGCCGATCAAGCGGTGCTGGAAAATGTTCAGCTCCTTGGTTACCAGGATACGCTGTATGCGGGCATTCGGGCTGAAAGCCCCCGAATCGGCAGGCAATATTACCGCAACAGCACGATTGTCGGACGCACTGACTTTATTTATGGCCCGGCAAGCGCTGCCGTATTCGATCATGTAGACGCTGTCAGTATTAACAAGTCGGACAGCGGCGGAGTCTTGACGGCAGCGGCGACTAAGAATGAAACCGATCCGGGGCTTGTGTTTATAAACTCCCGGTTGTTGAAGGACAGCAGCACACAAGGAAAGCATTTTCTGGGCAGACCATGGCAGGATAAGCCGATTGTGCGGTTTATCAATACCTATATGGATGATCATATTGATCCAGCCGGCTGGACCACGATGCAAGTCGATCCGTATTCGTTCACGGAATACAACAGCAGCGGTCCGGGAGCAAGTCCTGCCACCAGGGTCATGGGAACCCAAATGTCGGCGCAGGAAGCGAGTGAGCTGACGATTCCCCGGATGTTTGATGGCTGGGACCCGACCCAATCCGTTATTATTCCGGGCATGTTTCCTGATTTAAAGGCATTTGCGGCACCTGCCATGCCGGACGGGCAGAACGGAGCCTATACCAAGCCTGTGCTCATCTATTTGGAGCAAAATGGGGAGCTCCCGGAAGAAGGCAGGGTTCAATACCGGGTGAATGAGGGGGAATGGAAAGCATATGCCGCTGAATTTGAAGTCGGTGGGCAAGGCGATAACGTCATTCAGTACCGCTATTTCGATAAAGCGGGCAATGCGAGTGCCGTCCAGTCCATTCGTGTAACTGTGGATCCGAATGCCGTAGCTCGGGTTCCGGCCTTCCCTGGTGCCGAAGGGGCAGCGATGTACGCCAAAGGCGGCCGGGGCGGACAAGTATACGAAGTTACGACTCTGGAGGATTATGACACCAAAGCGGGAGAAGCTCCGATTCCCGGCTCGCTTCGCGATGCGGTTAGCGCAGGCAATAGAACGGTTGTATTCCGCGTCTCGGGAACCATTCATCTGAAGCGGGAGCTGGATATTACCGTGGGCAATATCACAATAGCAGGGCAGACAGCTCCTGGAGACGGCATCGCGGTTAGCGGGTACATGGTCAAATTTGGCAACAATAATGTGGGGACCGATCAGATTATCCGATATATCCGATTCCGCAACGGAATTAACGTGCTGAGCGATACCGCAGATATTACGGGCAACAATATTATCATCGATCATTGCTCATTCAGCTGGAGCTCCGATGAAACGTTCTCGGTCAAAAACCGCAAAAATTTCACGGTGCAGTGGAGTATTATCAGCGACAGCTTGAACCTTTCCATTCATGGCAAAGGCGCGCACGGATATGGGGGGATTTGGGGCGGAACGAACGCCACATACCATCATAATCTTCTGGCCAGCCACAACAGCAGAAATCCGCGGTTTGACCGGCAAACCGATCCGGATAATTATCCGACCAAGATTGATTACCGGAACAATGTCGTCTATAACTGGGGCAACAACTCTGCTTATGGCGGAGAGCAGGCCGTAGGCATCAATATGATCAACAATTATTATAAGCCGGGTCCCAGCACCTTTGACGGGGTAAAAAGCCGAATTGTCGCTCCTTCCGGCGAAGCGAACAGCGGTACCTGGTACATTGACGGCAATGTTGTGGAAGGGGCGCCGGATGTCTCCGCCAATAACTGGGTGACCAATTCGCAAGGCCAATGGAAGGCCATCAATCCACAAGGGCCTATCGTTCGCAAGTATAAGCCTATCCTGATTCCGGATGCGACCGATCCCATAGGAGGTCCTGTCACTACGGATACGGCTGAAGCGGCGTATGAGAAAGTACTGGAAAGCGCAGGGGCGTCTCTGCCAAAAAGGGATTCGTTGGATGCGAGGATTGTGGACGATGTGAGAAACGGCACAGGCCGGATCATTAATACGATCCAGAGCGATGGAGGATTGCCTGAGCTTCTCCCGGCGGCACCTCCGTTGGACAGTGACCATGACGGGATTCCGGATGATTGGGAGGTTGCACATGGGCTTAACCCCGCTAATGGTTCGGATGGGGCGGGACTAGATGCGAACGGATATACTTACTTGGAGAACTATATCAATTCCCTGGTCGTTCCTGTTACGCCGAATCCGATTGTTCAAACGACAGGGATTCGTATGCACCAAGCCTTCAAAGAGGGGGACATCATCACCCTTGGTGCGGAAGCATCAGCTGAGAGCGGCGTTGCCCAGGTTATCTTCTATTCCGGCAGTCAGGAAATCGGCCGGGTTCAGAACGCTCCGTTCACGCTGGAGTGGAAGCAAGCCCCCAAGGGAGAGCACTATATTTATTCCAAGGCAATTGATAATACGGGAAGAATGACCCTTTCGTCCGTTATCATTATTTACGTCAATGGTGCGGGAGAGATCACACCTTGGGTTTCCAGCGACATAGGCTCCGTCACTATTGAGGGGAGCGCCAGTCAGGTAGGGAATGATTTCTCGGTCAAAGGGGCAGGAGTCATCGGCGGCAGCACGGATTCCTTCCATTATACTTATCAGCCGGTTGAAGGCAATTTCGAGATGATCGCTTATGTTGACTTTGACTCGGAAATCGATGATTTGACCAAATCGGGACTCATGGTAAGAGCCAGTCTTGCCGATAATGCGCCGGCTGCGGCGATTTTCCTGACCCCGGATACGGATGAAAATGCACCGACCGGAAGGAAAGCTCTCTTCATGAACCGTTTGGCAGCAGGGGCGAAATACAGCTCGAAAGCGGCAGCCTCCAGCAGCCTGAAGGCACCTTTCTGGTTGAAGCTTGTCAGAACGGACAATACCATTACCGGTTATGTGTCTACCGATCGGGTCAACTGGGGGATCGTTAATTCCGCCGTCCTGGAGCTTGAGGACCAAGCCTATATCGGAATGGCGGTGGATGCGCCGAAATCTACGAGCAACTCCGATTACTTGGCCGCAGCCAAATTCAACGACGTACAGCTGCATCGTTCCGCAAAGTTCCTCCTTCATAACCCGAGTACGGCTGCCGTTGAGATTCCTTCCTATACCGTCGAGGGAACTATGGTAGATGGAGCCAATTTGGATATCAGCCTTAACGGTACAACGGTCATCCAATCGGTATACCATGAAGCAGGAAGCCTGTTCTCGCATGACCTGCAGCTGACGGAAGGCTTGAATACCATTACCATCTCGGTGCATAGCGAAGCCTCCGGCGACGTGATCAACTCAAAAACGATTTCCGTCACCTATAACAAATCGGCCATTGTATTCCAGCCGACTTCAACCGTTCCGGCAGTCGTCCATGTCCCAGCCTATGAGCTGTCCGTTACGGCGAATCGGGGAGCTGCAGCTGTTGTGTCTCTGAACGGCTCGGTGCTAATGGAGAATGTAACCATAACGCCGGGCATTCCTCTGCACATTCCTTTGACGCTGCAAGAAGGAGCCAATGATATTGTGATTACCGGCAAAGACGAGTATGGGAACACGGGCACTAGCACCTTCCGGATGACTTATAACCCTAATTGGGGGTCCGGGATGTTCACCATACAAAAGACAGAGCTGCATGATCTAGGAGGCAATTTGATTTACAGTCTTAATGGCGTCAGGGATGTTATGGTCAAAGCTACGCTGGCCAGCAACTCCAAGGTCAGTCAGAATGGAGTGGTAGTCATTGCGCTGTTCGATTCACAGGATCGGATGACCCGATATGCATTGACCGAACAAACCATTTCCGGAGGCGCAACTACTCAAGCAAGTGCGCTGCTCAGGCTGCCAGAGAATGTATCGGAAGGCTACAAGCTGAAGGTATTCGTGTGGGATCAAACATCGAGCAGGAATGTGATCTCCAATGTAGTCTCGATTCCATAGTCGAACATGGGGATAGGGGAATAAGCGGGCTTAAGCTGCAGCATTCCCCTGCATCCCAAAGGAGGAGTAAGTTTGAAACAATCCACGGTGCTATTGCTCGTGCTGTTATTATGCTTTAGTATGGTGTCTCCAGCTGCAGCGGCACCTTCCTCTGCGGTCAACGCTTCATATGATAGCTCTAGCGGCCAGGTCCAAATAACAGGAAGCATGGGGACGCCTCCGGGCAGCCTGGTAACGGTACAAGTTCGGAATCCGAATGACGTACTCGATTATTTGGATCAAGGAACGATTGGTCCGGACGGCCGTTATTCCTTTGTCTATACACTGAAACAAAGAGTCAATGGGAACTATCTTGTCAAGGTAAGCGGTGAAAATGTGTCGAGCATTGCAACGGCTGCGTTTTATGTAAGTCCGCTGGAAGCCCCAAGTGTATCAGCCGTGTTTGACTACGGAACTCGCAGTGTCATCATTTCCGGTACGTCGGGGACTATAGAGGGCAATCCTGTACATGTCGAGCTTCGAAACCCGAACCAGGTCGTGGAATATTCCGATCAAAGCGCGACTGGAGCTAAAGGTGCTTACTACTTCAAGTACACCTTGAGCCAATTGTTGAATGGCATCTATACCGTCAAGGTATGGGGACAGGACAGCAGCCTGTCTCAATCCGCTACGTTTGCCGTTCAGCTGGGAGGCAGCTCCAGACGGCCATCGTCATCCGGCTCGGCTTCCGCTCCGGTGATTCCGCAGCTGCCTCCGAATCCGGAAATCTCTACGGAGAAGGGGCTGACCTTGCCGCTGAAGGTCCAATTGGATCCACTCTCCGGCGCGGCACTGGCGCAGTTAACGGATGAATTGTATAACGATGCTCTAAAGAAAGCCCAGTCTGGTGAGCAGCGCAGTATCACCCTTGAGCTGGAAAAAGCGGAAGGAGCCCAGAGCTATGAGCTGTCTATTCCGGTTGCCTATTTTATAAGCAAGCCGAATATGGACTTCATTATCGTTACCGAGCTGGGTACGATCCGGATTCCTTCTCATATGCTGTCGAATAGGTCTTTAAATGAAGCACAGAAGATTGGTCTAAGGATTGGGAAAGGCACTGCGAATACACTGCCTGAATCTGTACAGAAAGAGGTTGGAGATCGGCCGATAGTTCAACTGGATATCCGGGTTGACGGGCAAATCGTCCCCTTCAATAACCCGGATGCAGCCGTATTGGTTGCCATTCCATATCGTGCTGCTGGTGAGGAGCTTACCCATGCAGAGCATCTCACTGTGTGGCATATCGATCCGCAGGGTAGCATAGAGCCGGTTCCGACGGCCCAATATGTGGCCTCTAAGGAGCAGATCATGTTTAAAACGACTCATTTCAGTTCCTTTGCGGTGGCTTACGTATTCAAAAGCTTCGAGGATCTTGAAACCGTACCTTGGGCTAAGGAAGCCATTGAAATAATGGCGTCCAAGGGAGTGATAAACGGCATATCGGAGAAGGAATTTGATCCGGGCACCAGGGTTACCAGAGCGGATTTTATCCTTTTATTAACAAGGGCTATGGGATTCAATGCCTCGGCTTCCGCCCAATTTCACGATGTGACCCTGGATGATTATTATCATCATGCAGTAGGGGTGGCCAAAGCTCTTGGATTAGCGGAAGGGCGAGAGGATGGGAAATTTTATCCGAGGGAGCCTATCTCACGGCAAGATATGATGGTGCTTATCAGCCGCGCTTTGCATAAAGCTGGGAAAACACTGCCCTCAAGTTCAGAGGAGGACTTGGCCGCTTTTGCGGACCGTTCACAAGTATCGTCTTATGCTATAGGTGATCTTGCGGCAATGGTCAAGGCCGGTGTGGTCGAGGGTGACGGAAGCAGGCTGAATCCGTTGGCTAATGCAACGAGGGCGGAAGCAGCCGTATTATTGTACCGAATTTATCATCAATAAGTTGTGTGTTCAAGCGTTCTCTCCGTTCGGGGAGAGCGCTATTTCACATTGTCTGATTTTTTGATGGCAAGGAGGATGTGAATGCAGCGTCGAATAAAGAAGAAACCATAAACGTGAAAAAGAGGTATTACTTTGAACAGAGCCAAACATCAATTTAACAAAGTTGCGGTAGAGTATGATTTTGTGAATACGTTATTAAATGATTATTCCTTTTTTATATCCAATCTCCCCGCGCAAAGAGGACGTGCATTAGATGTTGGCTGCGGCTCAGGTATTTTAGTTCATGAATTGTCATCTCATTTTGAAGAGGTCATTGGTATTGATATTTCTGACGAAATGCTTGAGATAGCTAAAGCGAAGCGTCAGCGTTCCAATATAAGCTACTTGAATATGGATGCAGAACATTTTACCTTCGATAGCGGATTTGATTTCATTGTGAGCAGAACCACCTTCCACCACCTAAATCATATACCAAGTGTCATTAACAATATGAAAGGCTTGCTGAATGATGGTGGAAAGCTTGTCATTCTTGACAATGTGTCAGAGAGAGAAACTCCACCAGCTTACGTGTATGTTATTGGAGCGTTACTTGAGTTTATTCCCCATCTTCGCAAATTCGGGTTGAGAAACGCCATCAGAATTTTCAAGCATAACACTTCCAAGTCCTGGCTTGAACATTTAGCATCGGACAAGTATCTATCCGAAAAACAATATTACGACTTATATGGGAAGCTATTGCCGAATTGCCGTTTTCAAAAAATGGGTTGGGCAATGGGTGTTGTGTGGGAAAAATAAAAATTCACCTACTCATTACGGTAGGGTCGTGGGGAGGAAATGCTTTTTATGAGCCTGGAAACAGCGGCCAAACAGATCGATGAGCTTGCTATACGAGATCAAGATGGTTCTATTAATCGATTGATACTATCCTTATCAAGCTCTGATCAGCTATCCATTCATGGGCTGCTAGACCCTGGAACGCTGGAGTATATAACGATGAACAGGGGGCGATTTACTTTTGATGATGATGTGAAAGAGCATATCGTATGGGCTTGTTACCGGAATCAGGAATGGTCGGATGCGTTATTGCTCAAGCTGATCAAAGAGTATAAACAAGATCCGTATATTGCTTTGGAAAGTATAATCATAAATGCAGTTACCAGAGATCAAGCGACCAAGGAACAAATCGATTTGATTCAACAGCATGGTCCGGATAACGGCGAGCTGCGACGGCAAATCTATTTTTGGTCTGTACGAAACCAATTAAAGACACGACAGATATTGAATAACCCAGAGATTCAGACACTCCAAAGACTAAGAGGCTATGATCTGTTAGTTCGAGCATTAGATGAACGTTTGATTAATGAGGCAGATTTGGAGCTCTTTCAAAAACCCGAAGCGGGTGAAAGGGATAGAAAACAGAAAGAAAAGCTTTATATGAAAGCGATTGGATATAAGGGTTCATAAGCGCTAAAGGAGAGTGATAAGATGGGAAATTGTGTATCATTACCTGACCAGCATAATTCATTGGAAGATTTGCATATGTCCAATGGTCTCACCTCGGTATTTCTTGAAATGCTTGTATTAAGCGGGTCATTGTTGGCAGTGACAGACCGGGAAAAAGAATTCATCATTTGGTTAGCTCAACGGGATCAGTCCATTGTAGGTATTGGAACAGTTGGGTTTAGTTTGGAGGAGATGCCATGGTTAATTCGTGATTTCAATCGGATGAAACTATTTATGTTGAAAGCCATCGAGGGAGCAATAAACAAAATTAAGTGGGAGGTTCTCGACTATAAACCTAATGAAGAAATGGTAGTTAGATGCTTACATCGATTCAAAGAACTGATACGAGCATTCAGCGTGGATGATGTTATCGAAAATCATTATTGGGAATGGAGTGAGATTGATGATAACGACCCAATTCCTGCCATACCTGAAGGTCATCCTATGTGCCCAACCCATTCCATTTATTTGTCTTGCCATGGATGCCTTATATGTAATTCGATGTAAAGGATTGAAACGAATTGACTGCCATTCTCCTTGTATAATAGTTGGGAAACGATGCGCTTGTCATGTACAGGGGTTATCGTCAACGCAAGGTCGATCTCGTTATTATGCAACCGTTCCGAAACATTGTCTGCGCTGATGATTCGGACCTGAACTTCGGGATATGCCTCATGAAATTCCGGAAGAAGCCGCCTGGGTAAATCAAAGCAACCTCGGGCTCTTTGTGCTGTGCTATACCTGTGGTAGTATGCGAGTCGACGGCATCCCAGAGGGGTCGGACAGATTCTTCAGGTACCCCATAATTGCGTGAATACGCGGAGGGTAATGTGTTCCACAACCATGTATCGAAGCAATTCTGCGGCTCGATCAGCCCGACTTGAAAATAGACTATACCTTAGAACAGGGATAATCATGCGCCATACAACATAATCATGAAATGATTTTTTTACAGATAACGGCATTCAGCCTTAAGCAGTTCCTATGTATGAAGGAGGCTGTTTCCGATAAAAAGCTGCCGATTGTACTTGCACATTTTCCCAGAACCTGTGCGTGCGCTATGACATTTCATACCTCTGATGCATGGAGTGCAGGCCATACCTTAATATCGGTTAGCCGATGTTAAAAACGGATTATTGCCAATGTTAAGGTTGGATTATCATTGGTTAAATTGAATGGTTTCCATGTGACGCAATCTTTGCAAAAATAAACATAAGCGAAATCGTCGGTACGCAGCGATCGGCATTCTTGGTCTGACGCTATCCTCGATATCATTTACACCATCGCGTGAAGCCGGCTGCTTTCGCCAAACTTTTGCTTTTATTTGAAGGAGGTAAAAGGGGTATATGAAAAAGACCAGCGGTAAAAAATGGGCTGCTGCAGGGGCATCGGCTCTATTGACCCTATCGGTCGTTGCAGGATGCAGCGGCTCGAGCCCGGCAAAACAAGGCACAGATAAGAAAGAAGGACAAGAGCCCCCTAAATTGCAAGCGCTTACCTATTGGGTTGGTCTTGCAAGCAACGTTGCTGCAACATTAAAGAGCTTTGGCGATATGACGGTGTACCAGGAGCTGCAGAAGCGTACCGGGGTCAATGTGACATTCCAGCATCCCCCTGTAGGGCAGGAGAAGGATCAGTTCAATTTAATGATTACCGGTAAAGATCTGCCTGATGTCATCGAATATGGCTGGACGGGATATCCCGGCGGTCCGGAAAAAGCGATCAAGGACAAAAAAATTATTAAGCTGAACGATATTATTGCTAACCATGCTCCGAATCTAAAGAAAATTCTGGATGCCAACCCGGATTGGAAAAAGCAGGTTATGACGGATGAAGGCAGCATTTATGGCTTTCCGTTCTTGCGCGGCGACGATTATTTGCTGGTCAGTAACGGCATAGCACTCCGCAAAGACTGGCTGGATAAGCTCAACCTGAAGATGCCGGAAACTATTGACGAGTGGTATACCACCTTGACCGCGATCAAGAAGAGCGACTTGAACGGCAATGGAAAAGCGGATGAAATCCCGTTGCTGATAAGCAAAAACGATATGGGAGGTTCCGTTGCTTTTCTCGGTTCGTTCGGCGTCAATTACGATTTCTACCATGTGGATGGCAAGGTGAGCTACGGGCCTATCCAGCCTGAATATAAGCAGTTCCTGACTGTGATGAATAAATGGTACAAGGAAGGGCTGCTGGATCCGGATTTTGCCGTGACGGACAGCAAGCTGAAGGATGCGAAGGTGACAGGAAATCAGCTGTTCGCGACAGTCATGAGCACCGGCTCCGGTATCGGTAACTATACATCGCTTGTCAAGAACAAAATTCCTGATTTCAAGCTGGTAGCCGCGCCTTTCCCTGTCGTAAACAAAGGGGATAAGAAGCTATGGAGCGCAAGAACCTACAACTTCTCCGGAGGGGTGGCCGCTGCGATCTCAACCTCGAACAAGAACCCGGAGGCTACGGCCAAATGGCTTGACTATGCTTACAGCGACGAAGGCAAGATGCTGTTTAACTTTGGAGTCGATGGCGTTTCTTATAAAATGGTCAACGGTTACCCGACTTACCTGGACGACATCATGAATCCGAAGGATATGTCCATGGCCCAGGCTATGGCCCGTCATGTCCGCGCCAATTTCAATGGTCCGTTCGTACAAGACAAACGATATATGGAGCAATATGCCGCTTTGCCTGAGCAGAAGGATTCGATCAAGATCTGGTCGGAGCCGACCGATGAAAGAAAGCTGCCTCCGGTTACACCGACTTCGGATGAGAGCAGCAAGTTCGCCTCCATCATGAACGATGTCAACACGTTCAAGGACGAAATGTTCAACAAGTTCATTATGGGAGCAGAGCCTCTGGATAATTTCGATAAGTACGTAAAAACCATTGAAGGCATGGGCATCCAGGAAGCTATCAAAATTGAACAGGCAGCATTGGAAAGATACAAGAAGAGATAATGCTTCTTCATGGTTCGTTGAAGGGAAACAGGGGAGATGACCCGTTCATCTCCCTATCCTATAGAAAGAGGAGGAGGGATGCCGTATGGAAACGATGAAAGCCGCCGAGGGGGCCATTAGCAAGTCCGCCCGTTCCAGGCAGAGCCTGTGGATCACGATTGGACGCGATCTTAAGCGCAACAAGCTTTTGTATTTAATGGTTTTGCCCGTCATTGCATATTACGTTATCTTTGATTACGGCCCGATGTACGGACTGCAAATCGCATTTAAAGACTATAGTCCCGGAGACGGCATCTGGGGCAGCTCGTGGGTCGGGTTCCAGCATTTCATTGATTTCTTCAATAGCTATTATTTCTGGAGGCTGATTCGTAATACGTTGCTGATCAACGTGTATGAGCTGATCTTCGGTTTTCCTGCACCGATCATCCTCGCGCTTTTGCTTAACGAATTGCGCAGGCAATATTTTAAGCGAATCGTTCAGACCATTACCTATTTGCCGCATTTTATATCCGTTGTCGTCGTTGTCGGCATGCTGGTGGATTTTTTGGCGAGAGACGGGATTGTGAACCAATTGGCTGCCTTCTTCGGGGTGGCTTCCAAGTCTTATCTGTCCGAGCCGGAGTGGTTTCGCTTTATTTATGTGTCGTCCGGCATTTGGCAGCAGGTCGGATGGGGCTCCATCATTTATTTGGCGGCGCTGTCGAATATCGATCCCACCTTGTATGAAGCTGCCAAGGTCGACGGAGCGGGCCGCTGGAAGCAAATGATTCACATCACCATTCCAGGCATTATGCCTACCATCATCATTTTGTTAATACTGAAGATGGGGTCGATGATGTCCGTCGGCAGCGAGAAAATTTTGTTGATGTACAATCCGCTGACCTACGATACAGCCGACGTCATTTCCACCTTCGTCTACCGCAAGGGGATACTGGAAGCAAGCTACAGCTACACGACAGCCGTAGGTCTGTTTAACGCCGTTATTGCTTTTTCCCTGCTTATCCTCTCCAACAGCATAAGCAAGCGGGTAAGCGAGACTAAACTATGGTAATGGGGGGAACAGCAGAATGGACAAACCGACTCTCGGCGAAAAAACGTTTGACGTTTTGAACGCATTTTTTATGATTGTACTATGTTTTTTGACGCTGTATCCGTTTTTGTTCGTCGCATTTTCTTCCCTAAGTGATCCCGGGCTGCTGGCACAGCACCGCGGCTTGCTATGGAAACCATACGGGTTTAGTCTCGATGCCTACAAAGCCGTTTTTGCGAACCCGAACATTTTGAGCGGTTACCGCAATACCCTGTTTTATGTCATTGTCGGAACCATTTTCAATCTGATCATGACGGCGCTCGGAGCGTATTTTCTTTCGAGAAGAAATGTATTTTTTAAGAACGCGGTCATGTTTATGATTGTGGTCACGATGTTTTTTCAGGGAGGACTTATTCCCACGTACCTTCTGGTCAGCAATCTGGGTCTTGTAGACACTCCATGGGCGATGATTATTCCCGGGGCCATCAATACATGGAATTTAATCATCATGCGGACCTCGTTCCAGGCGGTGCCGGTTAGTCTCGAAGAATCGGCGAAGATCGACGGGGCAAGCGAATGGACCGTGTTGTGGCGAATTATTCTGCCGTTGTCGATTCCCGTCATGGCCGTCATGGTCTTGTTTTATGCCGTAGCTCACTGGAACGCATGGTTCAATGCGATGATTTATTTGCGGGACCGCGATCTGTATCCGCTGCAGCTGATCCTGCGGGAAATTCTAATTACGAACAGCACGGACAACATGATGGTGGACGCGTCGGGCGTGGACAAAATGCCGATCGGAGAAGCGATCAAATACGCAACGATCATGGTTGCAACCATTCCTATCCTGGTGCTGTATCCTTTCTTGCAAAAATATTTCGTCAAGGGGGTAATGATCGGAGCGCTGAAGGAATAAAAGCCGGGAAGCAGGAAAACGGGACCCACTTCCAGAATAAGATAGATACGGAGAACGAATCGGGAGAGGTGGGGTATGGTGCGAATCAAAAGCATATCTCGTGGGAGTGCCTTCACAACTCTTTTATTGTCTTATCTGGCCGTTTTTCTGCTTCCTATTGCATTAGGATCGATTCTATACACGAAAACCAATACGATTATGACCGATAATGCGAATCGGGCGAATTATGCCATGCTAGAGCAGCTCCGTCAAGTCATGGACAGCAAGCTCAGGGATGTCCAGCTTATGTCCCAGCAAATCGCGCTGAACCCCCGCCTGCAATGGCTTATGAATAATGCGGAGACGGCGGACTCTGCCGATGCGTACAAATTCGTGGAATTCGTCTCGGAGCATATGTCGCGTTACCAAAATGTAAGCGATCTCATTCAAGGCTACTACGTTTATCTTGGGGTGAATGATACGGTCTTGATGCCGACAGCCAAAACTTCGGCGGACGTGCTCTATGAACGGTTGTACCGGCCGGTGGGAACCAGCTTTGAAGCCTGGCGCAACGGGCTGATCAGCAGTCCGCATTACCAGGACTTTATCCCGGTCACCTATGATACGCCCACCGGCACGCTGGATACCATTACGTATGTCCAGACATTGCCGCTTGGCGAGCCGAGCGATATCCGCGGAGCGCTTGTTATTTTGCTGGATGTGAATCAAATTCGCAGCATGCTGTCCAAAGTCGAATCAGCATACCAAAGCTCGGTATTCATCCTGGACCGGAAAGACCGTCTGATGATCGGAAACGATCGTCAAGCCCTGCCCTGGGACCAAATCCGTGACGTCGTCCAGTACAAAGGCGTACCTTACGAGTATAAGGACCATGGCAAGGAGATGATGCTGTCTTATACCGCCTCGGAACAAAATGGCTGGAAATACGTCCATATCATGCCCAAGAATGTGTATCTGGAGCGGGTCTATACGCTGAGAAATTGGATGATCACATTGCTCTTGATCTGTCTGGCCGGCGGCGGAGCGGCGATCTGGTTCTGGCTGCACCGCAATTACACACCGCTGCGTAACGTAGTACGCGTGCTGCAGAACGGGAAGCCGCTGCGAACGAAGCAGCCGTCCAATGAGTATGAGTTTATTCGGGAAACCATTCAAATGACCATGGATGAAGAGCGTGAGCTTCGGAAGACATTGTCCCGCCAAACCCCGGTCATCCAGGCAAGCTTTCTGTCTCGTTTTATTCGGGGGCATGTTGACGTAAGCCGAATGACCGATGAATCGCTTGCGTTTATGAATATCCGGTTTATTTCCGATTTATTTGCCGTGATTTTAATCGACATCGCCGATATCAGCCGGTTTAGTGCGGATTCGTCGGAACGGCAGTGGGCTTTGATTCGTTTTATTATTTCCAACATAGGCAACGATTTGATTCGCGAGAGAGAATGGGGGTATGCGGTGGAGCTGGACCAGCACCGTGTAGCCCTGCTTGTCAACTTCTCGGAAGCGCGAAGAGCAGAAGCGGACCAGGCGCTCGACGATATCGCAGCCAGGCTCAAGCAGATGATGGAGGAACGGTTTCATACGTATATCACCCTCGCCACAGGGAATATGCATGAAGGGACGGAGCACGCATGCGAATCCTACTTCGAAGCGCTCAGTGCGCTGGATTATAAAATGTACAGGGGCCACAGTTCCATTATCCGCTACAGGGAAATTTCGGACACGGACGGTCACTATTATTACCCAATCGAAACGGAGATTCAGCTTATCAACTTCACCAAAAGCGGCGACAAAGAGAATGTCAGCAGGCTTATCGACAATCTGTTTCATGCGCACTTCAGCCAGCGGCGGATCTCTCCTGAACTGGGAAGGAATTTCTTTATTAATATGGTCAGCACCTTATGGAAAATCATGAATCCGATGGAGCCGCTGTATCACGAGGTATTCGGCGAAGGGTTCGATCCGCTGAAGGAATTATCCTCGTGCACGACCGTGGAGGAGATGAAGCTCAAGATCAGAGAGTGGTATCTCGCTCTGTGCCAGCATTTGAATGCGGGACGCAGTCATCACGGCCGACAGCTCTCAGAACGAATCACCCGCTATATCGAAGAGCACTATGGGGACGATATGCTCAGCTTGACGACCATTGCGGATCACTTTGGCTTAACGCCGCAATATTTATCCGCTTTTTTCAAGAAACAAACGGGAATGAACCTGACGGATTATTTAACGAGAGTCCGTATTGAGGAAGCCAAGAAGCTGATGAAGGATAAAAAGCTGACCTTTACGCAAATTGCGAACAAAGTCGGCTATGCCAGCGATATTGGGTTCATACGGGTATTTAAAAAGTATGAAGGAACGACTCCGGGCAAATACCGGGAGTCCTTATAAGGCGAACGTTATGAAACATGCGATAAGTCGAGATAGAAAAGCTTGAGAAATCAGGCTTTTATTTTTTTGCGGTTCGAGTGCTTAATTAGGGATTTCCAATATGTAGAGATGTGCTATAATTTAATTAGATAACAGTCTAATTAGATACTATTGCGCGGAAGGAGTTGGTTCCATGAGCACAACGATTTATCTGGTTCGACATGCAAAAAAGGAGAAGGGGATCGGGGATGTTCCTTTGACTTTTGAGGGAGTTAAGCAGGCGCAGATGACGGCAAGCCATTTTCGCAGTATGTCGATAACAAAGCTCCTATGCAGCCCGCTCGCAAGAGCCAAGCAAACCGCTCAATGTATTGCTGAGGGAATAATCCTACCGGTGATAGAGGATATTCGCTTACGGGAAAGAGCCAACTGGGGGGACTTGCCCGGGCAATCATTTGAGGAATTCGCAGCTATGTGGGATCATTGTACGAAGGATAGAGATTTTATCCCAGCGATTGGGGATTCGGCGAAGATCGCGGGTGAACGCCTAAGTTCATTTCTAGTAGAAATGTCCATTGAGTTTCCACAGGGTCCTATTATTGCGGTCACGCATGGAGGATTGATAACCGATTTCTTGGTGCATGTATGTTCTCAGATAGAGCTGAATCAATGGCATCCTCATTTTCTTAAAGAGCAGAGCAAGCTTGTGCCTGAGTGCTCCATTACCAAATTGATTTGTAGAGACGGGACCTTTCAGCTTGTTGATTTTGCAAACGTATCTCATTTGGAATAATTTTTTTCTAGCAGGATTGTTATTGGAAATTAGTGTGGACAAGGCGGAGACTCCCACCCTATGTGTTAAAATGGAGGCGGTAATATTGGCAATTCACCCTAGGAATGGAGAGAAGGACGAATGACCAAGCGGCGTTTTCGCGATTACGGCTTCTCTGTCGGCAAGCTGCCAATGGGAAGGCTTAACAGTATAACCGATGTGCCCGGCGTTGCCGTCGGACATGTGACTTTGAACAAGAATCTGGAGGGCAATTGCGTTAGGACGGGAGTGACAGCGATTTTACCGCATCCGGGGAATCCGTTTCGGGAAAAGGCAGTTGGCGCGGCCTATGTCATCAATGGCTTCGGCAAAACGACGGGACTGGTGCAGGTCAATGAGCTGGGAACGCTGGAATCCCCGATTATGCTGACCAATACGTTCAGTGTCCCTGCAGCGACGGAAGGCGCGCTGAAATTCATGATGGAGCTGGACGAGGGGATTGGCGGCCAGGATGGTTCGCTGAATGTCGTTACCGGCGAATGCAATGACAAGCTGTTAAATGATATGAGAGGCCTGCATGTGCGGCCCGAGCATGCTATGGAGGCTATTCGGCAAGCGAAAGCAGGGCAGCCTGTTGCGGAAGGAGCGGTCGGAGCCGGTACCGGCATGGTGTGCTTCGGGTATAAAGGCGGTATCGGCA
This sequence comes from Paenibacillus vulneris, assembly GCF_039543185.1. Taxonomy (NCBI): domain Bacteria; kingdom Bacillati; phylum Bacillota; class Bacilli; order Caryophanales; family Paenibacillaceae; genus Paenibacillus; species Paenibacillus vulneris. The sequence continues at coordinate 741,719 of NZ_BAABJG010000015.1, read as the reverse complement.
CCTCTTCCAGACAAATAACGGTAGACGGTATTGTTTATCATTTCGGGGTGTTGGTTCTCACCAATTATGGAAAGGGCGAGGACCTTACAATACTTGGAAAGCCGGTCGGGGCATTCCTTAATCAACCAATGATAGAACGCGGGAATAATGACGGTTCGATCATTATCGTGGTAGGTACTGACCTGCCGTTAGACTCCCGCCAGTTGCAAAGAATTGCTAAAAGGGCGGGCATCGGTCTGGCGCGAACAGGCTCCATTGCTCATCATGGCAGCGGGGACATCGTGATCGCATTCAGCAACGGCAGCCTTATACCGCATTCGCCGGATACGGGGTTCATCACTTTGAAATGCATTCGCGAAGACGGGCCGCTGATGTCCGAATGTTTTCGCGCAGCTGCAGACGCAACGGAGGAAGCGATCTATAACTCCTTATTCATGTCGGAAACGACAACAGGCCGTGGAGGGAGTGTGGTTCGCTCGCTGCCTGTTGAGGACGTGCTGGCTTATCTCCGTTCAAGGTGAACACCTGAAGCGTGAATCCATTCATAATACAAAAGTCAAAAAGTCCTCCTTGATGCCGAAATGCGCATGAAGGGGGACTTTTCTTTTGAAATTGCACGCACATGTCAGTAAAGGGTAGGAATTGGCGGACATGCGACAGCATCGATCAACCTTGGATCTATCCCGTAAAACATCCAAAAGGCGCCGTTCCATCTATAGCCGGAAATTTCGCCGTATTCCACGCGGGTAGGATAGAACCAAAATTGGTCCCCATTAAGCAGCCAAACATAGGTGTACTCATGAATACAGTCGATTACATACGAAACAGAAGGCTTTGGGGGAATGTACGCGGGCGGAGGTGATTGCGGCTGCCTCATCAATCCCTGGGTGCTCCACAGCGGTGTATACATCATGGTAATCCTCTCCCTTTAATCGAATAACAGAATCCATTCACTTCTTTAAAGTACGTAGGTGAATGACTATATGTTTGTGCGAATGCCCATATCATCTTTTTGAATCGTACAGCATGGCACTTCACGATTTAGATTTAAGACAAGCTTCGGTTGACAGCCGCTTGCAAGTAACGATGCAGCAAGCTAAAGTCCATCTCATTGCTTCGGACGGCCTTGCGGAATTTGGCTGGTGTAATGTTCATCAGGTCGGAGAACACCCTGCTGAAATAATGTACCGTTTCGAAACCGACCTCCGCAGAGATATCCTCCATGTTGATGTCGGTATAGACTAGCAGATAGGCGGCTCTTTTGATGCGTTCATTGCGAATCCACGAAGGAAACGTAAGCCCGAGCTGCTCGGACAGAAGACGGGATAGCTGCCTCTCCGATAAGTGAATTTCCTGAGCCAATTCCTTAAGCGTCAATTTCCGGGAAAGATGGCTGAGCATATAATCTTTCGCTTCCTTTAGCGCACCCGAATAAACAGGCTCGGCTTCCTGCTCTGCCGTAACCGTGCCGCCGTGCCGGGAGAACATGGACAGAGCTGTCAGGAGCAGTGAGTGGGCGAGCTTTTCGGCAGCTAATGGATGATCGACGGTTTCTCCTGAGCAATAAGCAATGAGCGCTTTCCAGGTCAGTACAGGGGCGGATTGCTCCGCATCGGCTATAAACAAATGATGAAACTGGTTCAGCTTATCGAAACTGCTTATTACATCTGGATCGGAAGCTTCCTCTAAAACATCAAAGGCGACGAACAGCAGCAGCATGCCGGACTCGCTTACGATATGATGGGAGCTGTTAGGCTTGGAGCAGTACAGAGTTCCTTTATGAAGGGGATAGGTAATGCCGTTATGTACATAAGATCCGGAGCCATCTGCTACATAGCAAATTTCAAAAAATGAATGGGCATGAGGCGTATTGCCGTGATGACTTGGTTTGCCTCCCCAATAGTGTATAAAGAAGGAGGCGGGGGGACCCTGAAGTCTCGTAACATGCTCGTTTAAATATAGACTGCTTTTTTGGCATGAGGCTGTGCTAGGGACCATGCGCTTCCTCCTTTTATATTGTTTCCTTGGAATTCTATATGAAAGGGTTTTCCCAACGGCCTCATTATATCACGAAAAGTGCAAAAATAAGGCGTGATTTTGAAAAGACTTCCGCCCTCCCAGCCCCTATACTGAAAATGAATAAACGAGGAAAAAGGAAGGGCGGATAGACAATGAACATGAACCATAGCTCCAAAAAAGTACCTACCGGTATACTAGGCTTTCCGGTTGCACCGATGGATCAAAGCGGGAAACTGGACGAGAAGGCCTTTGAACAAAATGTAGAATTTCTGCTTCAAGAGGGACTCTCTGCAATTTTCGTAGCTTGCGGCTCCGGAGAATTTCATGCTCTGTCCCATCAGGATTACCGGCTCATGGTTGAGACAGCGCTTTCGGCTGCCCGAGGGAGGGTCCCTGTATATACCGGCGTAGGCGGCAACATCACTCATGCGATAGAGCTGGCCAAGCTGTCTGAGGAGCTGGGCGCGGACGGCTATCTGATCCTTCCTCCTTATTTGATTGATGCGGAGCAGGAGGGGCTGTACCGGTATTTAAGCGCCATTATCGGGAGCACGGAGCTGAACGCTATTGTATATCAGCGGGATAACTGTATCCTGACGTTAAGTACACTGGAACGGCTGCTCGAGCACCCTCAGCTGGTCGGGTTGAAGGATGGGCACGGGAATATGGATCTGAATATTGAACTGACACAGACCATAGGCAGCCGATTGGCTTGGCTGAACGGAATGCCCATGGCCGAGGTGACGATGCCGGCTTATGTGAATTTGGGCTTCAGCGCCTATTCGTCGGCCATATCGAACTATATTCCGCATATTTCACGCCTGTTTTATAACGCGCTGCTAAATGGCAATCAGCCCATGCTGAATGATCTGTACCGTCATGTTATTTTGCCAATCAATGCGATCCGCCGTCAAAGAAAAGGTTATGCGGTAGCCCTGATCAAAGCCGGCATGCAAATCGTCGGACTGCCTGTTGGGACTGATGTTCGCCCTCCGATTATCTCTGTGGAAGAGGAGCATTACCGAAAGCTGGAGGAAATCATTAAGGTAGCGTTCGACCGGTTCCCTGAGCCTAGGAAGGAGGTTAACCCCCAAGCATGAGCACATCACAGGCTAGTCCGACTTATTTGAATTTTATTGGCGGGAAGTGGATTCCCTCCCATACAGGGGAAATAGATGCCAGCCTAAACCCGGCCCGTAAACACGAAGTGGTTGGGTATGTACAGCAATCCTCGCTGGAGGATCTCAATCAGGCTGTACAGGCTGCGGCTGATGCTCAAAAGGCGTGGAGGCAATTGGCTGGAAGCGTTAGAGGAGATTATCTGTACAAAGCCGCGTCCCTTTTAGAGCAAAGGCTAGATGAGGTAGCGACGGCGATGACCAAGGAAATGGGCAAGACGTTCACTGAAGCCAAAGGCGAAACGGCCCGCGGGGCAGCTATTCTTCGCTATTATGCGGGCGAGGGGATGCGCCCTGTTGGAGATGTGATTCCATCCACGGATAGTGAAGCCCTCATGTTCACGACCCGAGTGCCGTTAGGCGTAGTAGGTATTATTACACCTTGGAATTTCCCGGTCGCGATTCCGCTATGGAAGATGGCGCCCGCCCTAGTCTACGGCAATACGGTAGTCATCAAGCCTGCGTCGGAGACGGGGGTGACCTGCTCCCTGCTGATGGAATGCTTCGAGGAAGCAGGTTTGCCTCCCGGTGTCGTCAATATGGTAACCGGCTCCGGCAGCGTTATCGGCCGAGGCATCGCGGAGCATTCTGGAATCCAGGGAATATCGTTCACCGGCTCCAATTCGGTTGGCAAATCGATAGGTCAGGCTGCACTTGCCCGCGGAGCGAAATATCAGCTTGAAATGGGCGGCAAAAATCCGGTGATCGTAGCGGAGGACGCTAACCTTGAGCTGGCAGTGGAGGCTACGGTGAGCGGCGGCCTTCGCTCCACAGGACAAAAATGTACGGCTACGAGCCGGGTTATCGTACATGAGGAAATCTATGAACAGTTCAAGCGGCTGCTTTTGAATCGGATCAAGGAGATCCGGGTCGGGGATGGCATGCTTGATGGGGTGTGGATGGGACCTTGCGCAAATGAACGGCAGCATCGAACGGTTCTTGCTTATATCCGTAAGGGAATTGAAGAGGGAGCGAAGCTGCTGTGCGGCGGGGGACAGACCCAAGCCGATGATTTCGCCGGCGGTTACTTTATTGAACCTACAGTATTCGAGAATGTCACTGCTAACATGACGATTGCCCGGGAGGAGATCTTTGGCCCTGTGCTTGCCCTGATGAAGGTTGAGAGTATCGAAGAAGCACTGCAGTTGGCTAATGACGCCGAATTCGGGCTTAGCGCATCCATATTTACGTCGAATATCGGGTCCATGCTTCAGTTTATTCAAGAGATGGACGCCGGCCTTGTACGAATCAACGCGGAAAGTGCCGGGGTGGAACTTCAGGCTCCGTTCGGCGGCATGAAGCAGTCGAGCTCTCATTCCCGCGAGCAGGGACGTGCGGCGATCGAGTTTTTTACGGCAGTCAAAACCGTGTTCGTCAAATCATGACGAGGAGGCTAAGTTATGAAGCTTGAATCCTTGCATTCATCGCCCCATTCTTCACCCATCATTACGGACATGCTGGTAATCCCCGTTGCCGGACGGGACAGCATGCTGCTGAACCTGAGCGGGGCTCATGGGCCGTTTTTTACCCGCAATATCGTCATCCTTAAAGACAGTTCAGGGCATACAGGGGTAGGTGAGGTGCCTGGAGGGGAACGTATCCGTCAGACCTTGGAAGACGCCAAGCCGCTTGTAGTCGGGCAGTCCATCGGAGGCTACAATAATGTCTTGAGAGAGGTTAAGCGCAGGTTTGCCGATCGCGATGCCGGAGGCAGAGGGCTTCAAACCTTTGATCTGCGCATAGCCATCCATGCCGTAACAGCGCTGGAGGCTGCGCTTCTGGATCTTCTGGGGCAGTTCCTGAATGTCCCGGTCGCTGCACTTCTCGGTGACGGTCAGCAGAGGGAAGACGTAGAGATGCTCGGTTATTTGTTCTATATCGGGGATCGCCGTAAAACTGATCTGCCATATACTTACGATCCCGATGCCAAGGACGGCTGGTTCCGGCTTCGTCATGAGGAAGCGCTCACAGGTGAAGCGATAGTGCAGCTTGCCGAGGCGGCACATGCCCGATACGGCTTCAACGATTTCAAGCTGAAGGGTGGTGTCCTCTCCGGGGAAGAGGAGATGGAAGCCGTTGAGCTGCTTGCCCGGAGATTTCCGAATGCGCGTATAACTCTGGACCCTAACGGAGCCTGGTCATTAGAAGAAGCAATCCGGTTATGTAAAGGCAAGAGAGAGATTTTAGCTTATGCCGAGGATCCCTGCGGCGCTGAGAAGGGATATAGCGGCCGCGAGGTGCTGTCAGAATTTCGTAGTGCGACAGGGCTTCCGACGGCTACGAATATGATAGCCTGCGACTGGCGGGAGATGGGTCATGCCGTACAGCTCCGCTCGGTTGATATTCCCCTGGCGGACCCGCATTTCTGGACGATGCAGGGCTCTGTCCGTGTTGCACAAATGTGCAATGATTGGGGCCTCACTTGGGGCTCGCATTCCAATAATCACTTTGACATTTCACTTGCGATGTTTACTCATGTAGCTGCTGCCGCTCCGGGTGAGATAACAGCGATCGATACGCATTGGATATGGCAGGACGGACAGCATGTAACAAAGGACCCGCTCCAAATTGTCGGGGGACGCGTTCAAGTTCCGGAGAAGCCCGGACTTGGTATTGAGCCCGATATGGAGCAAATCGAAGAGGCTCACAGGCTGTACACCCGAATGAGTCTTGGAGCGCGCGATGATGCAGCCGCCATGCAGTACTTAATACCAGGATGGACTTTCGATCCTAAGCGTCCTTGCCTGCTGCGTTAAGAGGATACGGTAGGTTACTTACCCCACTTAGGCCCACTTAGTGGGGTTCATTTCATGGATTCATGAAATCTTATCTGCCAAAATAGACTCTCGCACAAAGAAATATGGACGCCAGTCCATTCTTAATCCCGGCGAATGAATACCATAGGTAGATCAAGAGTGAAAATATGGTATTTTATAGAGATTGGGAGGTAACGGTAGTGAGGCGCAATCCAGCCCGTAAGCAAAAACATCAACCTCTTTTAAAAAAACGAATGAAGCTGAAGGCATCTAAGAAAAAAATAAAGCTGTGTATTCGAAGACCTAAACGAAAAGTAGAGAAGAAGGATCCAAAAAGAAAACGTTCGCGAACCTGCCGCTGGATATACCGTTTACCGGGGGGAAGGGGATCACGCGGACCGCAAGGTGAGCAAGGGCCGCAAGGGATACCGGGGCTTCCCGGACCGCAAGGCGAACAAGGGCCGCAAGGGATACCGGGGCCTCACGGACCGCAAGGCGAACGAGGGCCGCAAGGGATACCGGGAGCTCCAGGACCGCAAGGCGAACGAGGGCCACAAGGGATACCGGGAGCTCCGGGCCCTCAAGGGCCGCAGGGAATACCAGGACCTCCCGGTCCGCAGGGCGAACAAGGGCTGCAGGGCATACCGGGACCGCAAGGCCTACAAGGGATTCAGGGAGAACCTGGGCCGGCAGGACCTCCGGGGCCGCTCCCGGAAATAACCATCATCCCGGCAGCATCCAGGTACTACTATCTGGTTGAGTCCGACTTGTCTTCGACAGAGCCAATAGAGATCCCGGCTGAGCTGTTTACGAACGACGCTGGCGAGCCCGCTGCTCTTTTTCAAGGGATAGGCCCTAGCAGCTATAACAGTTTATTTATCAACGGCATTTTGCAAACGAGCGACGTATACAGCCTCAGTCCTACTACATTGACTCTTAATACCAGCGACACAACGATCTACCGCGGAACTCCCATTATACTGGAAATTATTCAGTTATCAGCCGTAGTTACTTATAAGGAGATAACAACAAATCGTTAAGGATTACATCCCGGCAGCGTCGGTATCCCACCTATTCCCTTGCGCATTTTTCAATATGGGTTTCGCAGCTATCGCTGCTTTTTCGTATTATTAGGTTAGCCGGAACTATCTGGCTGGCCTTTTTTGTTTGTGCACAACAGCATCCATTGAGACATCATGTCAGAAATGGAGAAACCGGGAGAGGGTTTTCTCTTTTTGACACTACAAGGTCACATTCCTCGCGCTTAGTTAGTTATACATAGAGAAGACTTCACTAAATGAACCCGATGGAAAGGAGGTCTGTAACCATGGAGATTAAGAAACACATCGACCAGGTTCTTCAAGGTCATCCGGATGCGTTCGAGTGGGTCGTTCGGAGGTATCAGAGGAATATAGCGGCATACTGTTACTTTATGCTTGGAAATCGGCAGGAGGCGGAGGACGCTGCGCAAGAGGTTTTCTTCAAAGCATACAGGAATTTGGCGAGCTATCGTCACGCCAATGATGACTTGTTCCTGGCATGGCTGTATAAGATTGCCGGGAATCATTGCAGAACCCTGATCCAAAGAAAAAAGAAATGGAAGCTCCTCATGCCGCTATTTGGAATTGCTCGTAACGAGAAGAGCGCTGAGCAAATAGTTTCCGACCGGGGCGATATGGACTCGCAGTGGCTCGAGGGTTTAAACGCGGCAGAAAAGGAGATTTTGGCTCTGCGGGTCATTGAAGATCGGTCGTTTCAAGAAATTTCAGAGCTGCTGGGAATTAGTTCATCTACGGTACGTAAGAGATTCGAGCGCCTAAAGAAAAAATTGAAAAGAAACAGAGAGCAATGGGAGGATACGGGATATGAACAACGATTCGAATGTTAACCATCTGATTCGCAGAATGAGAGAGACAGCATGGCCTGAGGCCGATCTCACCGATAGAGTCATGCAGCAAGTGTATGCCTTTCATAAAGCTCAAGGTCTGCAAAAGCGCAATCGGCTTAAAGTAATGCCAGTGTGGGTTGCCTGCGTTTTGTTGTTTGCTGCCGCCGCTTCCGTCAGCGCTGCCACTATATTTCACGCTTCCTGGAACGGAGTACAAATCAATATCCTTCACAATGGGGGGCATGAGGCTTCACATACTGAGAAGAATGCAGTCTCCTATAGGTACAAGCTCGAAGCGGCTTTATCCCGATCGACAGCAATCTGGAAGACAGTATCCACGGAAGAGGCAGAGAACCAATGGGCCTACTCCCTGTTAAGACCGCAAGCGAGTCCGTTCACTCTTGTCCAATCATTTGGAGTGGTTCCATTAGATAATAACTATCGTGTCAAGTCAGCAGATGAATGGTGGCTGGGCGGATTTTATGATCTATACCAATGGGAGCAACAGGATATTGTCGTAAGACAACAGTTGGACGGCGATATGACGAAAGCTTTGAAGGATGGAGAGCTGACGATGTCCATAACCTTTCAGGATGCACCATGGGAGAATGTTGAAGCTGACAATGATACACTAGCCATGTTTACGGCAAATGAATATGAGAACTTGCTAGTTATAAAGTACAAAACGGCGGATCGAAAAGTCATTTCATTGGAAATTACAGGTGACCTTTCGAAAGAAGATTTGCTAAAGCTTGCGAAGACCTACATGGTGAAATAATCCATTAAGATCCGGATCCTCCATAGCAGGAGGAACATACGGTGGAGAATCAAGCGAATTCATTTGTACCAAGGAAAGGTTATATCCATTTACATCCAATGGCGCTTGGGATATTATAATACGTAAATCGATAAAACCGTAATATACATTGAGTTGTTAATTCATGTATTACTAAAAGGAGCATTCATCTCATGAATAGAGACTATGGCGCTGAATTGGATGAGTTGAAGCAGCAGATGTCCGAGCTAAAAAGCTTGCTTAGGAAGATGAACGGCTTTGAGGAAAAGTTACCCGTAATAGAAGGGGCCGACAGCGCTTCATCCTGCTCCATTTATTACTCCGGATTCTATCGTAGTGGAGAACAGATCGTGCGATGCGAGCCCCAGGAAAAAAAAGCCGAAGAGCTGTTCGGACTTCAGTCAGGCAAGGCAGCCAAGATATTGTCTGCGCTCGGTCACAAGCAAAGACTGGACCTGCTCCTTGAAGTATGGAACGAGCCCTTGACCGGTGCGGAGCTGGTCGAACGGCTGAACATGGGAACAACGGGACAGCTGTACCACCATTTGAAAGCTTTGACCGGCGCTGATTTGTTGAAGCAGGAGGAGCGCGGCGGGCGTTATACGATTCCGGCTCACCGCCGGATGCCGATTCTCCTTCTGTTATCAGCCGTTTCGGAATTAATAGATACCGGCGATTATATCGAAATGACGGAAGCGCGAAATGAAGCGCATAATTATTTGGGCCGTTCTTCAATGGAAGGCTATGACCTTCATCAGCTTCTATGGGCCGTCCTCAGTAATTCAATCCAGGAGCATCAGGCGGGTTATTGCTCCGAGGTAGGCATTTACTTACATGATGACGGAAGAGTCACCGTTGCGGATAACGGACGGGGGATTCCCATCCGGCTGCTTCCGCAAACCGGACAGCCGGCGGTCCAATCCATGATGACCAAGCTGGACGTGTTCGGCGATCCCAAGCTATCGTTTGTCGCCTCTGGTGCGGAGAAAGGAATCAGCATAGCGGTTGTCAATGCATTATCACGCACGCTAAGCGTAGAAGTTCGAAGGGACGGGGAAATTAACCGTCAGGAATACCGTCACGGCATTCCACAATCCGGGCTCATGACGGTGGGGAGAACGAACGAGACCGGTATAACCGTTACATTCTTGCCCGATCCGGAGCTGTTTGCAGGCCGGTTTGACAAAGAAATCATCGAAGCTAGGATTCAAGAATGGGGCGAACAATTCCCAGAGCTGAAATTCGACATTCGGGCTGCTTATGAAACCCAATAGAACGCAGATCAAAAATTGCCCAGCCAATGAAAGCATATTGTGCTTGGGAAAACAGAAAAAGACGGGAAAAGATGAATCCTTCCCCGTCTTTTTGTCAACTTTCTACGCTCCCATAAAGTAACCGGGATTATCTCAGACGATTAACTCTATCGAATAGGTGCGGTTATTTGGTGTAAACCTCAAACTCATTGACATTGGCTTCGCCGGTTCCCGATAAGATGAGCAGCCGGATGTATCTGGCCGTGACCGGGTTGAAGGTGATCGTCTTGGATGAACCGATAGTCGTGCCGCTTATTATATCTGTAAAGCTGTTCCCGTCATTCGATGACTGCAGCTTGAAGGAAGCGATTCCTGCATGCGTGGTTTCGCTAATAATGACTTTGCTGTAGGGCTGGCTTGTGCCCAGATCGACCCGCAGCCACTCTCCTGCGATCAACCCTTTAGCGGATGCCCAGCGCGTGCTTGTCGTCCCGTCAACCGCCTTGCCTGCGGAATACGTACTGCTCCACTCCGAGGAAGCGAGAGCGGTTTTTCCAGCTGCCAGATTCACTCCTACGCTTGCAGAAGGACCCACATCGGAAGCGGTTAATGGCTGGATGACGATAGCCGAGGTCGTATATTGATCAGCGCCCGTATCGATAAGAGAGGATCTTGTTTGACCGTCCATATCATGGGTTATAAAAGAAGTATAGCTCGTATTGGCATATTGAATCGCGGGGCTGCTCGCAGAAAGCTTCTGCAATCCGTTTACCGTTGTGAACAACGGATCCGTCATCCAAAATTCGCTTTGCGGTGCCGTTGTTCCGAGAGTCCCTTGAGCTATGTTTTTCGAAAATACTGTATTGGATGCAAGCCGCTTATTGAGCAGGGAGGATGCAGAGCCTTTGATGATATTGTTGGCGAACACGCTGTCCACAGGCGGCAGATTGCTTCCATGTCCGACAATGACCGGTCGATTGTTGGCGTTAACTATGGTATTGTTCACTACCATGGCGCGGAATACTTGAGCATGGGCAAAGCCTGAGTCCGTATATGCATCACCGCCGCCAATCAGGATTGGATACTCGGAGGCTCCGTCGATATAGTTGTTGTAGACCTTATGGTCTTTTTCATATACTTTGATGCCGCCGGCTCCGGACTTGCCGCCCTGAAGCATAAAATTGCCGTAAATCGAGTTTTTGTTGCCCGCACGGGAGGAGAGCATACCGGAGGAGGTCTTGATCGTATTGAAGCGAACTGTATTATTGGAGGACTTGATGGTCACAATTTCAGCGTCACCGTCGCAGTTTTCAAAGAGATTGTACTCGACGGTCATGTAAGTATCCTGATAATCTCCGGCCATTCCGGCGCAGCCCAGGCAGATGGTTTCCAGACCATTACTGTTGTCGTGAAAGTAATTATGATCGATTTGCGTATATCGGGGCATATTGGGATTATAGGGAGATTGGTAATTCGCCCAGTTGGTACGGTCCGTTGGATTCGTTACGCCGGCTATAGTCTGGTATCCGACCGCCATGATGTAGTGTCCGCCTACGGCTGCAGGGCCAAAATCACTATAATCTACGCGATTATTGCTGCTATTGCCGGCTATTAATACCCATTCGGTTGTCCCTGTAACATTGAGCTGGAACGTGGAGCGGGTAATCCGGTTGTTATTTCCTTCGATTAAGACCCCGACGTTGCGGTTTTTGCCGTCAACCGTTTTGGTACCGCCGCTTGTTGTTACTTTGATGCCATTAAGCGTCGTATAATTAGCCCCCTGAAGATGGATAACTCCGGAGTTGAACACCGCTTTCCCTTGATTGGCCGCCTTGATTTCAATAGGAGAGGCAGCAGTTCCTTGTGTAGTAATCGTGAGGCCTGAATAACTTCCATCAGCCAAAACGATAATATCCCCCGGATTTGCGGCCGTTAAGGCCGAAGCAAGCTGGGAATCATTGCTTACATTTATCGTTGCGGCATGCGCCTTTGGAGAGAAGACCAGCCATATAGCAAATAATAACGGCACCATCCCTGCGATTAGTAAGCTTGATGTTCTCAAATGACTAGTGTGAATCGTTGTTCTCATTACCATTCTCCTTTTTGTGTTTAGATGAAATTATTGTTTGCTGTAAGCGAATACAAAGGTTGGTTTCCTCCTTTCCAATGAAGCTAAACTCATCATAAAACAAGGAGAATAACGGATAAATGTTCCACAATAACAATTTTTTGGTTGAAAATCATGTTTTACAATAGGAGAAGGGTTCAGAGTTTTTTTATTAAAACAAGCAGGTCAAACATCTTGAAAAAATTGGAAAAGACATCTACCATTGGATTAGGTGAACGAGATCATAGAGGAGGCATGCGGAATGAAAGAAAATAAGATTAGAGAAATTAGAGCAGCCGATTATCGTGATATTTACTTGCTGAATCAGGATTTTAACCCCAACTTGAGAGCGTTTTCCGAAGACAAAGTAAAAGAAAAAATCCACATTATTATGGAGAAAACCAAAGATGTCGTTTTGGTTTACGAGGAAAATAACCAGGTGATAGGATACATTCATGGAAGTCCCTATGAATTGCTTTTCTCGGAATCCTTGGTCAATGTCTTGGGCTTTGTGGTGAAAGAAGAGTATAGGAAACAGGGGATTGGCAGCATGCTGATAGAGCAGCTTGAACAGTGGGCAGAGAAGAACGGATTTTCCGGGATTAAGCTGTTATCTCATCCAAGCAGAGTACAAGCCCATAGAATATATGAACGACGCGGCTATGTATTTACCAAGGATCAAAAAAATTACATTAAAAAGTTCCATCAAACCTAATGCCCCGCACTATAGAAAAAAACCGGCTTCCACAGGCGCTCTTGCCTTGAAGGAAGCCGATTCTTGCATAGCTTATAACGAAACGAACTCTCTGCTTAAGCTGTTCAATCGCTCGCAGCCCTTGTCTGTCACAAGCACCATATCCTCGATCATGATGGAGCCAAGACCGTGGCCGTAATAAGGCGTTTCCAGACAAATCACCATCCCGGGCTGAAACACGGTGGTTTCAGAAGGACCCAGAAAGGGGCCTTCCTCAGCGGCGAGACTGAGTCCGGCACTGTGGCCGAGATGCCCCCGGTTGTAATTGTCCAGGCCGTAGGACCGGATCAGCTCCATAGCCTCGTGGAACGCCGTCTGCATCGGCAAGCCCGGCTCGATCATTTGCAGGAGATGGTCGTGGCCGCGTTTTAATGCTCCATAGATGCGTTTCATTACATCTGACGGAGGTCCGAGTACAAAGGTACGGGCGATATCCGAGCCATAACCGGCGACTTCCACGCCGACATCCAATTTGATCAGATCACCGGGTTTGCTTGGAGTTGTATCAAATACCTGTACCGGGGCAAATCTTTCTCCAACGGATATCATATGAAAGCGGGCGTTAGAGCCATCCGGGAAGTTCATGATGCCTCTGCGGAAGGCAGCAACGAGATCGGCGGAGGACATTCCCGGCTTGAATTCGTTAATAGCGGCGACGATGCCCTCCTCGGCATAACCGCAAGCCTTGCGAAGCTGTTCGATTTCCCATGGGGTTTTGATCGCCCGTAATTTTGTAAATATCGGACCGGCTTCTACCAGCTCCGCAATACCGGGGCAGGCTTGGCGGAGAGCGGCAACGGATGGATGTCGCATTGCATTTAGCTCGAAGGCGATTTTCCCTTTAGATGCCCCGCAGTTTTCCAGAACCTGCTGCAGCACTTTAAACATTTCGTCGACTTGCGGGGAGACAGGCCGTTTGCCTTCGAATTTTCCTCCGTGAAGACCAAGCGGATCATCTACATCCACCCAGGTCGGGTATGTCCAAATTTCCAATTGAGGATCGGGTGCTACTCCGGCGGCTTCAAAATCGTTCATAATCAGGATCGTCTTGCGGCTGGGATCCCGAAACCACACTGCCAATGCCACATCCGACATGCGAAGCGTATACATAAAGGCACTTTGGTGGCCGGATACATAATAAAAGTTCTCAGGACTCGAGGCAACAATAGCGTCGATTCCGTCTTCTTCCATATAGGAGCGGGCCCGCTCTGTGATGATTCTTGTATGGTTAGGATCTATGGTAACCACAGTTTCAACTCCTTCGGATTAGGCTGACCTTTCTCCGTTACTCATCTTCGGATTCCAGCGCCATCTGCCGCAAAAATTTGCGTGCGCGTTCCGTTTGGGGATGGGCAAAAAAGGATTCAGGAGTCCCTTCCTCCTGAATGATTCCCTCGCTCATAAAAATAACTCGATTGGCCACTTCTTGAGCGAATTTCATCTCATGCGTGACGACAATCATCGTCATTCCTTCTTGGGCAAGCTGCCTCATCACCAGCAGTACCTCTCCGGTCAACTCAGGGTCCAGAGCTGAGGTCGGCTCATCGAACAGCATAATTTGCGGCTGCATTGCTAAAGCGCGGGCGATCGCCACCCGCTGCTGCTGGCCGCCAGATAGCCGGGAAGGGTATTCATTCTTCTTCTCAGCCAAGCCTACTTTGCCTAGCAGCGATTCGGCCAGCTCGACGGCCTGCGGCTTAGGCATATTTTTCACCGTCATGGGCGCGGTTATTACATTTTCCAATACGGTAAGGTGGGGGAAGAGGTTGAAGGACTGAAACACCATCCCCGTTAAGCCGCGGATTTCACGGATAGCATTCTTCTTCTCCGAGCTGTTCATGGAGGCATCCAGCAGAACGCTGCCGACCTGAATCGTTCCGGAATTGGCTTCCTCCAACCCGTTCAAGCAGCGGAGCAGGGTGCTTTTGCCGGAACCGCTTGGACCCAGGAGCACGACAATTTCCTTGGATTTTACGTTTAAATGAATATCCTTCAGTACAGTCAAGCTATCGAAACGTTTACTAAGATTTGCAACTTCTATCAAGCTCACTCACACCCTTAATAAGCCTTGGATAATTTTTTCTCGATCCGGTCCAGAATATTGGAGAAGAACATGCTCATAATCCAATACATGAGGGCGATGGCAATGTAAAAAGGCATAGCGACATAGTATTGGGCTATAAGCAGCTGAGCCGAGCGCAGAAGCTCGGTAACTGTCACTATGGATACAAGCGAAGTTTCCTTCAGCATGCCAATGAACGTATTCCCCATAGGAGGTATGGCCACCCTCGCAGCCTGCGGGAGAATGATTTTGCGCATCGTCTGCCATGGGGACAGACCTAACGATAATGCGGCCTCCGTTTGTCCCTTGGGTACGGACAGGATAGCCCCTCTGAATGTTTCGGATAAATAGGCGCCGATATTGATGCTAAGTGAAACATAGGCCGCTGTAAGCGGCCCAAGGGTAATCCCGTAATCGGGTAAACCAAAGTAGATGATAAAGATCTGCACAATAATCGGTGTCCCGCGAATAAGAGATACATAAGCTCTCGCTATATTGCTAATCAGCCAATTTCCCTTTAGACGCGCAACAGCGACAAGCAGTGCAATGAAAAAACCGAAGAACATCGAGACGGCCGTGATTAAAAGGGTATAATATGCGCCTTTGAGAAGATAGCCTATGTTTTCTATAACAAGTTCCATGGATTACGGCCTCCCAAGGCAAATGACTTAAAAGCTAGGATCTACACCAAACCATTTTTGATGAATTTGTTTCAAGGTTCCGTCGTTCTTCATATCGTTCAGAGCTTTGTTGACCGCGTCAAGCAGCTCCGGATTGTTTTTACGCATAGCCACACCGGCGAAGTCTTCCTTGATCGGCTCACCGACTGCTTTTATGTTCAGCTTGTTTTTATCGATAATCGGCTTTAAGGCAAACATGTTATTGATCGTTGCGTCAATTCTGCCTGTATTCAAATCTGTGAGGGAAGTAATGACATCGTTATAGGTTGCGATCTCAAAGTTACCGACCTTCGGCATCACCGTATCGCGCAAATACTTCTCGTCATTCGTACCAAGACCTACACCGATCTTTTTGCCCTTAAAGTCTTCGATCGCTTTGATCGTATTATTATCGCCCTTAACGACGACATTCACCGAATTCTTAATGTAAGGAATCGAGAAATCCATCGTTTTTTTACGGTCATCCGTGATGGTAACCTGGCTGATCAACACATCATATTTGTCTCTTTGTAGCCCTTCGATCAGACCGGAAAATTCCCCGGTGATGAATTCAGCTTGAACGCCCAGCTTTTGCGCAATATTTTTCGCGATATCGGCGTCATATCCGTCCACTTCTTTTTTATCGTTCAAGAAGTTGTAAGGAGCGTAAGTCCCCATCAAGCCCACTTTGATTTTGCCGTTTTTCTTGATTTGCTCAAGCTGGTTGCCGGCAGGCGCCACAGCAGCATTGTTGTTGCCCGGGGCCGGACTTGAAGCGGGCTGCTTGTCCGCCGTTTTTCCGCAGCCGACCAGTGCCAGACCGACGATAGCAACAAGTGAAACGGTTTTTAATAATGGTTTAACCTGAAATTTCATTTTGATGCACTCCTAAGTATTTTTTTATGGTTAGCCAAGTAATCCCCTGAATTCGAACCTAGCTGTTTCCTCGGCAATTTGCGATGGGGAATACGGGGAGTGATAATCCACATCCTGCATAGGTCCGAATAACCACTTGGTCAAAACTCCAGTGATCAAAGAAACAAGAATGTTGACGCGAAGAGTAACGTCGGTGAACCGCGGAATCATTTCCAGCTCAATAGCCCGGTTCACATTTTTCTTGAACGCTTCCTCGAAGGCGACCCAGGTTTGCGATACCGCTTCCCGCACAGATGGATCGGCTCCTTGACCCTTGATAAGTAAAAATGCCATTAAAGCTCTATTCTCATGACCGAATTCGAATAAGTCCGTCAGCAGCCTTGCAGAGGAATGAATCATATCGTCAACCGATCCTGCATGCTTACGGTAGCCCTGTTCGATCACCTTCGTGAGCTTCGTTGTGCCGTCCTCGATTAGCCGGATCGCCACCTGCTCTTTACTCTCGAAGTACCAATAGAATGTTCCCTGGGATACTCCCGAAGCCTTTACAATGTCGGAAATCTTCGTATTATGGTATCCCTTGCGGGCGAATAATTCCATAGCGGCTCTCATTAATATCTGCTCCCGCTGCTGTTCTTCATTCAAGGATGAGGCCAGAATAATAAACTCCTTTCTTCTTAACTGACGAGTCAGTTAAGTTAATTCCGATGGGCTTACTATAGTATTAAAATGTCTCATCGTCAAGCTTTAATTTATTTTGCACAAGATAGTGACGGATTATGATGATAGTGGGAATGTGGAATGCCGCAGAGGAAGTAGATAGGCAACACGGAGAAATTTTTAACCTTGCCCAATAGGGCTCCAGAGATTCGAAGCCTGTTAGGTAGATGTTCACGACTGAAATTAGACGGCCTTAATGAAGCCACCTTTTTCGCAGTAAAGCAATAGATAATAAAATAATGGGGAGGACTAACAAGACAGTATATTTAAAAAAGATCTCTGTTGTTGAAATAAATGTTATCAATGTACTCAGGTTAGGTGCAACCCAAACAGCATTCATGGCAATTAGCATTCCCATGGGAAACACAATCGGACGATAATCGCTAAGTCCCAGCCATTGGGCGCAGCCGAGCACAAGGGAGTAGTACCAGACGGAGGTTTGTACAAATCCGGCCATGATCCAGAACATCATCACCAATGATTCAAGGTGGCTAAGGAAGCCGGCAGGATTGCTGAATCGAATCGCTGTATAAACGGGGTAGGTGAGGCGGCTTGTTAATTTATCATCAAAAAGGAACAGACATGTAAGGTTCGTTACGACGAAAATCAACATCAATGAAGTTACAGAAATGTTTCCCCATAGCAATCCTTTGCCGTTTCCTTTTCCCAGAAAGGGCAGCAGGAAGGAGATTAAAAAAAATTGGACGAACCAGGAATGAGGTATTATTGAACCTTCCAGAGAAGGGGTTAACCCAAATTCCAGCACCGGCAATATATGATGGGGTTTGAGATCAGGAATTAGCGAGACTACTACGACCAAGAATATAACGACACATATGGGAAAAAACACCTGTGAGCATCTGGCCAAAACTTCGAGGCCGCCCCGCACTCCAAAGCTGCAGGTGATTACCAAGCTCCAGATGACAACAGGAAGAGGAGTTCGTTGGAGGAAGGCGCCTATAATAAACTCCCCATATTCCCTTACAACACCTCCGCAGCTATGCAGTAAAAAGAACAAAACAAAAAGTCCTGAAATCTTTCCTAGCCACCGGCCCAGGATGGCTTCGCTATACTCAATGATGCTCTTGTTAGGATAAAGCTTTTCTAGCTGAAACGCTATGTAAATGGTTAAAAAACCGCTGATAGAGCCCCAAACAGGGGACATCCACATATCACGTTCCGCATGCTTCGCAGTGATAGAAGGTACGGTAAGAATGCCGGTTGCCCCTACGAGTAATAAAGTCAATATCCCCAGCTGACCAGCTGAAATTTTCCCTTTTTCAATCATTCGGTTATTATCTCCATGCGTTTTGTTACCATTATTTCCAAAACAACGTAAAATACAACAGGACACACACAAGGTTCGGGCAAATCCAAAAATGAATACACTATGAAAAATGAAGGATGATGGATGTGAAAGCACAAGAGTTCATAAACCTGCTGGCACCGATTGCTGTTTCAGAACAACGCCGAACCGGTGTTCTGGCTTCTATCACATTAGCCCAAGGGGCCTTAGAGAGTGCTTGGGGATCTTCAGCTCCCGGCAATAATTTATTTGGCATCAAAGGAACGGGGCAGGAGTTAAGCACCAAGGAGTATGTGAACGGAAAATTTATAGATACTATCACCGGATTCAGAAGCTATACGGATTGGGAAGGAAGTGTGACCGACCATAGCAATTTCCTGATCGAGAATCCCCGATATGCAGAGGCCGGGTTCTTCATTTGCTGCGCGTCCTTGGATTATGCCGGGGCTGCCCGAAGCTTGCAGATAGCAGGATATGCAACAGATCCCGGATACGCGGATAAGTTGATTCAAATCATCAAGAGCTATGGTTTGGACCGGTACGACAGGTTAGAGGAGGATGAGGACAATATGCCGATGAAATTGGAACAATGGCAGTGGGACATGCTCTATGAGGTTTTAGGTAAGGCCTATAACGATGGGCAGCTCAATTGGAGCTGGATGCAAAAAATTGTAGACAAATCTATGACGGCTGCCGAGCTAGCTTTTCTGAACACAATACTTGATGGACGGATTGATCGGAAGATGGATGTGTAAAAAATAATGCCCTTATCTCCTTGTTGGGATAAAGGGCTTTTTTCCGAAAAAGTAAATTAAATCTCTTCGACAAGGTCTCTATTTGCAAGCAATAAATATATTTTTTGATCGGTGGCAGTAATCATGACTCGGCCCTCGGAATCATAATCCATGTCTACTATATCGGAAGCCGTAAGAGTCTTTAGTTCGCGGGTTTGCAGATGTATAACCTGGTATTGCACGGGGTATCACACCTTTTCATGTTGTATTGTTAGCAGATTCCTGACATCGTTAAACCATGTTCAACAGTCTTCTAGAAGACTTATGTAAGCACTTCAAAGGTAATTATAACGGATGAATGATCATTACGGCGGCGGGAAGTTTTGGGATTTATTTATATAACACTTGTTGACATATATGAAGTCTATACGGGTTACCGTGAATAAGACCATCTAGACAAAAATGTTAAAGAATCGGGAGGAATGAACAATTTTTTGACAAGAATTTCATCTCATTATCCTATACAATGAATAGGCGGTCTATCAAAAGGGATCGGAAAGCGAGCCGCTTTTCGATCTCTCTATCACATTACCAATCTCATGAATTAGGAGGATCAAAGTGATGGTATCGATATCCAAATCGAAACGAGTATTGCTTACAACGATGTGTTCATTAGGAATGCTGATGCTTTCGTTCCAACCGGCAGGCACCGGATCCGCTGCATTAGCTGCCGAAGCGCCGAAGATCGTCAAGGCCGAAGCGATCGCCCCGACCAAGGTGAAAGTGACTCTAAGCGGCAAGCTGAGCAGCTTTAACGCAGCCGATCTTGAGCTTCAGGGACCTATGGGAGACTGGTATTCTCTAAATCCGAATTTTTCGAAAGCGTTTACAATCATGAACGCCTCGGAAGCCACGGATTCAGAAGGCCGAACGACGGTCGTGCTTGAGACCAAGGAAGCCATGAACCCGGATGCTACCATAACCCGGCCGGCGAAAGAGAACCCGAAGAGCGTCCCTTTTCAAAAAGCGGCATATTATACAGGGGATGCGGAAAAAGATATTCGTCAGGCGGACAACCTGTTGACATGGCAGACAGCGGAAGGCGGCTGGTATAAATACAGTATCAGTGATAAATACGGGCGTGCATGGGACGGCCAGGAAGGCAAATCGGATTGGCGGACCAAGGACGGCAAGGATATCGGCACTATCGACAATAATGCCACTACGAATGAAATTTTGTTCCTCTCCGTTATGTACAAGCAGACCGGAGACGTCCGCTACAAGGAAGCGGTGGATAGAGGGCTGAAGTTTCTGCTGACGATGCAGTATCCGAACGGAGGATGGCCGCAGGTATATCCGGCGCGGGGGAATTATTCCGATTATGTCACCTTTAACGATAATGCGATGATGCGTGTCATGAACGTTCTTACGATGGCTAAGAAGAGGGAGTACCCGTTTAATACCGACATTGTATCCGATGACACCGCAACGAAGCTGCAGGAAAGTCTGGATCGCGGATTGGATTACATTCTCAAATCGCAAATTGCGGTGAATGGTATTCTCACAGCATGGTGTGCACAGCATGACCCAGTGACTTATGAGCCGCGTGAGGCCCGCGCCTACGAGCATCCATCCATCTCCGGGTCTGAATCTGTTGAGATAGTCAAATATTTGATGGCGCTGCCTAATCAAACGCCGGAAGTGAAAAAGTCTATCGAAAGCGCTTTAGCCTGGTTTGATGCGAATAAGCTTAGCGGTATCAAATATGTTTCAGGAGATAAAAACAATGTGTATTTCGTACCGGATCCGGCCAGTACTTCCTGGTACCGATTCTATGAAATAGGAACGAACCTGCCTATCTTTTCAGGACGTGACGGTGTTATCAAACATAATATTTTGGAAATCGAAGCCGAGCGGCGCAACGGGTACAGCTGGGGAGGCAGCTGGCCTCTAAACTTGCTCAAAATAGCTAATTCGGTTGGTTATTTTGAAAACCGCGTTTACGTCAAAGTCATTGGCAGCAGCTCCAAAACCGCTGATGGCCAGTCTCTGAATATCGGTGATATGAAGAGAGTCGAGGATGCAATTGCACCTGTGATTTCGCTGCAGCCTGTTGGCAAAAAAACGGGCAATCACTATAATATCGGGACAAAGCCTTGGATACTAAGCGGTACGATAAACGAGAGGGCTGACGTTCAGGTGAACGGTATTCGTGCGCAGGTAGGCGACAATCTGGGCTTTACCTCGGCGCCGGTGGAGCTTCGCCCGGGGATGAACGATATTACGATTACAGCTGTCGACGCTGCAGGGAACTCGGCCGTACCCGTTACACTCCAGGCCGTACCGACCAATGGTACGGTGAAGCCCTAACAGTTCAAGAGCCTTGGGCAAAGATCAAATACAATAAGCTTAACTTATTTCAAGCCGCCTTCTGTGCGGCTTTTTTGCGTTTGAGATAGAGCTGCTGCATAATAAACGATAAGCAACGGCTGCAGGAATGACAGGGGGCCTTGCTTCATGGCTGGGAAGAAAATAGGGGGTTCAAAGCCAGGGCTTGACCCGGCACAATATTTTATTTAACAATAGTTTACAACGATAAGTTCAAGATCAGGTAGAATGGCTATACTGCATTGGGAACCATAGAGGCGGGAAGAAGCCGGCAAAGCCATCTAGCATTTTTAACATTCGCTTGGAAGAGGGGGATCTGAATGGATATGAGGATTTTCATTGTTGAGGACGATTCCTCCATATTGGATTCGCTTAAGGATCGCTTAGAGAAATGGTCGCTGCGTGTCATAGGACCCCAACAATTTGATGATATCCTTGGCGAATTTCTGAAAGAGCAGCCGCATCTCGTCATATTGGATATTCAGCTTCCGTTGTATGACGGTTTTCATTGGTGCCGGGAAATCCGCGCCGTATCGAAGGTCCCCATTCTCTTTTTATCATCGCGAGATCACCCGATGGATATGGTTATGGCCATGAATATGGGAGCGGATGACTACATTCAGAAGCCGTTTCACATGGACGTGCTGCTTGCCAAGATCCAGGCGATCCTCCGCCGCACGTATGCCTATGGAGAAGAAGTGTCTGATCTAGTTGAATGGAACGGTGCGGTTATCGATATGAGGCGGTGTGTGATCTGCAGGGAGGGAAAGGAGGTCGAATTGACGAAGAATGAATTTTTCATTCTGGCTGTTCTCTTAAAGGCAAAGAACGAAATCGTTCAGCGTCATGAGCTCATGCGGAAGCTGTGGGAGGATGAGCAATTCGTCAATGATAATACTTTGACCGCGAATATAACCCGTTTACGTCAAAAGCTGGCTACCCTTCAGCTTGAAGATGCCATCGTCACCAAGAAGGGATTGGGCTACATGGCGATCACGTTATAAGGGGGAAGAACAGCCGTGTTTATGCGCTTTGTGAGCAGCAGGAAAAGCTGGATTTTGATGTTCATCCTGATGCTTGGCTTTGTGGACCTTCTCATCGCACTGGATAGAGGAATTTCTGTACATGCCGGCTCCATTATTTATTTGAATAGTTTGTTTGTTCTCTTCTTTGCTATCTTCTTGATCTGGCGTTATTTCAAGGAAATGAAATACATACAAGCTCTCGAGGCTCTCACTCAGGAGATTCATGACGATTGGCTGGAAGCATTGCCGAGACCAGGAGATCCGCGGGACGAGATAATAAGTGAGGCATTGCGTGCAGCAGACCGCTTTTATAGACGAAAATGGACCGATCTCAAAAAAGACCACCTCATGGAGCAAGACTTTATCACCTCCTGGGTACATGAAATCAAAGCTCCTCTTACCACTATGAAACTCGCCATCGACTCGAACCAAAGCGTACCGGCTATGCGCAAGCTGGAAGCAGAGTGGCTTCGTATCCATTTGCTGGTGGATCGTCAGCTTTACATGACACGTCTGCCAACGCTGGAATCGGATTATGTCCTTGGGACAATGGTGATTCAGCGGCTTGCAGCCCAGGAAGTCCGGGAGCTGGCCTCGTGGTGCATGGGAAAAAATATTGCGGTTGAGTTCGAAGGGGAAGAAGCGGAAGTCATAACGGATTCCAAATGGTGCCGGTTCATTTTCCGGCAAATCCTTATGAATGCTGTCAAATATAGCCCGGATGGAGGGACAATCTCTGTCCGGACTACAACGATGCCGGAAACCGGCAAGGTCGAGCTGAGCATTGTAGACGAGGGCCCCGGTATTCCTGCACATGATTTGCCGCGCATCTTTGATAAAGGTTTTACCGGAGGAAACGGAAGAATTCAAAATGCCGCCACAGGCCTCGGCTTGTATCTTGCCAAGAGTGTCGCCGACAAAATAGGGATTACGCTCGAAGCCCAATCCCGGCCGAACAACGGTACCGTCATGAAAATGACGTTTTCTGCAAGAAATGAGTTTGAATCTATCCGAAGAGCGGCTATTCAGACCCATGAAGCGTAGCCAAGAAATCCAAGCAGCAGGATGACCCTGACTGCTTTTTTTCTGTTAATAGCAGGAGCGGTTGCTTCTGACTAAAGTGACAATAATGTAACATTAGACCGTTCAAATATCACCTAAAACGTACGACAAGGCCGGACGGACATACTACAATAAGGCTATAGCACATTTGGAGGTTAGATATGAATCAGAACCAATCACATAAAACGATGCTGCATGCCCAGAATGTACGCAAATCTTACGGAACGAAAGGTAGTGTACAGCAGGTTCTAAAAGGGATTGATCTTCGCGTCGGCGAAGGGGAATTCGTAGGCATTATGGGACCGTCCGGATCGGGGAAGACCACTCTGCTGAACGTGCTTGCGACCATTGACCGTCCAACGGAAGGTACGATTCTTATTGAGAATACGGATATATCCGCTATGAAGGATACCGAGTTATCGTTCTTCCGCCGCAGCAAGCTGGGCTTCATCTTTCAGGATTATAATTTGCTGGATACGCTGACCGTGAAAGAGAACATTCTCCTTCCCATCTCACTTGGTAAAATGAACCGGGCCGAGGCAGAGAAGGAATTCAATACGATCGCCGATGTTCTAGGGATCAAGGAGCTGGCACACAAATACCCCCATGAAATATCCGGCGGACAAAAGCAGAGAACTTCCGCTGGTCGAGCTCTCATCCATCGCCCTTCCATGGTATTTGCCGATGAACCCACAGGGGCACTGGACTCCAAAACCGCTTCCGCGTTACTAGGGACCATTGCAGAGCTCAACAAGGAAAGGAATGTAACCATCGTTATGGTCACTCACGATCCTGTTGCTTCAAGCTACTGCAGCCGTGTGGTCTTTTTAAAGGATGGGGTGATTTACTCTGAATTGTACCGCGGCGATAAGTCTAGGCAAGCTTTTTTTAAAGAAATTATGGATGTTCAGGCTATTCTTGGGGGTGACACGGTTGACGTTATATGAACTGGTTATCCGCAGTATGCGAAAAAATATTAAGCATTACTACCTTTACTTTTTCGCGCTGATTTTCAGTACAAGTCTTTACTTTGTGTTCGCCACATTGCAGTATGACTCGTCCATCATTCGTTTGGCAAGCACAGATGTCAATTTCTCCGCTTCCTTCCAGGCGGCAGGAATTTTACTATTAGTTATTGTTGCGGTGTTTATCATTTATGCGAACTCCATTTTTCTAAACCGTCGAAGTAAGGAAATTGGATTGTATCAGCTGATCGGTCTGACGAAGAGAGGGGTCGCGCGGATTCTAATCATTGAAAATATCGTGCTCGGTGTAGGAGCGCTGCTGATCGGACTAGGTGCAGGTGCACTGGTGACTCGGCTGTTCCTGCTCATTCTCATGAAGCTCCTGGGAATTGAAGAAGTGATTTCAGTCAATTTCTCCGGCCAAGCTCTCGTTCAAACCGCTATCGTATACGGCGCTCTAATCGTGCTTACCTCGATACAGATGCTGCGGATCGTTTATCGAAGCACACTGCTGCAGCTCTTTCATGCAGAGAAGCAGGGCGAGCATCCCCACAAACCAAAAACGGTCACAGCCGCGATTCTCGCTATTCTTGGTATTGCTCTTATTGCGTTCGGTTATTATCTTTCGGGGCACATGCTGAACGATATGCTCTTCTTGAACATGCTTGGTGTCCTGTTCTCGACCATCATGGGTACGTATCTGTTATTCCGCGTCACCATCAGCTGGCTGTTCTATCAATTCAGGAGGAGCGCCAACGGTCATCTCGGACTAAAGAACAGCTTGTCGCTGGCTCCTCTTATGCACAGAATGAAAGCCAACGCCAATTCGTTAACCTTGATTACCGTGCTGTCTGCCATGACACTTACGATGGTAGCAATGGCTTATTCGTTATACTTCTCCGCTGAAACAGATACCCGTTTGTCACTCCCGTACGATTATGTATTTGAGAACAGCGGGGTGGATGCGAAATCTTTTGGGGAGGAGTTGAAAAGGGAGGGAATCCCGTTCGTTCACAGGCCGGTTGATGCCGTACGGGTTCTGGGAACGGTTCGCGACACCGTGAATGGCCCGGATGGAGACTCTCAAAAAAGAATGCTGTTTCTTCCCGCAGAGCAGCTTCTGGAAGCAGGGGCTGCTATACAATCGCCTGGTCAAGGCGAAGCCGTTCTCTATGATGGCCGGGCCCGCCTCAATTGGAATCAGCGGGTTAGCAACAGGAACTATCCGTTGGATATTGAATTGGGTACCGGTGGAGGCAAACCAACACTTCAGCTAACCGGGCTTGTCGATAAGTTTGCCATGAATTATAACGTGTACGGCGACCAGCTCGTCGTAACCGAATCTATCCTAAAGAAGCTCAGGGAGGAACTGCAAGGCTTGCCCGAGGTTGAAGCGGTTCGTTTTGATACTTTTCAAGTCCCTGACCGGGGAGAACGGGCCAAGGCTTCCGCACTTTTTGCAAAATATATTCCGAAGGATAAATTCATGCCCGATTTCTATACGCAATTTAAGGCTGCACTTCAGTCGTTCGGTTTGTATATCTTTATCTCGGGCTTCCTTGGGCTTGTCTTTCTGATTGCGACCGGCAGCATTCTATATTTCAAGCAAATGACGGAAGCGGAGCAGGAGAAGCGAAGCTTTGTCACCCTGCGGCAGCTTGGCTTTGACGTGCAGGACATTATGAAAGGCGTTGTGCGCAAGCAGCTTTTCGTCTTTGCGATCCCCCTTTTGATCGGGCTGCTGCATTCCGTCTTCGCGGTTAAGGCAGCCTCTATCCTTGTGCTGTCTAATATTGTCGTGCCGTCTGCGATAGCTATGGGAGTGTATGCCTTGATTTACTTTGTCTTTGCAGCATTAACCATCGGGTATTACAAGAGAATGGTGAAGCTTGCGATGTAGGGGCTAAATAAGCTCATTGGTGAAGGAATAGGAGGAAAATTCGATGAAAAAAGCAGGTGCGGTTCTGGCATTGATTGTCGTGATTGTTGCCATTGTATTTATTACTTCCAAAGACGTTATTGATCGTTTCAACCCTTTAGTAAATAAAGAATACGTATATGTTCGAATTAATCAACCGGCACAGGACGAGGATGGAAGGTTCAGATACAACCTTACCGGATACAACGCAGAGGGGCTTAAGAAAAAGGTGAGCTTTACAGCAAGCACGAAGCTGCCGGAAGGAGCTTATGTGAAGGTATTAGCCAAAGGCGCGTATGCTCAAGAATGGGAGCAGATCAAGGAACAGGAAGCGCCTAAGGAGATCAAGCAGGAACGCTGAATCCTGGGCAGATGTTATATGAACCACACAGGAACGCTCATTGGTCAATGGGCGTTCTTTTTGAATTGACGGAATTAACGACTTCGTAGCGCCTTCGCCAAGTACCATGATCCGCTTCAAAAGCCTGGCTGGAGGGGCATCCCCCAACAAAGTTATTGGCGTTAGCTCAAGGTCTTCTTAACAGTCTCTCACCACTGTGCGGGACGAGAATAGGCCCGTTGGGCAATCGTATGTCCCAAGACCTGTTAATTAGGTATTAAGACCGCTGACCTTTTTGGCTTCAAAACTTATAATAGAATTTACTGGAATCCTTTTACTAATAAATCATGGTGGTGAAGATGATCGTAATGGATACTCAAGCAATGGTTGCAACAATAGCTGACGAAATAGCCGATATATTGAACGAATGGTTCGATCAACTCGATAAGAAGGATGCTGAAGACATTATTCGGCGTACCACCTTACAGATTGGCGTACATGATTATGTCCGGTTCGAATATGATGACGGGTCCATCCGTGTATTCTCATTCGACGATGATTTCAGTTCACCGGAATTCGAATCCCAAGGGTCTCGGCCCGTGGTGCCTTTAACAAAGGAAAGCATTGAGCAAGAGCTGCTGACGCAGCTCGAAGAAAGGCTTCTTCGTCGGTTAAAAAGGTACGATAGCAGCCCCTTGCTCAATTACCGCTTCAGGATAGCAGGCAAATTCGCCTTAGCTGATGGGGAATGGGATGTCATCGTCGTCGATTATATCAATCAAAGCAAGAGAAACGATTTGCTGGAACGAATCCGTCAATACATACGCAATAAGCTGGAAGCCAAGAGCTTTCCGACAGCTCCGTTGGACAGCTTCTTTCTGTCGAATCACTTAGTCGATTCCGGGCTGTTCCCGACAATAGACTTGAAGGAACTATTTCGTATTTACGACCGGGTGCTCGAATTAAACAAGAGCAAACAGGAGAAGCTGGCCGAGCATAGGGCAACGTTTATCAGAGCTTTTCGAAGCTGGACCGAGACCGAATTTCTTCCACTTTATTTCCATTGTGCGAAGCAGACATGGGGGCTTCCTGTGTACACGAAGAAGGAAGGGATTGATCCAAGCAGCATAGATCCGCAGGCTATGGAGCTTGCTCTGCAGACGGCTATTCTGATCATCAAGCATGAGCCGAATTACAGCAGAAGCACAGGTATCGAGCTGTTGGAGCTGTTGAAGGAGCTTGGGAGCACTAGGGCGGAGCAGGCTATGGAGAATGGAAGCGGCACTCTCCCCGATGAAGATATCAGTTATAAGGACAGTCAGCTTGAATGCCGGGCTAACGATATTTTTTCGACGATTACGATACATATCAAGGAGGAACGAGCGGACAGCTATGCAAAAGCGCTTGATTTTATTTGCAATCTGCTGAACAAAGGCTTCTCCAGAAGCTATCAAATCAAGCTGAAGTCCAAATCCAAGCAGCTGCTCCCTATCCCCGGGCTGGCTAAATCGCAGACGCATCGTTTCTTCGCCAATGCATTGCAATATGCCGAGCTGTATCCGAAGCTCGAGGTTTATGCGCGATTAGCCATGGTCGAGCATGAATGGTACGACGATACTGAAGGGGAGAAAAATTGCATGCCCGGCACATATGCGGTATTCGGCTTGGGATTGCAGAGTAAGTCCTATTTTCCCTTGGTAGAAGCTTATATGAGCGTAGTTGATCAGGAGCATCAATCGGTACAGCAGGCGTTTACGCTTACGCTTATCCAGCAGTACGGCATTGACTCGATGACGCTTCCGACTGTCGCAGCATGTCTCTTGAGGTGCAACGAAGGCAAGTTCGCCAAGGAACAGGCCCGATTTGAAAGCGCAGGGAGTTTGCAGGCTCTGTTGACATTCATGGAGCCGCTCAAATCCCATGAGGTAGAGCATTTGGCGTATCTGATCTGGGGCAGCAGGAAGAACCTGGAGGCAAGAGCACGGAAGGAAGCGGGCGAAGAAGAGCAGCAATTATTCGCAGCTATATTGGCAAAAATGGACAAGCGTAAGTAAGGAGAGATATCCCGGGGGTTTGAACTTGAGGGCAGGTGAATGATAATGAAGCACATTGTAACGATATGGGGGGCTAACTTTTCTACGGAAGAAGAATTAGAAGCTTTTACTGAGACCCTGTATGATGATGAAGGAGATGCGCGGCCTTCCGCTTTTTTAATTAGCATAGGATGTTCCTGGATCGATGAAGATTTTCAAGAGCTGCATTTTTTCAGAGCCGAGGAAGATCGTAAGTCCTTTATTAACTATTTGAGGTTGGAATATTCACAGCATCAAGCATTCGTTGAGCAGCTCCCTGCTGCGATCGATGAGGCGATCCAAGCTTATAACGCGATCATCCTCCAATACGGAAACCAATCGCCTTATGGAACCATTAACGAGGAGTTGTTTCGTATCAACAAAGCAGGTTTACAGGCAGTGGCTTCACCCGTGCTTCTAGCATGTGTCGAATATGATAGCTAATTAGCTCATGAGAAGCTCTAGGACTCAGCGCCGCTTTATTTAAGGAGGAAATGTACTAATGAAACAATTGCTACAAGAAATAATAGATCTGCTGCAGACCGATCTTCCTGAGCTAGCCGGAGCGTTAAATCCGCCGGCATCGGAGGAGGAGCTTCACAAGGCGGAAGCGGAGATGGGATTTGCCTTGCCTGCAGAGCTGAGAGAGCTTTATTTGGTCCATAATGGGGAAAAGGACGGGGGTCCGGGGCTATTTTTTGGACTACCGTTTCTATCGTTGGATGACATGCTTGCGGAATGGAGGATTTGGGTCGGTCTGGAGAATCATGCTATGGAAGTGGAGCATTATTCTGTTCCCGCCGGCTGGATTAAGGAACAATATATCCATCGTTACTGGCTGCCGATCAGCAAGGATTGGGGCGGCAACAACCTGGGCATTGACATGGATCCTGCAGACAAAGGAATGACGGGACAGGTTATTAATTTCGGACGCGACGAAGAGGTTAAGTATGTAATAGCTCTCCGGCTTACTCGTTTGCTTGAATTTATCCGTGACACAGCCAGGGAAGGTAATTACAGCGTCAATCGCGAGGATGAAGAATACATCACCTGGAGCTTCGGCAAGGAAGGGGAAGTTCATTTTCTCGATGCGATCCGCACAATGGAGCTTCCAGTGTGTGAGCCGTTTGGACAAGAGATAGGCGGACAAAACTTGAATGAGTGGTATGACAGTCTAGATAACGATTGGAAAGAGAGAATCATCAAGACGACCGGCTCCCCGGATGCGTTTGTTCGTGCGAAAAAGTTATATTTTATACGAGAAGGATTGACGGATATTTCTCCGCTAGGGCAGTGCAAGGATGTACGCGAGCTAGTCCTGAGCGTGAACGAAATCCGCTCCATTGAAGCATTAACCGGCTGCAAGCAGCTGAAAAATTTGTACCTGGTGAAAAATCCGGTTACGGATCTAAGCCCTCTGCAAGAATGTGAGCAGCTGCAGGAGCTGATTCTTTCCGGCTCGGCCGTAACGGATGTTACTCCTCTCAGCTCGCTTCCCAAATTAAAAATACTGGATGTCCAGGATACTCAGATTCGCGATTTTTCTCCATTGAAGCCGGTCAAGAGCTTGCGTGTCCTGGAAATATCCAATCCAGATAAGGAGCAGCTTCGCAGTATAGCTGAACTCAAACAGCTTAAGGAGCTGACCATTTCCAAATTGGGTCAAATAACGGGGAGCGAATTGACTGAATTAGGCAAGCTCGTAAACTTGCGCAAGCTGGTGCTGGAGGGAGGCACTCTGCCGAATATGAAGTTTATGGAAGGACTCCATAGACTGGAAAAGCTGATTGTAAGAGAATCGGCGATAGAGGATATCTCTGCATTGAATCAGCTTGAAAACCTTCAATCCCTGGAACTAAGCGGTACTCATGCTAGCAATCTGGAGCAGCTGGCAAGTTCAGCTTCGCTCAGCAAAATAACGGCCTCATTCCAGCAATTTGCTCTATTAAAAGACCGATTCGACCGGTTCATCGATTTTTCTACCATCACGGGTGGCATGTCAGATGAGGAGAGCAAGATCTGGCACGAATATTTGGATCGAGTGCGAGCCTAGGGAGGGATTTGCCTGCGGAGTGCCCCCGTATGATCAGCGAAGCATAATGGGAGAATAGGGGCAAGTTTATAATTCAAAAAACCTTAGCCGCTGCATGTGCGACTAAGGTTTTTTGCTGCATGTGGCGTGGCCGTAAATCCGTGTTGGAATCAACCCGCAGGAGGTACTTAGGAAAGATGCAGACCGATTTGGGCCAGGATAGCACTGCCTACGTACATGCCGCTAAAGACGAAGATAGCGACGATAGCAACCTTCCAGGATGTTTTGCGCAGGTCGATCAAACGATCGGCAACGGAAATTCCCGCGAAGGTCAGGATCGGCGTTGTGATCGACAGAAAGTCGACGGCTTGGATCTTATGGATAAAAGTATCGGAAATAAGGCAAAAAACTAGGGAAGTAATCGATACCCAGCCGAGCACAGGGAAATCCTGAATCAGCTTGAGCGGCACTTTTTTCATCAGGCTGGAGATCAGAATTCCGATAAAGGAAAACGCCCACAGCACGATCAAACCATATATCGTCATCATCGAAATCGGAGTACTGTTCGGGTTTTTGAGCAGTTTAATTTCCTGCGTGAACAAAATCAGGGATATGCTTAACAGCAGCACCAAAGCGTACTTTACGTATTTATTTAATCCGCCTTCCATTATTTAGCACCTCTAACCAATAGTTTGTACATGAATCGTTGAATAGGCACAGCTAGAAATACCATCGTGTACGTACCCATGAAGCTGGTCAGCAGCTGGCTTGCTGATGCATAGGCCGTAATAGTGGACGCCTTGTCCGGAATTCCAGCGACCAGGGCAGAGGAAGCAGCGGTCATCATACTGGCGGAGCCGACACCCGCCGACATGGCTAAGGCTTCTACGTCGAAGCCGATAGAAAGCAGAATCGGTGTGACGATACTGAAGAACAAGGTTCCGAAGAGCGTACCGATGATGTACAGCGACAAGACACCGCGGCCTTCGTCAGAATCGAGCGTGTACTTCTCGGAAATATAGGCAAGCTCGCCTTCACGTCCGATTCCGAGAGTAGCTCCGATCGCTTCCCGGCGCAATCCGATCAGAATAGCAATCGGCAGACCGATCAAGACAGTACATAAATGGCCGAATTCCTGGATAACGAAAATCCAGCCGACCTGCAAAATCTCATGAATTTTGGGAGCTACATCCGCCCCGTATCTGGCCATCAAGGGAAGCATGATGAAAATCAAATATTTTCCTGAAAAGTTGACGTTTTCTTTACTGTATACCTTTTTCAAGATGCCTTTGCGCACAACGGTGATCCCTAGTATCATCGTGATCAGGATCGCGTAGACCAGCGGCAGGAAGCTGATCTTAACCGAACCGAACTTCACCGACTGGATGCCGATAAACTCTGATACGGTAATGACCAAAAGCGCGAAAACAAGCAAAAGTATAAATTGGGACTTGGATGCCGTCGATTTCATGATAATCCTCTTTTCCGTTAATTACTGTTGCGCGATGGAGTTAATTAATGTCTCGTATTCTTTATAAGAACGACGATAGAGCCTGGATCGGTCGATCCGGCCATTGAAACGTTCAAATACGTCGGCGAGGAATCTCGGGAAAATTTCGTAAATGAACTCGGGATCGATATCCTTGAAGTCATCTCCATGGATTATTCCGGTAAAACCGCTGTAGCCGATTTGAATGCAAGGGATCATATAAGACAAATCCCCGATGTCGCCTGCGGCGCTGATGGGCGTCTCGTTCCGGAAGGCGGCGATTTCGTCGTTAGCATGGAACGCTTCAATAACGAACTCGGACAGATAACGGTCCTGTACAAACGGCAAATAGCCCATCTGCGTTTCGATCGACACGCTTCCTTGCAGCGCTAAGGCACTTCCTCTTGCCGCATCGTCCATTTTGACAGCGGCTTCTTTCATATAATCGACCGTAAGCGTTCTTAAGTCAGACCCGACCTTAATCCGGTTCGGAATGACGTTGGTGGACATGTCGGATTCCATCACGATCGGATTCATCCGGACCTTTTCCGAATCCTTCATTTGCTGGCGGGCAAGGCCTAGAGCGACATTGAACAGCGTAGACATACTGTAAGCATTTTTCGCGGAGAACGGGTCGAAGCCGGCGTGGGTAGCCTTACCTTCGAACGTATAGCGCTTGTACAAAAATCCGGCCAAGTCACAGTTCGTTTCAATCGTCCGTACCGGGAATTCACCGCCCATTGCATGGACGCAAACGCCGATGTCGATATCGTCGAACACGCCAAGCTTCATCGCTTCCGGCTTGCCGCCGTAATACGAAATCTGCTTATTCTTGAGAAGCTCGTCCCGATAAGCCAGATCAAGATACTCTTCTGCAGGAACGAAGATGAACGTCAGCGTGTAATCCCAAGCCTTGTAAGCGCCCGTAGTATAAAAGTACTTGTACAACGCCAGCGCGATGGCTACCTGGGTATAATGGCCGCAATTATGCGCCGCACCTGTCGCTTGATCCGAACGCCAATGTGAAGGGGCGTAGACGGCATCCAGCTCTGCAATGAAAGCGATGTTCAGCTTTTTGCCGCTGCCGAGCGACGTCTTGAGTCCTGTCGTGCTGAAGGATTCGAGTTCGATCCCGGGATGGACGCGAGTCAAAAAATCCACAACAGTCTGCCGGGTCTTCACTTCTTTATAACCCAATTCGGGATTGTCGAAGATCGTCCGCGCGATCCGGTGAATCTCGTCGAATTGCTCTTTGAACAGCATAGTTACCTCCTGATGTCTATTATTTTTCCGCTATATAATATTACTTAATTTAGCATTGAAAATACATAGTTTTTTTCAAAAAGAGGGAAAGCAGACATTCTTACTGCAGGTAATCACCAGAAAGAAGGGGATATGGGGTGAAATGGGAACTGTTAAGGAATAGTATTAGGTAAAAAAAGGGAAATAGGCTAGGGTGTCGAATGATTTAGCTTTAAAAATAGAATCTATGGAAGCTAGGGGGAGGCCGGATGAAACATGCTAGGACACTGTGTAGGAACGGGTTCGAGTTGCGATGTATATGCATGGGACGGTGACGACAAAGTCGTCAAGCTGTATCAAGCTCATACGTCTTGGAAGGCCGTGCAGCAGGAATTCACGAATAGTACTGCTGCTTGGGAGAGCGGGCTGCCGGTTCCCCGGTCCGTACTCCCACCGGAAACGTCTGCGGCAGTAAACGAGTT
Organism: Paenibacillus vulneris; assembly: GCF_039543185.1. Taxonomy (NCBI): domain Bacteria; kingdom Bacillati; phylum Bacillota; class Bacilli; order Caryophanales; family Paenibacillaceae; genus Paenibacillus; species Paenibacillus vulneris. The sequence goes on along the minus strand of NZ_BAABJG010000015.1, from coordinate 707,596 downwards.
CTTCCGGGCTTCGCAGCAGGCAGCCTGTCATGCGTTCCTTCAGGAGTATTGCAGCTTATCAGGTGTATCGGAGGAAGACATCAAAGCCTGGTATATTCCGGCGGCGGCACGATCTATAGTATCCGGGGCATTAGCCCAGGAACAAGCGGCCAATCTTGTTTCCATGATTCGAGGCCATTTGGAGCTAGCGTAGGCAAGCTGCCTTGGCCTCATTACTTTTCATTGTCCGTCAGCTTTTGTTTGATTTGATGCTCATATTCGGAGAATGCATCGGATGCCAGCCAGCCGCGGTCAGACATTAGTGATTGATAACGAAGCTTCTTGACGGTTAACTCGTTCTGAAGCCTCTCGCGTTCCGTATCATCCTGACAGGCGGCAATCAAGTCCCCTAGTGTAACCATTTCTTTGCGAAGCAGCATTTCCTCGGGAATCAGGCCGGCATTTTTAAGAATCTTAAAACCGACGCGAAGCTCCTCCGGGACGTTCTCCAATTCATCGGGAGGCAGCGGCTTTCCGTCACCGGGCAAACGATCGAATTCTCCTTGCCGGATGGCCTTCTGAATTTTTTCCTCCGCAATGGAATGCAAATATTTCATCGGTCTATCAACTCCTTTTACATCATCTTATCATACTTCGGCTCATTATTTTTTAATCTTCTGATCTGTACTGCCAGCTGCTTATTATAGTCATCATTTTACTGTGGCACTGATCGCAGCTCCCAATAATGAAGGACACTATCTTCCATCGTTGCGCGATAAATATAAGGAGTTAAGCTCAAATAAGGCGGCTTAGCTCCTTTTCTCATGCAAGGAGTTTATCGCGGTTAAACGGCTTGGATCATTCAAAATTGTACGGAATAGTTTTTCTTGAATTTGCAAACGAAACTGACTATACTGTTTTTAATCAAAAATAGATACACTGGTTCTAATATAGGGACAAGGAGGATTGCTTTTGTTAAAAACGCTGGATAACTCATTGAAATTGTTAAGTTATTTTACGAGAGAGACGCCGCAATGGGGGGTTCGGGAGCTGGCAAAGGAAATGAATATGAGTCACTCCATAGCTCACCGGATCCTATCAACCTTCGAGGAGCACGGGTACTTGATCCAAAATCAAGAAACAAAGAAATACACGCTAGGGATCAAATGGATGGAGCTCGGGGCTGTCGTGAAGGACAACTTCTCCATTTCCGATTTTATGCTTCCTGTCATGCGCCGTCTTGCCGCTGAAACCGGCGAATCGACCTATTTGATTTGGCGAGATGGGGATGAGGGCATTTGTGTTGAGATTGTAGAAAGCTCGCAGACGATTCGGTACGGTGTTACCGTCGGCAGTCGCTCGCCTCTTTGTGTGGGCGCTTCCAACAAAGTGATCATGGCCTTTCTGCCCAAGGATGTCCAAATGGCCATCATGGATAAGGGATTGCGCCGATATACGGATCGAACGATTGTATCGAAGGAAGAGCTGAGTCGGGATCTGGACGATATTCGAAAAGCAGGCTGGGCCTATTCCATGGGAGAGTATACGGAAGAGGTTTTTGCCATAGCCGTTCCAATATTTAATGCCCGTCATGAAATCATGGCTTCGTTGGCGATTGGCGGACCCGACTTTCGGATGCCGGCCGATAAAATCGAGCCTGCCCTCGAGCATCTTAAAGCGGCCAAGTCCGAAATTCAAAGACTGCTTGCTCAGAACCCAGAAGCATATCGGATGCTTCCATAACACCTACAGCATAGAAGGAGATTACAACATGAACATGGACCATTCAAAGAAAAAGCATCCGTCTGCTTTGGAGCCGCTTACATTAATCTTGACTATTGTCACGTCGGTTTTCGGTGCGATCATCGGGATGCAAATCATCACTTCACTCGGGATCACACCGAGCACATCTATTATCGGCGCGCTGATTGCGATGCTTATTGCCAGGGTTCCTGTCGCCATCCTGAGCAGATACCGTTCGGTGCATCGACAGAACCTGGTTCAAACGGCGATATCGTCAGCGACGTTTGGGGCGGCCAACAGCTTATTAATCCCCATCGGGATTCCTTTTATGATGGGCAAGCAGGAGCTGATTGTTCCAATGCTCGTAGGTGCTGCCTTGGCGATGCTCCTTGATGCCACGCTGTTGTACAAGCTGTTTGATTCCAAAATTTTTCCGGCCAAAGGAACATGGGCGCCAGGTGTAGCCACAGCGGAATCCATTATGGCCGGTGACCAGGGTGGTAAGCGTGCGGGACTGTTGGGGCTTGGTACGTTGATCGGTTTAGGCGGCTCTTATTTTCACATCTCCATGTCAGCCTTCGGGGTTGCTTTTATTGGTAATATCGGGGCGCTGATCATGTTCGGAATCGGTCTAATGATTCGGCAGTATTCCCTGCCTTGGTTCCATTTTGACATCAGCAAGTATTACATAGCGCACGGTTTAATGATCGGTGCCGGTCTCGTTGCGCTATTCCAGGTCGCGTCACTGATCCTCAAGAAGCAAAAGGAACAGGAGCCTGCCCAGCAGGAGCCCACCTCAAGCTCAGCTTCATCAGGAACGGTTTCAACCAAGGCAACTAGACGCGTATTAGGATATGGCTTTCTTCTATATTTAGGGATCGCCCTGATCATTGCGATTGTTAGCGGAATACTGAGTGAAATGTCAGCCGGCATGTTTATCGGTTTCCTGCTTTTCGCTGCTTTTGCGGCGTTTGTGCATGAATTGATCGTCGGCATTGCGGCGATGCACTCCGGCTGGTTTCCCGCTTTTGCCGTTTCCTTTATCACTTTGCTAATCGGGATGCTGATCGGATTTCCGCCGGTTGCATTGGCATTGCTGGCAGGATTCAGTGCGGCGACAGGGCCTGCCTTCGCGGATATGGGTTATGACCTGAAGACAGGCTATATCCTGCGCGGGAACGGTGAAGACATCGAGTATGAGCTGCAGGGCAGAAGAGCCCAATATATTACGGGAATGATTGCTTTCGGCGTATCGCTTTTGACGGTTATCCTTACTTATCCCAGCTACTTTAGCAATCATATGGTTCCTCCTATTGATACCGTGTATGCGTCAACGATTAGTGCCGGCACTACACCTGACGTCGCTATGCAATTAGTCTTATGGGCTATACCGGGAGCGCTCCTTCAGCTGATCGGCGGATCGAAGCGGCAGCTGGGCATTTTATTTGCTACCGGTTTGCTGATTCTGACACCGTACGCTTGCTGGGCTGTGCTGGCGGGGATTGCGATTCGCCTGATCGTCTTGAAGGTCAAAGGTAAAGAAGCGGAAAAGACGATGAGTATAATGGCAGCGGGATTCATTGCCGGTGATGCTTTGTACAGCTTCTTTAATTCCGTGTTCAAATTAAAAAAGTAAAAGAGGGATTGGCATGTCAACGATGACACTGGATCAACGCATAATGGAATATGCCGTTTACGGCGGAGCCGTGCTCGGAGGAGGGGGCGGCGGCTGGATCGAGAGAGGACTTGAGATCGGCAAGCTTGCTCTTGAGCTCGGGGAACCGAGGCTGCTTACTGTAGACGAATTGAATGACGAAGATCTTCTTGTTACGGTAGCCCTAGTCGGCGCTCCCGGCGCTAAGGACAAATATTTGAAGCCGGTTCATTATATCCGGGCTCTTGAAATGGTATCGCAGAGAGTGCAAAAGCCGATTCAAGGCTTGATTACCAACGAGAATGGCGCAGAGACAACTGTGAACGGCTGGTTCCAATCCGCGATGACCGGCATTCCGGTCATTGATAATCCTTGCAATGGCCGCGCGCATCCAACAGGCTTGATGGGGGCTATGAATATTTCCGAATTGCCCGATTATATCTCCCATCAAGGTGCAGTCGGCGGCAAAGGTGGCCGTTACATCGAAATCGGCGTATCCGGTGTACTGGAAAGATCCGCATCAATGGTGCGTAATGCGTCGATTGAGGCCGGCGGGATGGTTGCTGTGGCCAGAAATCCGGTTACCGTCCGTTACGCCAAACAGCACGGTGCCCCAGGAGCCATCCGGCAAGCAATTGAGCTTGGGGAAGCCTTGCTGAATCATAGGGGAGAAGCGGCTATTGATGCGGTCGTAAATAAGCTTGGCGGACGCGTAGAGACAACGGGTACGGTGACCGATTTCCGGATGGAGACCAAAAATGGCTTCGATGTCGGTATCGTAACGGTTGACGGAAAATTTGAATTGACCTTCTGGAACGAATATATGACGCTGGAGAAGGATGGAGAGCGGCTTGCGACTTTTCCGGATCTGATCATGACATTGGATACAGCCACGGCTAAACCGGTTGTTTCTGCAGCCATTGAGAAGGGGCAGCGTCTTACCGTGATATCGGCTCCCAAAGAACATTTGATTCTGAGCACGACGATGAGTAACGTAAATTTATTGAAGCCCATTGAGTCAACCATCGGGAAACCGATTGTTTCTGCTGCAGTTTAGCTTCTAGCAGTCGGGATCAACATCTACGTCAATATAACGAGGGAGACTTTTGCTAGCAAGCAACGGTTTCCCTCTTTTCTTCCTGATCCAAAGGACGTTATAGAATGAATATCCGGCATCCAACCGGAGTCTTCATGATTTTCATCATTCTTTCATAATTTCTTCATCATAACTTCATGATTAAAATGGCAGTTTGAGGTATCATATGATATGTACAAAAACGAATCCAATTTCTAAGGAGGAACTTTCACTATGTCTCTAATCGGAAAAGAAGTGTTACCATTCAAAGCATCAGCTTACCATAACGGCAAATTTATCGATGTTACCGAAGCCGACTTCAAAGGAAAATGGAGCGTTGTTTGCTTCTACCCTGCAGACTTCACCTTCGTATGCCCTACAGAGCTTGAAGATTTGCAAAACCAGTACGAAACCCTGAAAAGCCTGGGCGTTGAAGTATACTCTGTTTCCACAGATACTCACTTTACACATAAAGCATGGCATGATAGCTCCGAGACAATCGGAAAAATCACTTACATCATGATCGGCGATCCTTCTCATACGATCTCCCGTAACTTCGACGTATTGATCGAAGAGGAAGGCGTTGCAGATCGCGGTACGTTCATTATCGATCCGGACGGCGTTATCCAAGCGCTTGAAATCAATGCAGGCGGAATCGGCCGTGATGCAAGCATCTTGGTGAACAAGGTTAAGGCTGCTCAATATGTACGTAACAATCCAGGCGAAGTATGCCCTGCAAAATGGCAAGAAGGCTCCAAAACCTTGAAGCCAAGCCTTGATCTCGTCGGAAAGATCTAAGGAGCGATAACTTATGGCATTGGATGCGGATATCAAAGAACAGCTAACTCAATACCTGCAGCTCATGGAAGGCGATGTGCAGATCAAAGTGAGTGCGGGTTCTGATGTCGTATCCCAGGAGATGCTGGAGCTGATCGACGAAATCACCGGCATCTCCTCCAAGATCACGGTAGAAAGAACCGAGCTTTATCGCACGCCAAGTTTCAGCGTGAACCGTGCGGGTGAAGACACGGGTGTCGTTTTTGCCGGTGTCCCTCTAGGGCACGAGTTCACGTCCTTGGTACTTGCACTGCTTCAAGCAAGCGGCAGACCGCCTAAAGTAGAGCAGAACCTTATAGATCAGATCAAGGGCATCCGCGGCGAATACCGTTTCGAGACCTATGTCAGCCTGAGCTGCCACAATTGTCCCGATGTCGTCCAAGCTTTGAATCTGATGAGCATCCTTAATCCCGGTATCAGCCATACGATGATTGATGGCGCAGCCTTCAAGCACGAGGTTGAAACGAGAGACGTTATGGCCGTACCCTCGGTTTATCTCAATGATGAATTTTTCGGCAGCGGCCGTATGACACTTGAAGAGATTCTTGCGAAGCTCGGTAACGCTCCTGACGCGGCTGAATTTGCCGATAAAGAGCCCTTCGACGTCCTTGTCGTTGGCGGAGGTCCTGCCGGCGCCAGTGCGGCAATCTACGCGGCACGCAAAGGGATTCGCACCGGGATTGTCGCCGAGCGTTTTGGCGGACAAGTCATGGATACCATGGGCATTGAAAACTTCATCAGCATGAAGTATACCGAAGGTCCCAAGCTCGTGGCGAGCTTAGAGGAGCACGTGAAGGAATACGGTATCGACGTCATGAAGCTTCAGCGTGCCAAACGCTTGGAGAAGAAGGATCTCGTCGAAATCGAGCTTGAGAACGGCGCAGTGCTGAAGAGCAAAACCGTCATTCTCTCGACCGGTGCCCGTTGGCGCAATGTCGGGGTTCCGGGTGAAGCGGAATTCAAGAACAAGGGGGTAGCTTATTGCCCTCATTGTGACGGTCCATTGTTCATCGGGAAGGATGTAGCTGTGATCGGCGGCGGCAACTCCGGTATCGAGGCGGCTATTGATCTGGCCGGTATCGTGAAGCATGTGACGGTCCTCGAGTTCATGCCTGAGCTTAAGGCCGATGCCGTCCTGCAAAAACGGCTCTATAGTCTTCCTAACGTGACGGTCCTCAAGAACGTCCAAACCAAGGAGATTACAGGCACGGACAAGGTAGACGGAATTACCTATATCGATCGCGATTCGGGTACTGAACACCATGTCGAATTGCAAGGGGTATTCGTTCAAATCGGTCTTGTTCCTAATACCGATTGGCTGGGCGATACAGTTGAACGTACTCGCTTCGGCGAGATCGTAGTAGATCGTCATGGCGCTACGAATGTGCCGGGTGTATTCGCTGCTGGAGACTGCACCAACAGCCCTTACAAACAAATCATTATTTCTATGGGATCAGGTGCCAATGCAGCCTTAGGCGCATTCGACTATCTAATCCGTAATTAATAATTACCATGCAATAACTCTAAAGTCCCCTTACTTAAGGGGGCTTTTTTGTACATACGACAAAAACACTCGCATCCCGTTTTCCGCCTATACGCGCTGTCCATGATGGTCCAACTCCTCTATCCGTGCTCAAACTTACAACCAGTCGTAAAGCTTAAGGAACGGCGTGCCGCGGCGCTGTTCATTAATTGTTTGTAAATCGGCAAAATAGTTATTGACTAATCAATAACAACTTGGTATAGTTTTCACATAAGTTAGTGATTGATCAATTACAAATTAAAAGGAGTGCTGATGAATGATGAATAAAGCGATTGTGGTGGGCGCAACCGGAGGTACGGGTGCTGTTATTACGGCGGAGTTGGCAAAAAGGGGCATTCCCGTCATTGCCTTCGGGCGGTCACGCCAAAAGCTCGAGGAGCTTGCTAGAGAGCTCGGTAATCCAGGGCATCTATCTTTGGCTACTGGGGATGCGTTCAAGCCGGATGATATCGCTAGGGAGGCGAAGGAAGCAGATGTATTGTTTCATTGTGCCAATGTCCCTTACCACGAGATGGAGAGCAAGCTGATTCCCCTGGGTGAATCCGTAATGAAGGCAGCTAATCGACTGAGCTTGAAAGTAGTCGCAATAGACGGTATCTACCCTTATGGAAGGAGACAGACGAATCCGGTTACGGAGGAGCATCCCAAACAGCCGCATACTAAGAAAGGAAAAGTGCGTCTTGCTTTCGAGCAGATGATCTTTAGCGGCAGATGGGAACAAACGCAGGCTATGATAGTTCGTTTGCCGGATTATTACGGACCGACTGCGAATCAGGCTTCGTATCTGGGCGGTACACTCGAAGCGATCGCTGCGGGCAAAATGGCCTTTTTCATTGGCAACATGTCCGTACCTCGGGAATACGTATATTTGCCCGACGCGGCTGTGATGGTTGTTGAGCTGGCGGGACGCGACCATGCATACGGGCAAAATTGGAATATTCCAGGCTCCGACGTGATTTCCGGACATGAGATAGTTCGGATTGCCAGACAAGCGAGCGGAATGAAGAAGCCCGTTATTGCCCTTGGCAGGTTCGGATTGTCGCTGCTGGGCCTATTCGTTCCTGTCATGAAGGAGGTTGTTGAAATGTTATACTTAACGGAGGAACCGCTGCGCTTAAGCGGGGAGAAATACAGGCGCCACATCGGACCGATTCCGGTTACGAAGCCAGCAGACGGGATTGCAGCAACAATCCGGGAATTGCAGAACAGAAAGTGAGATATTTTTGAGAAATAGTAATTGATTAATCAATAAAAACCGGTTCTATCTACCGCTTTGAAAAGATGATGATTTTAAATCCACAAAAAGACTGCCATCACTTTGAAGCTCGGCAAAAAACACCTCTTGAATAGAGGCGGCGCCGGACTGCCTTAGTTGTTCTTCCAGCCACTTATAGCTCAGTTGCAGCTCTTTCAAATTTCTTTTGACAACCTGGCCATCGACGATGAGCTCGGTAGGGAGATACAAACGATCTTGAACAGGCAGCTGGAGATCCTTTTTTGTCGGGCTTTCCATGTCTTGCTTTTTTAATACGCTTAGTCTGCCGTTAGGCTCCAGGATCGCATAATCGACCTCCCGGATGGAGAACACATTTTTGTCCCTTAGCAGCATGCTTAAATCATCCATATATAATTTGCTTAAAGCCATCGCCTTTTGCTGTAGTTTGCCATGCTTGATGACGATTGCAGGACACCGTCGAATAGAACTCTTATCATCGGTGATTTAAGGCTTAGCTGCTCGACAAAGATAGTCAGCATTGCCCAAACGGTCATGGCTGAGATACCGGAAACGATTTCGTCTTTATGTAAAACCATCTCACCCGCAATGTTGCCAAGGGCAATTCCTGTAATGTAAGTGAAGAAGGTCATTTGACTTAATTGTTTTTTTCCTAAAATACGCGTTAATAACAGCAAAACGATAAAGCCTAATAACGTTCGGATGGAGCTTTGCCATATTGCTTCCATAGTGCAGCTTCAGATCCCTTCCTTGTACCATATAAAATAGGTTCTCCTTTATCTGGAAGTTCATTCATTTAAATAGTTAATACGGACAACGTCTCTTGTATATAGATAGAAAAGGAAGATAGGTACGTGCGAATGAACTCAATGTAAGGAGGGGGTCTACATCCGACGGTCGGTTGGGAAAAGCATCCCCAGAAAAGAATCGTGGGATAAGGTTACAGGGGCGGCGCAATACGTAAATGATATTCCGGCATCAAGGCTGCTGCATGCGAAGCTTGCTACAAGTCCTCACGCCCACGCTCTAATAAAATCAATCGATTCATCCGAGGCCATGAAGATTTCTGGTGTTAAAGCTGTCGTTACAGGTCGTTATTATCCCGTCTTGACCGGGACGCCTTTGTCCGATCGCCCTCCACTTGCAATAGATAAGGTGAGATATTACGGCGAACCTGTGGCGATAGTTGTCGCAGAAGAAGAATACATAGCTGAGATGGCGGCCCGTCGAATCAAGGTAGAATACGAGCTGTTACCCGTCGTTCAGTCCCCCAAGGAAGCTTACCGGAGCAATGCTCCGATCATTCATGAGCGGTTGGAAGAGTATGCGCGCCATGAGGAGGTGTTCCCGGAGCCAGGGACCAACGTTGCAAACCGTACTAAAATACGCAAGGGGAATTTGGAAGAGGGATGGAGGACTAGTGACCAAATTATTGAAGTCGAGGTTCGTTCACCTCAGTCAGATCATGCTGCGATGGAAAGACGCTGCAGTACGGCCCAGATTATGCCCGACGGACAAGTGATCATCCATTCCGCATCCCAATCACCCTATGAAATTCAGAAGGAGATCAGCCAAATTTTCCATATTCCGATTCATCAGGTGACTGTCCATACTCCGCTGGTCGGAGGCAGCTTTGGCGGGAAATCCACGATACAGCTGGAGTTTCTTGCTTATATGGCTAGCCTTGCTGTAGGCGGCAAAGCGGTAAGATTGATTAATTCCCGTGAAGTGGACATGGTCACTTCTCCTGTTCATATTGGACTCGAATCCTCCATAAAGCTTGGCTGCACCCGTGAAGGCAAACTGATGGCTGCAGAAATATGGTATTTTTTTGACGCCGGAGCCTATTCGGACAGGGGAGCGATCATGAGCCGGGCCGCAGCTGTCGACTGTACAGGGCCGTATCACATCGAGAATGTTCACTGCGATTCTTTGTGCATGTACACGAACCACCCGTATTCGACTTCCTTTCGGGGATTCGGCCATCCGGAACTGACGTTCGCCATAGAAAGAGCAATGGATGAGCTGGCGAAACGAATCGGGATGGATCCTTTGGAATTTCGATTTTATAATGCGATAGGGCCTGGGGCTACGTCTCCGACACAAACAGCACTGAATAGAAGTAACCTGGGCGATTTGCCCATGTGCATTGCGAAATTAAAATTACTAATCCACTGGGACGACCGTCCCCAGCGTGAAATTCATGGTCATCTCGTCAGGGCAACAGGGGTTAGCTGTTTCTGGAAAAATTCGAGTACGCCGACAAATGCCGGAGCGGGAGCCACTGTAGTATTCAATCCCGATGGGAGCGTGAATTTGCTTTGCGGTGCAGTGGAAATTGGTCAAGGGACGAGGACCGCGCTGACTCAATTGTTAGCCGAGCGCTTGCGAATGGACGAACAGAGGATCCACATAACGCCGGATGTTAACACAGCAACCGATCCCCATCACTGGAAAACCGTGGCTAGCCGCAGCACCTTTCTAGTCGGTAATGCGATTCTGCAAGCGGCCGATGATGCCATCCTTCAGTTAAAAAGCATAGCGGCTGCCATAATGCAGTGCTTGCCAAAAGACTTGGAAGTAGGGGGTGGCCGGGTTTACTTGCAGAATGACCCTGATAGAGGGATTCCTATTGAGAAAATCGCTTACGGCTATACATACCCGAATGGCAATACGATCGGAGGACAAATCATCGGCCGCGGAAGCTACGCTATGCGGAACCTGACTTTATTGGATCCCGAGACTGGAAAAGGGAACCCCGGGCCGGAATGGACGGTTGGCGCTCAAGCGGTAGAGGTGGAATGGAATAGCAAAGATTTCACATACAAAATCATCAAAGCGGCAGCGGTCTTGGATGCCGGCAAAGTGATTAACCCTGCATTAGCCCGCAGCCAAGTGACAGGCGCCATGAGTATGGGCTTAAGTCTGGCAAGCCGGGAAGCTTTTGCATTCAATGAACAAGGTGCCGTCCTTAATCCGCAATTTCGAACCTACAAATTGATTCATTACGGGGAGCAGCCACAGTACTTCGTTGAATTCGTAGAGACGCCTCATTGGGAAGCGCCTTACGGCTTGCGCGGCATCGGGGAACATGGCTTGATCGGCATGCCCGCGGCTTTGGCCAATAGCTTGAGTATCGCCGCCGGTGTGCAGCTGAACCATTTGCCTCTGACGCCCGAGATGATCTGGAGGACGATACATGATACCGCTGAACTTTGAATACTTCAAGCCTTCTACCATTCAGATGGCTGTCGAACAGTTTCAGCATTTGCAGAAGCAGGGGAAGCAGCCTATCTATTATTCCGGTGGAACGGAAATCATTACATGGGCTCGAACTCACGCCATCCATCCGGATGCTGTTATAGATTTAAAATCTATACCGGAATGCAATGTGATGGACTTCCGTAACGGTTCGCTGATCATCGGGTCCTGCGTCACGTTATCCGCATTATCCGCCGCGAATCTGTTTCCATTGCTCAGCCAAACGGCCCTTGGAATAGCTGATCAAACAGCTCGGAACAAAATTACGCTGGGAGGAAACATCTGTGGCAAAATTCATTACAGGGAAGTAGTGCTTCCACTTCTTCTGGCCGATAGCCGTGTGCTTGTTGCAGGAGCGCATGGCATCCGGGAGGCTTCGATCCATCAGGTGTTTTCACAGCAAATCAGACTGGAGAAAGGTGAATTTCTCGTACAGATATTAACAGACCAAAGCAATTTGTCGCTGCCTTTCGTACATTATAAAAAACGGCAGATTGGGAGCATCGGCTACCCCGTAGTGACTCTAGCTGCGATGAAGAAGGACCATCAGGTTTATACGGCTTATAGCGGCGTCTGCTCGTTCCCGTTCCGATCCATCCCGATGGATGAGTTATTGAACGATTCTTCGATGGCATTGGAGACCAGAATAGAACTGGCAATCGGCAAGCTTCCCGCCCCATTGTTGACTAATGTCGAGGGGTCTGCCCCTTATCGCCGGTTCGTCCTTAAACAAACGATAGCGGATACGTTGCACTCATTGGAAGGCAGGTGAAGGATGGTGTTGCGCGATTCGACTATGGTTCAGGTGCAATGTGAAGTCAATGGCGAGAAACGAACGATTCATGCAAGAGCCGCCGAGCTTCTTTTATATACGCTTCGTGATCATCTCGGGCTTACGGGAACCAAATCCGGCTGCGATAATGGCGATTGCGGCGCTTGTACCATTTTATTAGGTAACCTGCCCATGAAATCGTGCTTAATGCTCACCGTGGAAGCCGATGGAAAGCAGGTAACGACAATTGAAGGCCGGATGAATTCCCCGGTACAAGAGGCATTTGTTCGATATCAGGCGTTCCAGTGCGGATATTGCACGCCGGGGTTTATCATGAACTGCGAGGGGTTACGAAGGGCACATCCCCATGCAGATGAAGAAACCATTCGGGTGTGGCTTCAGTCCAACATTTGCAGGTGCACGTCCTATGAAGAAATATACCTTGCGGTAAAGGAAATATTATCCCCGAAATCATCATGATGGACTAATCTCGAAGCAGAGGGAGGGAAGAGTTTGGCGCATATACATCGAATTCTGGAAGCTGTCCGACGTACCGGAGCTAGGAGTGTATTGGCTACAATTACTCATGTGAAAGGGAGCGCCTACCGGAAAGAAGGGGCCAACATGCTGTTTCAGGAGGACGGTTCACAAATCGGGGTTCTCAGTGCCGGGTGCTTGGAAGCTCACCTTGCAGCCTGCGTTCCAGATGTATTGGAAACCGGACTTTCCCGCAGCTTTGTGTTCGATATGCAATCATCGGATGTGTTGTCGTGGGGGGAAGAGCAGGGGTGCGGCGGTATTGTTCAGGTGATAATGGAGCCGGTAGATGATATTCTCAAGGATCATTTAGCCACATTGAAGCATTACCTGGATCAGCAAAACCCGGTTATGGCGATCAAAAGATTCGAACCGGATGGCTCCGTTGCCGAATACGGGTTCTTGACCCAAGATCTCCGCCTGTTCGGAGAATGGAGGGGAGACCTTCCTGTGTCACTCGCAGAGTTGATGTCGACCGGGGCGGGGTCACACTGCAATAGCGGTAACAGATTCCTTTCATCCTACCCATCCTCCTTGTTTGTGTATAGATATGAACCCAAGCCGCGACTCGTCTTATTCGGTGCCGGACCCGATGCAAGACCGCTTGCCGCTTTGGCGGCTGCAGCCGGCTTTTCCGTGTTGGTTAGCGATTGGAGACCCGCATTGTGCGACCGGCGTTATTTTCCGGATGCCGATTCCATCCTTGTTGGGTTTCCCGAAGAAACGATACCGGAGATTTCGTTTTCACCTTACGATTTTGTAGTTGTGATGACTCATCATTTGAAAAGGGATCAGGAGCTGCTTCGGCTGCTGTCTATGAAGCGTATTCGCTATCTGGGCATTCTGGGATCAAAAGGAAGAACGGAACGTTTGCTATCCGATGTGCCGGTTGCTGTGAAAGCTCAATATCCTGTCGGGCTCGACATTGGAGCGGAAGGGCCTGAGGAAATTGCCGTCAGTATTGTGGCTGAGCTCATAGCCGTGCTTAGAAAAAATAGCGCTGCAGGGATTGGTGCACCGTGAAGCGGAATAAGATCGTAGGGATTTATTTGGCCGCAGGACTAAGCACCCGAATGGGTTCGGATAAGCTTAGGCTCCCGCTGGGATCAATGCTTTTGGGAAATTATGCGTTGAGAGCGGCCTTAAGCTCCGACTTGGATCATGTAGTGATAGTGTCGGGGGACAGTGAAGCAGATTGGATCGACAGCTCATTGTATGAGGAGCCAATGTCTCGGAAATGGTCCGTTGTTCCGTGTTCTGATGCACACTTGGGGCAAGCGAGCTCTTTGCGGTGCGGTGTCATGGCTGCACAAGAGATGGAAGCGGAAGCGATCATGATCCTGTTAGCGGACCAGCCTTTGATCACTCCATCAATGGTTAATAAACTTCTGCTCGCATATCAATCCCATCCCAACAGCAGCTTTGCAGCCTCAAGATATGAAGGCTTGGCAAGACCGCCGGTACTTTTTTCAAGGGGAACATTCCCAGACCTGCTCACGCTGCAGAAGGACCAAGGGGCGAGGCGGCTTATCCGCAACGATCCCTCCGGTATTTGTCTAGATTTTGTGAGCCCGCACTTGTTTATGGACGTGGATACTCCGGATGACTACAGGAATTTACTGGAGCTCTGGAAATCCTGAATCACCTGTTCTGCGTTCATATATAACGCAAGCGGATACTGCTCATTTTTTAAATGAGCGGGAGCTTGGATTTGTTGGGTAGACGTTTTAGAAATGGTGTTAGCAGCTTCAGGTTCCTCCAACCCTTTTTTCCAATGCTTGATGTGACTTGATAATTCGAACAAATGTTCGGACCAGATGCGTTGATGATCAATTGCAAAATGGCCGCTTTCGGACCATTTCGTTAAAACCCGCAGCATGTCAGCCAGATTGGCATATCCGGACCGCAGCCGCTCCATGTGCCTCGTCAGCTGGTTCAAGATCATGCGTTTCCTGGCACCTAACGGATTGTACTTCAAGCTCTTATCCGCTTGATCCAGCTCAGTCGTTGTCTGATGCAGCTCTTGAAATAACGACTGCAATTGATTTTGCAGGGCTTGAGCTTTATGAGGGGGACAGCCTTCCTTGATCCAAAGCGCTGTATTGGTAAACTGGTGGGACAAATGATCTGAGAAATGGACCATCTTTTTGCGGGCTTTGTGAATGGAATCGGGCGGGAACACCAGCAAATGAATGACCAAAGCGACAACAGCTCCGATTATCGTATCGCGTACCCGGTCCATGGGATAGCTCGGCATTTTGCTTTGAAAGTACATGACCAATAAAATGCTGAGGGCAACTTGTACCAGGATGGCATGGTCTAATTTCAACCAAGTTACCAATAGAGCTCCGACCAACAGAAGGAGGCCGATACTCCAACCGCTGGTGCCAACTATAGGCGCAATCCATACGGTAAACAGGACGCCGGCAATGGTGCCCGCAATACGCTGCCATGCAAATTGAATGGACTTATCGATGGTTAATTGAATGGATAAAATGACCGTCAAAGGTGCAAGGTACGGATGCTGGGACCCGGCCCATTCCGCAATTTCCCACGAAAGAGCTGCCGCCAGCGGGATTTTCCATACGATCGCCTTGTTCTTGATAACATCCATCCATTTCTGCTTCATTGGCTTCACTCCATCCTCTTAATGCCGATTTGTTGCGGCAAATACCTCGTGATGTCTCCCTCGGCGGTTATCGTGACGGTTCCCTACAGTTTACCATTTCCCTGTATTAGGATTATCAATTGCTTGTCTGGTATACGTGAGCGGCTCTTATTTGAATAATCGAAAAGCAGTAGACAGAGGAAAGTAACGGAAGAAGGGAGAAGGGTGTGTTCGGATACCTCACAAAATGATACAGTTAATAAAGAAGTCAAATCGGTCAACGGAGGTTAGGGCACCATGCGGATGGAAATAGCAAATATCCTTTCGAAAAAAATTCTTAGCGATGCCAAGGGATACTTGGATATTGGTTTTACTCATTCCTTAAATCCGTACAGCGGCTGCGCTTTTTCGTGCAAGTACTGCTATGTGAGAGAAATGCCGATCCAAAAGTTCAAAGATATCCCTTGGGGAGAATGGATAGACATCAAAACAAACGCCGCTGAAAATTACAGGAAGGAAATCACTAGCCTTCGTCGAAGAAACAAGCCGGTTCGTCTGTTCATGTCCTCGGCGACCGATCCGTATCAGCCTATTGAGAGGGAAGCGGCTGTTACTCGGCGGGTACTGGAAGAAATGCTGGAAGCTCCGCCGGACCTGCTGCAAATACAGACCCGCAGCCCCCTTGTCACAAGGGACTTGGATTTGCTGGTGAAATTGAAAGATCAATGCAAGCTCCTTGTATCCATGACGATCGAAACAGACCGGGAAGATATCAAGCGAACGTTTGCTCCTTATGCTCCGGGAATCCGATTGCGTGTAAAAGCATTAAAAGAGGTACATGAGGCAGGTATATCCACACAGGCTTCTATTTCTCCTGTGTTACCGTTTACCCCTGATTTTCCCAAGGTGCTCGAAGGCATTGCCGATCGTATTTGGATCGATACGCTTCATATCGGCGACGGTTCGATGGGGAAGCGTTCAGAGCGTTTGGGCACGTCCCGTATATTTGAAGCGCATGATTTATCGAAGTGGTACCAAAAGGACATCCATTTTAAAGTTGAAAAGTATTTTATGAAGTTTTTTCCAAGCGATAAGATACACATCTCCAAAAACGAAGCTTTTCCCGTGGACATATAAAGGCTAGGCGATATTTTATGTTCACTTCTCCGCTAATTTCCCCATATATCACATACTTGTGATGCCTTACTTACGGGCGTTTCGGCCCAATCAACCCATTCCAAAATGTTACCTTGCCGGTCTGATAAGCAGATCTGACAGACTAATCAACCGGCCCTCTCAGGTGAATTCTATTAGCTCACTTTTGGGAAAATAGTTGAAGCAACGGATAAAACCCTTAAGATTGTTTAAAAAATGAACATATACATTTGAATAGACCTCCAACATTTGGTTTGTAATGAGGTATAATTATGTAGTAATGATTAATTTAGCAACAAAGCTTGGAGGATTTTTATGCAAACGAAAATTCGCGTATTAGCGATTGCGCCTTATCCCGGCTTAAAGGATGTACTGCTTGATGCGGTAAGTCAAGAAGAGACGATTCAAATGGACGTAGAGGTTGCCGATTTGCAGGAGGCTATCCCGCTCGTACAGCATGCAGAGGAAAGCGGATATGACATGATTGTGAGCCGGGGCGGTACGGCAACGGTGATTCGCGAGCATGTGACCATTCCCGTCGTAGACATTCCAGTTTCGGGATATGACATCCTGAGGGTATTAACGCTTGTGAAAAATTCCAACGCCTCCGTGGCTATTATTGGATTCCCTTCCATATGCCGCGGGGTTAAAGAAGTATCCAGCCTGTTGCAAATGGACATCCCTTCCTATGAAGTGCAGCACAAGTCCGAGGTTGCGGCAGCGCTGCAGAAGGCTTTTCAATCGGGTGTCCAGCTTGTACTCGGCGACATGGTTGCTATCCGTACTGCTCAGGACAAGGGGCATCGGGGCATATTGATCACATCCGGCAGGGAATCGGCGGCGGATATGCTGGGCGAAGTGCACAGAGTGTACGAGGTGTACCGCAAAGGTCAGGAGCAGGTGCGCTTTTACCGGCGTTTGCTGGATGCGGATTCTCGCGGGATCATCGCTCTGGATGACAAGCGGCGTGTCGAATATGTTAATGAGGCGGCTTGCCGGATGCTGCGTCAGGCAGAAGGAACACTGCGGGGGCAAAACATCGTCCTGGCCTCGGCCGCCTTGGCGAATGTAATCAAGCAGACCGGAGAAAGCCGGAACACCTCAGACCGCGAGCACTATGTGCATTTGTTTGATGAGCAGTACAAGGTCAGTGTCGTGCTTCGAGAGGAGGAAGAGCATCGGGGCTATTTGGTTTATCTGGAGTCGCTTACCGCATGGAGGAGTGAGCGTCGATTTGAAGCATACATCCCGTCACGTCTTGCCACGTTCACACAGCTTGTAGGCACAAGCCCGACACTGCAAAAAACAGTCAACCGCGCCAAAAAATTCGCCGAATCGGACCGGAATATTTGGATATCGGGGGAGAGGGGAAGCGGCAAGTTCATGTTCGCGCAAGCGATCCATTCGTCCAGCCGCCGGCAGCAGGAAGGCTTTTATATGATTACATGCGAGGATGTAACCGATGAAGAGATGAACCGGCTTGTTTACGGAAGCGCTGGAGTTCCCGGGTTATTGCACGGAGGTTATACAGGGACACTGTATTTTAACCGCGCGGACCGTCTAAGTCCGGAGGCGCAGGAGATCGTTCTGCAGCTCATTCGCAGCAACCACAACTTTCGCTTTATTGCCTCCTCCTCCACTGCTATGTCCAAGCTGGCCAAACGCGGCGATTATAACCAGGACTTGATTTATGCTGTAGGTGAGCTGCATCTAACCGTTCCGCCGCTCCGCGAGCATCTGGAGGACGCGGAAGAAATGATAAGGGGACTCATAGCAGAATATAATTCACAGTTCGGGAAGCAGATTGTAGGGATGAGAGAGACGGTGCTCGAGCGGCTCATCCAATACGATTGGCCTGGTAATATCCCGGAATTTGAGAGTACGATCCAGGAAATGCTTCTTATGACAAAAGGTCATTATACCGAGTGGGAAGAGGTCCATGAAGTCTGGGAGCGTCTGATACAGCATGCAGGCTCCGGCACATCCCGCGCAGCGTATGCTCAGATTGATTTAAGCGGTACGTATGAGGAGATTGAGGAACGGATCCTGTTGCAAGTGCTGCAGGAAGAGGGAATGAATCAATCCAAAGCCTGTAAGAGACTTGGCATTAATCGGGCTACACTGTGGAGAAAAATGAATAAAATGTTTAAAAATAAAACATAAACAGGATTGAGTGACGAAGAAAGAGCTTGTTATAATACTAAAGAAAGGTCTTATAACTTTCATATTGTTGCAAAATAATACAAACATCTTGGAGGGTTACTTGTGAAAATTAAAGCGACAATTGAACGCATTCCCGGCGGAATGATGATTGTACCTTTGCTTTTGGGTGCCATTATTAACACGCTCTTTCCTTCGATTCCCAAGACGTTCGGTTCGTTTACCGGAGCGTTGATGACCGGTTCGCTGCCGATTCTGGCTGTATTCTATGTCTGCATGGGTTCGACCATCGATTTTAAAGCTACCCCTTATATTTTGAAAAAAGGCGGAACGCTGCTCGGGACTAAGATTTTAACTGCGGTTATCGTCGGCTTGATTGCCTCAAGATTTCTCGGTGAGGGCATGATTGAAAGCGGATTATTCGCAGGCTTGTCCGTCGTAGCGATTGTAGCAGCGATGAATGACACGAATGGCGGCTTGTATATGGCGCTGATGGGCCAGTTCGGTAAGAAGGAAGATGTCGGGGCTTACTCTATTATGTGCTTGGAGTCCGGTCCGTTTCTTACGATGATTACACTTGGCGTAGCAGGTTTGGCTGCATTTCCATGGCAGACGCTTGTAGGAGCCATCCTGCCGCTTGTGGTCGGCATGATTCTGGGGAACCTGGATAAAGAGCTGCGCGAGTTTTTGGGTAAGGCCGTACCGGTGATGGTTCCTTTCTTCTCATTCGCCCTTGGCGCCGGCTTGAATTTGCAAAATGTATGGCAAGCCGGTATTCTCGGTGTGCTGCTCGGTATTGGTGTTGTTGTTATCTCAGGAATTACCCTTCTGTTGATGGATCGTCTGACAGGCGGTAACGGGATTGCAGGCTTGTCCGCGGCATCCACAGCAGGGAATGCAGCAGGAGTTCCGGCGGCAGTAGCCGCAGCCAACTCCGTGTACGCTCCGGTTGTTCCGTCAGCGACGGCCCTGGTGGCGTCGTGCGTTATCGTCACAGCGATTTTGGTGCCGATTGTCACGGCCTGGTGGGCCAAACGCGTCGGTGTAACGGCACGGCAATAACCGGCAGGAAGGCGTGTTCCGGCAGGTTTGCCGGACATGCTTTCTATTTTTCAAAGTAAGGGAGGGAGACGGATTGCTGCGGTTAGCAATTATTGCGGACGATTTAACGGGAGCTTCCGATTCCGGTGTGCAAGTGGCTAGAAAAGGGCTGCCGACTCAAGTAGTCTTTGATTGGTCGGAGCTGAACGCTTCAACTTCTATAGCGGAGACCATTGTCCTGGATACCGACAGCAGATCGGTGCCAGGGGAGCTGGCGTACCAGCGCGTACGCGAGGCGGCCGCGTCCTTGAAGGAGCAAGGCTGCGCCTTTATTTATAAAAAATTGGATTCCACGCTTCGTGGAAATCTGGGTCAAGAAATCGAAGCCGTCCTGGATGTGTACGGCTTTGAGGGGGCCATTGTCGTTCCTGCCTTTCCGAGAATAGGGAGAACGACGGTCGGCGGCAGGCATTACTTAAATGGGGTGCCGATTCATGAGACAGAGATCGGCAGGGACCCGAAGACGCCTGTTCCCGAAGCTGATATCAGCAAGCTGCTGTCGGGGCAAGCGAGGAGAACAGCGGTGAGCATTCCGCTCGCCGCTGTTCGCGAAGGTCTTTCGGCGTTGGAGGAGAGCGTCAATCATGCATTGAAGTCTGGTGCCGAGCTATTAGTGATCGATGCTGAGACGGACGAGGACCTTCAACAAATTGCGGAGCTGATGCCAAAGCTTAAGGAACGATTATTATGGGCTGGCTCTGCCGGATTGGCTGAATATTTGCCTCTGTCATCCATCGGAATGGTCGGCTCGGATACGTCCACCGAAGGGGCTGATGTGGCTGAAGCTGCGGCAGATGCGGAACTGAAGCGAAAGGTTCAACGCGGTAGACAGCCTGTCATGCTCGTGGCCGGAAGCATCTCTCGTGTAACACGCGCCCAGGTGCAGAAGGTAAATGAGCATCCGGATGTGGCATGCGTGGAGCTGGACCCTTTGACACTGCTCGCATCGCCGGAGCAAGCCGCTCAGGAGAAGGAGCACTGCTACCGCAGTCTGTCCTCAGCGCTTAACGCAGGCTCGGACGTATCGTTCTATGCAGGTTCATCGCCGGAGCAGGTAGCTAAAGCGCAGAAGCTCGGGTTCAGCCGGGGGATGGATGCATCCAGTGTATCCAATGCCATCGCGGATGCATTAGGGGAAGTAGCCGCGGCTGTGTGCTCGGCATATACGCTGCAGGGAATGGTGTTGACCGGAGGCGATACCGCTAAGGCGGTATGCCGCCATTTGGGTGTAAGGGGTATTGAATTGACTTCGGAGCTTGAACCGGGTATTCCGCTCGGCAGACTGATTGGCGCACGGAATGTACCTACAGTCACCAAAGCAGGAGCTTTTGGCAATGTAGATTCGTTATGGCATGCCATGCAAATTTTGAAAGGGGAGTATACACATGAATAGACCGATCATTGGTATTACCATGGGGGACGGAGCCGGAGTCGGGCCGGAGATTATTATGAAGGCGCTGAGTGATGCGGAGATGTATGTGCAAAGCCGTCCTTTTGTTATCGGGGACGCCAAGCTTCTTGAGAGAGCGGCGCAGGTTGTTCACAGCGGACTCAAGGTCAATACGATTGCAGCGCTTCAGGAAGCCAAATTCGAGCATGGTACCGTTGACTGCTGGGATTTGAATTTGCTTCCCGCAGATTTGCCGTTCGGCAAGGTAAGTCCAGAGGCGGGCCATGCCGCGTTCATGTACTTGCAGCAAGCCATAGAGCTGGCGAACCGGGGAGAGATTGACGCGATCTGTACGGCGCCGTTGAATAAAGAAGCTCTTCACAAGGGAGGCCATATTTACCCGGGCCACACGGAAATTTTGGCGGAGCTGACCGGCACCAAGGACTATTCGATGATGTTGTCCGCACCTAAGCTGAAGGTCATTCATGTGACGACGCATGTCGGCATTATCGATGCGGTGAAGCAGATTAATCCGGACCGTGTGTACAAGGTGATCCGTCTGGCCCACGAAACCTTGCAAAAGGCAGGGTACACCGCACCAAAAATTGCGGTATGCGGCATCAACCCGCATGCGGGCGAGAACGGTTTGTTTGGCTACGGCGAAGAGGAAGAAAAGGTCATTCCCGGCGTACAGCGTGCTCAACAGGAAGGCATTCAAGCCGTCGGTCCGCTGCCTGCTGATACGTTATTTTTCCGTGCTACGCGCGGGGATTTCGATATCGTCGTAGCTATGTATCACGATCAGGGTCACGGCCCGATCAAGGTGCTCGGCTTGGAAGCCGGCGTCAACATCACGGTAGGACTGCCGATCATCCGCACGAGCGTCGACCATGGCACGGCCTTTGACATCGCAGGAAAAGGCATTGCCGATGAACAAAGCATGAAGGAAGCGCTGCGCCAAGCTATTGAGCTCGCTCCTAAGCGTTAATGGATTTTGCCGATAGGCTGCAGTAAGGCCCTGAATCGCCATTCTCATATTCCCAATCCAAGTCTGCTAGGCTCCATGGGAATATGAAGCGGCTGACAAGGGCCTTTTTCTTTATGGCACGAAAACCAACGCCCCGCTTTGCGGAGGTATTTTATGTCCCATAAGGAGTGTACGAATAGTCTTAAGCCCAAAGACCCGTTGTTTTTTGTCTGGCAGTTTTCTATACTCTTCATAAGACTTTGACTGGGAGCGGGTATGTCATGATTCATTTGAAAGATATTGGGAAGTTCGCAGAACTGCCGGAAATCGCGATGCACATTTACGAAGGGAATATTCCTGCATTGCTGGAAGCCGTAGCATCGGGATGGGATATAGAGGAAGGTATTGTACTTAGCCAATATACCACGTTAAGTCCATTAGATCTGGCGATAATATCCGGAAGACTGGATGTTGTTAAGCTGCTGGTCGAGCATGGAGTTAACTTGAATGTTGAACATAATCCTGCTTTTTTACGCGCAGTACGCTATGGCAAGGAAGATATGGTTCGTTACGTTGCCGAACATGGCGCCAGGATGGACATGCTGAATCAAGTTCGGTCCGGAGCTTATTCCCAAGCCTACTACGGCAACAAATCCAATATTCCGCTTATTCGTGAGCTGGGATTGGATATTAAACAGCATGGGGGTGCCGTGCTGCGTCAAGCCGTATCCGATCATGATTTGAAAACAATCGATTATTTACTCGAGCATGGGGTGGATATTAATTACAATCAGCCGGATATGGTGCACCCTTATCGTGCGACTCCTTTAACCGTTGCAACGCGCTTGGGTAATGCAGCGATGGTAAAACATTTGATTGAACGCGGTGCGGACGTTACGCTGTCAGAGAAAGACGGCGAGAGACCTTACACGATTGCGGTAATGAATAAAAATATGGCTTTGGCTGATTATCTGAAATCATTGGAGCCGGCTGAGTTTCATCATTTGGAGAACAAAAAATATGAACTGAAAAAGTATAAATTGACCGATGAGCTGATCCGCTTTCTTACCGGGGATAAGCTTCGTGTCGAGTTACCGGCAAATGATTATGAGATCAGGTATATCGATTTTTTCACCTTGACTGATACCTTTGAGATGCGAATCGGTCGTCAAAAGCTGCTGCGGCTATCGGCCGATATTGATAATTACTCCGATGTTCAGCTCGTGTGGAATCCCAAGAAAAAAGGCATGATCGGCTGTTATGATGCGGAGCATCAAGAGTATGCCGATTTGTGCAGCTTCCCGGAGTTCCTGGCTCAGCCTGAATTGTACCTCATCCGGTTTCTTGAGGGCGAGTGTTGACATGAAGCAGTTTCCTTCAAGCATCTCGTTTCGCTATTCATGGCGATCTTATCAGCAAAAAATATTGGACAACCTGGATCTGACAACTCAGCTAAAAAGGGATAGATCATCCAGTAAAATGGACAGATCTATCCTATTTTTACTTTACAGGGATTCCTCTGACGCATTGGCTATCAAAACTTTAACCCCTTTCTGTTTTGCGCATCATTCCACCATCCCGTTTCGAAGAGCGGCGACTACGACCTGTGTGCGGTCCTCGCAGCTGAATTTCTGCAGAATGCGGTGAACATGGGACTTAACGGTGCCCTCGGTAATGAACAGCTTTTTCGCTATTTGGTCATTGCGGAGACCGTAGGCCATTTCCTGAAGGATCTGCTGTTCACGTTCTGTCAATGGGTCAATAAGCAGCGGCTTGGCATCCGTTTCGTTAGGGGTATTTGCTGAGGAAGCGACCCGAAGCAGGGCATTGGCCGCGAGACTTGTCTTGTAAATGGCCTCACCGCGAAATGCGGAACGTACAGCCTCCAGCATCTGTTCTACCTCTGCGTCCTTCAATAAATATCCGACCGCTCCAGACCGAATTCCTTGATAAATATACTCCTGATCATCAAAAGTCGTGAGAATAACCGTTTTCGTAGCCGGCCACTGTCTCTTAATTTCTCGCGTCGCTTCGATGCCGGACTTTCTTGGCATTTGGATATCCATTAATATCACATCCGGACGAAGCTCTGAGGCCAAATCAATCGCTTCCTGACCGTCGGAAGCTTCTCCGACTAACTGCATATCGGGCTGCAATCCGATAACATAGCTGAATCCTTGCCGAATCATAGTTTGATCGTCGGCAAGCAGTACCTTAATTTTATGATGCTCCTGCATCCTCAATCCTCCTCTTCCATTTCACCTGATGAACGATCTCTATATGGTATAGACGCAGTAAGCTCCAGCCCGCTTGGTACCAAACTCGTGAGAAGAAGACTTCCACCAAGCTCCTCAAGCCTTGTCTTCATAACCTTGATGCCGTATCCTTCCTTGATATCGTTTATAGCTGTGACAACCCCGTTATCGCGGATAGTCATTACAAGCTTATCGGTCCGCCTAAAAAGCCAAACCTCGACTTGGGTCGCTTGCGAATGCCGGATAATATTCGTAATGGCTTCTTGAAGCACTCTGAAAAAGGTTTCATATGCCTCCGCCTCAACCTCTCCATCCTGTAAATCAGTGTGAAAGGTATAAGCAATGGAAGCGGTAGCCTCCATTCGGGCGAGCAGTGATTTTAAGCCTGTTACTCCAGGTATCGAGCGGTTGTCCGCAAGTGCATGAACAGAGGTGCGGATATCCTGAAGCCCTTGGCGCGCTACGGCCAGCATACCGTCCAGCGAATGTGCGGCACGCTCCGGATCTGCTTTCACCATATAGCGCAGAGCCTGTATTTGTACAATCAAGGACGTGAGACTATGTCCGACCGCATCGTGGATATCCCTTGCAATCCGTGTTCTTTCTTCGAGGACCGCGTATTGCATAGTGGTGGCCGAAGCCTGATGGAGCTGGTCGTAGGCTGATTGAAGCTCCTCCAGATGCTTTTTATTTAATTCATACATTTCATTCCGTTGTCTTCGGCTTCGTATGGAGAAGTACAGGGCTGTCGCAAAGAAGAGAAAGGAGATGATATTAAAAATATCTCCGCTTCCGAATTTCACATAGAATGCCGCGGTTACGCAAATGGCCAGTATCGCAGGGGTCTGCAGTTTGATAAAGGATAGGCGAATAGCCCCCACAAATAAAATGATTGCGATGATGTATATGAGGTTCATTTCTTGAAATCCGAACACCCCGACTGCGGCTTCCAGCAAAAGCAGACATGCAGCCAGCATCAGTCTTGTTCTTGTCCAGAGCTTCTTAGGGAGAAAAAGCATACAGGTATAGGTTACCCAGAGTACTACATTGAGTGCGATTTTCAGGGGAGGACCTTGGAAAAAATGATTGAACTGCATTAAAAAAAATAAAAAAGCGGAGTCGGTTACAGGTCTTCCATACAAGTAATATTTCATCGTGGCCCTCCTTTACCATGCAACCACTCCATTGTGCCATGCTTTCATGAAAAATATCAATCAACAGAGCCGAGTTTGGAGCAATATCTATCTGTAGATAGAGAAGAACGGGAGAACACTCTATCTTCAGCTAGTCGAACCCAATTCGCAGGAAAGGTAGTATAGAAGCATGAAACGCATTATGTTAAGGGGGCATCGCTTTATGCAAACACAGGTTGTAATCATGGGTTTACTTATTATTTTTATTATGTACCGTATGTATTTGAGAATTCGCCGTAATATCGGCTGGCAGCAGCTGCAGCCGCGCAAAATGGGTGTGTCCATAGTTCTTTTGAGTATTATTGGGCTGTTGTTTCTTATGGCAGGAACATTCCAGGTAAGCACCGTCATATCGGATCTGCTCGGTATTCTAGCTGGAGGTATTCTGGCTTATGTTGGAGCTCAGCTTACTCAGATAGAGCTGCGTAATGGTCATTGGTTTTATCGCCCGAATCTATGGATCGGAAGCCTCGTAACTGTTATTTTTATTGGCCGCTTCATGTATCGGTTATTTGGGATATTTACGGCGGGTGCTTCAGGTGCCCTGCAATCAGGCAATCCTTGGGCAAACCCTGTGTTTAGTTCGGGTTCCGGTTGGACAGCCGGTCTCATGCTTATTATGTTCGCTTATTACATCACTTACAATGTGATGATGCTGCGTAAGCAAAGATTTGCAAGCTCCAGAGCATAAACGCCTCAAGAAGTCCGGTACGTGTGGTACCGGAAGCTTCAGCTTTTTAAGAGGAGCTGCTGCGATTGTCCACTATCTCGCAGCCTATGCCTCAAGCACATGTAAGACGCTAAGAGGCGATAAGGACATGGCCGGTAAGCTATCCCAAGAAGGGATGATATGTGGAGAAGGGTGGAGTATACTAAACCTAATACCGCAAAAGGCAAGCGGAAATTTCTACTTGAAAGGTGATGGGTATGGCACGTGTATTGGTGGTTAATGCCGGTTCCGAAGGACATATTAATCCGACGCTCGGTGTAGTTCAGGAACTGATCCGCCGCGGCGAAGAGGTCGTTTACTTTTTATCAGAACCCTTTCGTGATCTCGTAGAGCCGACTGGGGCAAAGGTCATTACGCTTGATAACGACAAATTTATAAAGGCATTTATTGCAGGAGGAAGAAGTCCTTGGGCTCGAGTGGGCGGACTGCTGCGCACAGCCGATATCGTCATCCCCAGCCTCTTGCAGCAAATTGGAGAAGAGCGGTTTGATTACATGATTCATGACTCGATGTTCGGCTGCGGCCGGCTGCTTGCACAAATCCTTAATTTGCCGGCAATCAACTCATGCACAAGCTTTGCCTCTCAGCAAAACGACTTTGACAAATTGCAGGAACGCCTGACACAGCAGTTTCCGGCAGAGGTAAATGATCAAGCGAAACAGGAGTTTCAACAGCTGGTCCATAGAGTGCAGGCAGAATACCCTGTGCAAATTCATTCCGCTTATGAGGTTTTCTGCAATCCGGCTCCAATGACTCTCGTCTACACATCCAAATTATTTCAACCCGATGGCGGCAGCTTTGACGAGACGTATAAGTTTGTCGGTCCGTCAATCGTGCCTCGCTCTCAAGAATCGTTTGATTTTTCTAATGTGGACAAGGAGCGCCTGATCTACATCTCTCTCGGCACCGTATTCAATCAAGCTGCGGATTTTTATAAGCTCTGTTTTGCCGCGTTCGCCGGAACGAACTACTCTGTCATCATGTCCGTCGGAAAACAAACCAGGATTGAAGAATTAGGGGATATTCCTGCCAATTTTATCGTTCGGGATTACGTACCTCAACTGGAAATATTGCAGCATGCCCAATTATTTATTACCCACGGAGGAATGAATAGCACTAGTGAAGCATTTTATAACAGTGTGCCGCTGATCGTTCTTCCCCAAAGTGCCGACCAGCCTGTTATAGCGCGTCGCGTGGCGGAAACCGGGGCAGGCATCCAGCTGAATCAGGAGAGCTTGACCGCGGATGAGCTCAGAAGAGCGGCAGAACGCGTACTCAAGGATGGATCATTCCGCAAAGCAAGCGAAGCCATTGGCGAGTCTTTCCGTGCCGCGGGAGGGTACCGGCGAGCCGTCGAGGAAATCTTGGCGTACAATCAAAGTCTGGGTATATAGAACTGGAATGTTTCTATGCTGAGGCTTGTCCAAACGTAATAAGGGACCGCGAAGGTCCGTCCAACGAAGAGAAGTTTGGAGGACCCTCAAGCGTCGAATTAATGGCCATAGCCGTGGTGTCCCATTCCATGATAATGATGATGTGGGTGGTGAATATGATGCGGATGATATCCATAAGGGTGGTAGCCGTGATACCCATGATAGACATGAGGATGGTACCCATACGGATGATAACCATGATGCGGGTGGTACGGATGATGGTACATATGATGAGGATAATGCTGATAAGAGCGTTTGTTTTGAGCCATTGAAAAATCCTCCTTAAGTTCAATATTTTTTATGTTACGTCAACAGTTTATGTTCGTTATCTGTGCATAGATGCTTATCCAACATGGATTGGGCAGCAAAATAGACGCATGTCTCTATGAATCTGCCGGAATGGACAAGGTTACCATCTTCTTGATAATAAGATATATCGCATAAGAAGGAGATTCTTACCTTTATCCCGAACAAGACCAATAAATTCCTCGAGAAATCGTTCCCATTTGTGACCGATTTCTTTTTTTTTTTTTGCGCTTTCGGTTTCAAGCACAGTTCTGACGTTTGGTTTAGTGGGGTCTCTAGAAGAGATAATGCTACTTGTATGTGATAATCGATAGTTTGCTCTTCTATTCCATCCTGCTTATTGCATACGGAAGCAGCCGTTTAGTGCACTACTTTGGTAGGTCAGAACGGTGGATTCATAGACCCAACTTACAAGTATTTAGTTCGTTTTTCTATCACTTCATCATCGTTTCTTTCATAGAATAAGACATGCCAAACCTTGTAACGGAGGTGATATTTTGAACCGGAAAAAGATCATGTTTATTGTTACTTCAGTTATTTATTTCGAGCCTTCCCCGTTGTCCTACAGCAAAACTCGTTCCAGGTTTACACCCGAAGAAAGATTGAAACAAACAATGAAAACGCTGGAGTCTATACGTGTAATAATTCCAGACGCTTACATCGTCTTATTAGAATTAGGCACCAGAGATATTCAATCCAAGAAAATCCTCACTATAGCAAACCGATACATTTATTTAGGCGGTATGAAAGCCATCAGACATGCCGTTGATAGTCCTCATAAAGGTTATGGAGAAGCTGTAGGTTTATTACTCGCTCATCGATATATTCGATCATATCCTGCCGATTATTACTATAAACTAAGCGGGAGATATAAATTGACTCGACACTTTCGATTAGAATCGTGGATGAACGAAGGCTTCACAGCAAATATATCTAAGGGATGGATGTCGACTCGATTGTACGGTTTTTCAAAAAAACACTATGGAAATTGGCGAACTGCATTAATGAAAAGCCTCCCGAGCTTGAAGCGGGGACAGGCAATTGAGAAAGTGCTTCCCATTTATATGGGTAAAATTGGAAAAATAGAGAATCTGGGGATCTCAGGGGTCATTGCTCCATGGAACATAAGAATAGAAGAATAGATGAAATAGAAGAGAGGTCAACCAGTAATAGCTGGCTGACCTCAAATTAAGTAGAAGTGGCTACCGGTATGCTAAAGAGCTAGTTCTCCTTCGGAATATAGAAGCGGTTCTGCCCGATTTGGATGTTACGGAATGAGTCCTTGCCGTAATTGTCATGGAAAAAGAAAACACTGCGCACGACGGTTCCGTCTTTATAAGTTAGCGTGATCGTGTTGCCCGAGATGTCATAGGTTCCTTTGTCGCTCTTCGATCCTGTCGCATTAGTGGACGATACTGTATTATTCAATGAGGAAAGAGTCAAATCCGTGCTTTGGAAGGTACCGTCGGCGGAGAAGCTCAAATACTCCGTCCATGAGCTGGAGGACGCATTGATCCCGACCAGTCCGCTGTAGCCGATATACTGATATGTTCCCTTGAGTTTTGTCCCCTCGGGAACCGCTGCGATAGGGGACATATCAACATCATTAATAACGAGTTCGCCCCTATCGTTAATATGGATGGAACGGATGTCATTCGCACTGATCTGCAGCTTCCCATTCGCGATGGTGTATGTGCTGCAGCCGTCCCTGGAGCAATCGATGGTTTCCGGTCCGCCTTGAGGTGGAGGGCCGACGAAGATATGGTTATCTGGAAGGAAGGTATACATATCCCAGCAGGCGCCGCCGCATTCAAACCCGCCAAAATCATCCCTTAGACCGTAATACATTCCCGAAAGATTCGACAGATCTACGGGCTCACTGGCTGCTGCAGGAGGCGGAGGGGTTGGTTCCTGTGCAGCCGGCGTTGTCCCCTGCCCGGTTGGCGTGTCTTGAGTCGCATGCTGCTTCGCCTGCTTGGCGTCGTACTCCGCCAGGCGTCTCTGCACTTCCTCTTTGGACATGCCTACTTGTTTTAAAAACGCATCGGTAATAATCTGAATTTCGCGGGTATATTCGTCCCAATGGACAATGGCTCCCGTGGCTTCACCGATAAAACGCAGCGGCACCATCGTGCTGCCGTCTATAATCTGGGCACTTTGACTTAATTCCACCTGCTTCCCATTTACGTCTGCTTTCGAATCGTTAATGGTGAGGACAATAGACAGGCCGGGCCGCGATCCCGTCACCTGCTGCCTAATCTCATCCCATTTCACCTCCATGCCCATCGTTTCAAAAAGGGGCCGGAACTGCACCAGCGTAGTACCCTCAATAATTTGAGGCTCCACCTGGAAAGCGATTTTCGTAGTATCGACAAATACTTTTACTGGCTCTTCCGCAGCGGCCGGCAGACTGAACAGCAACGTCAGCAGAACAACGATGACGGGAATGAACGCCAGCCGCTTGCCTTTGAAGTTCACGATAAACTCCTCCTTCAGCTCTATTTTCGTAACCCAACATTAGGTTAATGAATGTTCCTATATTTTCCAAGGTACCAGAGTACGAAAAAAGAGGCCTGCCCCAGGATATACCCGTCTACGTGAACGGTTGAACGATCTCCCGTGAAGGGACGCGTCAATCAACGATGAACATGACAGTAGGAGACGCAGACTGATCTCTATTACTTTTGGGACGTTTTGAGCCCGAAGGCCCTAAGCGGCCTAGGTACATGGCATTATGGAAGCAGATGGGAAATCCCGGTACAATAGACATAATCATTAAAATGGGAGGACTTCAGTTGAATTTGAATGAGCAGCAGCGAAAACAAGTGGAGAGCTTAATTGAGGAGTATGGATTTGCCCATGCTTCCCAGTATATATTGGACCATATCCGTCCAAGCATTCGCTGTACGAAAGCCGGAGAGACTCACTACGAAACCCTGTGCGATTCCAGAGCCGGAGGAGATCCGGATTTACCGACCTCCATGCAGTGGCCGCTGACAAAGGACGGGATACCGATGACATTTCTGGCTCAGCTGAATCTGGAAGAGTTGTCTGGTCATGACACAGCATCATTGCTGCCGGTTGACGGGATGCTTTATTTTTTTGTAGGGATAGACGAGCCGGCATATGATATTGAACATCGTGTTTTGTATGTGACCAAGGAAATGCTTGCTGGTGTCGAAAGACGCTTTGCTCCGAAAGAGACGGCCTTGGAGGAGAGCTACCGCGGGTTCCGGCTTACGGCCAGGCCTTCTCTTGAACCGCCGAACTATGCTTATGTCGATTATGATCAGATAGAGAACGAATCGGTAGGATATGAGGATTACGAGGATTTAAGCTTTTCGATCAACGGCTCCAAGAGCGACGACGTTGCTACGTTGTTTGGCTACCCGGACGGCCAGCACGATGACGCCGAGCATGAAGCAGCCCTGATGATATTGACAGGGACAAGCTACAGCTACAGCAAAAGCAAGGCGCTTGAACAGATCACCGCTCATTTTGCAGGAGATGAGACGAAGGCCAGACAGGAGATCGAGGATACTTTGCTGCTTTTTGAGCTGGAATCCGATAATGATATTGGATTTTGCTGGTGGGATGCAGGAGCGCTGCAATTTTTCATCCGCAAAGAGGATCTTCTTGCAAGGCGGTTTGACAGAACCTATTGCTCGCTTTATTCAAGCTGAGCAAGCCAGGAGCGCTGAAATAACTAGAAATAGATGATGATCGGATAAAGGAGCTTGGAGATTATGGAAGAGTTGCTTCAGCAGGAACAAGATTTCGGATTTGCGAGAGTATATGCCGTAGAATTGAAATATAAACAGCCGCCCACTCTCGACCGACAGCTGCTTTATGAAAAAATGGAGCTGTATACAGGGAAGCTGAGTCAGCCGGAGCAGCAGCAAGAAGAAGGCTCGAGGCTGGCAGTTTGGGAGGCCAATGACGCAGATAAAGAAAACCTGCTGCATTTCTTTCATATGAATTATATGATCGCCTATTCAGAAGGGGAGATGCCTGCCCAAACCAGCCTGATGAACATTGATCATCGTCCTGCTTCGGACTACACAACGGCCGTTCAACAAGCCTGGCATTGGCGGGAAGCCGGAGAGACGCTGAATGCATGCAGCCATTCTCTTCTGCTCGTCGACATGATGGCATCAGGCCTGGATCCTAAATCAAGATTGCAGCTATTCACTGGTGCTCTTCAGGCGCTACTGGAGGCGGCACCCTGCGATGCGATTTATTTCAGGGAAAGCGATAAGCTGGTCGAGCCAGGCGCTTATTTAACTGCAATTAAAGAGGGGGCTCTCTTATATGGAGCCATGAACATCCGTTACTATAATGTCGAGGGAAGCGGAAGCGGGCGGCAGGAAGGATTGATGGATTCCATCGGACTCGCGGCGCTGGGCATTCCGGACGTCCAGTGTCACTTCTA
Organism: Paenibacillus vulneris; assembly: GCF_039543185.1. Lineage (NCBI taxonomy): Bacteria > Bacillati > Bacillota > Bacilli > Caryophanales > Paenibacillaceae > Paenibacillus > Paenibacillus vulneris. The sequence goes on along the minus strand of NZ_BAABJG010000015.1, from coordinate 675,231 downwards.
TGATCTTGACCCTTCCCAGATGGCCGGGACTTTAATGGATATCGCCTATTATTTATTCAACCAGGGAGACGTGATCTCCGACGGTGAGACTATCGGCTTCACGGAAGATATGCGTTGGCGCTGCGAGCATCAATATGCATTGGCGGCGCCTCGGCGAGTCGTGATCGACATTGACCCGGGAGAGCCTTACTATGCCGGGAGACAAGAACATCATTCATGATCAGCCAAGAGCTGCTGCGTGTTCGCGGCAGCTTTTTTGGTTTAATTTTTCAGAACGATGAGTTCGTCTTAGCGCTTAACATATCCCTTATTGCCGGAATTAACGGGCTATGATACAATCATACTCTGCCCAATTGGCGGGCTTTATGCCGATCGCGGTTCGAAACCATCCCGCGTGATCAAAACTAAGGGGAAAGTGATTATGTTCAATTTTGTTTGGGGTGTTGCATTTGTCATCGTCAATTTCGGGCTGTTCTTGCTCAGCTACCGCCTGTTCGGGCGCAAGGGGCTGTATGCCTGGGTAGGCTTCGCTACTGTACTGGCCAACATTCAAGTCGTCAAGACGATCGAAATATTCGGTATTGTGATGACGCTCGGTAATTCGATTTATGCGTCGATATACATGACGACGGACCTGCTTAATGAGAAGTACGGGCCCAGAGCCGCGCGGCAGGCGGTGTGGTTCGGATTTTTCAGCCTGTTTGCCTCGGCGATCATTATGCAGATGGTGCTGTTCTTCGTACCTCAGCAAGGCGATATTTCACAGGAGGCTCTTGAGACGATTTTTGGTTTGGCACCGCAAATTGCATTGGGAAGTCTGGCAGCTTATTTCGTCAGCCAATTTCTGGATGTTCGTGTTTTTAGTGCCTTGAAGAACCGGTTTCCTAATCATAACCAGTTCTGGCTGCGAATTAACGGAAGCATCGGCCTTAGCCAATTTGTCGATTCTTTAGTGTTCTGTTCCATAGCCTTCTACAAGGTGTATCCGCTAGGCGTATGGGTACAAATTCTTTTAACAACCTATGTACTGAAGTTCGTCATTTCGGCAGCAGGCACACCGGTGTTATATTTGGCGCGTTCGTTCCGGTTTCGGGAAGAAGAGAAGGAGTAAACTCCTCCAAATCATAAACACATCATAAAGATGAGCAAAGCATTTGATCCATGATCAGGTGCTTTTTTCTATTTAGGGACCTTTTCATCATATAAGAACACGAACGTTTATTTACTATAGGAACAAATGTACGTTATAATGGGATGGAATAATATACCTTATAATCCAAAAAATAAGGAAGGTTGTGTGAATATTGATAGAGGCAACTGAAAAGCTAGTCGAAAGAATTGACGCCGTATTCCTGCCTGTAAAAAATCTCGAATCTTCTTTGAAATGGTATCAAGAATTATTTGGTTTTAAGCTGCGTTGGAAAAATGAAAGAATGGCGGGTCTTGCAGTCGCTTCAAATTGCGGCTTTCATCTTGTACAGGTTGGAATTCACACACCGAATAAGGAATATGTGCCATTCAACTTTGCTACAAAGGATATTCAGAAGCTGCATCAGACATTAAAAGAAAAGGGTGTTAAAGTGACTGAGGTTGATGCGGACACTGATTTTAAAGAGATGCGACTGTTTGATTTTTGGGATCCGGATGATAATATCATCAATGTCATTGCTATTGAAACCTGAGTTGGTAAAATATTTGATAGGGGTAGCCAGCACGATCTGCTGACCTTTTATACATTATGGAAAGAGAGGTAATTGAAATGACAAGACATCTCAAGCAAACTTGTCAAAAACTTTCGATGCATAGTTTATCAATAAGCTCCATGCAAAGTCTATGTGACAAACGCTAGCGGTTGTTTGCATGGAGCCTGATGACTTAACCGCTCTAGACACATAGGATACAAAAGTTTGTCACGCAGGCTTTGCAACCGTACATCTACTAACAGATGGAGGGGCGAAGCCAATGAAATATATATCCGCGAATGAAATTTTACCCGAGCATTTACTTCGTGAAATACAACAATACGTTCAAGGCAGGGTGCTCTATATCCCGGCTCGTGAAGGCGCCAGAAAAAAATGGGGTCAGCTGTCGGGACAGAGAGAGTATCTGAACAATCGGAACTCGGAAATTAGACAATTGTTTCGTAAGGGCATCCGTATGGACCAGCTCTCAACTACATACTGCCTGTCCGAAGACAGTATCAAGAAGATCGTGTACTCAAAAGAATAATAATCCAACGGCTTGCGTTCAGTTGAAATAACAACGCAGGCTTTTTTGTATAATAAACGGCTATAGGTATTGTCTGCCTATTATTCGGTGCTGCCTATCTATATACTTTTCATTGAAAGATCGGGGATATTCCAACCTCGCTTCAAACAAATGAACACTAAGGAAGTGATAGATGTGAATGCGAATGTCGTGGTACAGCTTTGCAGCGCCGATGACAAATTTATCATCAACAACATATACCCGCTATATTTACATGATTTATCTGAAGTGTGGGAGTTTAAGACCAATCGTTTTGGTGTTTTTGAAGAGGACGATACCCGGACATTGGATGAACAGAATCGAATCTTTGACATCTGGTGGGAGCACCCGGGTGTCCTGTTTCCATACATCATCAAGGTAGATGAGATCCCGGCAGGTCTTGCTTTTGTAGCAACCCCGCCTTACACTCCGTGCCCCAGCTTCATCAATTACTTTTTGAATGAATTCTTCCTGTTGCGTCATTATCGTGGTAAGGGGATCGGAGAACAAGCGATGCGACAACTTATAGGTTTGTTGCCAGGGCATTGGGAATTGCAGACCAACCCTTCCGAACGAAATGTGCGTGCTATCCAATTTTGGCGCAAAACGTTGGAAGCTTGTACTAATGGCGAGTACTCTGAAGAAATGGGTCACCACCCCAAATACGGGGAAAAGCTTGTATTTCGTTTTTCCACAAACAGAACGTAAGATTTTGAATGGCACCAACGAAGCTGCAAAAACAAGGAGCAAACTACTCTCGCAGCTGCTCCATACTTATTAATCTATTGAGGTTACAACAGGGGGAACTGCATCATACCAAGGTGGAGCACCGTCAACGACCATGGTTTGTCCAGTTGTTAATCCGCGCGCATCAAATAAAAAAAAGCTTCCGCCGCATCCTATGGTTCCCCTACAACGTCTGACCGGAAGAGCGTGCCCGTCGGTTCCATACATCGTATTTCGATCTTCCTCTGACAGGCGGCCCCACAGCTCGGTGCGCATAAGACCGAAAGCTAACGGGACTCGTAAGTCCACCCCTTCTTCTTTTCAGGCGCTGTGTCGATTATAATGAGTTCTATAGCTGATAAATAGGGCTGGAATTCTAGTAGGATGGAGGATACTGTTCGATTGTATTAGTTTAATCTTTTCAGAAGCGAGGCCACTTTTCTTGCAAAAACTATGGGATTTTCGACGGATTTTAAGTGCACATACATTAATTTAGGCTTGTCGAATAACCAATGGTTGTGAATGGCCGTTACTTTTAGGTTAAGCTTGGTTGCATTACGGACGAAGGATTGAATTTCACGTTGTAACAAGGTAAATTCGCCTGTATTTAATGATTTCCCTGCTCTCCCTCCAACTGTCTCAGAATACAAGTATCTTATTCTAAATATTGCAGACAAGTTCTAGGTTGCAGTTGGTATATTCTATTAATAGGAGAATAGAGATCATGAAAACACCTTGATATAGGGTTTATTCTCTCATCCAAATTGCTAGACATAACGAATCTAATAAAACCATTGGTGAAAGGGGCGGAGAGGATGGAGCTTAGACAGCTTGAGTATTTTGCTGCCATATGTAAGGAGATGCATTTTTCGAGGGCGGCTGAGAATCTGTGCACTACCCAATCGAATTTAAGTCAGCAGATCAAGTTTTTGGAAAATGAGCTGGGGATGCCTTTGTTCGATCGTATCGGCAAGCGGATCGCTCTAACGGATGCTGGAAAAATCTTGCTGGAGCAATGCCAAATCATCTTCGAACGTATCGACTACATTAAAGGCGCTATTACGGATCTTAAGGATATAGAGGGGGGAAGATTGAACATCGGTATCCTTCCTGGTGATGGAGACTTGCTGTTCGATGCACTGCTGATCAACTTTCATCTTACCTATCCCAAGCTATCGATTAGTGTAACGGAGACTATGGATGTATATGAACAGGTTATTAACGGCACAAGGGACCTTGGGGTAACCACAGTTCCTTCGAACCCGGATGACCGTGTCCGTATCATTCCTTTGTTCCACGAAGAGTTTGCTTTAGCTATCCGTTCAGATCATCCCATTGCAAAATCAAAGGCAATCCCCTTTGAGCAGCTGCAGCATTTGAAGCTGGTCATGTTCGGGCCGGAGCACCAAATCACGCGAATTTTTCATACCTGCTGTCAAGAAAAAGGGATCACCATCTACAATCCGATTGTCACCTCGAGCTTGTCAACGCTCCTATCCTTAGTCGAACAAGGGATTGGAGCATGTATTCTTCCACGCCTGCTGCTTGATTATCTGAATCGAGAGAACATTTCGGCGGTTAAGCTTATTGATCCGACGCCCAGTCAGGATATCTGCATCATTCATCGGACGGATAAATTTATGGGGCGTGCGGCTAAGGTTTTTATCAACGAATTGCAGTTGTTCTTAGAAGGCGTAATGGAGCGTACCACCCGGTCATCGGGGTAATACGGCAAACTTCTTGAAGATATTATAAACCAATTCAGGTAACAAGAGTTGTGCAGATTGGTTTTTATTCCAGATCCTGCTTGCCATAACTTTTTATGTAACAACCTCGTCTAAAAGATGAAGGTGATATCCTGGGATGTGACTTGGAAGAATACATCGCCGCTTGGATTGTCCGTTTCTTGGGATTCTGTGGGGGGAGGGAATTATCAATTGTTACACATGAACGCCGAGTAATTTTCCTCTCTCTGGTTCGACGCGTTCTAAAAATATATCCATACTTAAAGGCCATCCTTTCGGGATTGGCCTTTGTGTGCAAATTAGTGGTTCGATTGAAATACAGGAGCCAATTCTATTTAACCGTTTGTAGCCCCCAGAGAATTTCCATCGAGGTCAAAGAAACCAAATCCGCCAATCTCACCCGGCTTTAATTCAATTGTTTCACGATTCGTAGGGATTCCAAGTGATTTTAAGTAGTTGTGAAACCCGACCAGGTCTTCAGTGTAAAAATCAATGACGCTTTGAGTGTAATTATGACTGGTATTGTGGAACTTAAGCCTGTCCGCTGTATCTGTCTGCACTAGATAGATCCCCACCGGATGGTTGGGGAAATCAAGCATTGCTTCTGTCCATGACTCATCGAATTCGCCTACCGTTTTCACCCCAATCACTCGTTCGTACCATTCGATGGCGGCTTTCAGATTGGAAACAGGAATTTCAACTCCGGCTATTCTTGAAATATAGCTCATTTTATCACTCCTTCTTTGTTATTATGTTTGAAGCAAGGATGATATGAATATGGAATTCGCTTGAAATACAGTAATTTCCTTCTTGTTAGATGAGTAAATTAAAAATTGAAATCATCTTATTACGGTGAATTAATAAATGCCTTTTTAAATATAAATATTAGCCCCATAGCCCGTTGCTGTGGGGCATTTAATGTGTATCTCGTCAATCCCAAGCCAATTAGGTGTTTCGAATCAAAGAGTTTCTTTATGATGATCGATGTAATCACGAAAGATATTACGTATCGTTTTTTCATGCAATCCAACTTCCTCGGATATACTGACAAACGTGCGTTTAAGGCTTTGCTTCACTATATAAGACAATAAACGTTTGGTGCAACTTCTCTTCTCGTCTATAGTGTGGTTTAGGTGTTCCCAAAAGGTTCGATTGCAGTCTCTGCAGCGATACCTCTGACGCTTTATAAGTAGCCCAACATGCTTGCCTTGAATAGGTAAGTCCATACAAATCTGTTCCCTGCTGTCGTGTTTGTAAAGGTTGGCTATACTTCCACAATGAGGGCAAGTCAAAGGTGGAGAGTTTGCGACGACTTGAATTAGAATATAGAATTCATTCTCTTTAATACCTAGGATGTTGAATTTCGAAAGATTTAACATATCCATTTGAATTTCTTTTTTGCAGTTATGCTGCATACTCCTTCTTTATTTTCGCATCACTGGCCAAAATACCGCTGAATATAAACAATAATAACGAACCGGCAAAGCAAGTAGCCGCAAACAAGCCAACGGCGAAAAAACCGTTAAAAGACGCGTAAATCAGGCCAGCAATCCAAGAACCGAGCGTTGTCGCGGCGTACATGATCGAATTGGCCAAGCTAGAGATCGTGCCGCGTATGGTCGGATTTAGTGAATTCAGCAGTCCCAGTATGAGTGGAAAAGTGACTCCCATGGTAACGAATATGAAAAAGTAAACACTTTCGAAAGCCGCAACCGATGGCAAGTGGGGCAAAACAATAAAACATGCAATAGAGACAAGAAATCCTGCAACCAGCGTGTTGAAACGGTTTAATGTTTTGATTACATAGGCACCGCTGAGGCTCCCGACTATATTTCCGAGACCAAGAAAAAACATCACATACCCAGCTTGATCGATTGAAAGTTGAAAGCGATCCGTCACCCATTTTCCGATGAAAGAGAAGGAGGCAAAGAATCCGCATTGAAATAAGAAATGTGCGAAGAAAGCTCTTCTCGCCATTGAACTATTCAATAGCGGGAGGTATCTACTGAGGATAGGAGATTTATTTTTTTGATCGTGATTCGGTTTCATTTCGGGCAAAGCATAATAAATGAATATTGCCACGAATAATGCGAATGCTCCGATTGTAAAGAAAGAATAAGACCAATGGATGGAGGCAAGCAGACTTCCAATAGGGATGCCGAACGCTTGGGAAGAAGCCAAGCCGGCCATGACGATTCCGGATACTTTGGCGATCTTCGTCGTTGGGAATAGGGCAGGGATCGAGGCCCAGACTTGAGGAGCCGCAAATGCTGCACTGACTCCGGCAAAAAAACGGAATAAGAACATCGACCAAAAACCTGTGGCAAAGCCGCATAACAGGGTTGAAACCGAAAAGCATACCATGCCGTAAAGCATTACCTTTTTGCGATCCCAGCCATCGGAAAGCGGTCCTGCAATCAGCGCGAATAGGGCATAACCTAAGGCATAGGCTCCGACCATCCAACCGGCAGATTCGGTCGGGATATGAAACAATTGTTGGAGCGTGGGGAGGAGCGGTGAAATCAAAAAAGTATCCGTACCGATGACAAACATGACGAGGAATAATAGGATTGTTAATCTTAACATGGTATCCACCCTTTCAATTTTGTTCTAAAGTTCAATGACAATTGAACTAATTGAAGAAAAAAAGAGATTCCCTTCTACAACGTATCCAGAAATCCAGGTAAGTAAGTTTGAAATGTCTCCAAATCGATGCTCATATACTTCGCTTGAGCCTCTTTTCGTACCTTGATCAATTTCGCCTCCTTTAAAGTACGCAAGTGATATGAAGTATTCGATTTCGTAGTATCGCGAATGTTCCCTACTTCTCCACAATTCATCTCTTTCTTGCTGGCGTATAGAGCACGTACGATGTCCAATCTTGTGTCATCAGCTAACGCCTTAAATATTTTGACTCTGTGCTCATCACTTGTTATTTTTTGAGTAGTCATAAAACTATTGTACTAAGATATCATTACAAATCAAGTCTTTAGAAACATACCACCACATTCTCCGATTTATAGGTGAAATGTTTTGATTTTGTCTTCAATAAATACATCCTCCCAAGGTCATCCTCTCAAACCTCGTCTGCCAATTCGACAAGCCTCTGGACGCCTTCTCTCAATAGCTGCTCATTCAGATAGGAATAGCTGAGGCGTATCCATGATTTGTACTCCTTGAGCGGATCGCAAATCGCTCCGGGCACAAAGGTGATTGATTGCTTGATGCATGTACTGAGTAAACGTTCAATCTCCACCGTTTCCGGAAGCTTCACCCATAAGTTGAATCCGCCAGCAGGGGAGTTCCACTGCCAGTCGGTAGCGGACAATTCCCGTTCTACGATTTCCTTGCGGACCGCAAGCGCAATGCGAAGTTTCTCTATATGCTGCTGCAGCCGCTCGCTGAAAAAATAATGCAGAAAAATTTTCTGATTCACCAAAGGCGTCCCGCTGTCCGACAACAATTTGGATTTTATCAGGTAGTTCATGATGGAAGGGCGGCATGCAACGATGGCGATACCGAAGCCGGGAGCGATATATTTGCTGAAGCTGCGAAGATAAATGACCCATCCTGCCGTATCATAAGCAAAAAGAGGCCGTGGCGGCTCTTCGCCAAAATAAATGTCGCGGTAAGGATCGTCCTCTAACAGCAGACATTGATACCGCTCGGCAAGCTCAACGAGCCTTTTCCTTTGTTCGGCGGGTACGATATAGCCTGTTGGACTTTGAAAGGTGGGATTTAGATAAAACAGCCGTGGCTTGTAGGTTTGCATCAGCTTCTCCACCTGCTCCAGATCATAACCGTACGGGTGAATCTCGACCGGAACAATAGTTGCGCCTTGTCTTCTGAAAATATCAATCGCCGTGCTGTAGGTAGGACGCTCCAACATAACGGCATCTCTCGACTTGACCAGTGCTCTGGCAACCAAATCCATGGCCTCCTGCGATCCGCAAGTAATCAACAATTCGTCTGCAGATAAGTGAAACCGATGGCAATCGGTAAAGTAACGGCACAACGCATCCCGCAGCTCCCGGTCTCCTTGCGCGGTAAAGTAGGTGCCGAGCATTTTGGGATAGAAATCGAACACTTGCTTCACATATTCCGAAAAATAAAGATTGGGGAGCAGGTTAGGGTCGAGCAGCGATCTCGACAGAACATATTCGGCTTGCACCTGATGGATTTCAGAAAGATGGCTTTCATGTACGTAAGCGGAAATGATCGGATTATTCAGCGAATCTGGAGGAAGACCGCTGTCCGGTCTCACATAATAGCCGGACTTGTCCTTCGCTTCGACGATTCTATTCTTCTTCAGTAGCTGATAAGCTTTAAAGACTGTCAGTCGATGCACATTGAATTCCATCGCCAGCGAGCGGATGGAGGGAAGCTTCTCATGCGGCTTCCATTCTCCTCGACGGATCCGATCCAGAATATAGTCATAGATTTGTTCAAACAGTTTGCCTGTACATCCGCTTGAAAGAACTGTTTTTTTCATATGTTTTGCCCCCAATACCATTAACCCTTAAATACCAAACATAGCTTGCATGAAACAGTGCTCACGATCACTTCGATGCAGACGCGTCGATGTTTACGCTCCCATCGAATCCGAATGAGATGAAGAGGATAGGGTGAGGACTTTTGTTTCAGTTATTTTTGTATACTGGTAGGTTGCTACAATTACAAGGAGGCTCCCATTGAAGGCCTAATAAGGGAGACTTATAAATGGGTTATGGAAAATCATTGGAGAAGGCAATACGGCAACGGTGTATGAATGGGTGGAAGGAAAAGTACTTAAGCTTTTCAAAAAGAGATATCCCATTAATGCGGTAGAAAGAGAATACAATAATACCAAGGCAATGCAATGTATGCATTTTGCAAAACCAATGGCATATGGGATTATTAATTGCGACAACCGCATGGATATTGTGTATGATATGGTCATGGGCGAGTCCCTATTGGATTGGGTTTTGTAAACAGGTGACCTCCAGGGATGCGCGCTGCAAATGGCAAAGCTACATAAGACTATGGTTCAAAACAGAGTTAGCCAAGTATAGAATTATAAGGAATTTTTAAAATTTAATCTGTTACATACCCCTCAGAACTAATAGATCAACAAAAGCACTAACCATTCAGAAGCATTTGAAGTGACTCGAGACATGATACATGATTATCTATCGGTGATTATGACGGCCAGAAATATAGTAAACAGGGAGGAGATAGAATCGTGAACGTAAATACAGATCAACAATTCGTTCTAAATAATTTTGAGGAGAAGTTAAAAGCATTTACCCAAGCGGTCAATGGAAAACTTACCGAGGAGGAAGATTTCGTCATAGCGAATACAGAAATTCCTACCGATACGTTCAACGTGCTGCTGCCGAAATCTCCAAATATACAAAATGCCGCAAAGCTCGCACACGGAATCGAGAATTTCCGGTTGAAAGCATATCCTTTCTGTACCTGGATGGATGCTGCGTATTTGAGTAATGAGTGGATCAATCTGCTTCAGGAATATGACCTCAAGGAAGCGGAGCGTAATGTGACGATGAAACTTGATAACACGCTTCATGTCGGTGCGAGAATAGCCCATCAGCTAACGATCACTCCCGTGAGGAATCATGAAGAGTTCATAAAATACAAAGAGGTGTTTATGAGCCTATTTGAGGGTACATCGGAGAAGGATGCGTTAAAAGCGTATTTTGATAACTTTTCCTATGAAGCCTTAGGCTCAGAGATTCAAATGTTTATCGGCAGCGTAGGGGAAAATACGGTATCCACCGGTTTATTAATAGAAGCCAAAGATAGCTACGGCATCTATGACGTAATGACAAGGGAAGGGTATAGAGGCAGAGGATACGGCAGTGAAATGTTCCAATTCCTTCTAAACCAAACAACAGATAAACATAAACCGGTTGTATTACAGGCTTCTCAGGATGGGAAAAATATCTATAAGCGCTTCGGATTTATGGAAATCGGAGAAATGATTGTATTTCAATAATGGAGGAAGATCGCTGTGACAGAATCGTTTAACAAATCCTTTCCCTACCCAACAAGAACGGCATTCATTATAATGAACAGATCTAACCTTGGATCGGAGCGAAATAGATGGACGCGAACAGCATAATTTCCAATATTGTCGACAGTTTGAAGCAAATAAATGGAGTAAGCGCCATTGTACTTGGTGGCTCCAGAGCTAGGGGGAGTGACACCCCTACTTCCGATATCGATATTGGAATTTACTACCATTCGGAAGAGGAATTGGATCTAGCCCGGCTTCGTCAGGCTGCTGTATTCCTTGATGATGATCATAGGGAAAACCTAATAACAGGCATAGGGGAATGGGGATCTTGGATTAATGGCGGCGGTTGGCTGCAGGTGGAGCAAACCCCGGTTGATCTTTTATTTCGCGATTACCATAAAGTGTCTCAGGTCACGGAGCAGTGTGTTAAGGGAGATATTACGATAGATTATCAGCCAGGGCATCCGCATGGGTTCGTCAACGCCATTTATTTGGCCGAAATCGCATTGTGCAAAGTTTTATGGGACCCTTCCGGAGCTATCGCAGAGCTGAAACGTAAAACGCTGCCCTACCCACCTTTGCTTCAAAAAGCGATAATCCAAAAGTTTTTCTGGGAAGCCGGCTTTTCCGTGGATAACGGATGGAAAGGAATCTATAAACAAGATTTGTCCTATATCGCCGGGTGTTGCTTCAGGGCAGTAGCATGCTTGAACCAAGTTTTGTTTGCCATTAACGAAACCTATCTTATGAACGAAAAGGGAGCAACGGCCATAGCCGATACATTTAACATAGTACCCAGCAGCTACTCAAGCAGAGTTAATGAAATTTTCACCTTAATTTCAGAAGATCCTGATGGCTTAGCCAAAGCTTTGACCATGCTGCGTGATTTGATTCAAGAAACAGATCATCTTTTGAAGTCCAAATCGATCTTGAGCTAACGTTGACGTTGTTTGATAATCCCACCTCGGTGATTCGTTATCATTAAGTGGATAAAAATGGTTCGGAATATCCGCCTAAAGTCGGTTTGGAAGGTGATATAGTGGATAAAGTTCATGGGGAAAAAAATATCGTATTTATAGGCATGGCGGGATGCGGAAAAAGCACCATCGGCGTCTTGATTGCGAAAGCACTGGATATGGCATTTATAGATACAGATCATATCATGGAGCACAAATTCGGCAAGCGGCTGTGGCAAATCCTCGAAGACATCGGCAGTAAAGAATTTATTATTCAAGAATCTGAAGTGATTTGTTTGCTTGATTGCACAAATTCCGTTATATCTACAGGTGGAAGCGCGGTCTATTCGGATAAAGCCATGAGCTTTCTGAAGCAAAATGCAGATATCCTGTTTATTGATCTCTCCTATCCGAATATACAAAAACGGCTTGAGAATACGGACATACAAAGCCGCGGGATCGTGATAGATCAAGGGAAAACCTTGTTGGATGTATACAATGAAAGAAATGGATTATACAGAAAATATGCTGATTATACGATTGATGCCAATGATAAATCTATCGAAGAGTTGGTAGCAGAAATTACTGGCATATTTACGGGGAGCACAATCGATGTAGAGGAAGCTAACTAACATTAAAAGTCGCATGTTGTCTGAATAAACTATCAGATGAACAAGGACTAATTCTGAGGAGGGGGAAAGGGTGGAAGTAAGACAAATGGCAACAGCCTTTTTGATAAATCAAGAGCATGTTCTAATGATGAAGAAGGCCCGCAGCAAGATATTTAATTTCGAATTTTGGGGAGGCATTGGCGGACATCTTGAATACGAAGAGCTGAACCACCCGATGAAAGCAAGTTATAGGGAAATTGAAGAGGAAACCGGCTTCGAAAAGGATGAAATTGTAAATTTCACACTGAAATACATATTAATAGAAAATAGCATCGACGAAATCAGGCAGCAATATGTTTATTTTGGTGAGACCACACACAGAAGCTTTTCCCCCTCGGATGAGGGAGAATTATTTTGGATTCACAAGAACGAGCTATTAAACCTAAAAACTTCAAAAGTTATCCGGTTCACCATTCAACATTATTTGGAAAATCCTGCAGAAAAGCAAATTGTTGTAGGGACCGTAACGGAGAGCAACGAACAGCTTCCAACCATCCAATGGTCAATTGCTAAACCCACTTTATCTTTCTAGTCATAGTTAACATTAAAGTTCTGTTAAAGGTAAATGTTGATATTGAATCTTATTAATGTTGATAGCAATTAGAAATTGAGGTTATTTTATGAATGAATATCGTGAAATAATTAAGAACTTAATTCAACTATATCTTCTAACGAAGAACTCAGGCGAAGAAATCATCAATGAGATTGCATTAAACTTGTATAATGAAGAGAATTATCATTTATTCGAAAGGGATACATTTTATAAGTTGCCTGTTGTAATAAGAGATATAATACTTGTAATTAACTTAGATACAGAACTGAATATGCAAGGTATTTTGGGCTTCTTAGAGAATTCAACAGGATTTTTCTTAGATGATACTATAGAAACTTTACAACGAATACAGGCAAAAGAAGATTACGAAATACTGAAGGGAATAAAGTCTATCCTGGAACAAAACAATGTATCGACAAAGGATTTAAGAAATAATGTTGATAATCAAATGGAATACTCTATAACTACTTTTTCTGAAACTCACAGCTCTAAATATGATGATATGGTATCAAAAATTATTGAAGTAGCTGATAAACTTTATCTTTATGACAGGGATAGAAACTTATTTGATTACCTTATAAAATACGTTGATACAAACAAAAACAATTTAATAGGAGAGCTTAATAAATAAGTAGAATGCTTATGATTTTTAGGGGAACTTCCTTGAAGATAAGACGGGAATCAAATTTAATTGATTCCAATTTATTTTTATGGCTATGCTAAAGCATGTTGTTGATATTTGATAATTACGAACATCTGTTCTATAATTAGGGTAACACTTTGGTTCGGAGATGATTGCCCATGGAATTAAAGGAATTGAAGAGGCTTGCTAATGCATTGGATGATAGCGGGAAGAGAGAGCTTATTTACTTTTTGCAGTCTCGAACTAAGGGGATGGAGGCTCCAGTACGAGCGATAGATGAAATTCAAGAGCAGAAGCATAAAGATGGGCTTGTTTGTCCGCATTGCAAAGTTCATTCAGTTGTGCGGTTCGGCAAATACTTATACCCCTCTACAAAGAACCCGAAGACCTCACCTCTGGGTACGATTCATTGAATGTATGATTGAGGGCTACTCGCTAAGGAAATGTGCTGAGCAGTTGCATGACGAGGTAACTCACGTAACCTTGTTTTACTGGAGGCATAAAATTCTTTCTGCCCTTAAGCAGATTCCAACCGAAGCATTTCAGGGAATCGTGGAAATGGATGAAACATATTTCTTGTTCTCTGAAAAGGGCAAAAGGAATATCACCGAACGCAAGCCTCGTAAACGCGGTGGCAAAGCCAAGTATCGTGGCATCAGCAATGACCAAGTTTGTGTATTAGTTGCCCGCGACCGTCAGAAGACGATTACTCAGGCGTTCTTGGGCGTGGACGTATTCGAACAACGAAATTGGATGAAGCTATTGGTAGCCATTTATCAAATACAAACGTGCTTTGCACCGATTCGTGGAGAGCATTCAGTTCATACGCGAATGCGAAAGGCTTGAATCATTACCGTTTCAAATCCGATGGGAAACAGCGTGTGAAAGGCGTATACCATATCCAAAACGTTAACAGCTACCACAGCCGTTTGAAGAAATGGATGGACCGCTTTAATGGTGTTGCTACAAAGTATTTGCAGAATTATATAGCGTGGTTTCGTTACTTAGATAGCAAGGAATATGAAAATACGTCGTCGAACAAGAAACAAATGTTGGTCGAATCTTGCCTTTTTAATGTGTCGGACACGAACACTGAACTTCGACTTACAGCTTTTTCGGGCTGAACGGGCAGGTTAGCTCAAAAAATTTGGATGCCCCTGACAGAAAGCCATAAGATGCAGATCAAGAAAAGGAGTGTTATATTCGATGGAACAGATTACTCTTCACCAATCCCAGAATTCCGATGTTGAGACAATTGCTAATTTACGGGCAATTGTACTACGTGACGATTTAACGAGATTAGGAAGATTTAATGAAGAGAAGGTTCGCCAACGCTTTCGTGACGCATTTGACCCAGTTCATACATGGATCATTAATGCAGATTCTTCCTTTATTGGTTGCATAGCTTTTAAACCGATATTAGATGGGTATCTTTTGGAACACTTTTATATTCATCCCGATTACCAAGGTAAAGGCATTGGAAGTCAGGTATTAGTCTATCTTCTTAAACAAGATTATGTAATAGGAAAACGGGTGACATTAAATGTCCTTCAAGGAAGCCCTGCTCAACGTCTTTATGAACGGTTTGGTTTTAAAGTGGATAGCGAGGATACCATAGACATTTACATGTCTATGGTAGTAGAATTGAATACCAATAATGAAACTGAGTAGCATTACGCTTTTTACGAAACTTCTCAAAACAGGTTAAACGGAGATCGATATCTTAATCAACCGTCCTTTCGTTTGGACGGTTTTCTTTTAGTCGAAAATCAACATTATGCTTTAACATAGCCATTTTTATAAATTATTAACATTAAAATATAACAGAGCCAACATTAAAGTATCCAGGTCTGCTGGTAGCCGGCGATTGGGTCGGTCCGGAAGGAAGGCTCGCCGATGCGGCTATGGCTAGCAGTAAGCTAGCTGCCCAAGAAGCACTTCGTTATATATTGTAATAGATCACATCAAAGTACCTTCCCAAGCCATAGTGAATAGCCTATGTTATACTTTCCGAAGGGAATGAGTACCAGGATGTATAATGCCAGGGTTATTTATCCATATCCATACTATATTGGAGCTCCAATGTATAACTATGCTAGGCCGCCTATGTATTGGGCAGTTCCATACAGCACAGATTTTCCGTACCGATCGGGATATCGGCAATCATCGAATATGAATGGAGACATCGAGCTAAAGGATTACGGAAGCGCACCCTTTGTTGTAGATATTAGTAAAGCAGCAGAGCAAAACAACACTTTTCGAACGGTCATATGGACAGGAAAACATTTACAAGTTGTCCTGATGAGTCTCCGGCCAGGTGAGGACATCGGATTAGAGGTGCATCCGAACGTTGACCAATTCTTGCGTATTGAAGAGGGGCAAGGTGTGGTTCGCATGGGCAAGACAAAGGATAACCTGGATATGGAAAAAAGGATCCATAGTGACTCCGCAATCGTGGTCCCTGCCGGAACATGGCACAACATCATCAACACGGGTAACACACCACTAAAATTATATACTATCTACGCACCGCCTCAGCACCCGTTTGGTACGGTTCATAGAACAAAAGCAGATGCCATGGCCGCAGAATAAAATACGTTTCATACAGACATTACCTATAATCTAATGCTGCAGCTGACACGTTGTGTGAGTAACAGCATAATTAAGCCAGTGGATTCCGTTGGTTCTGCTGGCTTTTTACCTTCCACAACATGTACCAGCAAATCGAAGGTTGAAACGCTGGGTGACTTAAGCTCATTTCCATTTAACAACAATCCTGCTTAGGGGATAGGGGTTGAGAAAACAGACACAATATGCTTTGTGTTCTTAGAACAACATTTATTCCTAAGGAGATATGATCATGACAACAACGAAAAAAGAAGAAGTTGTAACTCAAGAGCAGATCGCAAATAAAGTAAAGGCTGAAGTTGCTAGTGAATTAACCCCATTGGAAAATCAGCTTAACCAGATTCAAAAGATTTTAACCCAAGTCCAAAACCCTTCCCAAGGCTCTGCTTCCACGGGTTCCTCTCAAAACCAGCAGCAGCTTGGCCAGCTTGTAACTCAAATGAATCAATTTAACCAACAAGTTCAAAACCAGCAAAAGCAAGCTCTCCAGCAGCTTCAGCAATCGATTCAGCAAGCTAGCCAAACTTTGAACCAAGCCAATCAAACGGTTCAATCCTACCAAATGCTGAGCCAAATGCAGCAGCTAATTCAACAATCCCAACAATCCGCTAACCAAATGAATCAACAAGGCTTCAACAACCAAAGCAATATGGGCATGAATCAAATGCATTAATCAGGATTTTGACCATTCACGCGGCTTGCGTTTCGGCGTAAGCCTTCTTTTTTAATATAAAGGTGAAGAGGAAAGGGAACATTAGCTATGCTGATCACAGCTCTTGTCTTACTATTGATTACTCTTGCTATTGGCATTGCAGCTTGGATAAACTTCCCCAAAAAAGACATAACCATTGATCATAAGGACCGTATGAATTTGGAGCACCGCCAAAAATTAAAAGAAGCCGTAAATATTGAAGCTGCTCAAGAATTTCATCCATTTGAAGTAATCAAAGATTATGATAAAAACAACAGGAAAGAAACGAAAAAAGCAACAGCTCAGCTCTATGCCGTTCCTAATAAAGTGGAAAAGCCGGACAAAAAAACGATGCCAGCCGTAACAAAAAGAAGCGTACAGAAAGAAAAAAGCCAGGCTCAGATTATCCCTCATAAAGCTGGAAAAAAGGCTAAAAGCTCAGTGCAGACTGTTCCACATAAAGTAGAGGAGAAGGCAAAAAGTCCAGTCCTTGCTGTAACGCCAAAAGCAGAGGAGAAGGCAAAAAGTCCAGTCCAGGCTGTACCGCCAAAAGCAGAAGAGAAGCTAAAAAGTCCAGCGCAGACTGTACCTCATAAGGCAGAAGAGAAGGCAAAAAGTCCAATGCAGGTTGCACCGCCTAAAGCAGAAGAGAAAACAAAAAGCCCGATTCAATCTGTATCGCCTAAACTTGAAGAGAAGTCGAAGCCTCCTATGCAGGCAGAGACAAGCAACAGCTTTAACCTTGTAGCGTCTATAGCAGACAGTCCTATTCCTGCTGCCCAAGTCACGTCCATAAATAATGAGATCGCTAATCAAGAAGGCTTTAGTTCAGCCTTAAGTTCCACAGCAGGCTCCATGTCGTTGGAAAGACAGTTAGATAACATGGAAGTAACGGAAAATCAGCTTCAGATCAATGTATATCATGAGCTTGTAAGAAACTTGGACGAGGCATCACATATTTTGGAACAAATAAATGAACAGGTAAAACTGGTTGTAATCATGAATACTATGGATAATGAATTTACAAAGCTAATATCGTCAGCGGAGATGAGTCCGTAGTCCGTAGAAAGTAGGTCCAGAGGTTACATAAATATAGGAGCTCTACACACAAATTTTGAACCATCGCTAATAGCGGTGGTTTTTTTATTTGGTGGACGTTCATCTAATCGCGTTATTATTTACCAGAATGCTTATTTTTATACATCAGAACGGATTCGTAGCAGCTTCTCCAGGGGGCTAATCTGGGCTTCAAGTTCGACCAAGGCGAACAACGGGTTGACGAAAGGAAGCATTCAAGATAAAATGAAGCAGTAATTTAGTAAATTAGTAATTTAGTAAATTATAAAAAGACAGCAATATACTAACGAAAAGAGGAAATACAATGAAATTGCCAGTTGCTTTGAAGCACACCCCTGTTGTTGTAACAGAAAACTACGATCAAGTGGACGGCCGATTCGCCGGGAACACGGATGTGAAACGTCTTTCGCTGGGATTACACCGGTGGAAGGAGAGCGGAAAGGCTAATGTTTCAGCTAAAGTGTGGGGTGATGTGGGGGAAGAATGGTCAGGGCAAACAGGAGAAATCCCACTGCATCGTATTCTTGACTTATCCATACTGATTTGCCGGTCTTTAGCGCATTTTCGCGATGCATACAGATACGAGCATTTCTATGATCCGCAGGAGCCGACGATCGACCGGATTGGTTTGCAAGGGAGCTCCATGACTATAGCCATTTGCACTGACAATGAAAGAATCAATGAAGAGATAAAGCTGTTCAGCCAGGCTCTAAGCGATGAGGATGAAATCATCGGAGAACGATTACGTGCGTTATCAACAATATTAACGGATATGGGGTATTAAACATGTTGTCTAATCGTTATGTTCGAACGGTTATCCTGTCCCGAATTTTGCTGCAATTGGGGATTTGGATAAGAAATTATGCAGTGCTTTTGTATGTGACTAATTTGACTAGTAATAATCCGGTTTATGTTTCCCTGATCTCGGTTGCGGAATTCGCTCCGATCTTTCTTTTCGGCCTGATTGGAGGAACCTTTGCCGACCGATGGCTGCCGAAACGGACCATGGTATGGAGTGATCTTCTTTCTGCCTTATCAGTTGGGGCTGTTCTGTTAACCGTCATGAATGGCGGGTGGATGGCACTTCTCATTGGGTCCTTTATCTCCGCCAGCTTGTCTCAATTTTCTCAGCCCTCAGCTATGAAGCTGTATAAGCGGCATGTGAAGGTTGAACAGCTGCAGGGCGTGATGGCGCTATCCCAAACGATTGTCGCTATCTTTACCGTGCTAGGCCCGGTAATCGGTACCTTTATTTTCCTGCAGTTTGGAATTCATACCTCTCTCATACTGACAGCCATTCTATTCCTGGGGTCTTCCATAGTGCTTACATCGCTTCCCCGTGATTTGGCGGAACCGAAAACTCACGATGCCGGGGGCTTCTTAAAGGAATTGACAGCCGGGCTGCGTTATATCGGGGCTAATCCATCCTTAAGAACGTTAAGCTTGACCTTCTCGGTTGTCGGATTGGCATCAGGACTGACTCAACCGCTTCAGATCTTTCTGGTCATTGAGAATTTGGGATTGGATAAATCCTATTTGCAGTGGTTCGTCATGGCCAATGGCGCAGCTATGCTGGCAGGGGGAATTGCCATTATGGGGATAGCCAAAAAGGTAAAGCCCCAGATGCTGCTCATGGTAGGGCTGCTTGTCGCTGCCGTCTGTACGATTGGAATAGGCGCGTCGAAGATCATTTGGCTGTCCATCGTTCTTTTGGTGATCAGCGGTCTATTTTACCCCTGTATTCAAGGCGGAATCCAGACATTAATCGTGCGGAACACAGAAGGAGCTTATATGGGCCGGGTTTCGGGGGCTATCACGCCTGTCTTTATGGGAATGATGGTTATCGGTATGTTTATTTCAGGGTACTTGAAGCATTCCATTTCCTTGCTGGCTATTTATGCGGTGAGCGGTGGTTTGATTATTCTCGGTGCCATGCTTCTGCTGCCCATCATCATTAAGAAAAAAAGCTAATACGAGAGTGCTCAGCGCAGTAACGGATAGGAGATGAAGTGAAATGGATAACTATGAAGAATTCTGTTTGTCGCCTGGAAGGCGGCTGACGGATGCGGAAAAAAAGCTGGTTTGGAACAAACCAATAACCCATAAGGCTAGTGATGAAGAGCTGCGAATCACTAAAGAGGTTAAGCGCAACTGGAATCGCGGGGAAATGAAAATCGCCAATATTTTATTAGAAGGTGATGCCGGTTCCGGGAAAACGCAGCTTGCTAAGGCATTATCCGCTAATTTTGGGCTCCCTTATACGAAAGTCACCTGCTTTGCTGATATGGACAAATCCGATATAATTGGTGCGATATTACCTGTCCTATCCTCCGAACGATTAGAAAAGATGGAGCCTGAAGAGCGAACCATGTTAAAAGTGATGTATGAGAGCGATGGATTTCGGGGCTTATCCGAAATTTTGACGGAGGCATTGGGTATCACCGAGGAACAGGCTGCCTTGAAAATGAAGCATTTGCTGAAGCAAGCCTCAGAATACACGGATGGTGATGCGGTTGAGTACCGGTTTTACCCATCGGAGATCGTTAGAGCCTACCAGAATGGTTATCTTCTGGAGATTCAAGAGCCTAACGTCATTCGCGACGCCGCGGTATTGATGGCATTGAACTCGGCCTTGGAGCTGGATGGCAGCATCAACCTTCCCACGGAAATCGTTCATAGACATCCGGACTTCGTAGCCGTAATCACCACCAACCGGAGTTACGCAGGGACCAGGCCGCTAAACGAAGCGCTTCGCGACAGAGTCCAGCATACGGAGAAGATGGATCTGCCGACCAAACAAGTCATGGTGGAACGTACAAAGGCAAAGACTGGTTACCAGGATGAAAAGGTACTAAGCATTTTAGCGGACACCATTATTACTTTGGACAAAACAGCCCGCGCTAATGCGATCAAAGGTGTGGCAGGGATGCGTTCCTTATTCTATTGGGCGGATGCAGTTGCTGGCGGAGACTCCGCGAAGGAATCTCTTTATTATAAAGTCATTTACAAAATAACGACGGATTCCGAGGAAATCAAGCTCTTGGAAGAAGCGCTCCAAAACAATGGCTTGCTGTCCGGCTTAGAGGAATTAGAAGCTGACGTAAAAAAAAACGAAATTGCTCTGAGGCCATAGAGATCAGTGCAGATGGAGAAATGGGCAGCACGGACTTGGACAATGATAAGACGGAAGAAAAAGGGATCACACTTAAAAAGTCTTCTGACAGTGAGGAAAGCTCTTCTGAAGCCATGGATGATTCTACTCATATGGAACGTTCCGATTACCTGGAAAATGGCTCTCCCATCTATCATGAAACCAAGCCAGAGCAAGAGTCGGAGGAGAGAAAGCAAAAAGAACGTGATCTCCGGAAAAAGCTGAATAGAGTTGCCAGGGAAACCGTATCGGATTCTATTCACAGCAAGGTCAAGCTCATCGTGCACCGCCCGGATTACGATCAGGAAAACCAGCAGGAATATAACAGTTTATATGCTGGACTAAAGTCTATCGTAGGGGAAATCGCCAGAAAGACGATGCCGCTTTTAGAGCATGAGGTATCGTCCGAATTTGCGGGAAACCGTTATTATGGCAGCAAGTTTCAAGCGAATAGTGTTGCTTACCGGGATTATCGGTATTTTGCCAGAAAACGCCCGCCTACCGAATCCCCTTCTCTTGTGGTTGGATTAAGAGTTGATGAATCGGCCTCTATGTCGGCTTTCGGAAGATTAGAAGCAGCCAAGCGGGCAGTCATCGCGGTATATGAATTTTGTCAAATGTGCAGGATTCCCATCATGATCTACGGAGATACTGCGGACGTGTCCAAGCTGGAGCAAATGTCCATCTTTGCCTATGCCGACTTGGATCATACCGATTCCAATGACCGGTTCAGATTGATGGGGATTCGGCCCAGAAGCAATAATCGTGATGGAATGGTCTTAAGAATTATGGCGGAACGTCTGGCCGCTTCATCGCAGCAGACTAAGCTGTTGATTAGCATTAGCGACGGTCAACCCAAAGCAATGGACGTCTATTCCGGAGATTACGCAGCTGCAGACATGCAGCAAACTATAGAGGAGTATGAAAGAAAAGGCGTTAGATTTTTCGCCGCTGCAATAGGTCAGGACAAGGATATTATTAGTGAAATTTATGGTCATGACAAATATTTGGATATTTCCAATTTGCAGACGTTGCCGGAGCAGCTAGTGCGAATGATCTCGAGATTTTTATAAAAATGTATGGTTTCATTATGACAAGGAGTGAAAAAGAATGGATATGAATAAGCGCAAGGAGCTTGTTGAGGCCTATAAGCAGATGAAGACGTATATGGGAGTAGCACAAATCAAGAACAAGGTCAACGGCAAAATCTTTATCGACAGCTATCCTAATTTGAAAAATAAATGGTTTACCCTACAAATGCAATTGGACATGGGGCGATTTGCGAATGCAGAGCTTCAGAAGGACTGGAAGGAATTTGGAGCCAATGCGTTCGAATATGAGGTGCTGGAGCAGAAGGAAGCCGATAAGGTAACCGATATGCGTTGGGAGCAAAAGCAAATACTCAAGCAGTGGCTCGAGAAGCTGCAGCCCTACGGGGATAAGGGATATAACAAGCCTCTAAAGAGCTAAAATTATGTGTAAAGACAAAGCAGTCAGTGGACCCAATTCCTATATAGGGATAAAGGAGACATAGGTACATCTCTTATCTCATGTAGGGAGGGAATGCGAACAGCCGTAGCTTGGGATTATTCAACATCCGATGCTGCGCTGTTCCTTTTTACTTTCCTTTCATGCTAACCTGTCGAATTGACTATTGAAGAAAAGCAAGCTACAATTATGCATTGATTTAGTAATTCAGTAATCGAGTAAATGAAGTTATGGAAAGAGGGAACATATGAAAATACCTACGACTTTAAAGCATAAGCCCGTTGTCGTATCGGAAAACTATGAGCAGGTTGACGGGCGGTTGGCCGGGAACACGGATGCCAAAGGTCTTTCCCTGGGACTAGCCCAATGGAATGATAGAGGGAAGGTTGATATTTCTGCCAAGGTTTGGAGATATACAGGGGAAAAATGGTCAAGACAATCAGAGGAACTGCCTTTTCATCGTGTTCTGGATTTATCCATCCTGATCTGCCGGTCGTTGGAGCATTTCCGTGAAGCCTACAGATATGAGCATTTATATGACCCTCAGAAGCCCGTGATCGACCGGATCGGCCTGCAGGGAGATGCGATGACCGTAGAGATTTGTACGGATAATGAGAGAATCAATGAAGATATTAAGCTCTTCAGCCAAGCTCTGAGCGACGACGATGAGATGATCAGCGAACGTCTGCGCACGTTATCCAAGCTTTTAAAGGATTTGGGATATTAATAGGCCGTTAACGAGGCCGTTCAGCTTTGGGCCGGAAATGAACCGCCTATCTAGCCGTTTGATCTTCTATTGAAGGCTAACCGAATGCCATGCTTCATGTACATAATCCGCCATGATCGGAAATACTAACCTGGTCACGACGTAGGACAGAAGGAGGCACTCGGCTTATGCCAACGATACAAGCCAACAGGACGAAGATCATCGAAGAAATTCAAAAGCTGTCCCGGCCGCTCGCCGGACCGGATGCGATGAATCCGATTATAGAAGCCGCGGGAGCAAGCCGCTTTGTCTTGCTGGGAGAAGCATCCCACGGCACTTCAGAATTTTATAAGCTGCGGTCGGAGCTGACCCAGCGATTTATTCAGGACAAAGGCTTCCGGTTCATTGCCGTAGAAGGAGACTGGCCCTCCTGTTTTATCGTTAACCGCTATATTAAAGGACTGCCGGGTGCGGCTTCTAACGCGGAAGAGGCATTGCAGGACTTTCACCGCTGGCCGGCGTGGATGTGGGCAAATCAGGAGATTCTGGAGCTGGTAGAATGGCTCAAGAGCTTCAATGCGGAAAGGCCGCTTGCGGAGCGGGTCGGCTTCTATGGATTGGATGTATACAGCCTGTGGGAATCAATGGAGCAGATTGTCAGCTATCTGGAGCGTACCGGTTCGCCTCATGTACAGAAGGCCAAAGCCGCGTTTGAATGCTTCGACCCGTACGGCAGGGAAGGGCAGTCCTACGGCATGTCGGCTTCGCTGTTCTCTGAAGGATGCGAGGAGGAGGTCGTGCAGCTGCTGGCCAAGCTCAGGACGGAACGAAGCCGAACGCAGGACCCTGAGGAAGCGGCGCTTGACGCGGAAATCAACGGCCTCGTTGCCATGCATGCCGAACAGTACTACCGAGCGATGATTACCAAGGATGTTGAATCATGGAATATCCGCGACCGTCACATGGTCGAGGCGCTAAAGCGTATCGCTGCATTTTATGGTCCTGATGCGAAGGCCATAGTCTGGGAGCATAATACACATATCGGGGATGCCCGGGCAACCGATATGGCAGCGGATGGCATGATCAACGTAGGGCAGCTGCTTCGCGAGGAGTACGGGCCGCACGAGGTGTTCGCCGTCGGCTTTGGCACGCATCACGGAACGGTCATGGCTGGCCGCGCTTGGGGGGAAGACGCAGAAGTAATGGAGGTTCCCGAGGGAATACGCGACAGCTGGGAGGATCTGCTGCACCGCAGCGGTTCGGGCAAAGACCTGATGTTGATGCTGCGAGATGTCGAGGAAACGTCGGAGCTCATGCACTCCGTCATTGGACATCGCGCAATCGGCGTGGTGTACCACCCGCAATATGAACGCGGGAATTATGTGCCGACGAAGTTACCGAAGCGTTACGATGCATTCCTATTTATCGATGAGACTAAGGCCGTACAGCCGCTAGCCGTTGTTCCGGTATCGTGAATCCGGCAGGTGGTTGAATGGTGTATGTGAGAATGAAGCCCCGTTGTGCAGCGATTTATCAACTGCGGGGCTTTTATACAATGGATCAACTTCTTGGCGTGAGATGAGTTCAATCCTAGAAGGTTTTATACAGCTAATACCGATTAAGATATTTTCAATATACAAAATGAGATTCAAGTGATATGATATAGAAATAAGTGAATTATTCCAATAAAAATACTGTGTATTAGGTCGTGTCGACCATTCTTTTGGAGACTCTGAAGCACGGAAACAGTCATGTATGGCTGTGCCTGCCGAAGGGTCTTTTTGTGTTGTTTCCTTATGATGACATGTAACCGACAAGGAGGTGAATCGGGTTGAGCAGTAATAACCAGAAATGCCTGGCCAGGGGGTATGACTTCAGCCGGCAGCTCGGGTTTGCACGATCGCCGCCCGTTAACCGTAAGTTTACTGCTGTACGCTAGTCCGCATTCCGTTGCAAATATTGAATATAAGGGAGGAACATTCCTATGGCATCGCCTGATAAACTCGTTCGCATTGGTGATATTTTATATAAAATTGAAAGACCCTGGTCCCTTCTGAAGCCAGATCATGCTGCAATCCAATCCATCAGTCATCTTACGGTGGACGAGAGTGGACGGTTGTATGTTTTGCGGCGCGAGGATCCTTTTCTGCTTATTTTTGCTCCGGATGGCACGCTTTTGGACGAATGGCGAAACAAGGATACAGATGGCGGCCATTACGTACATGTTTCGACGCAAGGCAATGTCTACATCGCGGATTGGCACCATCACCGTATTCTTGTCTACAACCCGCAAGGCGAGCTGCTGCAAGCGATCGGGGACGGTTTGCCAGGCTTTAACGCACCGTTTAATCATCCGACGGATATCGCTACTACGGATGACGGTCAACTGTTCATTTCAGACGGCTACGGTAATTCCAATGTGCATCATTTTGATGCCGCAGGCAACCACATCAAAACCTGGGGAGGCCCGGGCAAGGGACCAGGGCAGTTTTCAACGCCGCATGCGATAGCCTTGGACGGGCAGGGACGGCTGTGGGTCACGGACCGCGAAAACAATCGCGTACAGCTATTTGATCTGGAGGGTACCTATGTAAAGGAAATTGGCGATTTGTACCATCCGATGGACATTTTTATCGACCGGAAGGGACTCGTATACGTTACGGATCAAACTCCGCGTCTCAGCGTATATTCTCCCGAAGGGGAATTGGTAGCGAGAAACAAACCGGCCTCGTTAGCTCACGGTGTCGCTGTAGACCCCGACGGCATCATTTACTTGGCGGATTTATCGCCGAATCTTATCTTGAGGCTGGTCCCGCTTTCTTAAACAGGCGACAGAAATAACTAAGTAGAGCGCCTGCCAGGAAGGCTGTCATTTGGTGATGTCCATATTATTTTAAAGGAAGGGGAGATGCCTGGCTCAAATCCTACTATATACATAAGAATACAATATTATTAAAGAAAGGAAGCCGACAATATCGTGTTTTCTTATAAAAGAATTTTATATCGCACCGGGCGCTTGTTTCTAACACTAACGCTGGCGGCTGCTGCAGCTCTGCCGATCACCTCCGTCTCCGCACAGGAAAATGAAACCATACAAAGCGGAGCTCATTCCCGAAATGCTTTATCGGTGGATGAGCAGGAACAGACCGTTACCATCAGCAATGGAATCGTAACGGCCACTGTAAACAAAGGGAGCGCTCAATTGACCTCCTTAAGCTACAAGGGCGGGCCCAACCTGCTGGCGAACGGCGGAAGCGGGTACTATATTTTGAATTACAGCAAAAACGGCAAAGCTCTCAAATTCGCACCTTCCCGCGAGCTGAAGTATACCTTGACCGCCTGGGATTCGCAGCACGTAGACATCTCGTTGTCCGTCAAGGACCCGGCCGTCATCCCATTTGAATATGATATGCATTTTGTGCTCGTGAAGAACGAGCCCGGCCTATATACCTATGAAATTCTAAGGTATCCAGAAGAGGTTGAGGGAGGTGCCTCTATCGGTCAAGGTCGGTACGCGATCCGAGTCGATCCGAACATCTTCAAATACTATGCGGTGGATGACCAGCGCAAAGGGGCACTGCCTCGACCAGAGGATCTCAAGAATGGTGAGGAAGTGATGGATGCGACCGTTAAGCTGCCGAATGGCGAAGTATATACCAAGTACAATCATATGGTTTACGTCGGAGATTTTGACGTAACCGGCCTGTACGGCGATCAAATCGGGATTTCGCAAATTCGTCCAAGCAACGAGTTTGCCGGAGGAGGCCCCATGCAGCAAAGAAATACGCTGCACCAGACTGAGACCACTCCCATTCTTCTATGGCATGATTATGAATCGCATATGGGCAGAGATGCCCTCACCCCGACGAAGGGCTGGGAAAAGATCTATGGTCCCACCTTCTTCTATATCCACGAAGGCGATAGGCTGGATGCTCTTTGGAATGATGCCAAACGGAAGGCCGATTCGGAAAAGAAGAAATGGCCTTATCGCTGGCTGAATGATCCTCTTTATGCTTCCGACTCCCGTGGAAGTGTGAGCGGACAGCTCAAGGTATCGGACGGGACGTCCGCCAAGGATGCTTGGGTGATTCTTGGGGAGCAGGATGAGGATTTCCAGAATCAGAATCTGGACTACTTGTATTATGCGCGGGCGGACGAGAAGGGGCGATTCGAGATCCCGAATGTCCGACCGGGTCGATACACATTGTTTGCTGTAGTGAAAGGAGAGTTCGGGCAGTTCAGGCAGGACGGGATTGAAGTTAAGGAGCATGGGCGAACGAGGCTGCCTACCTATGTCTGGACGCCAGAGCGTTACGGCACTACCTTATGGCAGATTGGAATACCCGATCGGACAGCTGGAGAATACCGCCATGGCGATGATTATCACCAATGGGGGAATTGGCTGGACTATCCGCTCGATTTCCCTCATGGCGTCGATTTTTACATCGGCCGCAGCAACGAAAGAACGGACTGGAATTATGCGCATCCGGTCAATGCGACGCCAGGAGAGCCGAGTCAGGTGAAGGTACCCTATGACAAATCCCTCACTCCTTGGAGGATCCGCTTCGATCTCGATAAACCGCTAACGGGCAAGGCCACACTCACAATTGGTCTGGCCAGCTCTCGCAATGGATCATTGCAAGTTGCCCTTAACGGACAATCCATAGCGAACTTGACTGTACTGCCGGGTCCCAAAAGCGACTCCGCCATGCCGAGGAGCGCTATTCACGGATTTTACAGGGAGATTCGAATTCCCTTCGACGCCTCGCTCCTTAAGTCCGGGTCCAACGTGATAGAGCTTAAGCATGCTCAGAACATCTTCGACGAACAAGGCAATCGGATTCGCGATCTCTATACCAGCATAGAGTATGACGCGATTCGCCTGGAAGTGGATTCACAAACTGCCCCCAACCCGAAATCTGTCACTGATAGTGTAACCGGGGCTGTATATAACGAGAAGCAGTGACAGCAACCCTCCAGTCTGGAAGAACGAGATGATCCTGAAGAGGTTGAAATAAATAACCTTCCGAAAATGATAAAACAAAGTTTTTGCTATCAGTTTAATGGCAAGAACTTTGTTTTTTTCGTGGGAACCCTATAGAAAAGCTAGAGGAAGGCTTGTATTCGGTGTTTGGGCCTGTATATAAATAGGTTGAAAGATCACCAGAAATCTTCAATTGACGCGGAACTAAGATCAAGCTATACTAAATACAAGTAAACACATATGAATAATGCGTCTACCGGTTAACTGGAGATTCCCCTATTTTACAGGATGGAATCTCTTTTTTTATGTAGAAAAAAATAGGAAGGGAGAGTGCTGTTTTGTTATTTACTCCAATTACGTTTAAAGAGGTTACATTAAAAAACCGGATTGTTATGTCACCCATGAATATGCTTGCTTCGGACGAATCAGGAAGAGCGGGAGAATGGCAACGGATTCACTATGCTTCCAGAGCGGTAGGACAAGTAGGATTGATCATTGTCGAGGCGACATCCATAGTTAGGGAAGGACGGACGACCAAGAAGGATTTGGGGATCTGGGATGATGCCCACGTGGAAGGTCTTCGCAGCGTGACGGATGCGATTCATTTACAGGGCTCGGCAGCAGGCATACAGCTAGCCCATGCAGGACGCAAATCGAATTTGGACTTGCCTCTCACTGCACCATCCGCCATACCGTTCAGTGAAGATTCGAGGCTTCCGGAAGCTTTATCGGCAGAGCAAATCAGCAAAGTTATCAAGCGTTATGCAGATGCAGCACGAAGAGCCAGGCAAGCTGGTTTCGATGTCATAGAAATTCATGCCGCACATGGATACTTGGTGCATGAGTTTCTGTCTCCCGTCAGTAACCGTCGTGAGGATCACTACGGCGGATCGAGGGATGGTCGATTCCGTTTCCTAGGCGATATAGTTCAGGCGATTCAATCGGAATGGAAGGGTCCTCTATTCGTTAGGATTTCAGCCAATGAATATCATGAGGAAGGCAACACTTTGGAAGACTATGCCTATTTTGCATTAAGGCTGAAGGAGGTTGGGGTCGATCTGATCGATGTCAGCTCGGGAGGGTTGGTGCCGTTCGTTCCGGAAGTATACCCAGGCTATCAGGTTCCGCTTGCCAAAGAGATTCGAAGACGCGCATCCATCCCGACGGGAGCCGTGGGACTTATTACTGAGCCTGAGCAGGCAGAGCAAATTTTGCTGGAAAGCAGCTGCGACTTGGTTTTTATCGGCCGTGAGCTCCTGCGGGATCCATACTGGCCGCGCAGAGCGGCGAAGCAACTTGGAGTGCAGCTGACGCCGCCGGCATCTTATGCCAGAGCCTGGTGAGGAAATGAAATCGTTGAAAAAAATGGAGAAATACAATACGGAGGAGTGGAAAAGACAGATGAAACCATCGAATTTTATGCCGATTATTGCTTTGATTTTGATATTAATGCTAAGCGGATGCGGGAAAGCTGCAGAGACGAAACCGGCGCCAGGCGCACCCTCGACAACGACAAGTAATTCAACTGCAACCCCATCTCCCTCACCTGCCCCTGCTTCGACTAGTGAGAGGGCCAAGCTGAAGGTTGGTATATCGGCGGGTGTGGAGGAAGAAATTTGGAAGAAAGTTAAGGAAACAGCGGCGAAAGATAACCTGGATATAGAGATTGTCACGTTTAACGATTACATACTGCCAAACAAGGCGTTGGCAGATGGCCAACTGGACGCCAATGCTTTCCAGCATGAGCCTTATCTGAATCAATTCAAGGCCGATAACAAGCTCGATATTGTTAAGCTTGCCAATACATTGAATTTTCCTATCGGCTTATACTCCAAGAAAATCAAAAACGTCTCGGAAATTAAAGAGGGGGATGAGCTTGGTTTACCGAATGACCCGACTAACGGCGCACGAGCTTTGATTTTGTTTGAGCGGGCAGGATTGATCAAGCTGAAGGAAGGTGTCGGGGTGAAAGCCACCGTTCGCGATATTGCAGATAATCCGAAAAAGCTCAAATTCAAGGAACTGGAGGCGCCGTTCATTCCAAAGGCATTACCGGATCTTACTGCAGCGGTCATTAATACGAACTATGCGGTGGATAACGGTTTTGTGCCTACCAAGGATGCCATTTTTATAGAGCCGAAAGATTCCCCTTGGGTAAATTTGATAGCTGTTCGTACAGCCGATAAAGATAAGCCGGTATTCCAACGACTGGTGAAGGCTTACCATTCTGAAGAGGTGAAACAGTTTGTGCTGGACAAATACGGAAGTTACATCGTACCTTCCTGGTAAGAAAAAACAAACGGGTCTCTTTCCAACTGAAAGGGGCCTGTTGTCTTTCGTTTTTTATTCATCATTGAGAGAGGTGACGTATTATGATTGAGTTGATCAATGTCAGCAAAACCTTTGAACAAAAGGGTGCGAGCATCGAAGCAGTCAGGGAGGTAGACCTTTGTATCAAGAAAGGGGAAATATTCGGTATTATCGGATATAGCGGAGCCGGAAAGAGCTCACTTCTTCGCTGTATCAATTTTTTAGAAAAGCCAACGTCCGGCAGCATCAGGATCAATGGGGTGGAAATGTCGCAAGTAAACGAGATAGGGCTCCGGATGATGCGGCGAAAGATGGGAATGATTTTTCAGCATTTTAACTTACTTTCATCGGGAACCGTGTATGAGAATATTGCTGCGCCTTTGGAGCTGGCGAAAGTTCCCAAGAAGCAAATCAAGGATAAGGTTAGGCAGCTGCTGGAGCTGGTTGGACTTCAGGATAAGGATAAGGCCTATCCGCGACAGCTGTCAGGCGGGCAGAAGCAGCGGGTCGCGATTGCGAGGGCTCTTGCCAACGATCCGGAGGTTTTACTCTGCGACGAGGCTACGTCAGCATTGGATCCCCAAACGACAGACTCGATTCTTGATTTACTTATGGATATAAACCGTAAATTCAACATTACGATAGTAATGATTACACATGAAATGCATGTTATCAAAAAAGCTTGCGATCGCGTAGCGGTCATGGAGAATGGCCGTATTATTGAGCAGGGCACGGTCATCGACCTGTTCCAGGCGCCGAAAACCGAGACTGCCGCGAAGTTTATCAAGAGCGTATTGGATACGGACTTACCCGCCAAGCTTCAGTCTCTATTACAAAAGCAACCGGGCATAATCATTCGAGCTTTGTTCAGAGGAGAGTCCATAATGGAGCCGCTTCTGGCCAATGTAACAGTAAAGTTCGATGTGCGGCCAAGTGTCTTATTCGGTCATATCACAGAGTTGAAGGACAATATCTTCGGTGCTTTGGTCGTACATATTGCCGGAGAGTCCGATGCTATCGAGCACGGAATGCACTACTTGAAGGAACATGGTCTAAGAATCGAGGTCATTCAGGATGTTCGATAGATGGTTGGATAAAACCGATTTTTATTTGAAATCCATTAATGAAACACTTATTATGGCCGGTTATTCTCTAGTGATTTCAAGTGTAATTGGATTGCTTCTGGGAGTACTCCTGGTAGTGCTTCGGCCCGGCCATCTATATGCCAATACAAGCGCGCATCATGTGCTGAATGTAACCATCAATATTCTGCGTTCTATCCCTTTCATCATTATTATGGTGGCCATTATACCTTTAACCAAATGGATCGTTGGAACGACAATCGGCGTAAAAGGAGCTATCGTTCCATTAGTCTTTTATACGGCTCCCTATATATCACGGCTGGTGGAAGCGGCACTCCTGGAGGTCGAACCCGGTGTCATCGAGGCTTATCAGGCTATGGGCGCTACCAAATGGCAGATTATTTATCGCGTCATCTTAAGAGAAGCCCGGCCGTCTTTGATTCTTGGGCTATCGATCGCCACGATCGGTCTGGTAGGTGCATCCGCAATGGCAGGAGTGATGGGAGCCGGGGGCTTGGGGGATGTGGCTATTCGGTACGGCTATCAGCGATGGGAGCCTGATGTGATGTATACCTCTGTCTTCTTGTTAGTAGTGATCGTTCAGATCGTTCAGATGTTAGGGGATTGGCTATCCAAGAAGCTGAGGAAGTAGCGAAATTTCATTTGGTTTTCATTTAGGCAGGTTATAATACAGTACATCATTACGAAAGGGGATGTAGACATGCCATCGCGGGAAGCTCAATCCATGAAAAAATCGCTGTTTCCTCCCAGAGAACAACTGGGGATTGTTCTTGTAATCCTGCTATCTGTGCTCCTTGTGCTTTGGGAATTATGGAGTCTATTTCATCTTCCGTCTGAAGCTGTGCATAACCGCCGGTTTGAGCATACTTTTAAAAATTTCGGGTCGTATGCAAGGCTTGCCTTATTTTTTGTGCTGGCCAATTATGTGCTCATGGCTGCAATGAAGCAGCGTTTGGGGGAACGATTCAGAAGTATAAAGAAATGGCTTGCTGTCCTGCTTCGATTCGTACGCAGGTGGCATACTCCTGTGGCGGTAGTTGCCATTGCCCTCATTCTATTGCATGCGGTGGCCGTGTTTATGTACGGCTTTAAATGGAACTTTAGTAACATCACAGGATTGCTTGCCCTGATTGTATTACTGCCTGTGCCCGTTTCAGGGGTGTTTAGATACAAAAAACTGGACCGCAAATGGCATTTGCGCTCCGGCCTTGCGTTTGCCGTTTTATTTTTGATCCATGCTTTCCTATAAGGCTATGCATTTCGTTAGTAAGCTCGAAATCAAACTTGAACCCTCTCCCATAAGAAGAGGGTTCAACCTTTTTAACAGTATTTATAAATTTCGGGGCTCCCCGCAAAGTACCTGAATAAGCTTCGAAGCCAAGGCCCCACTTTGTGGGGTTATTTTAATCAGGCTTCTACGAGCTCAGGTCTTTGAACTTGAAGCGGCGGCGGAACGAGCCAGCCTTTTTCCTTACTCATTCTTAAAATCTTCAAGCCAAGAAAGGCTTTGGTAGCATGGTATTTTCCAAATAATGCTCCAACATCTTCCCGGATGCAGGTTCCCATAACTTGGCTGCAAGCGACTAATCCCGCGGAGTTCTCCACTGCTATTAAGGATGCGATCTCTGGATCCGTCAGCCTTGCGCCTACAGGAATATCTTCAAGCTTAGCCTCCGGTCTTTGCGGTAATGCCGGTGAAGGGGCGATTCCGTTTTTCGTTAGAATAGCATCACATTCGCTGCTTTCTAATTCTGCCTGGTCAATGATGTCACTCAAAAGACGTTTAAGATCTTTATCTCCCGCGTGATACTGGTATGCTCGACAAACCGATACGCATCCTTTGGCTTTCATGGAAAATTGCCATAAATCATGAATTTCCCCGTAATGCAACGGTTCGTCCTTCGGATTTCCGCTTAAAATACCCACACCAACAGCTCCTTTTGTAGTTAATCATGATGCAACGCAAGTTATTGTGACCAATGTAAGGCTGCTTATACCAGAAGGTTTATGTAAATCTGTGCCGACTCAGGCTCTTCCTATTCTAAACCGGCCGCAGCTGTGCTATAGTATCAAGGTACGACAACTAAAGAAGAAATTCCGGCAGAGCAGCCGTTCTTTTGAAAGATCGGCTGGGAGCCGGGAGAGGTTCGCGAACTCCCTCTATAAAAAACTATCCATGAGCGGCAGCCTCTACAGGCAGGTCGTTCTTGGCGTTCGGCGCGAAACGGGACAACCGGATCGCGCCGAATTCTTTAGGGACCCATTCGAGAATCTCTCTCTTCGCACTAAGAAGGGGAGATGCAGTATGAACAAGAACAAAGCCGTCGTGGTCTTCAGCGGCGGGCAGGACAGTACCACTTGTCTGTTCTGGGCGCTGAAGCGTTACGACGAAGTAGAGACCGTTACATTCAACTACGGTCAGCGGCACAAGCTGGAGCTGGAGGTAGCCGCAGGCATAGCGGAAGAGCTTGGAGTCAAGCACCATGTGCTCGATATGTCATTGCTAGGCCAATTGGCTCCGAACGCGCTAACGCGCAGTGACATCGCCATAGAGCATGAAGAGGGAGCGCTTCCCACTACATTCGTCGACGGTCGCAATATGATTTTCCTTACCTTCGCAGCTATTCTTGCAAAGCAGGTCGGAGCGAATCATATCATCACGGGGGTTTGCGAGACGGACTTCAGCGGCTATCCCGATTGCCGGGACATCTTCGTCAAATCGCTGAACGTCACGCTTAACCTGGCGATGGACTATCCGTTCGTGGTCGAGACGCCGCTGATGTGGCTGGATAAGAAAGCAACGTGGGCACTTGCCGATGAGCTCGGCGCCTTCGATTTCGTGCGCAAGCGGACGTTGACCTGTTATAACGGCATTATGGCTGACGGCTGCGGTGAATGTCCCGCCTGCAAGCTGCGCAAGCGGGGGCTGGACGAATACTTGTCCTCGTCGCCGGGCAGGGAGGCTCGCATCTGATGCTGCAGCAAATATACCCGACCATTTCTCACAATTTCGAATATGAACTGAACAAAGATATGCAGTTCGCCGCAGCTCACTATGTCCCGTCCGAGGAAGCGGGCAAGTGCAGGCGCATGCACGGTCATACGTATTATGCGAATGTGACGATAGCCGGCGACACGCTGAATGCATCCGGCTTTCTCGTCAATTTCGCGGAGATCAAGCGGCTCATTCATGATCGTTTCGACCACACCTTACTTAACGAGGATACCGATAACTTCGACGACGAAAATCCGTGCCTGTTCCCGACGACCGAAGTCGTCGCACGAACGATCGGTCGGATCGTGCAGAACTATCTGGACCAAACCGAGAATCGGCCTGTCTGCCTGCAGGTCTTCTTACGCGAGACGCCGACAAGCTACGTCGTATATCGGCCGAAGAGGAAAGCGGGGGACGGACGATGAGTGGCAGTACGATCCCCGTTATGGAAATTTTCGGCCCGACCGTGCAGGGGGAGGGCATGGTGATCGGACGTAAAACGATGTTCGTCCGGACTGCGGGCTGCGATTACCGATGTGCCTGGTGCGATTCCGCCTTTACATGGGACGGCTCGGGACGAGACGATATCCGCCTTATGACACCGTCAGAGGTGCTCACGGAGCTGAAGGAGAAAGGCGGCGAAGGCTTCGACCATGTGACGCTTTCCGGCGGCAACCCAGCCTTGCTGCCCCAACTTGGGGGGCTGATCGACCAGTTACGGGCGCTGGGAATGGAGGTTGCATTGGAGACGCAAGGGAGCAGGTGGCAGGATTGGTTCCTGAGCATCGACGACTTAACGCTATCCCCCAAGCCGCCCAGCTCAGGTATGGTTACTGATTGGGGAGTACTCGACGATATCGTTCGAAGACTGGAGCATAGCCGCGTCGGCTTTAGTCTCAAAGTCGTCGTATTCGACGAGGCGGATTTGGCCTTCGCTGCAATCGTTCACGAGCGGTATCCAACGGTTCCTTTCTATCTGCAGGCTGGAAACGGCAATCTGGAGGAGAAGGAGCCGGGTCGGATGCTTCCTTATTTACTGAAGCAATATGAGTGGCTGGTCAGCTCCGTGATGGCGGATGACAAGCTGCGGAAAGTGCACGTGCTGCCCCAGCTTCATACGTGGATTTGGGGTAACAAGAAGGGCGTATAACACGTTAACGGCAACAAATGTAAAGGATGGGATGAACATGGCTGGAAGAAGTCAAGAAGAACTAACCGGCGTCACACTGCTGGGCAATCAAGGGACGGCATACCGCTTTGGATATTCGCCGGAAATACTCGAGTCGTTCGATAACAAGCACCCGGATCGCGATTATTTCGTCAAATTTAATTGTCCCGAGTTTACGAGTCTCTGCCCGATGACGGGGCAGCCGGACTTTGCAACGATATATATTTCCTATATTCCGGACCGCAAGATGGTCGAGAGCAAGTCACTCAAGCTGTACTTGTTCAGCTTCCGCAATCATGGCGATTTTCATGAGGACTGTATGAACATTATTATGAACGATTTGATTCAGCTTATGGAGCCTCGCTACATTGAAGTATGGGGCAAATTCACACCGCGGGGCGGGATCTCCATCGACCCTTATTGCAACTGGGGCCGTCCTGGCACCAAGTACGTGCAAATGGCGGAGCATCGTCTGTTGAATCACGACCTGTATCCGGAGAAAGTCGATAATAGATAGAATAGACGCAATGAACGGCGCGGCGGCTGGCAGATAAAAACTGTCATGCCGCCGTTTTTTTCGCAGCAATCAGCTTTTGCTAGTTATGAATAAAATTGTATAACTTAGGCAATCTAGTCTTATGTATTTGTTGAGAATAGAGGAAATTTTATGTGGCACAGCTTCATTAGTTACTTACCAAAGCTGTCTGTCTGGATTGGGGCATTCATCTCCTTCTTGATCCCCTATAGCATTGACCGGATATTTCACTTCATATCCAATTCTAGACGGAGAAGGTGAGAGTGTTGTCACAAGATCTATTTGCATCCGGCCTTCAGGA
Organism: Paenibacillus vulneris; assembly: GCF_039543185.1. Lineage (NCBI taxonomy): Bacteria > Bacillati > Bacillota > Bacilli > Caryophanales > Paenibacillaceae > Paenibacillus > Paenibacillus vulneris. The sequence goes on along the minus strand of NZ_BAABJG010000015.1, from coordinate 638,537 downwards.
TAATGTAAAAATCATGAAAGACATCTTGGGCGGCAGTATGGATTTCATGGTCCGTTCCCTTACTATTAGCCGTACTTCATGGAAAGCGGCGGTCGTATACATAGACGGGTTGGTTGATAAGAACGTTATGAACGAGCAAGTAATCAAGCCGTTGCTGCAAGAGCAGTCAATGATGCCGATACTAACTGCCGAGGATCCCGAGCAGCTCGTCCAGCATATTTCCGACTCCATACTTTCGATTTCTTCCGTACAAGCCGTTAGGCACGTGAACGAATGTACCTCCCAAGTATTGCAGGGGAATGCTGCATTATTTATAGAAGGCATTGCAGGTGTAATTATTCTTGGTACGGCCGGGTGGGAAGGCCGTTCGATAGATGAGCCTTTTTCCGAAGCGGTAGTAAGAGGTCCAAGGGAAGGATTCGTAGAAAATCTCAGACTCAATATATCGCTGATTCGACGCCGGATCAAGGACCCCAAATTGACCATTCTCAATTATAAAATCGGTCGTCGTTCCCAAACCGACATTGCCTTATTATATATAAATGATATAACGAACCCTGATCTGATCGAAGAAGTGAAGAGCAGGATCGAACAAATCGATATCGATGAGATTCCCGAGTCGGGATTTATCGAGCAGCTTATCGAAGATAATTTCCTCTCCCCGTTTCCTCAAGTACAAAACACAGAGCGCCCCGATAGGGTGGCCAGCTCTTTAATGGAAGGGCGAATAGCGTTAATCATCGACGGGACGCCAATTGCTTTAATCGTGCCGGTTACCTTTGCCATGTTAATGACCTCTTCGGAGGATTATTACGAGCGCTGGCTTCCGTCCTCGTTGATACGTTTACTACGATATGGGGCGGCGTTCATAGCATTATTCCTGCCGGCGCTTTACATTGCTTTAATTTCTTATAACCATGGGCTAATTCCTACCAAGCTGGTTTTGTCCATCGCTGCCGGAAGAGAAGGGGTTCCCTTTCCATCTCTGATCGAGGCGTTAATTATGGAGGTTACATTGGAAATCCTCAGGGAGGCCGGCTTAAGATTGCCGAAGCCAATCGGACAGGCGGTAGGTATTGTAGGCGGTTTGGTAATCGGGGAAGCTGCCGTGCAGGCAGCCATAGTGAGCCCAATTATGGTCATCGTTGTTGCTTTAACAGCAATATCATCTTTTGCCTTTCCCCAGTATGCGGCTGGATTAGCCATTCGGATGCTCCGGTTTGCCTTGATGATTGCCGCATCGGTGCTGGGGCTTTATGGGATCATTCTGATGTTTCTTTTCATTACCGCTCATTTGATGAAATTGCAGAGCTTCGGAGTCGATTACATGAAGCCGTTTGTTCCTATTCGCTTGAGCAACTGGAAGGATTTGATCATCAGACTGCCGCTCCAAACGATGAAGCGTCGTCCGGAAATGGTTAAGCCCATGGATCGCTCTCGAAAATAAAGAAGGGCAAGGGAGAGAGTGTATGGTTACGAATCGTTTAGAGGAGATTACATCGACTCAGATAGCCTCGATTGTAGCAAAATGTATGATTGGGACGGGGATTCTTATCTTACCTCGTGAAATAGCGAAAAGCACAGATTCTCCGGACGGCTGGATCTCAGTCATCTTGAGCGGTTTACTAACGCTGCTTGCAGGATATTTGGTTATGAAACTAAGCTTACTATTCCCGAAGCAAACTATTTTCCAGTACGGTAAGACCATAGTAGGGAAATACCTGGGAGTCCTTCACACCCTTATCGTCATTGCCTATTTTACTCTTTCATCGGGATATTTACTGCGGGTATTAGGGGAGGTTATTCGTATGTATCTGTTGGAAGAAACCCCGATGGAGGTAACGATGATCGCTTTCTCAACCATCGCCGTTTATTTGACAGTGGGAGGAATCCAGCCCATCGCGCGTTTTATTGAATTTTTCTTTCCTCTTATCATTGTCATTCTGCTTTCATTAATTGCTCTTAGCTTTCGGGAATTTGAACCGGATAATATCCGGCCTATTTTTGGAGAGGGAGGATCCCCTATAATCAAAGGCATCGTTCCTTCTGCCCTTTCGTTCAGCGGTTATCAGATCATGCTGATCCTGGCTGCCTATGTGAAGAAGCCCGAAAAGGCTGTGAAATCGGCTCTAACAGGCATCAGTATCGTGATTTTTTTATACACAATGGTAGTTATTATTTCTATCGGAACATTAACTGTTGACGAAGTGAAAACCGTAACCTGGCCAACCATGTCCGTTGCCAAGGATATTGACTTGCCCGGTGGATTTTTTGAACGGTTCGAATCCTTCTTCTCCGTGCTCTGGGTCATAAGTATGTATACGGCGTTTGTCCCTTATCACTATGTGGCCAGCCTGGGTCTAGGTGAGCTTTTCCAAAAGAACTACCGGCCCTTTGCTTACTTGCTGCTTCCTTTTATTTATATGATCGCCATGTATCCGAAGGATTTGGATGCCGTATTCCGATTGGGTGACGTCGTAGCGTATTACTCGATATTTACGATGATTGTCATTCCCCTCTACCTGTGGATCATTGCCAAGATGAGGAGGCTAGGCACTTGAGAGGTTCTAGAGTAATACGGATTGCCTTCACTTTCCTTAGCCTGGTGACGTTAATTGGATGCTGGGACCGGGTAGAAATCGAAGAAGTAGGGATCACTCTCGGTATCGGATTTGATATGGCTGATAAAAAAACGGACTCCACCGATAGGGAGGGGCGGAGGATTTCCATGACTCATCATTTTGCCATTCCCGAACAATTCTCTTCCAAGGGAGGCGTGAAGTCGAAAAAATCATATGTAAACCTGACCAGTACTGGGGAACAAGTTTTTGAAAACGTCAACGAGATATCGACGCGCTTGTCTCGTATCCCGAGCTACGAGCATTTAAGAATTATAGTTATCAACGAGGAAGTGGCCAAATCTATTGATTTGAGAAATATCGTTAATTTCTTATTGCGAAATAGTGAGACAAGAAGGTCGATGCCCGTGTTGATAGCTCAAGGACCGACCGTCCAAGTATTAGAAAAGGAAGGGATTGCGACCAACCCCGCGCTTAAATTAAAGGGCATGACGGAAGATTACCATAAGTCTTTAAGTATGCCGCCATCCTTAAAGCTAGGGGATCTGTCGGAAAAGCTGACCGGGAAAAATAGCTTCGTCATTCAGAAAGTATCGACAACGGAAAGAGAGGCCAAATTGGCAGGTGCCGCCGTAATTAAAGGAAAAACTGGAAAAATGGTTGGCTGGTTAACCGAGGAAGAAACAACAGGGCTAAACTTCCTTTATCCGGATCATAAAAGACAGGGTGTTGTTAAAGGAATAGACCCGAAAAGCGGGAACGCCATCGTCTTTGAGGTCCATAAATTAAATAGAACCATTTCGCCGCAATCTCTTGGCGACAGGATTGATTTTGCTGTCGAGCTGAATATAGAAGGCCGTCTCCGAGAGGACTGGGTTTATCCCGGTAATGCTTTTGATAAGGAATTCATCTCAAGGGCGGAGCTTGCAGCCAAGGAATCCGTTGAAAAATTGGTTCAAAAGGCGCTTAGCAAAACACAAAAAACATTTAAAGCCGATGTGGCGGATTTTGGCAAGAAGCTTCAAATTCAAAATCCTAAGCTTTGGAATAAGGTCAAGGAAAATTGGGATGACATCTTCAGCCGTTCGGTGATCAGCGTTAAGGTTGATGTAAAAATACTTGAGTTCGGTACGACAGCGACCAAGAAGGGATAACAATTCAATAGGGTAGGGCCGGATCATTGGCTAGGACGCGGCTCTTTTTCTTTTATGCCAAATATAGCTTTACAAGAGAACGTATATTCGCTATTCTGGATATGGGTATATTTACCAACCAATCGGGAGGAATGTGAATATGCAAACCTATCAAGACGAAGTATTGGACAGAGAAGAGATCAAACTCGTTGGATTTTCAATCATGGAAAGTCTGCACAATGTTCTAGAGACCAAGATTGTCAGGACATTGCGTGAAAGCTTGGCTGCTCAGAGGAATGAAATCGAGAACCGGGAAGGGGACGGAATCTATTTGCTTCAGGATTATTGTCATGAAGGTCAATGGACTCCTCACGTCCCTTATCGGCATGTAGTCGCTTATGAAGTATCCTCCTACGGCGAAATACCCAAAGGCATGACCACTCATACTCTGCTTCCCGGCCGTTATACGAAGGTTGTCCATCAAGGACCCGAGTCGCAGATCAGTGCGACTTATGAATATATCAATAATACCCATGGCGAAAGACCGATCGATATCGAATATTGGACGGATATTCATGCATTAGAGAATGATAATTCCCAAATTGACATCTATTTTCCATCCAAGGGCTAGGATTAAAGCGGGGAGCTCTGGCATTCTGTCAGGGCTTTTTTCAATTGGTTAACAAATTGGGAAAGGTAAGGACATAGGGGTATAGCTTGTAAAAAAGGAGACATGCTATGGGTATACCTTAAAGAGGAGGGATGATCTATTATGCCAAGACGTCGAAGAGGTTCGTCTTATCCGATGGACAACGCTATGTCCACAGGAAACGTAATGGAAACAGGTACGACAGGCGGAACTACTGCCTGGAACGGAATGACATCAGGTACATCCAACTGGCCTTCCGGCACGCAGTACGGTGCTGACCGCAATTACGAAAATGCCGTTGAGCCGACCCACAATGGCAATTTTGCCTGGAATGGCCAGCCTATCCCGCAATATGCAAGCTTCAACCCAAATGGGCAAACCAACGGTAGTAGTTCGTATATGCCTCAATCCAGCAATGTTGGTACTCAAACCTTTCCGGGCAGCCCAATGCCCGTGCCTGGCTCATCCGGAAACCCGCAGGCGGAGTACGGCCAAAGAAATACCGGAATTAATAATGCGGATGCCCGCAATGTCGGGTTTCAAGGAGGCTATACGGGTTATGGCCCGAACGGTCAACCCATCCAATATGGGACGTTTATGCGCGACGGTACCCAGTACGGCAAAGGGCCGCATACCATTGACCCGAACAAAAAGATTATCGCGGCCGTTCGCTACAGCGACGGCGGCATCAGCGCCGTGAAGTTCCAGGATGGTTCGGTGGCGGATATCGCACAAGCGATCGCAATGGCTGAAGCGGATTTGATCGAGGACGTCAACACCGGGAAAAACCGGGAAGGCCAAAAAACGCTGAGATCCTACCCTGACGGCGATCCTTCCAACAACTTGTCGAATTTGCCTCGCTTCTAAATGATGACTTTGAACAAAGCGGCCTTTCCCGAAGGGGAGAGGCTGCTGCTTATTTATCTTGCAGTTTTGATTCCAAACATTTTTAACAAATGATAAGTATAATATTTCTTTCCCTACTATCAAACGTAAAATAGTGATACTATTACTATAAGTTCTGGAAATTAATCCCTGAACTTTCGTGAAGTTCACATAAAAAGGGTAGGGGGATGAGTATGGTTAAACTGGCAATTAGTCATTCTGTCGTATCTTCGGATGCTTTAGTGCCATTCATTCATGATATTTATAATATTGGAGATATCCTAGAATGCCGTTTTATCAGTAATGGGCTTAATGATACTTATATAGTAATCACAAATGACAAGAAATACATACTTCGAATATACAAAGTTAACTGGCGATCTATAAGTGACATTGAATTTGAGATTGAGTTGTTAAATCACTTACTAGCAAATGGAATCCCGGTTTCTTTTCCTGTCGAAAAGAAGGATGGCGGTTACCATACAGAATTGAAAGCCCCGGAAGGGCCGCGCTACGCGGTGTTATTTACATATGCTGAGGGTGGATATTCGAATAGTAAAGAAAGTTGTTCATTATATGGTGAAGAAGTTGCCAAGATGCATGTGGTTATGGATGAATTCCACAGCGGTCACCAAAGATTTGAATTAGATCTGGATCATTTGCTGACAAAGCCTCTTCAATCGATTAAACCTTTATTAAACCATAGACCGGAGGATATACAATATCTGGAATCATTGTCTTTGCTGCTAAAGAACCGTATTCATGGATTTTCTTCTGATCTAAGCTGGGGAGTATGTCACGGGGACCTTCATGGAGGGAATGTGCATTTCCATGATGGCGGCTTGATGCATTTTGATTTCGATTGTGCCGGGCCTGGCTGGAGAGCCTATGATATATCCGTTTTCCTATGGGCAAAAGTCCGAGGACGAGAAAAAGATAAGTTTAAGAATGAATTATGGGATCTTTTCCTAGAGTCTTACCAGAAAAATAAAAAGCTTTCTCAGTGTGAGCTTGAAGCAGTTCCTACTTTTGTTGCAATCAGAGAGATCTGGTTAATGGGACTACATACGGGCAACTCGAAAGTTTGGGGAGCGTGGCAAGATGATCACTACTTTAATAAGAACCTCCAGTTTCTGCGAGAGTGGTGCGAAGAGAATTCCATAAATGAGGCCGGCTATCCACGATAACCGGCTTTTTCATTTCCCTTCAGCTTATTCATTTTTTGCAGCCAATAATCGGTACACATCGCGATCAAATCTTTAGCTGCTTGACTTAAATAACTGTCTTTTTTGTAGCTGGCGGCGATGTCCCAAACCGGATTCTGTTGAAGGGAGAAGTAGGAGACATTCGGTCCAGGTTTGGCATAACTAATAGGAATAATGGAACAGCATATCCCCTCGGCGATCATTTCATATAAAGTTTTGCAGCTCCTGGTTTCCAATAAAATGGGAGGTGCGATGTTATCTTCGGCCAGGAGCTGGTCGTAGATTTCCCTAAGCGTGGAACCTTGCTGCATGACGGCAAATGAATCATGCTCGAAAGGCTCCAGATTAGTCACGGGAAGCCGTTCACCTAATTTGCCTCCGCGACATGCGAGTGGATGGGAGCTGGGAACACCCAGAATGATTTCCTCCGAACATATAGGAATATAAGTATCCTTCGTTTTTTGAAAATCCTGGAGCGTGACAAAGCCTATATCCAGATTTCCTAGGGATATTTCATATTGCTGCTTTTTTACGGGCATTTCCAGGGGCTCGATCGTAACCTTGGGATATTTTTTGTAAAAAAACGGATAAATAGAAGCAAACATGTCGGTACCTCGTTCCGGGGTCAAGCCGATCGATAGTTTGCCTTCTTGAAGGTCCAGCAAATCATGGATTTGTCTGTAGGTCTCTTTTTTGATGTATAGGATTTTTTTGGCGTTCTCTATATAGATCTTTCCAACTTGCGTCAGATGCCAATTGCTTCTGGAACGAACGAACAACTGTGCCCCCAATTCTTTCTCTAGCTTCAGGAGCTGTTGATTTAAAGCGGATTGTGTCATGTACAGCTTATCCGCAGCCTTGGTAATATTGTTTTCCTCCGCAATTTGGATCATATACTCCAGCTGTTTCAAGTCCATGTTCAACGCCTCGCAGCTCATAATATTTTTAAGATTAAACTAATTTATATCACTTTTACTAATTGCTAATAACAGATTACTATGAGATTAATTCTAGAACAAGTGCTATGCGGAGAGGGGATCGTTATCATGGCTGGACAACGTTCGGAAGCTGAGGAGCCGCTGTATATCAAAGTGAATCCAAAGGACAATATTGCTATTGTTGTCAACAAACGAGGTTTACCGGAAGGAACCGTATTCCCATGCGGCCTTAAGCTCCTTCAACAGGTTCCACAAGGACATAAGGTAGCTCTTACAGATATCGCTCAAGATGAAGGCATCATTCGCTACGGTGAGGTCATCGGATATGCGATGAGATCGATTAAAAGGGGCAGCTGGATCGAAGAAACGATGGTGAGATTGCCTAAGCCTCCGGGATTGGAGGATTTACCGATAGCAAGCGCCGTGCCGGAAGCGCTTCCACCTTTGGAAGAGTATACATTCGAGGGATATTTGAATAAGGATGGTACCGTTGGAACGAAAAATATTTTGGGAATAACAACCAGTGTGCAATGTGTAGCCGGCGTGCTTCATTATGCAGTAAAGAAGATTAAAGAAGAGCTGCTGCCGCGATATCCTAATGTCGAGGATGTTATAGCCCTTACTCACACTTACGGCTGCGGGGTGGCGATCGATGCGCCGGACGCTATCATTCCCATTCGTACGATCCAGAATATCGCATTGAACCCGAACTTTGGCGGAGAACTGCTGGTGATAGGGCTCGGATGTGAAAAGCTGCTGCCCGAACGCTTGGTGCCTGACAAAGATTCCGGCAGGATCATTACCTTACAGGAGAATCACGGTTTTATTCCTATGGTAAACATGATTATGACGATGGCGGAGGAACGGCTCGATAGATTAAATCGAAGAAAGCGCATCACCTGTCCCGCATCAGCGCTGGTTGTCGGCCTGCAATGTGGCGGAAGCGATGCTTTCTCAGGGATTACCGCGAATCCGGCCGTCGGTTACGCGGCAGATTTATTAGTGCGCGCAGGGGCTACGGTAATGTTCTCTGAGGTGACGGAAGTCAGGGATGCTATTCATTTGTTGACGCAGCGAGCCGTCAATGAGGCGGTCGGCCGGGCTTTGATCCGTGAAATGCAATGGTATGACGATTACCTGCAGAACGGCAGGGTCGATCGCAGCGCGAATCCTACACCCGGCAATAAAAAAGGCGGGCTAGCCAACATCGTCGAGAAGTCACTTGGATCCATCGTGAAATCGGGCACGAGTCCGATTGTTGGCGTACTGTCACCAGGCGAAAGAGCTGTCGGTAAAGGTCTGCTGTTCGCGGCAACGCCTGCAAGTGATTTCGTATGCGGTACATTGCAGTTGGCTTCCGGTATCAATGTGCAGGTGTTTACAACCGGCCGCGGCACACCCTATGGCTTAGCTGCCGCTCCTGTCATCAAAGTGTCTACGAGAAATGCTTTGGCGGAGCAGTGGCATGATCTGATCGATCTGAATGCGGGAACCATTGCGACTGGAGAAGCGACCATTGAAGAGGTGGGCTGGGAGCTGTTCCGTCTCATTCTGGATATCGCTAGCGGAAGGAAGAAAACATGGGCGGACCATTGGGGGCTGCACAATGATCTGGCTTTATTCAATCCGGCACCTGTTACCTAGGTGAAACTGGCTCCAGAGGGTCGCATCGGACGAAACGATCGCATCGATTAATGGAGGCTCTTTTCCTAAATAATATTGGTATTTGGTATACTCTATCCATGAAGTCTGGAGGTTTGTTAATGAAAAACGCTAAAAAGCTTATATGGATAGAGGCTGAGGAATGGTTAGCTGGCACTTGGGATTACGAGGATACAAATACAGATGTAATTGTTGTATTTTCTGACCGTTCTAAATGGATTGCAAGTTTTTTTACTTACAGAAACATCGAGTCCACACGACGTAAAAATATTCAAACAGGGGAATGCATGAACGGAACTTATTATTGGTCAAGTGATATGATCCTTATAGATCTCGTTAGCAGAGAAAGGATCGAACAAGTAATCCAATATCTCATTGAAACCGACAGCTTTACCGCAGTTTTTACCCGGTACCCTGACGTTGTTCCGGAAGACGATGAACATTATCCCGCTGGATTCTTTACGCAAATTTAAACATGTTGAAACGAGGAGGCCGCCGATAGCAAATCGGCAGCCTCTTTTAATGAAGCAGGACAAGCCCTAAATAGTTTTTATTGACCCTGCTCGCAGTTTCTTGCTGATCGTATTTTTCTATATTGAAGCGGAGTCACTTTGGCAGACCGCTTAAAGATTCGGTAAAAGTGCTGCAGATTCTGAAATCCGCAGCTTAAAGCGATTTGTATGATATCCTGATCGGTATTCTCTAACAGCTTCTTAGCCTCAATCACACGGCGGTTCAGCAAATATTCGAATAGGGTAAATCGGGACGTTTCTTTAAACAAGTGGCAAATATAATATTTGCTTAGACCGAAAGTAACCTCCAATTGCTCTAATGTAATGGGATTCATGTAGTTGTCGTCGATGTATCGGATGAGAGCCTGAATATGAGGGTTAGAGGATGGAACGCCGGGCTGTTTGGAGGCTATCCGGTGATATTCGATAAGCAGCAAGAGCAGGTTCAGTCTTATTTCGGACAGCGAAATGGCGTCTTGATCGGCCGTATAACGGGAATAGGCATACCCGATTTTAGAAAAAAGCGATAATAAGCTTTCTCTTTGCGCTAAATCGGTTTCAACCTTTCGCGGCCCCTTATGCACGATCCACTTCAGGATGGAAACCAATTCGGCTTCCGACAGCAATCGTTTAATGAAATCTTTGCTAAAATTGATGACATACCTCTCATAGGGACGATTGGGGCTATAAAACAGCCGATGGATTTCGTACTCGTTAATAAAGAAAAAATTCCCGTCATGAATCGCATAGGTATTGTCCTTTAAAAAAATGTGCAGGTCCGCCTTAATGAAAAAATCAAACTCAAACGAGTTATGATAGTGCTGGAGCGGCTTCAGTTGTACATCTTTCTCATTCAAGTAGCTAAAAAGGAACTGCCCGGTGTCGTTATACAAATCCGGCTCCAATTCAAACCATCCCCTTCACAAAAAAGAATAACAATATACGTGAATTTCTGCAATATAAAGGAAGATGATTTTCGGCATCTGAGCTATGCTTTATGCAAGTAATATGAGTACAGCGAAGCTGAGAAGACCATTCCGGTTATTCGCCAATATTGCGAAAACGATGGGATATAGAAGAAATTAATTGAATCAGAGGTGCTATAATGAAAGGTTCTACTTTCCGGCATGAATTCGTTCAGCGCAGAGACGGAGCAACGGGGAAGACCGTGACACAGCTTACCTCCTTGCCTGGGAATCACCATCATCTCTATTTTACGAGCAGCAGCTTCACGGCGGATAACCAAGAAGTGCTGTTCATCAGCGATCAGTCGGGGGGACATCCGAATTTGTTCAAGATGTCGCTCGAGGACGGTATAGCTGTGCAGTTAACCGACAACAGGGACGGCTATATGAAAAGCTATGTCTATTATGATGGTCAATTAAACCGCGGGTTAGCCAAAGCGAGTCCAAGCTATAACCCGGGCAGCCACAAGCTGCTATACATTCAGCATAATAGGGTTCATTTGATGGATCTTAACACACTTTCAGACGAAGTCATCTATTCGCTGCCAATGCATGTCATGACCGGGTTTACCCATATATCCGCGGATGGCCGATGGGTGTGTATCCCCTATATTGACGCGAGCGCGTTTGAAATCGGGGAAGGCAATCCGTTTACACTGATCCGGGACAAGGTGTACCGGAAGCATATAGAATCCAAGCTGCTGGTGATCGATACGCACACGGGATCATCGGAAATTCGCTGCTCGCACGTAGGGTGGATCACACATGTACAATTCCACCCGATGAATCCGGATCGGATCTTGTTTAACCATGAAGGAGGTATGGTTGAACAACGGATGTGGCTGTTTGATAACCATTCGGGCGTAGTCAGCAAGGTACGAGATCAAACGGATGCCGCGTCCGAATTATGGATTTGTCATGAAATGTGGATAGACCAAGGAAATGCCGTTTTGTATCATGGCACTCAAGGAGTACCTAACGATCCAGCCATGAAGGATGAGAGCAAGAAGAAAGATGACATTATCAGCTTTGTCGGGCGGATAGATTTGGACAGCGGCATAGCGACGGAGCTGTCGTTTTCTCCGGAGATGGACTCATACGGACACTTCACAAGCTCTTCCCGTGGAGATCTTCTAGTGACCGACGGAGTCATTGATAATAAAAGCATCCACCTGTGTCAGCCCAACTGGGAGGAAGGACGGTTGTCCATCACTCAAGTTTGTCAGCACAACAGCAGTTTCATGACACAGGATGTGCATCCGCATCCGATTTTCAGTCACGGTGATCGCCATATTCTCTTTACCTCCGACTCTCACAATGCACAAAAGAAGGGGAATCTTTATTTGGTTGACTTGAAACAGGAGGATGAACCAACTTAAAGCTAATTAGAAGCATAATCGGATCAATCTCGTGTGAAATTTCTCTGACACGAGCTTGATCCGATTTTTATTTTGCAGCGTTATCAGATCGGTTGTCCGAAATACTCACTTTTCATACTCACAATTGTATTCAAACTCAATAGACCGCAATGTATGATTGGAATAAATAGAAGAAAGGGGTTTCAGAATGAGAAATAGGAATAAAGCACTGAACCTTGCATTGATCGGTATGGTAGCGATGACTACTGCTTGTTCCGGTTCCAATCCCTCACAGCAGGGAGCCAAAGAGGAGGAGAAGAAGGAGCCGATTAAGCTGACGGTTCTTCAATATCTGCTCACGGTGACGGATGAGGACTTCAACAAACTGATTGCCGAGCCGGTAAAAGCCAAATTTCCGCATATCACGATGGAGCTGGTTCGTAAACCGGCCAATCAATCCTTTGAGGATATGCTTACTGCCGGGACATTTCCCGATCTGATGCTACAGGCTAATTTTGATATTTATAAATATACGACGCTCGGACTCGCCGAGGATTTAACCTCGCTGGTGAAGAACAACAATGTCGATTTGTCGCAGTTTGACCCGAATATCATTCAAACGCTGAAGAGCTATGGAGCCAAGGGCGAGCTGTATATGCTACCTTTGTACAGTAATCCTGCAGCCTTGTACTATAACAAGGATATTTTTGACCGCTTCGGGGTCCCTTATCCAAAGGATGGGATTACATGGGATGAAGTGATCAGCCTCGCGCGCCAATTAAGCAGAACCGATGGTGGCCAGCCGTATTACGGTCTCGATCTGATAGCAGCCCCGCGTATTTCGGCATCGATGATGCTTCCGCTGTGGGATCCGGGCTCAGGCAAAGCGGTTCTTACGACCGACAGCTGGAAATCGTACTTCGAGATGTACAAGTCCATTAAGGATATTCCCGGCAACCAAACGAAAGGAATATTCAACGACTTTGAAAAAAATAAAAACCTGGCTATGATGGTCGCCTATAACCGGTTAACACAGCTCGAGGAGCTGCACAAGGCAGGCACCGCGCCGAATTGGGACATCGTGACCTTCCCGAGCCGCAAGGAAGCGCCATTGGTTAAAGAAACTGATGTGTCCGGCCTCTTATTATCTACCAATAGCAAGCATAAGGAAGAGGCATTCCAAGTGATGAAATTTTTGGCGGAGAAGGAAAACCAGGCACGAATGGCCAGAAGAGGTCTTATCCCGGTCATTAACGATCCGGAGGTGACGAAGGAATACGGAGCGGACCTGTCATCTCTTCAAGGGAAGAATGTACAAGCCCTGCTGAAGATGAAAATCGGGCAAAATCCGCAGCCGACGGAGTATGAAGAAATTATTAAAGACGTCATCAATAAATCCATGACCGAGTACCTGAAGGGGAGTGTGGACGTCAATTCGATCCTGAGACGGGCAGAGGATGATGCTAATAAAAAAATAGCCGAAGCCAAAAGATAGCTCTTTTCGGTTCCCTAGCCTGTGGTACTCATGTCAGCTAAGCTTTTATTGAATTTTACTAAATAGCTTGCGAAAAGCACTAGGTCTTACACCGGTTTTACTTTGGAACAGGTTCGAAAAATAATGCGGGTCTACATAGCCGAGCCTATAGCCAATGTCGCTTATGGAGAGTTGGGTGTCGAGCAGCATCAGCTTGGCGGATTCAATTTTTTTGGTAATGACATAGTTATAGATGGTCGTTCCGACTTCTCTATTGAACAACCGATTCATTTGCCGGGTGGAAATGCCCATATGCGAAGCGAGCTGGTTCGAGTCGAAAGGCTGAAGAATGCTGTTATCCAAAAATTGCTTTATAGCCTGCACCGTGGATGATAGCGCTTCCCCTCTTTTGCGCAATGCTTCGGAGAGAGTGACAATTATCCGCATAAGGATGACCTGCTGCTCGCTTTGCATTTCTTCGACCGATTTAAGTTTAGCGCTTTCAATGGCTTCTTCAAAAAAAACTCCCGTCCCGCTATGCGGAATGACGACATGGGGAAGCAGCTGGTAAGCTTCAAGCATCTTCAACACCCAGTTGCCGCTGATGTTTAGCCATATATAGGACCATTGCTCATGGTGGTTAGGGTCGGAGGCAACTTCATGATAGCAGCCTGCCGGAAGGATGAACACGTCTCCTTGACGGGCGAGATAGGAATGCGAATTGACCTTAACACTGCCTTGACCGGATAGTACGAAGCCCACAACGGTAATTTGGGCGAGCTTTCGTATATTGCGGTAATCCGTATCGCAGTAATTGATGCCTAGAAACTGCACGCTAAGAGGAGGAGGGTCTCCTAACGGAGGCAGGTGATAGATGGGGCCATGCTTGCCGGGTTTGTTCATCATGTTCATCAAAGCTCCCTTAATGAAGTGGTTCCTTGTTCCTATTATCTTATCATGATTTGCCGTAATAGGACATGGCGTAATAGGACATGTCGCTCATTAGATAGGAGCGCTGGATATCTTTTGAGCAGATGGAATAATATAGGCGCTTGGGTGTCCTTTTTCCTCACCTGTAGCACCGATTTCTCTATTCAGTAGTCAGAGCCATCAAGATACAATGAACATAATTCACAACGAAGATAGGGGAAGATACAAGTGACAGAATCAAGCATAAGGCGTCAGAATCATAAGAATGCCTATCTTATGGGCTACTTCCGTTCAGGTCCCGGACAAAGCCACTTGGCTGAAAAATTGCATTACGCCTACAGCCGGGATGGACTCCGGTGGTACGAACTGAACGGAAACGAGCCGGTCTGGGAAACCGGTTTAGGAGAAGGCATATTAAGGGACCCTTTTATCGGCAAAGGGCCGGATGGGAAATGGCATTTGGTCTTTACCATGCGCCCTCGAGGGCCGCTGATCGGATACGCGTCCTCGGATGACTTAATTCATTGGACAGAGGAGCAAGCGCTGCCTGTCATGAAGGATATCCCGAATACAGTCAACAGCTGGGCGCCTGAGTTTACCTATGATCCCGTTCAAGAGTATTTTTTGGTGTATTGGGCTTCCAGCACAGGGAAAGATTTAAGCAATAGCAAACACTATTGCGTGCAAACGAAAGACTGGAAGACTTTTACCAAGGCCGAACTATTCTATGATCCGGGTTTTCAAACCATCGATGCAAGTCTTGCTCGGCATGAGGGAAAATATTACATGGCTGTCAAAGATGAAAGTCATGTCTACGAGCCGTTAAAATATCCGCATCCGCCAATGAACTTCTTGGCGGTGTCTGATCAGCTGGAAGGTCCGTATGAAAGAATTCCTGGCGTTCAAACGCCGGACTATACAGAAGGCCCGGAATTTCTATGGATCGAGAATGAGAAAAAGTGGCTGCTGTACTACGATTATTGGGCTTATGGAAAATTTGGCGTTATGGAGTCTGCCGATATGGTTCATTGGTCCAAGGAATTGGAGGGGGAGAAGACTCGGTTCCCTTACCGCGCAAGACACGGCACGATGTTTCCCGTCAGTGAGAAGGAACTTTTCCGTTTGTTGGACAGGTATGCTTTGCTGGCACAGTACCGCACACGTACATATTCTCCTGTCAGAGTTGCCGTTGAAGGAGCGGAGGGCTTTTTTCATGATGCCTTCTCCATGAGATCCATAACGCTGGAAGTTCGGCCGCAGTCTGATTTGGTCACCCAGGTATTGATCGATGAAGGCGATTCTATGAACGGGTTAGCTCTTCGTATCCGGGATGGCCGATTGGAGGCAGCTGTGTGCTCGAACGGGAACCGGCTCCTTATTTCCAGTGAGCCGTTGCAGCTAAATTTGACGCAATGGAATCATGTCGCATTGACTTATGATGAAGGAAAGCTGTGCCTATATATAAATGGCGGCCTCGCAGGGGAAGGCAGTGCATCGTTTGCCCTAGTTAGAGCCCATGATAGTGCAGGGGGCTACGGGGGAAGATTTGGGACGGATGCCTTTGGCGATCAAGGATCCGAAGCTGCCTTTGACGGAGGCATTAAGAATGTGCGGATCTATTCCGTCCCGTTACAGCTAGAGGATATTAGGGCAACGACTGCCTCCGAATAGAACATTATGAAGCCGAGACAGGGAAAGGAGCCGCAACATGAGTGATAATTTTCTGATACAGCCGCCTCATCCGGAAACAGAATGGTCTGCTTGCACGGGATATTCCGAATCGGCCGCACTCGTCAAGAGCATAATGGACATCCCGTTGAAGGATGCAAGCATTTGTGCCGGGCCGGATCACATGTACTATTTAACCGGAACGACGGACGGAAAGAGCGTGCAGGTATGGTCTTCTCCCGATCTAACGACATGGACGGGGCCAGCGGTCGTATGGAGCCTGGAGCAGGATGGAACGTGGCAAATAGAGGGTGAAGGCTCCCATGGGATTTGCGCACCGGAAATCCATTTTATGCGTAGAGCATTCTGGATCACATACGGGCTGGAGCAAGGCGGAACAGGCTTGCTGCAGAGCCTGTCGGCTTCAGCCTATGGCCCTTACCGTGATATGGGAAAGATGACGTCAGACGGACAAGACGCCTCTTTATTTGAGGATGATGACGAGGCGGTATATTGGGTATATGGAAACGGCAAGATAGCACGAATGAATGCGGAGATGACAGGTCTGGAGGAAACGCCCCGGACAGTAGGGGTGCAGCCTTGGAAGGCAGCGGGACGTGAGGATCATCCGTCCTATTCAGGGAACCTTCAGGTAGGAACGCACGGCGCTTTTCTAGCCAAGCTGGATGGTTATTATTATCTATTTTGCGCCGACGCGCTTAAGCGAATGGACAGCGATAGTGTAGATACTTTTGTAGCGGTCAGCCGATCGATCTACGGTCCTTACAGCCGACGGTATTTGGCGCTTCCGAATGGTGGGCAGGTCTCACTATTTACCGGCTGGGACCAACGGCTGTATGCCTCGTTCTCAGGCTGCGGGAGCTACTCTCCTGTAGAGCATTATCCTGCTGTTATACCCATGAACCTCGCAGGTCCCGGATTCATTAGACCTGTTGAGGAAGCGGTGCTTGAGAAGGGACCCATAGGAAGCCTTAAACCTGTCGTAGACTTTCTGATTCGGGACCCGCATATTAGCGTAGGGCCGGATGGGACGTACTATTTGACGGGGACCTCAGATAAGCCGCACCGAAATTTTTGGGACAGGAATAATCAGCTCCACTTATGGAAATCCCAGGATCTTAAGGAATGGACTCATCTGGCTAAAGTATGGGACCTCGCCGAGAATGGCACTTGGGAGAACAACATTTATGAGCATCCATGCCTCTGGGCTCCGGAGATGATTTATTTGTACGGCACCTTCTGGATCACCTATTCGCTTAAAGGCGGAGGTACCGGGCTTATTAAAAGCGTGTCCGGGCAAGCAGAAGGACCCTATATCGATATGGGGCGAATGACGAATACGGATATTGATTCCAGTCTGTTCCTGGACGATGACGGTCAAGTATATTTTGTATGGCAGGACGGCAAAATTGCCAGAATGAAGAAGGATATGACGGGCTTTGCGGAAGAGCCCCGTAAGCTGTTATGCTCGGACGGACAGCGTGTCGGCTATGAGGGCGCATTTATCGTAAAGTATCAAGGCAAGTATATTCTGGGTGCGGCGGAATGGAACGGCGATAAACGGGTGGACGGCACCTACGACTTGATGTATGCCGTTGCCGACGAGCTGTACGGACCTTACACCCCGAGGAGGGTGGCGGTTCCTCACGGAGGGCACGGAACGATGTTTATCGATCGTGAGGGGAGGCTCCGGTCCACCTTATTTGGCAACGATCGTACCGCTCCCTTCCGGACCCGAGTGGGTATCGTCCTACTTCAAGGTGAAGAAGCTGGACAGGGGCTGCTCATAGAGCCGTGCTTCGAATAATCCAAAACATGGATCAAGCTCTTCCGAGGGCTGGATTCATGTTTTTTTGGTAACTCGTCAAATACCAAGTAATATTATAGAATTAGTGGTAGAAAGGAGGTGCCTCATGATAAGATTTTTTTCTATTAAAAAGCTGATTTCCCCGACACTAAGCATTCAAGGCAAAATCTTTGTTGCATTTAGCCTAGTCACCCTGCTTGGCATCGCGGCCGTCACGAGTATCGTCTACCTGTACATGAGGGAAACCGTCAAGAACAATGCGATTACTTCTGTTATGGACAGCATTAGGCAGGCTGACGAGTCCTTAAATCTTCGCTTGGAGGAAATCGGCCGCTTAAATACGGTCGTTGCTACGAATAAAACCGTACTGAATACGCTGCAAAGCGATACCGAGGAGCCAAGCTACGAATGGTTCCAGGAGCAAAAGCAGGTTGAGGAGTTCTTATCCGCATTGATTGCGTACAAGCCCTATATTTCACGAGCTTCCGTGATTGGATTGACCGGGAAGGTGTTTTTCGTCGGCTCCCCGTGGCTGGACAAGAGCGTGATGCATTCGCCGGTGATAGATTACTTGCTTCAAAACGGCTCCGGGCATGCGTATTTTCATCATACGGGCTCCAGCGATACCATTGTAACCGGCCGTGAGCTTCGGTATAACCGTAAATTTATCGGGCTTGTCATGTTTGATCTCAACTATGAGTTTATTAAGAAGACTTACGATGTCAAGCCCACTTCGGACAGCATGCTGTTCGTCTTGGACGAGAAGAATGAATTCATCTACCAGCCCGGAACAGGGGGTGTTAATCAGGAGACGATCATCCAGCTGAATCAGCAGCTGGGCGGTTCAGACACATCGGTGGAAAGGATCATCGATCGAAAATCCTACCTTGTGATAAGCCGGAAATCGGCGAATACGGGCTGGTCCACGCTGGCGCTTGTCCCTATGGAATCACTATTGAGCGAAACGGTACGCATTCGTAATGTACTGGCTGAAGTAGCCATCATCGTCTTTGTAATTATCGTTATCGGTACTTTGCAGGTTTCTTCAAGAATAACAAGAAACATTCGCAAGCTAAGATCCATGATGATGCATGTGATGGATGGTAACATGACCCTTCCGCACGTAGAAATTCGTTCCAAGGACGAAATAGGACAGCTCTATCACGTATTTAAAAGCATGGTGGAGGAGTTAAGACGGCTGATGGAAGGGATCGTGACCACCGAGAGAGAGAAGCGGGAGGCGGAGCTCGCGGTTTTGCAGGCGCAAATCCGTCCGCATTTTTTGTATAACACGCTGAACACGGTGAAATATTTGGCCAAGCTTAACGGTGTACCCAATATTGTAGAAGTATCCGGGTCCTTGATCGAGCTTTTACGCGGTGTGCTGGGGAACTCGAATGAGTGTCTCACTCTCCAGGAAGAATTGCAGTATGTCCGCAGCTACGTCACTATCGAAAAATACAAATATGTGGAGCCTATTCGTTTGACCATTGAGATTGAAAGGGACGAATTATTACAATACCAGGTTCTTAAGCTAATGCTGCAGCCTATTGTGGAAAATGCCATTATTCACGGAATAACTTCCACGGAGCATGAAGGTATTGTCCTGATTCGAGTATATAAGGATGAGGAGCATGAAGAACTGAGAATCGAAGTCAGGGATAACGGCAAAGGCATGTCGAAGGAGCAAATAGACGCGCTTTTTGAGGCTAAGGATGGTCAGGCAAGCTCACGCTTTAGCGGCATGGGGGTCCGCAATGTACATGAACGCATAGTTCGGCTGTATGGGGAGCCTTATGGCGTATCCGTGCAAAGCGAGCCTGGCATGTATACGAAGGTGCAGATTCGGTTTCCGCTGCTTCCGGGCTCGGATTGTGTAACAGGGGGGATGAAGTATGTTTGAAGTCCTATTGGTCGACGATGAAGCCTTGGCCCGCAATGATGTGAAAGGGATGCTGAACTGGGAGAAGCACGGATTCACCCTCTGCGGCGAAGCGGCGAACGGAGCAATGGCCCTATCTATGATCGAGCAGCATTCTCCGCATATTGCGATCCTGGATGTCAGCATGCCGACGATGAATGGCTTGGAGCTGACCCGCATCATTAAGGAACGCTTTCCCAAGATCAAGATGATTATGTTAAGCAGCTTTGACGATTACGATTATGTCCGGGATTGCCTGAAGAATGGAGCTATGGACTACTTGCTTAAACATCGTTTGACGCCGGAGGCGCTTCTCACGCTTCTGAATAAAGCGGTTGAAGATTTGCAGCTTGAAGAACGGGAGCACGAAGCCCGCAGCGCTCAGACCAAAATGATGGAGCGTCTAAGTCCCGTCATTTACCGCGAATTTGCTGCCAATTTGGCAAGAGGGGCAGGGGAGGCCGGTGAGGAGCTGGAGGCTTATGCGAGAGACCATCAGCTTTATGCTCATTCTGTAGTATACGGAAGCGCAGCAGTGCAGATCATTCCTTTTCTGCTGTTGACGGAATCCTTCACGGATGTTCAGAAAAACAGGTTCGTGCAGCAAGCGACGGATGTGATGCAAATGGCTATCGGAGACATTCATAAGAGGACGGTAGGCTATGTGGGGGAGGGGCAATTTATTGTCCTGTTTGCCTCTGAGGACCGAAGCGAGCATACGGTTACAACCCAGATCAGCCAGGCTATGAGCAGCCTATCCCATTCATTAGAAAAATTTCTGAATTTAAAATGCCTCTATACCATAGGACCGCTTTGCGGCCGGTTACGGCAGCTAGGTGCCAGCTACAGCAAGGCCAACCAAGAAATTACCGGTCTGTTATATTCGGGCATGAATGTATCCGCGCAGAGGGAGACTCTATGGATGGAGGAGCAGAAGCAATTGCAGCTGTTTCTGGAGCAGTTAGACGCGGAGAGAATTGACCATGTGCTTTCCACTGTGTTCGCTTCGCTACAGAGCCTGCCTGTTTACTCCATGAAGGTACAAATGATAGTTAGCGAACTCCTCCGGATCGTTGAAAGGTTCAGAAAACGACATGTTCCTGATCCATCAACAGTAGACAACGAACGGATTCCGTCACGCAGCGGCCTTGGACGAATAGGAAGCGTTGCCGAGCTGGAGCAATGGATGAAACATTACTACTCTAGCGGAGTTGAGGAGGTTAAGAAGCAGAAGCAGCATACCGGAGCAACCTACTCTCGTCATGTTGTAAAAGCTATCCAATTCATTACGAACCATTATGCCTCCAACATCTCATTGGATGTCACGGCGGATGCCCTGATGCTTAATCCCTCCTACCTGAGCCGATTGTTCAAGGAGGAAACGCAGATGACGTTCACGGAGTATTTGAACCGGGTTCGAATCAAAACAAGCTGTGTCCTTATGGAATCCGGCGCTTATTCGTTAAAACAAATTAGCAGCCAGGTAGGTTTTTTGAATTATACTTACTTTTTTAAAGTATTTAAAAGTATAACAGGAATGACGCCTCAAGCGTACATGGATAGCCTCAAACCGTCAAATAAGTAGAATGGAATGTCATATATTTGGAACCGCCGAGTGAAGAGCAGGCACTATAATAAGATCAGACCTAGAAAGCGCTTACTTATCTAGGGTGATAATCAACGATCGGAGGAACAAAGGTATGAAAAGAAATTGGGGGACGATAGTGCTTTCCACCTTGGTAGTTTCCGGATTGACACTGACCGCATGCAGCTCGGATGCCCCGGGCAAAGAGAAAGCGGATGGCTCCAACGCAGATGCTGCGAAAGGCGTCTCTTCGGCTGGTTTTCCTATAGTGAAAGAGCCGATTAAGCTCAAAATGTTCACAAGAATTGCGCCGACCAACGGGCCGTTCAAGGAGGTGCCGGTGTTCCAGGATTATGAAAAAATGAGCAATGTTCAGGTGGAGTTTATCGAAGCGCCGACAGACGGGTTTAATGAGAAAAAGAACCTGCTGTTCGCATCGAACGAGCTCCCGGATGCTTTCTATCGCTCAGGCCTAACTCCATTAGAGGCTATTCGCTATGGCTCCGGAGGACAACTAATCCCGCTTGAGAAGCTGATCGACTCGTACGCTCCAAACCTTAAAAAGCTGATGGACACGTATCCGGAGATCCGTTCAGCCATTACGACGCCTGAAGGCCATATTTATGCCATCCCTGGGATTGTAACCGTTAACTCTGCCAGGACGGATAAAAGATGGATGAATCAAGGATGGCTGAAGAAGCTGAATCTGAAGGAGCCTGAGACCACAGATGAACTGTACGAGGTGCTGAAGGCTTTCCGGGATAAAGATCCTAATGGCAATGGTAAGCCAGACGAGATTCCAATGACGGCACGCAACGGCTTAAGCATCGTCCCTATTATGGCGGGATCTTTTGGCCTGGATTTCCAGCTAGGCTATAACATCAACCTTGAGAATGACAAGGTTAACATCTGGATGGGGAATGACCGGAATAAAGAGCTGTTGATGTATCTGAATAAGCTGTATTCGGAAAAGCTGCTCGATCAGGAGCTCTTTACGCAGAAGGAGGCTCAATATCTTGCCAAGCAGGGCACAGGGAATACCGGATTCTTCTTTGATCAGACGAACAACCCTATGCTGGATACCAAAGTGGCGGATCAATATATCGGGATAGCTCCGGTCAAAGGGCCTCACGGGGACAGACTGCAGCTGGCCGCTCCGGTACCGCGGGATTTTGGAGCTTTTGCCATTACCTCGGTCAATAAGTACCCGGAAGCAACGATGCGCTGGATCGATTATTTCTACGGCGACGAGGGCTCCACTTTATTGCGCTTCGGACGTAAAGGCGACAATTATGAGCTGAAGGACGGGATTCCCTTCTACACGGATGCTTTCTTGGCTACTGGGAATCAATCCAAAATCACCCCTTACGCCGGGGGCGGGGCACCGCATCTGATCAGTGAAAAGGTCGCTTCCTACATTAACCCGCCGCAGGTGCAGGAGGCCCAGAAGAAGCTGGATCCGTACATGCCGAAGATTCGTTACGCTGCGCCGATGTTCGACGAGGATACCGCTCAGAAAATCAACGTGCTGCGCAATGATATCGATAAATATTACGAGGAGCAGAGCACCAAGTTTATAGCAGGCGCCCTAAGCTTCGACAAGTGGGGAGAATTCCAGGCTACGCTGAAGAAAATGAAGATTGACGAGCTGCAAAAGCTGTACCAGGACGCTTACGATAACCTCAAAAAGCAAAAATAAGTTCATAAGATGGTTGGAGGGCTACAGATGAAGACTACAGCCAATACAGCCGGCGTTGCGTCTCGATCCAGATCGAGGCGCTCCAGCCTCTGGAGAGCTATGGCGAGCCGATACGATCTCTACCTTATGCTGCTCGTTCCTATCCTATGGTACCTTGTGTTCCATTATGGGCCGCTGTACGGATTGCAAATCGCATTTAAGAATTTCAGCCCGACCAAAGGGATCATAGGCAGCAAATGGGTGGGGCTAGATCATTTCGAGCGTTTTATAGAATCTTACTATTTCTGGAGATTGTTGTGGAACACGGTGTCGATCAACTTATTCTCCTTGCTGTTTGCATTTCCAATTCCGATTTTACTCGCATTGCTGATTAATGAAATCCGCAGCAAAGCATACAGCAAGATTGTGCAGAACGTCACCTACATCCCTCATTTTATTTCCGTCGTCGTGATGGTGGGCATGCTGATGCTGTTTTTTTCTCCGCGAGGAGGTCCTGTGAATGCGATCATTGAGGCGTTCGGAGGAGACCCGGTTCGATTTCTGGATTCGGCTGCTTGGTTTAAGCCTCTTTTTATCGGCTCGAATATATGGCAAAACATGGGGTGGCAATCGATTATATATATTGCGGCTCTGAGCGGGGTCAACCCGCAGTTATATGAAGCGGCCAAGATGGACGGAGCAAGCCGGCTGCAGCGGATATGGCATGTGTCCATTCCGGGTATTCTACCTGTTATCGTGATCCTGCTGATCCTAGATGTAGGGCATTTTATGAATGTCGGCTTCGAGAAAATTTTGCTAATGCAAAATAATCTGAATCTGGAATCGAGCGATGTCATCTCCACCTTCGTCTACTCAACAGGGATTCTAAAAGGAGAGTACAGTTACACGGCGGCCATCGGCTTGTTTAATTCCGTCGTTAACTTGGCGCTGCTGGTACTCGTCAATCGCTTTGCCCGTAAGAAGGCGGAGACAAGCTTATGGTAAGGAGGTGCATACGGTGAGAGAACTAGTACGCAAGAAAAGGAACTCGGATGAAGCCATATTCGATATTGTCGTCAACTTGTTGGCCGCACTCATATTGATTGTCGTGCTGTATCCGTTGTTATTTATTGTCAGCGCCTCCTTTAGCGATCCTGCATTGGTACTGAATGGGGAAGTATTTTTGCTGCCCAAGCAGGTGACTCTGGAGGCCTATCGGAATGTACTTCAGAACGATCAAATATGGAACGGATACGGAAATACCATTCTCTATACGGTGGTAGGTACGGCGGTCAATCTTGTTATGACGACGTTAGCGGCCTACCCGTTATCAAGACCGGACCTCCCCGGGCGGGGTGTCATTATGTTTTTTGTTACGCTGACGATGTTTTTTAGCGGGGGGCTCATTCCATCGTATCTCCTAGTTAAAAATCTCGGCATGGTGGATACGATGTGGGCACTGATCATCCCGGGGGCTATCGCCACTTATAATTTGATAGTCATGAGAACGTATTTTCAATCCAGCATCCCTTGGGAAATCCAGGAAGCCGCCCATATCGACGGCTGCTCGAACTGGAAGCTGCTGACCCATGTCATCCTGCCGCTTTCCAAACCGATTCTGGCGGTGATGGTGCTGTTTTATGCTGTTGGTCATTGGAATTCCTTTTTCAATGCCCTCATCTATATCCGCAGCAAGGATATGTATCCGCTGCAGCTCGTGCTGCGCGAGGTGCTGCTGATTAGCCAGGCGGATGCCGTGGACAGCAATGTAGGATTGGAATCGAAAGTATTGCTCGCCGAGAGCATAAAATATGTGGTCATCATTATTTCCAGCTTGCCGGTCCTGTTGATGTATCCGTTTGTGCAAAGACATTTCGTCAAGGGCGTTATGATCGGTTCTTTAAAAGGATAATGGAAGGAAGGATGAATGGAGTTCTATGATGCAATCAAAAGCTAAAATAAAGTTGGATACAAATCAAATCGGCAAAGATCGAATCAATCCGTATTTGTTCGGTCATTTTGTAGAGGACATTCGTGATCATATGGATGCCATGCTGGCGTATCCTTTGTCGGATATGGATTTTGAAAGTACGGATGCTACGTACCGGGGGCTTGCCGGATGCTGGCGTCCTTATACGAACGGGAAAAGCACGGTCTACGCTCTTGAACCGGCTGCTGCCCGTCATTCTGGCCATAGTCAGCTAGTGCGAAGCTTTAGCGATGACCAGGCGTATGCCGGCATAAGCCAAAGCATTGCCGTGAAAGAAGATCGGGATGGTTATCATCTGAAGCTGTATGCAAGAGCTTCTATCGAGATCAAATGGCTCGTAGCCGAGATCGTGGATAAGCGGAGTGAAGAAGTGCTCGGTTCGACGCGGTTGGACCTGGTCAGCCATAACTGGGAGCACTATGAGTCTAACATCAGGGTGTCACGTGATTGCGAGCAAGCGGAGTTCAGGCTGTACGTTCCTTCGGAGCATGAGCGCTGGATGGATCATGTATCGACGGGCATGCTGTGGATCGACCATGTATCGCTTCTGCCTTCGGACAGTGTAGGCAATGTTCGTAAGGAAGTTATCGATATGACCAGGGACTTGAATGCCGGCATGATGCGGCTCGCAGGCAATTATATTAGCGCCTACCATTGGCAGCAGGCGATCGGTCCTGTATATGAGCGGCCTTGCATAATCAACGAAGCATGGGGCGGATGGACGAATAAATATTTTGGTACGGATGAGTTTATCCGATTTTGCTGCGAGCTGAACGTGGAGCCGCTAATTTGCGTCAACGACGGATCGGGTACGCCGGAGGAAGCGGCCCAGTGGGTTGAATACTGCAACGGAGCTGCCGATACGCCAATGGGTAGACTGAGAGCCGCTAACGGTCACATCGAGCCGTATGGGGTGAAGTATTGGGAGATCGGCAACGAGGTATGGGGAGCGTGGCAGGTCGGTCATTGCAGCGCAGAGCAATTCGCGGAACGCTGCGTACGGTTTGCCCAAGCCATGAAGGCTGTAGATCCCGAAATAACACTGCTGGCATGCGGAGATGTCAAGATGGATTGGAACCGGACCTTGCTCGAACGGGCCGCCGAGCATTTCGATATCATTACTCTGCATTTATATCACGGTTATGGCCGTTTTGGGATGAATGAACGTACGCCAAAGGAAGAACGTTATAAGGCAATGGTCACTTATCCGGAATGGACTAGAGATACTTTGGAGAAATTGAGGGAATTGCTCGGCTCCTCTGATCGATACCACCACCTGAAAGTGGCGATCACGGAATACAACACGATGTATTATCCGAATACCGTCCGTAAAGGGCTTCCTAACGAACACACTCTGGAGGCTGCTGTCGCGAATGCCGCCAATTTGAATGAATTTATTCGAAATTGCGATTTGGTTGAAATCGGCAGCTTCTCCGATCTGGTCAACGGCTGGCTCGGAGGATGTATCCGAGTAGGTGATACCTTCGCGGATCAGTTTCGCGGCAAAACTCCGGGCTGGAGCGGTAAATCGCTGACCGTATATGGGACGCCAAGCTATTATGTTATGACAATGTATGCAAATAGAGACTTGGCCTATGTGGTAGAGAGCCATACGGAATGCGGCAGCTTTGAGGCTCATAGCCCTCTGTCCGAAGCGCCTCGGCTAAGCGGCCTGCCGAATTTAGATGTTGTCGCTTGTGTGAATGGCGAGGAGGATAAGCTGACGGTCTTTATCGTTAACCGCAGTCTCGAGGAGACGATCACCGAGGTGCAGCTGGACGAATTTGCGGCATCGGGGACAGCTCAGCTGCTGGAACTGACCGCGGAAGATTATGAAAGCATCAATAGTGTGCACAATCCAAATCACGTTGTCTGTGTGACCCATGAAATACCATTT
Source organism: Paenibacillus vulneris (assembly GCF_039543185.1). Lineage (NCBI taxonomy): Bacteria > Bacillati > Bacillota > Bacilli > Caryophanales > Paenibacillaceae > Paenibacillus > Paenibacillus vulneris. The sequence continues at coordinate 611,680 of NZ_BAABJG010000015.1, read as the reverse complement.
TCTAACAATCAAGTGATTTGCCGTTTGAAGGCGTCCTCTGTCTACGTCTTGGAACTATCACGTTAACAGGTCGTGACCCATGGAAAGGATGGTACGGATCAAGAAAGCAGGGCTCATTATCGGAGCTGCGGTTGTCATTCTTCTGTTAATTTGGATGATGATAACTCAGCCTTGGGAAAAGAAAGGAGCGGATCGAATGCCTCTATCCATGCAGCGGACGTATGAGAATCCGTTCACATTGGATCAGGAATGGGAGGATTACGGAATCGGCGATCCCTATGTTCTCCGTTATGACGGCAAATATTATCTATATTGCAGTACGAAAGACCGCAGAGTCGGGATCAAGGCTTGGAGCTCCGATGATCTTGTAAATTGGCGATACGAAGGTCTGGTGACGGAGGAGCCCGTTAGCGTTGGTGCCTATGCGCCGGAGGTTGTCTATTGGAACGGCGCGTTCTATATGTACACGTCTCCGGCGGGCAAAGGCCATTACGTCCTGCAAAGCGACAAGCCGACGGGTCCTTTTGTGCAGAAGACGGATAATCTCGGCTTGACGATCGACGGCTCCGTCTTTATCGATGACGATGAGAAATGGTATTTCACTCATGCCAAATTTGGAGGCATCATGGCGAGTTCAATGACCGATCCGTACACGATCGAACCGGGCAAGCAGTTAAACGCTTCGCTCGGGCATTGGACCGAGGGGTCGATGATTATTAAGCGCAGCGGACGCTATTTCATCACCTACACCGGTAATCACGTGTTCAGCAAAGGATACCGCGTTAACTACGGAGTGTCTCACGATTCTCCGACAGGAATCTATACGATACCGGAGAACAATCCGATCCTGATCTCCACGGACAACGACTTCAATGGTCTCGGCCACAGCGCAACCGTCATGGGCCCGAACCTTGATTCCTATTATTTGGTTTACCATAATCTGATCGGACGTTCTGCGGAAGGTCCGCCGGTACGCAAGCTGAACATGGATCGCCTCGTATTCAACGGCGATAAGATGTCGGTGCTTGGGCCGACACATGGAACCCCGCAGGAGGCTCCGGAACCTCCGGTATTCCAGGATCGGCCGGGTGCTGTGCCTTCCCCAGATAAGTGGGAGCCGGCTGCTCAACCTGGTGGCGGTGAGATTCTGGTGAGCCGAGCTAGCACAGGCAGCCGTTACACTGCGGAATACAGCTTTAGCTTGGAGCAAGCTCCGAATACCGGGACAGCGTCTTCGTTGGATGTATTGTTTGCTTATGCGGACTCGGCAAATTACCGAATGGCCCGGGTGGATGCGAAGACGATGCAGCTGACGTTAATCGATCGTGTGAACGGTGTCGAGTCAGCTTCTGCTGTGATTCCGCTGCCCAAGGGTACTGACTTGACCAAGCTGCATACGGTTCGTATCGAATCGGATTCAAGCGGCACAAAGCTTTACTGGGACGGGCTGCTGAAGATAGAGCAAGCTGTAATGGCCGCAAAGCCCGGCCGCATCGGCTATGCTTGGCCGCGTGGAGCGAAGCCGGAGCTGCACTATACCGCCTTCTCTAACGAAGCGGGCGGCAGCAGCGATTCGAAGGCGATCAAGCCATTGCCGGGGACGCTGGAGACTGTTCATGGTGTAAGAGAAGGCAATGCATTTGTTCGTTCGGGGATAACATCTGATGGCAGCGATGCTGTGATCATGACCGAGAAGGGCGACAGCCTCTCGTTCCCGGTGAATCCGCGCCAGGACGGCTCTTATCTGCTATCCGTTAACGCTTCCAGGTCCTCAGCGGGATCTACGCTGGTGATTGAAGCGGGCGAATCGACGCAGGAAATCAAGCTGGATGCTTCCTTATTCGCAGAGGATGCGGAATGGACGAAGGTGCCGCTAACCAAGCTTGAGATGAAAGCAGGGCCGCAATGGATGATCCTTCGCCTCAAGAAGGGCGAGTTGGCCTTAAGGTATGCGGAAGCGAGTCTGACGGAGCCTGTACCGAAGCAGCAGTCTGTTATCAAGCCGTCGGAAGTCGGCATGGTCAACCGATTCGGCGGGAATCCGCGTTGGTCGGACTATACGGTAAGCTTCGATGTAACCCTTAAAGAAGCTGCAAAGGACGAGTTGGGAGTTCTGCTGCGAACGTCCAACGAGTCTGAATTCCGCGATCAGGTTAAAGATGCTTACATGGGCTATGCCCTTGTATTTCGGGGTGACAAGGTCGTTCTGACACGCGTGAGCTACGAGAATTCAGCGGAACAAGCGTTCGGCGCTCTTGCCTTTCAGGCTGGACAGACCCGCCGGGTTACCGTAAAGCTGAAGGGAGCTTCGATTGCGGTTTACTCCGACGACGGCAAGGAGCCGATTTTGAAGTGGACGGACCCGAATGCGTTCCTTGTAGGCCGGGTAGGGCTGCGGGGCGCTTCGACAGCCTGGACGGTCTCACCGCTTACCGTTAGTGAGAACAAATAACATAACAACTTGAACTAAGGGAGCGTTAGGAAAGAGATGGCAACCAAAAAGTATATAAAAAATTATCCAAGGCCTCAATTTGTGAGAGAGAATTGGGTCGACCTGAACGGAGAATGGCGCTTCGGCTTCGACGATACCCACTCCGGTGAGGCCGAGGGCTGGCAGCGAAGCTTCAGGGGAGACCGAACCATTATCGTCCCCTTCACTTACGAGACGAAGGCGAGCGGTATCGGTGAAGAAGCTCATCATCCATGTGTCTGGTACAACCGATCATTGGACATTCCTTCGGAGGCCGCAGGCAAGCGCATCCTTTTGCACTTTCAAGCGGTCGATTATATAGCCAAAGTATGGGTGAACGGTGAATACGTCGGAGGGCATCAGGGCGGCTATTCGGCATTTTCATTCGACATCACGCCATACGTGACGTTCGGTGCGCTGAATGAGCTTACGGTTAAGGTAGAGGACAGTAAGGACGCTACGCAGCCGCGCGGAAAGCAGCGCTGGGTGGATGATAATTTCGAATGCTTCTATGTGCAGACGACCGGGATCTGGCAATCCGTTTGGCTTGAATACGTGGAGCAGGAATACGTCGATTCGGTGAAAATTACACCGGACCTCGATTCCAATACTGTGAAATTCGAGTATCAGGTCAAAGGAGAGCTGCGAGCAGATAGCGCGCTTCGGCTGGAAACGATCATCACCATGAAAGGCCGGCAGGTCAAACAGGCAAGCCTGACGATCGACCGCCATTGGCTGGCGCTAGAGGTTGACCTCGTTCATGAAATGAACGGACCGTGGAAGCGCTGCTACTGGTCGCCCGCTCATCCGAATCTGTACGATGTGGAGTTTATTCTGTACCGCGACGACGAAGTGATTGACCATGTCTACTCCTATTTCGGCATGAGAAAGATCTCCATTGAGAAGGACAAAGTGCTGCTTAACAATGTACCGATCTACCAACGGCTGCTGCTCGATCAAGGCTATTGGCCGGACAGTCATTTGACGCCTCCATCCGAGGAAGCACTAATTGAAGATATCGATCTCCTTCTGCAGATGGGATATAACGGTGTCCGCAAGCATATGAAGGTGGAGGACGCAAGATTCCTGTATTGGTGCGATGTCAAAGGCGTGCTGGTCTGGTCGGAGATGGCAGCAACCTTCGAGTTTAACGATCAAGCCGTGCAAAATTTCACAATCGAGTGGATGGAGGTTGTCCGCAAGCAATATAATCATCCCTCCATCATTACGTGGGTTCCTTTCAATGAATCCTGGGGCATCATGAACATATTCAAGGACCGCCGGCAGCAGCAGTTTACCGAGGCGATCTATCATCTGACCAAAGCATTCGACCCGAACCGTCCGGTCGTAACGAATGACGGTTGGGAGCATACCGTGTCCGATATTTTGACGCTGCATGATTATGTTGAGAGGAAGGAGCAATTCCTGAACCGCTATGCCGGTAAGGATGACATCGTCAACAACCGGAAAACGTTTAACCGCTGGAAATACGCTTTCGCGGACGGCTACAGCTATCAAGGGCAGCCGATTATCATCAGCGAATTCGGCGGCATCGCCTTCAAGTCCGACAAAGGCTGGGGCTACGGCGGGCAGGTGGCTTCGGAGGAGGCGTTCCTGGAACGGTTCCGCGGCATTCACGAAGCGATCAAACAGACGGATTATATCGTAGGGTACTGCTATACCCAGATTACCGACGTCCAACAAGAGGTGAACGGGCTCTTGACGGAGGAGCGTAAGCCGAAGGTGCCGATGGAAAAGATCAGGGAAATTAACCTCTCCTAACGAGTAACAACCGATTCTAATGGGCTAGCTGCAAAATCACCTTTTTCTGACCTACGGGACAGAGGGAGGTGATTTCGCTCTAAGAGGCTTACTTGATTGATTTTCATCATTCTCTCTATCCGTAGCAGCAATTTTATAAATCAAAAATAATACCCATTAGGGAATAAATAATGACAGTTGAAAAAAGAACTGTCATATAGATCAGGGAGTATACAAACATTGATTTTGCCCACTTCTCCGAATCCATCCTCTGGTAACCGAAAATACTTAAACCAAGCCATATAAGACTTAAAAGGAGTGCCACTAACATAAGTCCAATGCTTAAAGAACTAAAAAGAAAACTTATTATAATTAATACAATTAAATAAATGTTAGTTTGCAAATATGTCCTTTTAATTCCTTTTACAACTGGCAACATAGGAACCTTTGCAGCCTTATATTCATTGTGTTTCCTAATAGCTATTGAATAGAAATGTGGCATTTGCCAAATAACGGTGATGACAAACAGTCCGAGGATCGCGGGATGTGTGATGTCTGGATGTATAGCAGCCCATCCAATGAGAGGCGGCATCGCTCCAGATATACTTCCAATTTCTGTATTGTAAACAGTTCTTCTCTTACTCCACATCGTATAGGGGAAAATATAAAAAAATAAACCTGCGAACCCTAGGATTGCAGCTAAATGAGTTGTTAATGCTAAAGAAATAATTCCGAAAATAGACATGAAGATACCAAGCCATAATACTGTATTAGGATTTATTTCTCCCGTCACGGTTGGTCTGTTTTTGGTTCTCTGCATAATGGAATCAATGTCTCGGTCATACAAATTATTAAAAGCTCCTGCTGCTCCTATTACTAAAATAGAACCTATAAAAGCAAATAGTATCTCAGGCAATTTTTCAAATATACTGATTTTATATGTATACAATGACAATGTTAATCCAGCAAACATTGGAATCAGATTTGATTTTATAATCCCTGTTTTAACTGTTTGAGCCAAAATATTGGTTAAAGACTTACTTTGGCTTATAAGGTTTTCCTTCTCTCCCATTGTTTTCTTCTCCTTTATTTGCGGATACTTAACAGAATTTATATACTAAATGGTATATTAATTCTATATGGTATGGTTGTCAAGAAAAGGAGGAAGAGGAGCTTGCTTAGACGAAGACTATCGCAAAAGGAGCGAAAAGAGGAAACACGGAAATTGCTTTTAGAGTCTGCTGTTCAAATTTTCGCCGAGTTTGGCTTTCATGGGGCTTCTGTTGATAAAATTGCAGAGCATGCTGGATTTAGTAAAGGGGCTTTTTATGCTAATTTTAATTCCAAGGAAGAGCTCTTTCTGGCTCTATTGGAAAAACAAATGCAATTACATGTAGACAAGATCCATCGAGTAATAGACCAACAGCATCCACTTTCACACTTTATAGAAAAATTGGACCAATATCCCATTTATATTAGGGAAGAAAATCGAACGTGGAGTATGCTTAATATGGAATTTCTTCTTTTTGCGATGAGAGATGAGTCAGTCCGATATAAATGGTCGAATATGATAACCCAATCAGTGGAACAAATATCCCAATCTATTGAAAAGTTGATGAAGAAAGAGAATTATGAGTTTGGTCTTTCGTCAGAAGAAATTGCATGGACTATTCTTTCATTAGAAAACGGCATGGCTATATTTAGTTATATTAGTCAAGATAATGTTCCACCTAATTTATTCGGAAAAGCATTAAAAAATATGTTCATGCCCCCTTGCTCTCTGTGAACAAGCTACTGGTGGTTAAGAATTCGTACATGCCATTGGGAAGATCGATCATTGGTACTTTGTCATTGACAATGATGGAAAAGGACATTGGGTCAATCCATCCAAAGAGATTGCCTCACGGATTACGGGTGATTATGACGAGGATGCCAAGCTTGGCGTGAAGCTTAGCGGCGAAAGTCTGGAGCTTAATGAATCATCCATTGCGTTCGATATTCCTTATGCGGATGAGGAGACCATGAACGGAAGCCTTGAAGCAAACGATAGCCCAACTTATGCGGTATAGCCTGCGGCTATAACTAGATATAGTATAATCCAATTACTTTATAGCAACCAATCTGTGGTAAATTTCTTTATAACCAAATTGTAGAGGAGTTTTTCACATGGTAAAAAGCAGCGTATTAGGCTATCCGCGTATTGGTGCTGATAGAGAATGGAAGAAGGCTCTGGAAGCGTTCTGGTCAGGCAGGTTGGAAGAACAAGATTTTCGCAGTCAGCTGCAGAACATTCGTTTGGGTCATTTGCGCAAGCAGCAGGAGAAAGGAATTGACCTCATTCCGGTCAATGACTTCAGCTATTACGATCATATTCTGGATACGGCAGCGATGTTCGGCATTATTCCGAGCCGGTTCTCGTATACAGGCGGAGCCGTTCCTTTGTCCGTATATTACGGGGTAGCCCGCGGGACCGAGGGTGCCGCCGCAAGTGAAATGACCAAATGGTTCAATACGAATTACCATTATATTGTTCCTGAGCTTTCAGGAGCGTCGCCGGTGCTTACGGAGAATAAGCCACTTGAAGCTTATCGTGAAGCGAAGGAGAAGCTTGGTATTGAAGGAAAACCGGTTATCGTTGGGCCGTTGACCTTCTTGAAGCTTTCCAAAGGATACGCTGCATCGGAAACGGACGCCTGGCTGGATAAGCTGCTGCCGCTCTATGTGCAGTTACTTCAGGAGCTTGCGGCGGAAGGCGTTCAATGGGTACAGGTGGATGAACCGATTCTTGTAACCAAGCTATCCGATGAGGACGTACAGCGATTGAAGCATATTTATGAGACCTTTGCCGCAGCAGTACCCGGCTTGAATCTTATGCTGCAAACGTACTTTGAATCGGTAGAACGATACAGTGACATCGTCAAGCTTCCAGTTAAAGGAATAGGCCTTGATTTCGTTCATGGATACGACGGAAATCTGAATTCAATTCAAACAATTGGCTATCCGCAGGACAAGGTTTTGGGTGCGGGAGTCATTGATGGCCGCGGTATTTGGAAGGCGTCGTTAACCGGAAAGCTGGAGTTGTTGAAAGAGCTTGCGAAGGCAGTACCTGCTGACCGCTTGATTGTTCAATCTTCGTGCAGCCTGCTTCACGTACCAGTAACCGTAGAGCGGGAAACGAAGCTCACCTCCGATTTGAAAGGTGCTCTCGCGTTTGCCGATGAAAAATTGAACGAGCTCGTCCTATTGACCAAAGCTTTCTCCTCAAAGGAAGCCGTTCAAGGAGAATTGGAGCAATATGATCGTGCCATTCAAACGCTTCAGCAATCCGCCGAACGAAACCGCAGCGAGGTTCAGACCGCCGTTGCAGCTTTCAGCTCTCAAGATCCAGTACGTTCCGCTCCATTTGCAGAACGCTATGCAGCTCAGCAGGCGAAATGGCAATTGCCGCTATTTCCGACGACAACCATCGGCAGCTTCCCGCAGTCCGCTGAGGTGCGTAAAGCACGTCAATTATGGCGTAAAGGGGAATGGAACGACAAGCAGTATGCTGAATTTATCCGCGAGCAGATCGATACCTGGATCAAGATCCAGGAAGAAATCGGCATCGACGTGCTCGTACACGGTGAGTTTGAGAGAACCGACATGGTGGAGTTTTTTGGTGAAAAGCTCGCGGGATTTGCATTTACCCAAAATGGATGGGTACAATCCTACGGTTCCCGCTGCGTCAAGCCGCCGGTGATCTACGGAGATGTAGCGTTCATTGGTGAAATGACCGTTGAAGAAACCAAATACGCCCAGTCGCAGACGAGCCATCCTGTAAAAGGAATGCTGACAGGACCTATCACCATCATGAACTGGTCGTTTGTCCGTGAGGATATCCCGCGCGAGCAGATTGCATACCAATTGGCTTATGCTCTCAGACAAGAAGTAGAGGCGTTGGAGAAGGCAGGCATTGGCATGATTCAGGTGGATGAACCGGCAGTACGAGAGGGATTACCGCTTAAAGAGTCGGAGCAGGCAGATTATCTTGCATGGGCTGTCAAAGCCTTTCGCATTGCCACCTGCACAGTTCAAAAAACAACGCAGATCCACACCCATATGTGCTACTGTGAGTTCCATGACATGATAGATTCCATTGAAGCGATGGATGCGGACGTTATTTCCATCGAGACATCCCGCAGCCACGGTGAATTAATCCACAGCTTCGAGTTGAATACCTATAAGCTGGGAATCGGCTTGGGTGTGTATGACATTCATAGTCCGCGTATTCCGAGCGTAGAGGAAATGACGGGTATGATTGAACGCGCATTGCGTGTGTTAGATCCCAAATTGTTCTGGATCAATCCGGATTGCGGTCTGAAGACACGCGGTCTTGAAGAAACGGTTGCATCCCTTCGCAATATGGTGGAGGCGACTAAGACGGCGCGTGCCAAATACGAGCAGTCCGCGGCAAAATAAGAAGCAGGGTATAGGCCGTAATAAGACAGAGACAGACGTTACTTTGAATTGAAAGGCAATTCCATTGGATCTGTTCAAGCCGATGGTGAACAGCGGTATTCGTTTCGCGGAATGTGAAAGATGTAGCAGTTCAATTTTCTTTGTACCCAGGACTAAATAACTAATTTTTCGGATGATTAGGACCTGCGCAGCATGCGCCGGGTCTTTTTTGTCATCGACAAAAGGCTTGCTGCAGCAAGTCTCAGCGGCATTTTATATGCATGAAAATGACTGTCAGCTGTAGGCTGAAGTCTATGAAAATACTAAAACAAGGGCCATCCTATCCATTGACAAATACCATATATTGATATAGATTATTTATTGCCAACTATATATTGTTGTGACAGGTGCTTTTCGTTCAATAGAACGAGAAAGCTTAATAGGGAAGTCCGGTGAGAAGCCGGCGCGGTCCCGCCACTGTAAGAGAGGAGGATCGGTCTTGTATGCCACTGGCTTGGGAACCAAACAAGCTGGGAAGGCAGATCGATCATGATGATTCTCTAGCCAGGAGACCTGCCTGATCATTGACACGGCCTGCGGAGAACAGGAAGGTGTCCGTTACGTCTTTAATGAAGTATGTACATTTGCATGCTCGTTTCAGCGCATTCGGCCCTGTTAGCCGAACGCGCTTTTTTATGCCTGCTCCGCGGGGACTAAGGAAGGGGAAGAAATGCATGTTGATCGCTTATGACTCCAAGACGGGAAATGTTCGCCGTTTTGTCGAAAAGCTGAATATGCGAGTGGTTCAAATAGAGGAAATGATGACGGTGAATGAACCGTTCGTTCTAATCACCTATACTACGGGCTTCGGTCAAGTGCCTCAGAAAGTGATGTCCTTTCTTCAAAAGAATCATGCGAATCTCATGGGAGTTTCAGCTAGCGGTAATCGGAATTGGGGAGAAGGCTTTGCCCGAAGCGCCGATCTTATCGCGAAATTATATAAGGTACCGGTAGTAAGCAAGTTTGAGCTTTCAGGAACGAAGCAGGATGTAGAGCGGTTTAAACAGGAGGTGCGTTTGGTTGCTGCATATTGAATTGAACAATTTGTTGCTGCAAAGAGATACGGACGGCTTTTTTCAATTGGAAAAGGATAAGGAAGCCGTAAAGGCGTTTATGGAAGAAGTACATAGCAAAAGCGTACAATTCGCGGATACGAGTGCGAAAGTGCGCTATATGATCGATAACGACTATTACGAGGATGTATATCAGCAGTATTCACCGGCTGACGTTGAGGAAATTTACGAAATCGCGCATAGCTATCGCTTCGAATTTCCTTCCTACATGGCGGCATCCAAATTTTATACGGATTACGCAGTGAAGAGCAATGACCGCACGATGTACTTGGAGCATTACCCGGATAGAGTGGCGATTGTAGCGCTGCATCTGGCTCGTGGAGATATGAATACGGCTAGAACACTGACTACGGCCATGATGGACCAACGTGTGCAGCCGGCGACTCCGACATTTCTGAATGCGGGCAAGAGCCGTCGCGGAGAAATGGTTTCGTGCTTTTTGCTGGAAATGGACGATTCTCTGAATTCGATTAACTATGTTCTCGGCACATGCATGCAGCTTTCCAAAATCGGAGGAGGGGTGGCGGTCAATTTATCCAAATTACGCGGCCGCGGAGAACCGATTAAAGATGTAGAAGGTGCGGCAAAAGGCATTATGCCGGTGCTCAAATTGATGGAGGATGCCTTCTCCTATGCCGATCAAATGGGGCAGCGCAGAGGGTCGGGAGCTGCGTATTATAACATTTTCGGCTGGGATATTATGGAGCTGCTCGACAGCAAGAAGATCAATGCCGATGAAAAAACACGCCTTAAGACTTTATCGATCGGGTTGATCATCCCTAACAAGTTCTATCAGCTGGCGGAAGAAAACAAGCCTCTGCACGTGTTTGCTCCTTATTCCGTTTATAAAGCGTATGGAACCCATTTGGATGATATGGATCTTGATGCTATGTATGATGAATTACTGGCTAATGATCGTGTGCGTAAGAAAGTCGTGATGAGCGCACGCGATATGATGATCAAGATCTCCATGATTCAGCTGGAATCAGGCTATCCTTACATTATGAACAAAACCAATGCCAATCGCGTACACCCACTGAAGCAGCTGGGCGCGATAAAAATGTCGAACCTCTGCACGGAAATTTTCCAGCTGCAGGAGACATCGGAAATCAACGATTACGGCCAGCCGGATAGAATCCGCCGCGATATCAGCTGCAACCTTGCTTCCTTGAACATTGCCAACGTGATGGAGCTGAATAAAGTGAAGGAATCCGTTAAGGAAGGGATTACCGCACTGACAGCGGTCAGCGATATGACGACCGTCGCCAATGCCCCTGGCGTTGCCAAAGCGAATCAAGAGATGCATTCGGTCGGACTTGGAGCGATGAACCTTCACGGCTACTTGGCCAAAAATAAAATCGCTTATGAAAGCGAAGAAGCCAAAGATTTCGTTCGTGCTTTCTTTATGATGATGAACTATTACTCGTTGGAAAGAAGCATGGAGATTGCCAAAGAGCGCGGCGTTACGTTTGCAGGCTTCGAGCAATCCGACTATGCGAACGGCACTTACTTCGACCGTTATTTGGAAACGGACTACAGACCCGTTACAAGTAAGGTACAAGAGCTGTTCAAGGACATGACGATCCCGTCTCCCGAAGATTGGGCGAGCCTGAAGTCCGCTGTACAAGCTTACGGATTATATCATGCTTACCGGCTTGCGATTGCGCCGACACAGAGCATTTCCTATATCCAGAATGCAACGTCAAGCGTAATGCCGATTGTCGAGCAAATCGAAACGCGTACCTATGCCAACTCTACTACCTATTATCCGATGCCGTATTTGAGCAGAGATAACTACTTCTTCTATAAATCGGCTTATCAGATGGATCAGTTCAAGGTATTGGATTTGATTGCCGAAATTCAAACGCATGTGGACCAGGGAATATCCACGGTACTTCACGTCAACAGCGATGTGACTACGAGACAGCTGGCTCGATACTATATTTACGCAGCTAAAAAAGGACTGAAATCTCTTTATTACACTCGGACGAACCATCTTTCCGTTGAAGAGTGCATCAGTTGTTCCGTATAAGATAAGCTGGAAAGGGAGTTGCAGCAATGAGTGTTTGGAAAGCCGTGAATTGGAACCGTCCAGATGACGATTTTACGGATACATTCTGGAAGCAAAATATTATGCAATTTTGGACGGATGAGGAGATTCCGCTATCCGATGATAAAATGTCCTGGCTGACATTAAACGATGCGGAGCGGGACCTGTACATGAAGGTACTTGGCGGTTTAACGCTGCTCGATACGGTACAAGGCGGCGTCGGAATGCCCAAAATTCTCGAGCTCGTCGAAGGGCTGCAGCGTAAAGCGGTCCTCGGCTTTATGGGGATGATGGAGCAAATCCATGCCAAATCGTATAGCAGTATTTTTACCACATTGGCATCGACGGAAGAGATCGATAGCATTTTTCAATGGATTGAAAACAACCGTTTCCTACAGGTCAAAGCGGAGACGATATCCCAATATTATAACAACATTCACTCACGCAAAGATTTGTACTTGGCGATGGCAGCTTCCGTACTGCTCGAGAGCTATCTGTTCTATAGCGGCTTCTTTTATCCGCTGTACCTTGCCGGGCAAGGGAAAATGACGAGCAGCGGGGAGATCATTAACCTGATTCTGCGCGATGAGAGCATTCACGGGTTGTATGTCGGCATGCTGGCTCAAGAGGTGTATGCCCAATTGGATCAGGACGAACAGCAAGCTGCTTATGAGACATTGCAAGGACTTCTTCGCTACTTGCACAGCAACGAAGAGCAATATACAGAGGAGTTGTATACCGCAGTAGGGCTGACGGGCGAAGTGAAAGCCTTCTTGCGTTATAATGCAAACAAAGCCATGATGAACCTGGGGCTGGAGCCTTTGTTCCCGGAAGAGGATATCAATCCTATCGTCCTTAACGGGATTAATACCCGTACGAAGCAGCATGATTTCTTTTCCAAGAAAGGCAACGGGTATATTCGGACGGTTAACGTGGAAACTTTGACGGATGATGATTTCCTGTTTGGTGACTGATGCTTTATGATGGATGCTTCACGCTTGCCCAAAATCGAATTATCCTATATGATCAGATAAGCTTCATACAAATTGCATATAAGGGGAACAAGGTGCTTTAGCAGATGCTAAAGCTTAATAGGGAAGTTCGGTGCAATACCGACGCGGTCCCGCCACTGTAATGGAGGAGTCACAGCAACGGTGCCACTGGTCTAGCCATAGACCGGGAAGGCTGCTGATGATGAGGAGTCCAGAGCCAGGAGACCTGCCTGTTCTGACAGCACTGCTTTTACCTACGGCTGATAGGGAAGTGTTAAAGACGGCTTTTCGTTTGTTCCTCAACAACCGGGGCATCTTTACCTTTCTAGCTTCACGTCTGGGTAAAGATGTCTTTTTTGTATTTCATTTTTAGAAAGAAAGAGGAATTGATAATTATGCATCCTTCATTTTTTCGGAGCAAAATGGCACTTCAGCTTATCCTGTTGACGCTTTGCGTACTGCTTACATTGGCCGGGTGCAGTCCGTCTGCGCAGCCTCAGGCTAATTCATCTGCTTCCTCCGGCAGCGTACATCCGGAAGAGGTCGTGCTGGCCGCTCCTCGCGATCTGGCTCCGGGTCCTCAGGATGCCTACTACACAAGTACAATTCTTTATGTTTGGGAGCCGTTAATTGCAGCCTCCGAGGATGGACAGCCTGCCCCCAAGCTGGCAAAGTCTTGGAAGATGTCCGAGGACGGCAAGGAATGGACCTTTCAGCTGCGGGAGAATGTTCAGTTTCATGATGGAGAGAAGCTGAATGCTGATGCGGTCATCGCTAACTTTAACCGGTACAAGCAAGTAAGTCCCAAGAGCTCGCCGTTCTATACTCTGGATATCAAAAGCTCTTATCCTGGGTTAAAGGATGTCGTCAAGGTCGACGATATGTCCTTCAAGCTCGTCTTCGAGAATCCGCAACCGACTTTACTGTATTCGATGGTGAATTTCTCAAGCCCGATCTACAGCCCTAAAAATTTCAATGAAAAAGGCGATTTTAATGGCCTTCCTCAAGGAACAGGCCCTTTCAAGCTGATCGAACATAAGAAGGACCAATTTGCATTGTTGGAAGCTTTCGACGGCTATTATGGTCAGAAGGCTGCCAGCCAACGGATACGTGTTCGCGTCATTCCGGATCCTGATACCAGACTTGCCGCTTTGAAATCAGGAGAGATTATGGGGGTTATGGACCTCGGTGCTATTCCTCCGACTCTGGCCAAAGAACTGTTGAAGGATTCGCAATTCGAGCTTTCGGCTACAAAATCAACCATCTCTCATTATCTTCATCCGAATGGAAAAAAAGCGCCTTTTGACAACCCCAAAATACGTCAAGCCGTTAGCATGATGATAGACCGCCAGCAATTAGTGAAGGAGCTTTATTTGGGTTATCCTGCGGCAACGGTTAATTTTCTGAACAATACCTCGCCGTTTTATAAGGATATCCCATTGGACTATCGGCCAGAAGAGGCCAAGAAATTGGCAGCTGAAGTACTGGGCAATCAAAGAAAAAGCATCGAGTTGATCGTGCCGACTTACGGCTTGGACCGTTACCCATATAAAGCGCAAGCAGAGCTTTTTCAATCCGTGCTGAAGGAATTGCAGCTGGATGTGAATATCCGCATTCTGGATGGGGCCGCCTTTAAAGATGCCGAGGCCAAAGGAGATTATGACCTGGCATTGGCTACGCAAGGTCTTCCGAACGGAGACCCGTATACGTTATTCACCAACTATTTATCCAGCACAGGCTCCAGCAATAAAAGCTACAGCCTTGGCTACAAAAACGACAGAGTGGACCAGCTGCTGAATCAAGCAAAAGCCACCCTGAGCATGGACGAGCGCAAAGGCATCTATAATGAGCTTCAGACGATAGCGGCATCCGATTTGCCGACGATTCCATTGTTCAACGATGCGAGCTTGATTGCTTACAACAAGAAAATTACCGGTTATAAGGCAACGATTTACGGAACTACGCTTCCCGAGCTCAAATGGGCATCGTAACATGATGTATTTCATTAGACGGATAGCAGCAGCCATTCCGGTCATTATGGGTATTTCTTTTATAGCTTTTGCACTAAGTGTAGCTTCGCCCGGAGATCCTGCGGTCCAAGCTTTAAGCATGAATGGGATTAAGGAGCCGACAGAGCAAGAAATTGAGGCGAAAAGGGCAGAGCTTGGATTGAATGATCCGATGATTGTCCAATATGCTCATTGGCTGTGGAAAGCGAGTCATGGGGATCTTGGAATTTCTTATATGACGAAGGAATCCGTAAGCGGAGAGCTGCTGCGCCGGCTTCCTGTAACATTGAGTGTTTCGGGGATGGCCTTGGTCATCGCAGTAGGCACTGGAATCCCATTGGGAATGCTCATGGCCATGAAGAAAAACACATCTTTTGACCATACGGCGCGAATATTGGCTTTATCCCTGGTTTCAATCCCAGGCTTCTGGCTGGCCATTCTGATGATTACCGTATTCTCCGAAAAGCTTCACTGGCTGCCTACCAGCGGCTACGGAACCTTTAAACATCTCATTATGCCTGCCATCGTATTGGCAGCCGGAACGAGTGCAGTCCTGATGCGCTTAACCAGAGCGGCACTGCTTGAGGTATGGAATCAGGCATATATGGTAACAGCCAAAGCCAAAGGTCTGCCCGACACACGCATATTGATGATTCATGCTTTGCGAAATGCCATGATTCCGCTTATTACCGTCATCGGATCCTACTTTGGAGCTATACTTGGCGGATCGGTCATAGTGGAAGTGATTTTTGCCATACCGGGTATTGGAAGGTTTGCTATGGATGGAATATTTCGCAGGGACTATCCCGTTATTCAAGGGTATGTCGTATTTACAGGTCTTGTCTATGTGGCTTTTAATTTGCTAGTCGATTTGTCTTACCTTGTCATTCATCCGCAAATGAGATTGGGAGGGAAGCTTCAATGAAGCTGGAGTTTGCCTCTATCAGGCTACCAGGCCAAAGGGTGATGCTGAAGGGGGCTGCCGGATTCGCTTGCTTAGTGCTTTTATTGATCCTCTTATGCAGCTTCCTGGCGCCGTGGATCGCACCGTATGACCCCAATCAGGTGAATATGTCAGAACGGCTGGCACCACTTTCTCCCGAGCATATCCTCGGGACGGATACATTGGGCAGAGATGTGTTCAGCAGGCTTCTTTATGGAGGAAGGGTATCCATACTGCTTGCCATCGCGGTAACGGCTGTCACCATGGCGTTAGGACTTATCATTGGAACGATAGGGGGCTATTGGGGAGGATGGATCGATGATCTCATTCAGGGCATCGTGAGCATTTTTCAAGGCTTGCCGGGGCTTGCTTTCATGCTGGCTATAGCAGGGACCCTAGGGCCGGGGATTAAGAGCCTGTTTATTGCCCTTATCGTAACCTCGTGGCCGGATTTCTCCCGGGTGGTCCGTGGGGAAGTCATGAAGATTCGCGAGGAGTCGTATGTCGAAGGCATTCGTGCCTTGGGAGCCGGACATTATTATATCATCGTTCGTCACATCATTCCTAATATGATAGGGCCGTTACTCGTATTATTTACGATTCGGATAGGCCGGGTTATCTTATCTATCGCTTCTCTAAGCTTTCTCGGTCTGGGGCTCCAGCCTCCCGCAGCCGATTGGGGCGTTATGGTGAATGATGCAAGGCCGTACTTTCGAAGCTATGCCCACCTCATGCTGGCACCCGGACTTTGTATTGCAGTCGTGTCATTATGCATCAATTGGATAGGGGATCATGTTAGAGACAAGCTCGATACCAAATCGTCTCAGGAAAGATCGTTACTTTAAATGGAAGGAAGTGGTTAATCATGGCCCCGCTACTTCAAATTCAGAATGTGACAGCATCCTTTCGGACGAAAGAAGGGATGGTTCATGCCGTGAAGGGGGTTTCCCTTGATCTGCATCAAGGACAAATCTGGGGATTGATCGGTGAAAGCGGCAGCGGGAAATCGGTTCTGGGCCTTAGCATTCCCGGTCTTCTTCCCGACACCGCACAAGTAACAGGATCCATTATGTTTAAAGGACAGGATGTACTGAAGCTGGATCCAAGAAGCTTGCGCAAATGGAGAGGCAGTGAGATCGCGCTGATCCCGCAAAATCCGGCGACCTCCTTGAATCCCGTTCTGACCATCGGATATCAGCTGAAAGAAGCCATGGTCAGACACCGGACAAATAAAAGAAGAAAACAGCTCCATATGGATGCTGTACAGCTCTTGTCGCGTTTGCAAATGCCGGAACCGGAGCGTAAAATGGGAAGCTACCCTTTTCAGCTTAGCGGTGGAATGAAGCAGCGGGTTCTTGCTGCCATCGGCATGTGCGGTCATCCATCCCTTATTATTGCGGATGAACCTACCAAAGGCTTGGACGCCATGGTCAGATATCAGACAGTAGAAATGATGAGGACAGTCGCTCAACAAACGGGTGCGGGAATGCTCGTTATCACGCATGATCTGCATGTAGCGGAATCGTTATGCGACAGGATCGGCGTTATGTATGCAGGCCAAATAGTAGAGCAGGGCGACGCTAAGGAGCTATTTCGCAATCCGAAGCACCCCTATACCCAAGGGCTCCTCGGATCGATTCCCGGCCGGGGGATGGTGCCTATTCCAGGTACAAGCATGGGAGTCTCTGAGACGAGCACTGGCTGTTCGTTCTATAGCCGATGCAAGCATAGGCAACAAGAGTGCAGCATGGAAATGCCTGAATTGTATTCGTTGTCCATAGTAACAACCCCGGGCAGCTGTACGGGCACTGAACAAGCAGAAGCAAGTAAAGCGAGGTGTTTTCTCTATGATCCGGGTCGCCAACCTGAACAAAACCTTTCAAACCGGCTGGCTACATAAACGCCGTTATCGGGCGGTTCAAAACATCTCATTGAATATAGAGTCCGGTGAGACCTTGGGCTTAATAGGAGAGAGCGGCTGCGGCAAATCAACATTATCCCGACTCATACTAAAGCTTCTTCCTTGCGATCCAGGGGGAAGCATTATTTTTAATGGCGTCGATATTACGTATTACACGATGAAGCAAATGCAGCCGCTTCGCAGGCAAATGCAGATCTTATTCCAGCATCCGGACTCCGCATTAAATCCGCGTCAAATGATTATTCAAAGCATGCTGGAGCCGATTACATTGCATCGCTTGATGGATAAAGAAGAAGGCGTGGCTAAGGTCCTTGAGCTGATGGAGTTAGTTGGACTTCATCGTGATCTTCTGTACAGGTATCCCCATCAGATCAGCGGAGGACAGATCCAGCGGGTCGTTATTGCCAGAGCTTTGACCCTGGAGCCCAAGCTCTTAATCCTGGATGAGCCCACTTCGATGCTGGATGTCTCTGTTCAGGCGCAGGTCGTAGAACTGCTGCAGCATATTCAAAAGCAGTATCAAATGTCTTACTTGTTTATCTCCCATGATTTGGACCTCGTTCGCCATACTTGCAGTCGAATTGCGGTGATGCATCAGGGATGCTTAGTAGAGCTCGGAGACAGCGCCGCTATATGGGAGCAGCCCGAGCATCCTTACACTCAACAGTTAACAGAGGCGTTTAGAGCCTTCTCTTCCTATTCCATGACGTAAAGGAGATCAGCGAATGAGTCATACAAATACGACTATTTCAGCAATGCCATCTGAATATTGGATTCAAGCCTGGGAGCAGGCGGCAGCCAAAGACTGCCGGGTGGGAATTGACGCGGAGGAAGAGAGCTATTGGGTCGAAAACGCACCCGCCTATGATGAGCGGAATCCGTTAGCTCCCTATACGGAGCCGATCATGAATACTATTTATGAGTACCTTGCGCCGGATGACCATCTCCTTGAGATCGGGCCGGGAACAGGCGGGTTCACGCAATTGCTTGCTCCTAATGTCGGTGAGATCACCCTGATTGAACCGTCGAAGGCAATGTACAAGGAACTATGCAGCAGCTGGCCGACGAGAATCGGTTCCTTTCCAAAAGCGATTATCAGCAAATGGGAGGAGGCCCCCGAGCATAAGGCAGACATCGTATTTGGTGCGAATGCCTTTTACCGGATTCGGGACATGAAGGCAAGTCTGTTAAAAATGCACGAAACTGCATGCCGGCACGTCTTTCTTATCCAGTCTATCGGCAGGCCCTTTGCAGGTCCGCTTCAAGTCAAGGAGACGGAAAAGGAACGCGCGGATGCATTATCTGATATTTTGCATGAGTTGAATATTTCACATTCATATGAACGTTTTCCGATAAAGCGAAAGAATGGAATGATCCACGATGTTGCTTTAATCCATTGGAGATCTGATCAAAACCGCCAGAAATAAGGCGGTTTTTGTTTTTAGCATAGTATAATTGAAATCCGCGGTCGCTGAATGCGAAAAATTCGATTTATCGATGCAGGGTTATTTCACTAATCCGCTGCTTGCTCAGATCCCTGGCGGCGCAGGCTCATGAATACCAACGACAACGCAACTATCGTAAGGATGATCCCCAGCAATCGAAATCCCTCGAAGCTGAACTTCCCTCCCATCACGATACCTATCAACAATGAGGAGAGAATGGTTCCGAAATATCTCGAAGTATTAAACAATCCTGAGGCCACACCGATGATTGGTTTTGGCGAGCTTTGAAACAAGGCTGCTTGCATGCCGACATTGTTCAACCCGTTACTGATTCCGAAAGCAGCTAATGCCAGACATACGCTAATAACCGGCGAAGCTTGATTCAAGGTCACAATCCATATGGACCCCAAAGTCATTAATATAGCGGACACTAGTAAGGCCGGTCGAGGACCTGATCTATCAATCCATCGTCCTGCGAACGGGGAAACAACGAGCGAGCATAAGCCTAAACTTAGCATCAGAATCCCGGTATGGAATTCGCTGACATGACGAACCAGCTGCAAGTAGGAGGGAAGCCCGAAGAAGATCGAGTAAAACAGAACGTTAACGAGCATGAATTCGACGTTGACCCAAGTTATCGCTGGATATTTGGCGAAAGTGCGCAAAGGAATGAAAGGGGATGACGTCTTTAACTCATGTCGCACAAAAGCTAAAAGCAGCACAAGGCCGATCAATCCGACAACGATATTGAGCGATGAGACATGTCCTGTGGAATTTGCTGATAATAATCCAACGAGCAGGGCAACCAGACCCGCTGCGAAAAGGACGATACCTGATACATCCATCATACTCATCCATTTCCGAAAGGACATGCTGCTTTCAACCTGTGCCGAAGCTCTGTCCTCGGGAATCGTCCTCCATGCCAAAAAAAAGCTCGCCGCCGCAAACGGAATATTGACGAAAAAGATTGCATGCCAATCCCACCAGTGAATCAAGACCCCTCCAATAAACGGTCCAATGGCTGCTGCTCCGGAGAGGAATATGGACAATACGGACAGCGCAGTCGCTTGCTTCTCCGTAATATGAATTCGTACAATAGCCATTCCCACGGCTACCATCATGCTGGTTCCGACGGATTGCACAATACGGAATACGATGATCCACCCAAAATTCGGAGATATGGGAGCTGCTAAGGAGGCGGCGAAGGCAATCAATAGCCCGGTAAGAAATATCTTCTTGCGCCCGAATAAGTCACTAGCTTTTCCCATGACGGGTTGGGCAATGGCACTCGCAATGTAGAAAGAAAATATGATCCAGGAAACCGTAGTAAAGTCGAGCTGAAACACATTTTGCAGCCTTGGAATAGCAACCGAAACCATGGAAGAATTTAAGGGGTTCATCAGGATCCCAAGTCCTACAGAAATCATTAACCACCAACTGCGGGCATTCATTATTAAGCTCCCCCTAAAATGTTTTAATGCTATCGTACATGAAATCAGTTATTTACTCCAACGCATTTTATGTTATGATTCCATTGACTTGAGGGAATGAATTAGGGGGCAAGGAAATGGAACTTCTTCAATTGCAATATTTTATTACTGTAGCCCGATTGGAGCATGTGACCGAGGCTGCACGAAGTCTGCACGTTACGCAATCATCACTGAGTAAAACGATTCAACGCCTGGAAGAGGATCTTGGAGCTCCGCTATTTGATCGAACAGGAAGGAATCTGCGTCTCAATGAATTCGGAAGCCGCTTCCTTCGCCGTGCGGAAAGGGCTTTGTTTGAATTGGAGCAGGGGAGACAGGAAATTGTCGATTTGTCCAGCCCGGAGCACGGCACGCTCAAATTGGCGGTAACCACTGCGGGCACGCTGCCCCAGATCCTGCGAGAGTTTCGGAAAAGGCGGCCTCATATCCAATTTCATGTTCAAATGCTGACCACACAGGAAATGGTTACCCTTCTTCATCGAGGAGAGGTTGATTTATGTCTATCCTCACCTCCAATACAAGAAGATGATATTGAATGTCAAATGGTGTACAACGATCCCATACTCATTGCTGTTCCAAAGGGGCATCGGCTGGCAGAACGAAGCAGCGTTTCTTTGAAAGAATTAAAGGATGAATGGTTTGTCGGTGTAAAGGAGGGCCACGGTACTCGCGATTTAGTGGACTCTGTATGCCAATCGGTTGGATTCGAACCCAAATATGTATATGAAGGCAATGAGCCTGCGAGGCTGAGCACTCTTGTGGAAGCCGGAATTGGTATTGCCTTCATGCCAAGCACAGTAAGGAATTCGCGGGAGGACATCCACTATCTCCAAGTGGAGGATTGCGGATTGGTAAGGGAAATTGCTTTATTATGGCACAAGGGGCGGTATATTTCACGTGCCGCTCAGGAATTTCGTGAGGTTGTAGTAGAGTATTTCGATACGATATCCAAACAGACTACAGGCTCACCTATAGAGGCGAAACCAACTCAGGGATAGAGAAAGGTGCCTCTTTAACTCTCCTACAAAGTGGGGTCATGGGTTAAATTTGGTGTTAGACTTCAAGTTGAAGATGGTCGCAAGGGCATTTCGTGGACTTGAACTTTACGATATTTAAACTTATAGCGACAGGAGGGATAAAGTTGCTGCCATGTAAGACTACCGACAACAACTTTATCCCGCCCCCGATTTTTAAACAATTACGGTTACTGTACAGCCCTCTCCGCATTCCTCCATAATAAGCCGCCAATCAGGAACGTTCCAAGGGAGAGAACAAGGCACACGGCTGCGAAAATACCAATAGACGAATACCCGCCGTACTGGACGTAGAGGATGCCGGCCACCCAAGACCCGAGCGTGTTCGCTCCATTCATGGTCGAGTTAGCGAGGCTCGAGATCGTACCCCGAATCGAGGCGTTAAGTGAGGTGAGAGCCTCCATCACAATTGGGAAAATAACTCCGAGCGTCGCAAAGATGACTAAATATACGCTTGCTACTACCGGCACGTTTGTTAAATGGGGTGCCGCCGTGTACAGGATCACGAGCAAGAGCATGCCCGTGATAACAGTCCTTACATGGCCCAGCTTTCGAGTTGCCGTAGAACTAACCAAGCTGCCCGCCAACGTGCCGAGGCCAAGAAACATCATAACGGTTCCGATCTGTCCTACTGGCAGTGAGAACCGATCGGCCATCCATTTTCCAACGAAGGCCAATGCAGTCCCGCTACCCAAATGAAGGAGCAGGTAGGCCATGAAGCCGCTTCTCGCCTTACTGCTTGTAATTAGAGGGACATATCGGGCGAGAATGGAGGTACTGCCATGGCGCGCACTTGGTTTCATAGCAGGCAGCAAGAAGAAAGCGGCAGCAGCCAGCAGCAGTGAAGCGATCCCAATCGTCCAAAACGGCACCGACCAGTGGGTCATCGCCAGCCAGCTTCCGATCGGTACTCCTAGAGCCTGAGAAGCAGCCAGTCCCGAGAAAGCCACTCCCATCGTTTTCGATATGCTGGATGCCGGCATCACCACAGGGATGGAAGCCCACACTTGCGGGGCTGTGAAGGCTGCACTGACGCCTGCCAGGAAGCGAAACAGGCACATCATCCAGAAGCTGTCAGCAAAGCCGCACAGAATCGTTGTGAGGGAGAATCCAAGCAGGCCGCTTAACAAGACGGTTCGACGGTTCCAGCCGTCGGACAAGGGTCCGGCGATCAAGGCAAATATGGCCGAGCCGAGAGTATAAGAGCCAATCATCCAGCCGGCGACGCCCGTCGAGACGGAGAATTCCTTCTGCAGCGTCGGAAGCAAGGGAGAGATCAGGAACGTGTCGGTTCCGATCATGAACATAATTAAAAAGAATAACATTGTAAACTTGCGCATCATCTATCACTCCTAAAGATTTTATGTTGTATGCTGAGTTCATCTTAAGGCATAATAGTGACAATACATGTCATAAACTTTTTTGATTTGAAAAAAAGGATGGTTAGGATGCCCAAATCCAAAAGATTGATGGAATTGATGCTAACCGTGAACCGAAAGCGGAGATTCAAGGTTCAGGAGCTGGCCGACGAATTCGGCGTATCGAAGCGTACGATTTTGAGGGATTTGCAGGAGTTGAGCGAGCTTGGGGTTCCGCTCTATTCGGAAGTAGGGCCGCACGGAGGTTATCAAGTGGTAAGGGAGAGGGTACTGCCGCCGATCGCCTTTACAGAAGGGGAGGCGGTAGCCATGTTTTTTGCCGTACACGCCCTGCGCCATTATTCCTCACTTCCATTCGAAGCGGAATCGGCATCGGCACTAAGTAAGTTCTACCACTATATGCCAGGGGATGTCAGAGACCGTATCGACAGCATGAAGGACCGTGTAGACTTCATTACGCCGACAAGGCGAGGTGAGGCTCCTTGCTTGGCAAGTCTTCTGGACGCTGCGATTCATCGGAAGGTGCTGCTTGTTGTGTACAAGTCGAAGGAAGAGGGCGAGAGCAGCCGCCGGATCCAACCGGTTTGTATTTATGCAAACAACGGCTTTTGGTACTGTACGGCATACTGCTTTCTTCGACAAGGCTTCCGTGTATTTCGATGTGATCGGATAAGCGAAGCAGTCCACGACGAAACCACGGAGCCGCTCGATCTAGGTGAAGTCCGGCTAAGCCGGCGGGAGTATGCCCAGCCTAGAGAGCCGATCCGCTTGTATGCGGAGTTAAGCCGTGCAGGTGTCCAGCGATGCGAAGGTGAGCTTTGGGCCGCTCCCATGCTTCGTGTGCTGGAGGATGGAAGCGGGGTGCTCGATTCGCAGGTATCCCGCGGCGATATTGGCTTTTATACAGAATTCTTCATTGCGCTTGGGAATGAGGCTGTTCTGAAGGAGCCCGCAGAATTAAAGGATGCTATAAGGGCGAAGCTTACAGAACTGCTTGCCCGATACCAATGAACGAGTAGGACCTCAGATAATGATTGAAACTTAAAAAATAAACCAATGGAATGTATAACCAGCAAATATAAATAAAATAATCCACCCCCATAAAAACAATAAACGGACCGCTCGGGGGATTAGTAAATATTCAGAGTACAATTTTATAAAAAAAGCTTTCAATTCTACGCTCCACCTTTCGAGCTAGATTCAAAGTATTCGAAATTCACATGTATCCTTCAATATATCGTTGACCATTTATAGTAACTGCAAGCTACGTCTGAGCCTCGATGCGGCCGCCATAGTCTAAGATGCTGCCGTTTTGCCAAACGGCGAAGTCACTTTTATTGTATATGGCAGCCGCGGCCTGTTCGGGGGTTTCCTACAGGAAGCCAAAATCCAAAAGGGCACAGACCTATCCGCTAAATGCTATCGGTCTCATGTGGAGTATGGATGTGATGTTGGTTTAAGACTATCTCTCTTCATCTCATGACCGCACGGTTGAACAGATTCACGAGCTCGGTACTGTAGGATTGCGGATCGATAGTGCCGATCAGCTTCTTATTAAATATATATTCGTCAATGGAGCCACGAATTGCGCTTGCCGCCACCACAACATTGAACTCGCCAAAATCCTTTGTCCCCTGACCAGCAAGTAGTATCTGTTGCAGTTCTCTATCCATAGGATTCTCTTCATCGTCGTCCAGCTTATAATAGGGTATGTTATCGAGGGTCCGGGCATGGAATATAATCTCAATCAGAGCAATATTGTATTTTGGCTTTTCTATATGATAAGCAATACTTGCTTCGATAAAGGCGCGGAGCTTATCGCTAGGAGTCGATAATGCTTGCGTACGTTCCAGAACATAGGAAGACATATCGGAGAGAAGCTTCATCAGAGTGTAGTCCATCAAATCGTTTTTGTCTCGAAAATGGTATGAAATTAATGCAGTGCTAATCCCAGCTTTTTTTGCTATCTGGGCCATGCTGGCGTGGATATAACCGATCTCATCCAGTGTCATAATGACCGCATCAAAGATTTGCTCGCGCCTGGCCTCGGAAATGAAAGATTTTTTTTCATCCTTTTTTTTATTGGTCATCGTACCTCACCTCGTGGGTCTTGCCTGGGTTTCTCCAGTATTGAAATTTCCCTCTATCTTTTACCATTATACCAAGTTTACTAGCTTCGCATTGCATTTCTTTAGCAGATTCCATGTCTTTCTTTAGCATTGCTTGATTACGAGCCCTTAGTAGAGCGTTCAAGGCTGGCGATAAATCTGGCGTATGATCCACCCAAAGACGATATTCTGCCTCATATGGGTCCCCATCAAACGACCATGAATAACGGTGCTTGACGAATGCATCTGCTATTTTGGCAGGCGTCGATTCATAACGTTCTCGTGCTAGTTCTTGACCGGCATTTCCAAGAAGGACAAGTTCCTTGCCGTCAATAAGCATCGAAGCGATATCAGATCTGGAATAGCGGTGAGTCGAATCCGCAATGTTCAGAATTAGTTCTTCATCAGAAACAGTGATGATAAGGCTGTCTTTAATCGCCTCAGCAGAAAGCCACATACCTGCAATAAAACCTAAAATAGTCGTTACTGCGGTAAGCCAGATCTCTTGAATTGAAGCGACCAGCTTCAAAGGACCCTGAAAGGGAAACCAAGGCAATCCCGCAGCCCAATCAGCGATTGATGGTAAGAAATATCCCACAATAAGGCCTGCAGCAGGTGGAGCAATCAGCAGAAAAATGCGTTCAAACGGCGTTAATCCAATAACCGTAATTTGCTTGTTGCTCTGTTGAGATTTGAACAAGAGTTTCTTACCCCCTTTTTAAGAAGCATTTTTGAATTTAGTGGCTTGGATTGTGTATTCTTTTTATCGTTACAGTCAGTAGTGCAATGGCCATCAGAGCAAAGATCACATTACCGATCCAAGCCCAAGTGTTATCCGGCCATAAAAGTAAAGTCATGGCAAAGCCGCCCCATGCATAGGTTAGCAAAGCACCCGTAATTATTGCGAAGTGGTGTTGAATGCTCCAATCCCGATGACTTGACCAACGGCTTATGAGTATCCACGAAAGTAAGAGAATGCAAACACCCCATATTACACCGCCCCAATTTTCCGGTTTGGAGAAAAAAAGGCTGGAAGCCGCAAATGACCCAATTCCCAGGTGAAGTGGCTTTATTAAAGCTTTCGACTCATAAGCTGTTCTTTTGTTTTTCTTGAGAAAAACACCGATCAAGATAATTAGGAATGCACCCATGGCAGCACCTGCCAGCTGTAACACTGAAGCGATAAACCTCTGCTCCATGTAGGTAAAGGAAAATACAATTGCACAACCAAACAAATACAAAATACCGATGCTGAACAGACCTTTATTTCCTAACCAAGGTGTTACTCTTCTTGAAGGAGTCAACATCTCTATAATTGCGATAGGCACGCTTATGCTCCAAATTACATGCCCTCCGACATAAGAAAGTAAATCATAGGCGCTGATCCCAACTAAGGGAATAGGGGCGGCAATTCTGTTCAATTGAGTATCGAAATATGTGGCGTTAAAAAGGGATTGATCAATTAGACAAGCTTGAATAATACCATATGCTGCGCCAAAAAAGAGCATTGTCGGCCAGCCGCGGCCTAATCGGCGTGCCGTTTCCCGAATTAGTAATGCGCCTCCGCCATACATCGGCAAAAGCAGCACCAAAGCGGCTGCCAAGTTTTGAATTGGACTGGTCCCAAGTAAAAATTCTCCTACCCATGGAGCTAACAAAAGTAAACCAAGTACAGGAGCAAATCGCCGAATTCTGGACAAAACTAATCCTCCTTCAAAAAAATATTGATTAATCGTACAAAATATTGATCAATTGATCAAATTATAGCTTTTTGAACGAATTCTGTAAATACTCCGTTGTCTTGTCCATCTAAGCATTGAATGGGGGTGTGCAGGTTGGGAAAACCTACAAAGCGATTACAATTATAATCGTGAAGGGGTGATTCCATGTCTCTATCCGTCTTGAATCCTGCAAATCAAAATAAGACCCTGACTGCCAACGAGCTGACAGTTGCTCAATATATACTAGAGCAGCTTGCCGTGTGGGGCGTAAAACGAATCTTCGGAGTTATCGGTGATGCAAATTTGTATTTATTGGATGCTCTGGCCAAGCAGAGCAAGATCCAATACATTGCTTGCAAGCACGAGGGAAGTGCGGCCCTGATGGCATCCGCAGAAGCCAAGCTGACGGGAAGAGTGGCTGTGTGTCTGGCCACCAGCGGCCCAGGCATAGCCAACCTGATCAATGGTCTTGCAGATGCCGCAATGGATCATGCAGGTGTACTGGTGCTGACAGGACAGGTCGATGAACCGCACATAGGTACGCATACCAAGCAATACATCAATCAACAGCAGCTCATAAGTCCCATTGCTGAGAAATCCGAGCTGCTTGCCCATCCCGATGCACTGCCGGAAATCTTGCAGGAATGTTTGATAAGAGCGAAGATGTTTGGAGCAGTAACCCATCTATCTATTCCTAAGGATCTGTATACCTTGAAGGTTCAAGGGAAGGTAAAGGGCTATCCCGAACACCTGCATCAAGAGCTTCTGACACCTGAAGGGAAGATCAAGGAAGCTGCTGACATGCTACAAGGGGCTCAGCGTCCTCTTTTCCTGCTTGGCCGTGGTGCACAGGACTCCGCGGCTCAAATCCAACAGCTTGCCGAGGCAGTTCAAGCGGCCGTTGTCACCACCTACACAGCGCGCTCCTTTTTTCCAAATAATCATGAGCTCTACTCCGGAGGGCTGGGACAGGCAGGCAGTGAAGCATCGACTATACTTCTGGATGAAAGCGATTTGATCGTCATATTAGGCGGAACCTGGTGGCCGGAGGGCTATACTCCCAAGCAGCCGCGTATTCTGCAGATTGACAAGTCACCTGTCCAGATGGGAATCGGTCATGAAATAGCGATGGGGCTTGTAGGAGATCTAAAACAAATCGTGCCCAAACTGCTGCAGATGGCTGTACCAACCGGCGCTGCGCGTGACGAATGGAAGCTGCGGATAAAGGAAGTAACGGAAAGCTGGAAAGCAACAATCGTTCGAGAGACGCAGCAAGAGACTGCTCCGATGGCTCCGCAGCGTGTGATTCATACCCTTTCCAACCTGGCAGCTCCAAATGCGATCATTGCTGTAGATACCGGCGATCATACGCTCTGGTTGAACCGGGTGTTTCAAGCGAAGCAGCAAGAGTTCCTCATTTCCGGTCGATGGCGTACATTAGGCTTCGGACTTCCCGCGGCCATTGCAGCTCAGTTAGAGTATCCGGACCGGCAGGTTATTGCGGTTGTGGGGGATGGCGGAGTCGTACAAACGTTAATGGAGTTCCAAACCGCGGTTCAGCTGGGGCTGCCAATCGTTGTTTTGATCATGAATAATGGTTCCTATGCGATGGAAAAGAACAGGATGGAGACAGCGGGACTCCAGACGCTGGGCAGCGTGCTGGTTAACCCTGATTTTGCGAAGATTGCCGAGGCATGCGGCGGTATGGGACGGCGAGTGCAGTCTCCTCAGCAGTTAGAGCAGGAGCTGCGTTCCGCATTGGAGCAGCGTAAGCCTTGCATTCTCGATGTTCAGATTCAAGCAGCGGTAGTCCCTCATACAAAGCTTTGATATAGAAAACCAGGAGAGGAATGTACTCATCTTCTACTGGTTTTTTATTTTATCCCGCAGCCGAAAGATTCGAAACGAATTTTACCTTTTGAACGTCCTTATATGTAAAGGGGTGGCGTACTATGAAGAGAATACGTTTAATGACCGTAGTGATCCTTCTTTCATTTTCTGTTATCGCTGCAGGATGCGGAAAAAAGGAACATCTATCGGTCAAAAAGCTATCTGAATTTTATAACGGTGACATTTCCAAAGTAGATACCATTGAGATTACTGACGGATCAAGCGGTAAACGCAAATCCTTTACGGACAGGGAACAAGTACAGGCATGGATAGATAGCGTTCGTCATATAGAATTGATTCCTGACCCAAATCAAGAAGATCGCAGCGGCTTCCTATATGCGGTGTCATTATTTGAAAATAAAGAACTGAAGCTTGGATTTACGCCCAATAGCATTGGCGGTCATTATTATATTCACAACGATGAAATGAAAGCACAAATAGAGCAGCTGTTAAGATCAAAGAATTAACCTGGCTCGATAGGAATCAGTTTCCCAATGAAGCATGATGCTTGTGGCAGGGAGCTAGCCGTTTATGGTCTGATTCCATTTTGATAGATGATTAGAGGAGATGATTTGCATTGAGCCTTGCACCGAGATTGGTTGAATTTCCGGAACGTAAGATTATCGGCATAGGTACCATCGGTCAGCCTGCCGACCCTAAAGAGGTCTGGCACGCCTTATTCAACAGGTTAGATGAGATAGATGAAAGGATGAATCCATCTGAAACCATTGGGTTAATCAAGCGTAATGAACATGGCTATCTTGCCGGAGTTGAAGCTGCAACAGCAAGCAGGGTGCCTGCAGGAATGTCTTCGTATATAATTCCTGCAGGTCAATATGCAGCAGCAACTCACCAAGGACCTTTAAGTAAAATAAACGAAACGTTTGAAAAACTCATGAATTGGCTCGGTACAAATCATTATGAACAATTTGATATTGTTTGTTACGAGGTATACGACGACCGATTTAAGGGTGAAGATAGCGGAAGTGAAATCAAGATGTTTATTCAAATTAAAACGTTTAGCGGATGATAAAGGGCTGCTAGAAAAATAAGATTGAAGACATCACGGTTTGTGACTATAATAGTAATAATTACATTTATAGCGTGCGATGTCATCCGCCATGGCTGTAAATGGTCACTGGAAAGGAGCCAGTCCATGACGACATGGAATTTGCAAGAAACCCGATGCCATCTGCTCATTTGTAATGGAGGCAGCTGTATGAGGCGGCAGGCCGATGAAGTAACACAAGCCATCCGGGATGAAATTAAAGTGCTCGGAGCGGATAAACAGATACATACAACACGCACCCGCTGTAATGGCCGATGCGAGGATGCCTGTGTCGTAATTGTCTATCCAGACGGAGTTTGGTATAAGGACATTACTCCGGAGCTTGGAAGGCTACTTGTTCGTATGCACCTTTCGGGAGAACGGCTGGA
Organism: Paenibacillus vulneris; assembly: GCF_039543185.1. Taxonomy (NCBI): domain Bacteria; kingdom Bacillati; phylum Bacillota; class Bacilli; order Caryophanales; family Paenibacillaceae; genus Paenibacillus; species Paenibacillus vulneris. The sequence continues at coordinate 581,460 of NZ_BAABJG010000015.1, read as the reverse complement.
GGAGAATATCGTGTACTCGTACGACCAAAGCTTCATCGCTTCCGGCCGTTCCGTTACAGGAACCGATAAGCTATCGTGCTAGTACATGGAATGGGGCCTTATTTTGACAACGAAGCATTAATATCACCAATCTTACGTATCAATACAGCACCATTAGGATTAACTTTCAAGATAATGGATAGAATGGCAACAGCGGCAGCCTAGGAGATTTATTTCAGGGCTGTCGTTTTTTTATAAGCAAAAGCGTTTACGTTTACCAAGCTGCAAACCGTAAGAAAGAAGACGCATTTCACATATATGCTCCTTTTGGTGCCGCCGTTTTTTTGTAGCCGCACTAATCGGAAAGTGGAACGACAGAAAACAAAAAAAGATTGACATCAATTATAGTAATAATTACTATTAATCAGTAGTTATATATAGTAATAATTACTATTTAAGGGAAGGTGTCAAAAAAACATGAACAGAACAATTACAACTGGACTGTTAGCAGTGGTATTAACCATCGTATTGCTGATAACCGGATGCAGTGGCAGCAAGAACGATGCTGCGAGTAAAACGAATGGAGCCCGGGAGCTCATATATGCGACGGCGAAAGACATTAACGATATGAATCCTCATTTGTATCCCGGTTCAATGGCGGCACAAGGAATGGTGTACGAATCGTTAGTTGAAAACACCAAGGACGGCATTAAGCCGCTGCTCGCGGAATCCTGGGATATCTCCGACGAAGGGAAGGTATACACCTTTCATTTGCGGAAAAACGTTTCCTTCCACGACGGAGCACCATTTAACGCTGAAGCGGTTAAACAAAATATCGATGCCGTACAGCGCAATGCGAGCAAGCACGCATGGATCAAACTATCCTCAATGATAAAGGATGTTAGCGTAATTGATGAGTATACGGTTCGACTAACGCTGACAGAGCCGTACTACCCAACCTTATTGGAGCTGTCGATGACCCGCCCTTATGTATTCGTGTCGCCAAATGATTTTCTCAATGGGGAAACGAAGAACGGGGTCAGGGGATACAGCGGGACCGGGCCCTATAAAATGGTCGAACATGTGACCGATCAATATGCCCGGTTTGAAGCAAACGAAACTTACTGGGGCGGTGCACCCGAGGTAAAACGGATTACAGCCAAAGTATTGCCGGCCGGTGAGACGACCCTGCTGGCGCTGCAAAAAGGCGAGGTTAATTTTATCTTCACCGACGATCGCGGCGCCGACAGCATTGATGTAGAAATGATAAATCGGCTGACACAATCAGGTACATATCAGGTTGTTCGCAGCGAGCCGATGAATACGAAGATGATCGCAGCCAACAGCAGCAAGTCGGACAGTCCCATCAGCGAGAAGGCAGTGCGTGAAGCGATCTGGCATTCCATTGACCGCAAGTCGGTTAGTCAAAGGATCTTCAACGGGACGGAAACGGCGGCGGAAACACTTTTTTCCTCCAATGTGAACTACGCCAATATAGGATTAAAGAAGCGGGAATATGATCCGCAAGTCGCCAAGCGTCTACTGGAGCAGTCAGGCTGGATAGCGGAGAAAGACGGCGAGATCCGGATGAAGGGCGGCCGCCCCTTAACGATGAAGCTGTATTACGATGTTAACTCATCTTCACAGAAGGCGCAGGCGGAGTTGATTCAAAATGAGGTTCTTAAGATCGGAATGAAGCTGGAATTGGCCGGCGAACAATCGAGCTCCATTGCAAATCGGAGATCGAAGGGTGACTACGATCTGTTATTCAACCAAACTTGGGGTCTTGCCTATGATCCGCAAAGCACCATTACCGCCTTTGCCGCCGAATCTTCCTATCGTTATACGACAAGTGGAATCCCCCAAGCAAAAGAGCTTTATCGCAAAATTGATGAAGTGATGGTATCTGCGGATGAAAAAACGCGGCAAGCACTGTATGCTGACATTTTGACGATTGTCCACGATGAAGCTGTCTTTATTCCGCTGACGAACGGGATGGTTACCGTTGTGGCGCCGGCATCTCTAAAGGGCATTTCGTTCAAGCAGACCCAATTCGAGCTTCCATTTGAACGAATGCATTTCGAGTAAGGCGGGTGCAAAAAACAATTTTATCGGTGGAGAGGTGTGAGGGAAGCGGTTATGGGGAGTTACATCGTCAAACGCATACTTATTGCGCTGCCGCTGCTTGTTGTTATTTCATTTATAACCTTTGTGTTGAACCATTTATCACCGACGGACCCGGTCGAGGTAATCCTGCGTGCTCAGGATGTGCCTGTTGTAACCGAAGAACTGATCGCAGAGACGCGAATCTCGCTGGGGATGGATAAGCCGCTGCTCATCCGGTATATGGATTGGTTAACATCCTGCCTGCAGCTCGATTTCGGAAGGTCTTATGTGACGGGAAAGCCGGTTTGGTCGCTGCTCGGTCCTGCATTGCTTAATACGTTCAAGCTAACACTGGTTTCGTCGGCATTCATTATAATTGTATCGATTGGACTGGGTATCGTCTGCGCTTGGAGAGAAGGAAATGTACTTGATCTTTCGGTTCGGGGCGTCTCCTTTATTCTAGCCTCAATGCCGCCATACTGGCTTGCAGCGTTAATGGTTTGGTATTTCTCCGTTAAGCTGGACTGGTTTCCAACGAGCGGAATGGATTCATACAGCAGCTACGTGCTGCCGGTTACTATTATTGTTGTCGGCTACGCGGGTATATATTTTCGGGTGATCCGCAATTCCATGCTGAGTAATCTTCATGAAGATTACGTGTTGTATGCCAGAGCCTGCGGCTTACCGGAGAGAAGCATTACGCTGCACATATTGCGTAATTCCATGCAGGTCGCAGTCTCCGTGTTCGGCCTCGCGATTCCCATCTTATTGGGCAGCACGGTTGTAGTGGAGAACATCTTTGCATGGCCTGGTCTGGGTACATTGACTGTCAAATCGATACTCAGCAGGGATTTTCCAATTATACAGGCGTATGTCTTAGTGCTGGCTGTCGCTTTCGTATTGTTTAATACCATGTCCGACATCATCAACGCGATACTTAATCCTAAGTTAAGGAAGGAGCTTTAGATGAGGCTGTTATTGCAACTGATGAAGGATAAACTAGGCGCCGCATCGCTGGCCGTCGTTGCAGTCATATTGTTAATCGGCATATGCGCGCCGCTCATTGCGCCGCATGATCCGAATGAGGTACATATGGAACTTCGTTTTGCAGGATCATCCTGGCCCTATTGGTTAGGCAACGACCATCTCGGCCGTTGTGTGTTATCCCGGCTTATTTACGGCATTCGTCCCAGCGTATTGTGGGTACTTGCAGCGCTTGCCGCGTCTGGATGTATGGGAGCCATACTTGGCTTTATGGCCGGATACTTTAAGGGTAAATGGGATGCGCTGCTAATGCGGATTTGCGACTGCATGCTTTCTTTCCCGGGATACGTGATGACGCTGGCGATCATCGGTATGCTGGGGACGGGACTCGGAAATATATTGATCGCGTTTGTTCTGATGAAATGGGCATGGTTTGCCCGCGTCATTCGTACTGCCGTCCTGCAGTATTCAGACGCTGATTATGTGAGATTCGCCAAAACGCTTGGCTCCGGTCATTTCGGCATTATGACAAAGCATATTTTACCGGTGGCGCTGCCTGAAATTGCGGTCATTTTCAGCAGCACCTTTGGGTCCATGATTTTGCAAATATCCGGCTTGTCTTTTCTCGGTCTGGGCATTCAGGCGCCGCACGCCGAGTGGGGCATGATGCTGAATGAAGCGAGACCGGTCATGTTCTCCCGGCCGGAGCTGATGCTGGCTCCCGGCTTTGCGATCATTATAGTAGTATCCGCAGTCAATTTTCTATCTGACTCGCTTCAAACCGCATTGGATCCGAAATTGATAACCGCTAGCACGAGGACGAAGGCGCAAGAAGGCGTAATCCTGCCAAAGCAGCGAGGGAAGGAGGCTTCCAATACAGGTCATGAATGTGCTTGAAGTCGACCATTTGAAAATATGGGACAGCCTGACGGGCAGCGTCCTTGTTCCAGGCAGCTCCTTCTGCCTTAGACAAGGAGAATGTCTTGCTATTGTGGGAGAAAGCGGCAGCGGAAAATCGCTGACGTGCCGGGCAGTGATGCGTCTTAATGCAACGAGGCTGCACCAATCCGGCAGTATTATTCTGAAAGGAGTTAATCTGTCGGAGCTTTCCGAGAAAGACATACGCAAGGTGAGAGGAAAGCAGCTCTGTATGATAATGCAAAACGGCATGCGTGCATTCGATCCGTCCCGGCCTGTAGGTGCCCATCTGAGGGAGACGCTCACTGTGCACTATGATTGGAAAAAGGAAGAGGCTGCAGAAAAATTAATGCAAGCGCTGGAAAGCGTTGGTCTCAACGACCCTGCGGCAGTGATGAGCCGTTATCCGCACGAATTGTCCGGCGGCATGCTGCAGCGGATCATGATCGCTCTCGCCATCGTTCTTGAGCCTGACATTATCATTGCTGATGAGCCGACGACAGCGCTGGATGCCGTTACGCAATATGAAGTTGTAGAACAGTTCCTGCAATTGCGAAGACGCATTGGCAGCTCAATGATTTTTGTAACTCATGATCTTGGCGTTGTCCAACGCATTGCTGATGAGGTATTGGTCATGAAAGATGGAGAAATAGTAGAGCGAGGGGCGACGGGGGACATACTCACTCAAGCCCGGCATCCGTATACACGTTATCTCGTGTCAACCAAAATGGCGTTGAATCACAATTTCATGAAGTTGATGGGAGGCAACCACGTTGCTAAAGGTTGAGGGCGTTTGCAAAACCTACAAAAAAGGCTTCTGGTTTGGCAAAGCACGGCAGCAAGTGCTGCATAACATCAGCTTTGAATGGAAGCAGGGGGAATGCCTTGGCATTATAGGCGAAAGCGGAAGCGGCAAATCGACGTTGGGACGTCTATTGCTGGGTATCGAAAAGCCGGATCGGGGCACCGTTACATTCAATGGCAAACCAATATCAGACCGCAGTACAAGAAGGGGAGGAATCAGCGCAGTTTTCCAAGACTATACCTCCTCCATCAATCCGTTCTATACGGTGAAACAAGCGATGCTTGAGCCCTTGAGGCTGGCGAAGACGGAGCCGAAGATGCGCGATAGTACAATCGAACTCCTGCTGAGGCAAGTCGGCTTGGATGCATCCTATCTTACGAAATATCCCCATGAGCTATCAGGCGGGCAAGCTCAGCAGGTATGTATCGCGAGAGCGATTTCCACCCAACCTGCATGCATTGTACTGGATGAAGCAATCAGCTCGCTAGACGGGTCGAATCAAATGCAAGTACTTGAATTGCTGAAAAGCTTAAGATCGATTTATGACATGGGCTATATTTTTATCACTCACGATATCCAGGCGGCTGCCTATCTATGTGACAGGATCATGATAGTTAGAAGCGGTCGAATAGAAGAGCTTATCGAGGCGAAGTACTTGAATAGCGTCCAATCACCTTACACTAGGGAGCTGCTGAGGAAAGTCATGCTATAACGCTGCTATTGGGGGAGGAGCGGAAGGAATGAAGGGAGCCTTATCCTGGCCGTTTATACGGCTGTATTTGCTCACGCTATTTTATTTTAGCGGCAATTCAATTATTAATGTCATTATTCCTTTGAGAGGCGAAGCTCTTGGCGCATCCAATACTGCGATAGGCATTATTATGGGGGCCTATCTGTTTACCACTATGATTTTCCGCCCTTGGGCCGGCGGGCTGATTCAGCGCTACGGACCAGTTAAGCTGCTGCGTCTCATCTTGATCGTCAATGGAGCCGCCCTTGTAACGTATGCATTTACCGGACTTGGTGGCTATTTCGTCGCGCGAGTACTGCAGGGAGGATGCACCGCTTTTTTCTCGATGGCCCTGCAGCTCGGCATTATTGATGCGCTCCCAGACAAGGAACGTTCACAAGGTATATCCATGTATTCCCTTTGCTCCTATCTACCCGGTGTAATCGGCCCTTTGCTTGCCATTGGCATTTGGCAGTCAGGGGATACGAATGTATTCGCATCCGTCATGATCGCCATTGCCGTGCTGTCTGGGGTGGCGGGCTTTACAGCGACATTGGACAATCCGTCCGTCAAGACTGCAGGAAATTCGGATGTGCCGAATCAGGGAACAGAGATGCTGCAATCCTTTACTCAATTGGTGAAGAATCGGCTATTGTTTAAAAGCAGTGTCCTGATGTTAAGTGCTTCCCTGATCTTCGGCACAGTAACCACCTTTATTCCGTTATATGCCGAGCTGATTACCGGCGGAAGTGCGGCTTTTTATCTCATGCTGCAGGCAGCTGTGGTCGTTTCCGCACGCTATGCGCTGAGGAAAAAAATCCCCTCTGATGGTAAATGGCATTCTTTCTTTATCACGGCTACTATGCTGCTGGTCGCAGCGGCTTCGCTTAGCGTCAGTCTAGCTGCCTCAGGCGGGGCTGTTCTGTTTTATGCAGGCGCGATTTTGATGGGTATCGCCCAAGCTCTGCTTTATCCGACACTGACGACTTACTTGAGCTTTGTATTACCGAAGGAGAACCGGAATGTATTGATGGGCTTGTTTATCGCAATGGCAGATCTGGGTGTGGCACTTGGCGGCATTGTGATGGGGCCAGTGGCAGACCTGTCCAGCTACTCCATGATGTATATGCTCTGCGCGGTACTTGGTGCGGCGATGATATGGGTTGCTTACGAGCGGCGGTCTAATAAGCACGGAACATGACATTTATGTAAACGAAGTCAAACTGGTTGTACATCATATTTGATGTTACAATGAATCCGATCCATATTTTCACTACTGCCTTACATACTTTCAGATAGAGTCGATAATCTATGAAAAGGATGGGATTCTATGAAGAAAATCATGAATCGGCCGGAAACGCTCGTGAGAGAAATGTTAAACGGCTTCGTTATGGCACATCCGGGCTTGGAGTATAACAGCAAATATACATTTATCAAGAAAGAGACGATTCATCCGAACAAAGTCACCCTGATCAGCGGCGGGGGAAGTGGTCATGAACCGGCACATGCCGGATTCGTGGGCAAGGGCATGCTGGATGTCGCCGTGTGCGGCGATGTTTTCGCTTCACCGTCCCAGATTCAGGTGTATCAGGCGATCAAAGCGTCGGCAAGCAGCAAAGGCACACTGCTCATTATCAAAAATTACAGCGGCGATATGATGAATTTTAACAATGCGGCTCATCTGGCTTCCGAAGACGGCATCAAGGTCGACTATGTGAAGGTGGACGACGATATTGCAGTTGAGGACAGTCTATACACTGTCGGAAGAAGAGGCGTGGCTGGAACCGTTCTGGTTCATAAAATCGCAGGAGCGGCGGCGGAAGTAGGCATGTCCCTGGAGCAGGTGAAGGCAGCGGCCCAGAACGCCATCGACAATGTCAAAAGCATAGGTTTTGCGCTTACCTCCTGCACCGTACCGGCCAAAGGGAGTCCAACCTTCGCGCTTGACGAGCAAGAAATGGAATATGGCGTCGGCATTCATGGGGAACCCGGTATTCGGCGGGAAAAGCTTCTCCCTGCGGACGAGCTTGCGGCACGCATGGTGACAGAGCTGCTGCATAGCTTGGAAATCAGCGGCAATCACGGCGATGAGGTGGCTGTACTGGTCAACGGGTTCGGCGGTACCCCGCTGCAGGAGCTGTATCTGCTTAACAACGCGGTGATGAGGGAGCTGGAATCACGAAAGGTGAAGGTTTATAGGGTGTTCGTCGGCAATTACATGACGAGCATCGATATGGCGGGGGCTTCACTGAGCATCATGAAGCTGGACGCTCAGCTAAAGCGGCTATTGGCTGAAGAGTGTGATACCCCTGCCTTGGTCGTAAGAGGACCCATTGAACCGGTGCAGTTCAGCAGTCTATCTAATGAGGCAGAGCACCACAGTCCCACAGATTTCGGCATGGTAACCAGTGAGGAGCATGCGGTGGTGCGGGATGGGAAGCTGTCCCTTAACAACCTGATTTATTTGATCGATAAGATGAGCGAGATTGTCATTAAGAACGAGGTACCGTTCTGTGAGCTGGATTCCCATGCCGGCGACGGCGACTTTGGGATGAGCGTGGCCAAGGGCTTCAGGCAGCTGAAATCGGAATGGGACGAAATCATTTCCCAAGCGAACGATATAGGTGCTTTCCTGGATGCATGCTCTCTTATTATTATGGAGCACTGCGGCGGAGCATCCGGACCGATCTGGGGATCGGGATTCCGTGCGGCAGGTAAATATGCGAAAGGCAAGAAGGAACTGACAGTACCGGAAATAGCCGGGATGATGAATGCGGCGGTACAAGGAATCCAGGCTACGGGAGAACGCTCCTTTGGCCGGGGGGCGGTAGTCGGTGATAAGACTCTTATTGATGCTCTTGTTCCTTATGCTCAAGCGTGGTCGAAGGCGGCCGATGACCGAACCGATTTGATAACGGCAGGAATAAAGGCGGCCGAGGCGGCAGTAGAAGGCGCCAAGAAGACCGAATCCATCGCAGCTCGTATGGGAAGGGCGGGGACGGTAGGCAATCGAAGCATCGGCTATCCGGATGCCGGGGCCTATGCGCTTGGCGTGATATTTAGCGGACTCGCCGGCTCACTCAAAGCGTAAGCTGCTGCCCGCCGTCACAAGTTAGGGCCTTGGCTTCGGGGCCGAATCAGCTGCTTTGTTGGCAGTATTATAGTGGTAACAAAAATGCCGCATGTTCTATGACTGAACATGCGGCATTTTATATGCACTTGTTATCAAGCGTCGCTGCAGGCAAGAGAGCATTTGCTCATTAGGTCCCTCTTTACAGCAGCAGCATGCCTGTAACACCACAGGCGATCCCGAGAAGAACGACTGCGCAGCCGACGAAGACCAGGACCCGGGTTGGAAATGATTTGGAAATCATCAGAAGCGAAGGCAGGCTGACCGCCGGCAGCGTTAGCAGCAGCGCCGAAGCGGGACCTGCTCCCATCCCGAAGGACATCATGGTCTGAACGATGGGAATTTCCCCTGCTGTCGGAATGACGAACAGCGTGCCAGCGATGGCGAATCCGATAATAGCCAGCAGGCCGCCTCCCGCTTCACCGGCTGCCGGGAACAGCCAGGCTCTGACGGCGCCGAGCAGCAGCACGGCTATAACATAAGCCGGAACAATATGCAGGATCATGTGCCATGCGCTGCGAAGCCAACGGGTGAGCAGGGAGCCGGAGGGCTCTTTGCTCTGCTCTTGAGCAAGCCGGTTTATTTCCTCCGGCGGATTGGAGCTGTCAGCGAACCGGTTGGCAAAATGGCTGACGCCAAAGGTCAGGATCAATCCGAATACTAGGCGAAGCAGCGTAAATTTCCACGAGAGTACAAAGGTCATGAATACAAGCGTTGCCGGGTTCAGTGTCGGATTTCCGAGCCAGAAGGCGAGGCTTGCTCCGACCGAAGTATTCTTCCTGCGTAAGCCGACGGCCAACGGCGCCGCGCAGCAGGTGCACATCATACCTGGCAGAGATGCCATGCCCGCCAGAGCGGTGCTTTTAAAATTGCTTTTCCCCAGCATGCGAAGCAGCCAGCCGGAAGGAATTAACACCTGCAGCAGGGAGCCGAGTACAATACCCAAGACGGCGGCCTTCCATACGGAGGCATAATAAGCTTTGGCATACTCCCACGCACTGGTCCATGAGGGATCGGGAGCTATGGGTTTGGTGCCAGAGATGATAGATGCTCCTATCGTATGCTTGACGGCGGCATCTAACGCTTTATGATAATACGGAAGCCATTTGACGTAGGTTAATCCAGCCACAGCTATGGCTATGAAGATCGCAATATAAAGGGCGAGTCTCACTTTGCTATGTGCCGGTTCGTGATCAGATGCACTACTATACTGGGACATATATTCCTCCAAGTGAATTTGAATAATGGATTGATTAACGAGAAGTTTCGGATTCCATTATATCATGAGTGCGAAGAAGGAAAAGCTCATTTCGACATCGCCGCTTGCCCTGTCTGATCCTGCATGCCTAATGAACACTGCTGGTTACTTCTATACAAATGTATTTTTCAAATGGCAGGCAAGCTGAATCTTTAGCATATCTTCAGGATCGTCCAGACTAAGATCAAGCAATTCTTCAATCCTTTTCATCCGCTGATAAAAGGAATTGACATGAATATGAAGCTTCCTGGCGGTTTCAACTGCAGATTGATTCAAAGAAATATACAGCATCAAGGTTTTTTCCAATTCCTTGCTTTGATTTTTGTCTGTTCTTAGCGGCGCAAAAATCTCATTAATATATTTCTCGATTTCTTGAATAGGCTGATTAAGAAAAAAACGGTTAATCCCGATTTCTTCATAGCGCATCAGGCCGTAATTATTTTTGCTCCTCGCAAAGGCTACCGTCTTATTCGCTTCATTGTAGCTCTTACTAATATCCTCCAAGTCTTGGTAGGCTGAACCGATTCCTCCGCGTAATAAAAGCTGGTCTGTTTTCTCCCACTCTTTAATGACGGTTGAGATCAGATGAATGGTTTTGTCAACTTCAGCCGGATCATGAACGGATACCAGGAATTTCACTTTATTATAATCCCCATAAATTAACTTATTAACTTGGACAAGCTCTTTATTCAGCCGTGAAATGAAGCGTTGGATCTTAGCTTCTACCTCGTAGGGCTCAGTCAGCTCGGGAATTTCACATATCACGATAAATGAATAGGAAGAGAAGGTAAGGTTGAACTGCCTTCCTTTTGCAATAATCTGCTCATGATTTTGCATGTTCAAGATTTGGTTGAAAAAGTCATCCGCTTTTTTGTACTGCAGCTCGGTCACGGATATTTTTTTGACGATTTCAAGCGCCAGAACAGAGCCGCTCTGTTCCACTGTAATAATATCCATCGGAGAAAGAGGATGAGAAACGGTCACGAGAATACAGCCCAGCAGCACTTTGCCGACAGTGATTGGGTATAAGAAATAATCCTGGTTCATTATTTTTATAGACAAAGGCGAGAGCTGCTGCTGGTTCGCAAATAACTCGGATATCATATCAAAGCTGACCGGCACTTTGCTCTCATGCTCTTTATAAATTGCATTATCCAGGAAATCAATATAGGCAACCGGCATACCCAAGATCAGGTTGATCTCGTGAATCATTTTCTGTATCCCTTTATTTTTAAGAGATAGCTGTGTTAACGTATCGTGAACATTGATTCTCTTTTGCAACAAAAGATTGTTGTCTTCTAACTTCTTACTCAACGCCGTCACCTGCTGCAAGCGCAAATGGGTTTCCTCATACAGCTTTGCATTATGAATGGCAATGGCAACCTGGGAGGCAAAGCCTTGCAATAGCTTGATATCCCGATGGGTAAAGTTTCTTTTCTTGTGAAATTGCAGCAGCGTTAAGGTTCCTATTCGCGTATCGCCCGAGGAAACGGGAACAATGATAAGGGCGTTGGCCTTTTCGCTTGTTTGTACAAAATTAGCATTTTGCGAGGAAATGTTGGTATAATCCGCCTCCATTTCTTGTCTGGAATGATAAATTCGCGGAATCCCGTCGGAGAATACTTTCCCTGAAATAGCCTCGCCGCTCCTCGTTTTATATTGGGCAATGGAATCATCAAAGCCAATGGCAGCCAGAGGATTCAGCAGGGAGCTTTGGCTGTCATACAATCGAAAAATCCCTGCATCGCCCGCGGATATAACCGTCAGAGCGCTTCGGATGATTTGTTGGAGAAGCTTATTCAGATCCAGCGTAGAAGTCAGCGCTCCGATCCCTTCAATCATTTTGTCCAATTCCAGGTCCTTCGTTGTTAAGAGCATTTGATGATGAAAATCCCGACAAAGAAGATACAGCTGCTGTAGTTCGAGCTCGTCCAGCCGTGTATCGCTATTTGAGAAATAAACAACCATTTGGAGCTCATCCTCAAATGTAATATTCATGTAAGAAATATCAGGTTGATAGGTAAACTGATACTGCTGCTCTTTACTAACAGGAAATGGATGCGTTTGCATCTCGAGTTCTTTGTCGCCCGACAGTACCAAATCCAATGCGTTGTGCTGTCCATACCAAACTTGATATGCGATTCGGCTGAGCTTATGAAAGATGAATGACTCCAGTGATGTAAGGTATTTCATGACAGTTTGCTCCTTATATAGTGTAAACCTACATTATTCATCTTATTTCTCGTTAATAAGCTACATAGCTATTATTTTACTATAGTATAAAATATTTATTAAGTGTTGAATATATCGATTTTCCTTAGATTTTTCTACGCTTGTGTCATGAAAAGTAACAAGGGGGATAAGGAGGCTGACGAAACGCAAGAAAATATTGTTAAGAAAGCATGATAATGGCAATGAGAAGCTTTGCACAATTCAAAAATGGAGTGATAAGGATGAGGCAGGATATTACCAATAAGAAGAAATACGCCATTCTGCTTGTTTTATTTTTTGCTTGGATTGTAGGTTATTTTGATAAGGTTTCCATTAATGTTGCCATCATTCCGATTACGAAGGACCTTCAGCTAACGCCTGATAAAGCGGGTCTCATCCTAAGCAGTTTTTTCCTGAGCTATGCCCTTATGCAGCTTGTGGGCGGTTATCTGGCCGATAAATTCGGCGCAACCAAAGTATTGTCTGGTGCTATATTCACCTGGTCGATTTTCACTGGAATCACGGGGTTTGCAAACTCTTTCGCAAGTTTAATTGCTTCCCGTATTATGGTTGGTGCTGGGGAAGGCTCTTTTCCTACAGCAAGCTCCGTTGCCATAGCCAATACATTTCCCAAGGAACAACGGGCACGGGCCAAGTCTGTTGTACAATCCGGCAGCTCGGTTGGCATTGCCATAGGATCTATTGTCGTTGCAACGATGACAGCTTCACTTGGCTGGAGGATCATGTTTTATGCGCTTGCCGTCATAGGATTTTTAATCGCGATTCTGGTCTGGTTCGTTCTCAGATCCTCTGAGAATAGAGCAGGGACAGAGCAAGAGCAGTCTGAAAAGCAAGTGAATAAAGTTCCGGTCAAAACCATCTTAAAAACCTCCATGGTTTGGAAGCTGCTCATCGTTTACTTTTTTGCCAATGTCGTATTCTGGGGGCTGCAAAGCTGGCTGCCTTCCTACTGGGTCAAAGTAAAGGGCTTGAGCATGGTTTCAATGGGCGTCTACTCTTCAATCCCGGCGATTCTAGGCTTTGTATCTTTTCTAGTCAGCGGTTGGGTGCTGGACAAGTATATGCTTGGAAAAGAGAAGTTCATTATCATTGGCGGAGCCTTGCTATCAGCCGTTTTCATCTACTTGATGTTTAATGCCAGCTCTGTGCCTCTCGCTTTCACGTATTTGACATTAACGAATGTGTTCCTGAATCCAGTCAGCATTACGGTATTTATATTACCGCTAAAGCATATGGCCAAAGACTCTGTCGGTACGGCGACGGGGATCATTAACGCAGGCGCTCAGGTGGGTTCCATTTTATCGCCAACCATCATGGGCTATCTGATAGGTTCAACAGGCAACAACTACAATGTTGCTTTCATGTTTCTTGTTATTTCCTGCATTGTGATGCTCTTGGCCGGGTTCACAATCAACACGAAAAAAAGTCTGCAATTGAACAAGGAGACACCGCATGTTTAATGAACAGCTGAGAATGGAAAAGGATTTTCTCGGCGAGAAGGCCGTGCCGCTGCACGCTTATTATGGAATACAAACCATGAGAGCGGTTGAAAATTTTCCGATTACCGGCTATACGCTTCACAAAGAGCTGATTGTAGCTATGGCTATGGTCAAAAAGGCGGCCGCCCTCGCAAATATGGAGATGAAACAGTTGAATCCTCGTCTAGGGAACGCGATTGTGGAAGCTGCTTCAGAAATCATTTCGGGCAAATGGCATGATGAATTTATAGTAGATCCGATTCAGGGAGGCGCTGGCACCTCCATTAATATGAACGCCAATGAAGTCATTGCCAATCGGGCGATCGAAATCTTGGGCGGGTCCAAAGGAGATTACTTCACTTTAAGCCCTAATACGCATGTAAACATGTCTCAATCTACCAATGATACGTTCCCGACAGCGCTTCATCTTGCCGTCTTGTCCTTGATCGACAAGCTTCTAGTTACCATGAAAGAACTTCACGGGACGTTTTTATCAAAAGCACGCCAGTTTGACGCCGTCATTAAAATGGGACGAACCCACTTGCAGGATGCGGTTCCGATTCGGCTCGGGCAGGAATTCGAAGCGTACGGCCGAATGCTCGGAAGAGATATAAAGCGTATTCAACGGACCCGTGAGGATTTGTACGAGGTAAACTTGGGTGCCACAGCGGTCGGTACAGGCCTCAATGCGGATCCTCACTATATTCGCAAGGCCGTCGAGGCATTGGCCGAAATTAGCGGGTTTCCGCTTGTAAATGCCGAGCATTTGCCGGATGCTACCCAAAACACGGATGTGTACACAGAAGTCTCCTCCGCTTTAAAAGTATGCATGATGAACATGTCCAAAGCGGCCAATGATTTGCGGTTGATGGCATCCGGACCGAGAGCAGGATTGGGGGAAATTATACTGCCAGCTAGGCAGCCAGGCTCGTCCATCATGCCCGGCAAGGTCAATCCTGTCATGTGCGAGGTCGTGAATCAGGTTGCTTTTCAAGTCATCGGCAACGATCTGACGATTTCGCTGGCATCGGAAGCCGGGCAATTGGAGCTGAATGTGATGGAACCGGTATTAATGTTCAATCTGCTGCAATCGTTAAGCATGATGAACCAGGTGTTCCAAGTATTCCGTACGCATTGCCTGGAAGGAATCGAAGCCAATGAACAAATATGTAAGGACTATGTGGACAAAAGTGTAGGCGTATTGACTGCATTGAATCCGCACTTGGGCTACGAAACGGCAGCGCGTATTGCTCGGGAGGCCATCCTCACAGGAACATCCGTACGCGAGCTTTGCCTGCTGCACAACGTGCTCACGGAAGAAGAATTGGAACTCATTTTGGACCCTTACCAAATGACGGAACCGGGAATAGCCGGAAAAATATTACTTGATATGGAGTGAACTGCATGAATTTCCATGAACAGATCTCAGCGATCATTGACCAGAAGAAACAGAAGCTTATTGAGGTTAGCGATAGCATTTGGGGATTTTGTGAAACCCGATACGAAGAACATAAGTCTGCGGAGATGATGGCCCGAGCTCTTGAAGAAGAGGGATTCACGGTTGAGCGCAGCGCTGGGGGAATTCAGACCGCTGTAGTCGGTACGTATGGCACGGGTAAACCAGTTGTAGCTATTTTAGGAGAATTCGACGCATTGTCAGGATTGAGCCAACAAGCGAATGCAGCAGTTAAACAGCCCATACAGGAAGGCGGGAACGGCCATGGCTGCGGACATAATCTGTTGGGCACAGGCTCGCTTGCGGCAGCGATTGCAGTTCGTCATTACATGGAGCAGCAAGGGTTAAAAGGAACGGTACGCTACTACGGCTGTCCCGCGGAAGAAGGCGGGGGCGGCAAAGCGTTCATGGCTCGCGCCGGTCTATTCCAGGATGTCGATGTAGCTTTCACCTGGCACCCATGGGATGAGAACCTTGCCTATAACGCAAGAATGCTTGCTACATGCCAAGTGTATTTTAAATTCAAGGGCATTAGCTCTCACGCATCAGCAAGTCCGGAATTAGGCCGCAGCGCATTGGATGCCGTGGAATTGATGAATGTAGGGGCAAACTTCCTGCGGGAGCATATCATTCAGGACGCAAGACTTCATTATGCCATTACTAATACCGGTGGTTATGCTCCAAACGTGGTTCAATCCGAAGCGGAGGTCCTATATAAAATTCGTGCGCCCAAAATGGATCAAGTTCGCGAAATTCTCACGCGAGTCATCGATATCGCACGTGGAGCTGCTCTAATGACCGGTACGCAGATGGAAATGCAGTTCGATGCGGCTTCGGCGGATTTAATTCCTAACATCACGCTAGGTTCAATGATGCACAAGCAGTTTGTGCAAATCGGAGGCGAGAGCTATTCCGAAGAAGAAATCAGCTTTGCCCAATCGATTCAGGCAAGCTTCTCGGAAGTAGAGATGAAGCCCGTACACAAAGCCAATGGAAAGGTGCTATCGGTAGATGTGAATCCTTATAATCCGGAGCCTGGTTTCCTTGCTGGATCTACAGACGTTGGTGATGTCAGCTGGATTGTTCCAACAGGTCAAGTCTACGTAACGACCTGCGCATACGGTACACCGCCACACAGCTGGCAGATGGTTGCACAGGGCACTTCGTCCATTGCTCACAAGGGAATGCTTCTGGCCGGTAAAGTTATCGCTTCATCCGCCATTGAGACTATGCTGCATCCGGAAATTATAGAGCAAGCGAAGGCAGAGCATCAAGAACAGCTGGCAGGCGAGACTTACCAGTCCATGATTCCGGCTGAAGCCGTACCGGCTCCGATCCGGCGCGCATAATACGTTTGATCAGGGAAGGAATATTCGTTTTGAAGCAGCTATCACCGATTCGGCAAACTGGATTGATCGCAGCACTTGTTATCCTATGGGGCGTATCGTTTCCTATTAATAAAATGATGCTGCAATACACACCGCCCCTGCTGTTTGCAGGCATGCGAACGTTGGCAGGTGCTATTCTTCTCGTGCTGCTAATGCTTCCTAAGCGTAAGCAAATCCAATGGAAGCAGCACAAGCATGTTTATATCCTATCTTCCTTACTTAACGTTGTCTTATTTTTTGGACTGCAGACCTACGGATTGAAAATGATGTCTTCAGGACTTTTCTCGGTGCTTGTTTATTTGCAGCCTGTTCTGGTTGCTTTATTCGCCTGGATTTGGCTCAGGGAGCATATGTCGGTTTTGAAGGGAATTGGGCTTACATTTGGCATTCTAGGTGTTGCGGCAATAAGTACTAGAGGAGAGGCAGGGCATATTTCCACTATTGGAGTGATGTTGGGAATAGGCACTTCGATCAGCTGGGCATTGGGTACCGTTTATGTAAAGAAGGTCAGCTCTGTTGTCCATTTCATGTGGTTAGCCGCATTGCAATGTTTGATTGGCGGCATCATTCTCATCATCGCAGGGACATTGGCAGAGCCATGGAGTGCAATTCAATGGAACCCGATATTTTGGTCCGGGCTGGGATTTAGCAGCATCTTTGGGGTAACAGGTTCCTGGATTCTGTACTTTACCCTTGTCAATTCCGGCGAAGCCAGTGTGGTGACTTCGTATACATTTCTAGTACCCATAGTATCGGTTTTGACAGGGATGCTGTTTTTACATGAATCCTTTACCGTGTATTTATTGCTAGGATTGATTTTTATCGGGATCAGTATCGGCATGGTCAATCTTAAACCCAAATCGTCCCCGTTAAAATCAGGGAAACGTAAGATTCTTAACAAATTAGACTGAGTCATATGAACAGGAGTAAAGACATGGCCTATAACAATATCGTGGTCCGGTTAGAATTAACAGGTGTATCCTTCGGAGATGTGGCAACGGCAATAGGCAGAGCCGGCGGAGATATCGTGTCCATTGATGTCATTCGTTCAGGCGAAGCGTCATCCATCCGGGACATCACTTTTGAGGTGCGGGATTCACAGGAAACTCAAGTTATCGATTCGTTAAAAGCGATAGAAGGGATCCGAATCATTAATGTTTCGGATCGTACCTTCCTTACCCATATCGGCGGCAAAATCTCAGTGGAATCCAAAATCCCCGTGAAAAATAGGGACGATTTATCCAGAGTATATACGCCGGGCGTTGCCCGAATATGCTCCGCTATTCATGAAGATGAGTCCAAAGCGTACTCGTTAACCATAAAAAGAAATACGGTAGCCGTGGTCACAGACGGGACGGCCGTTCTTGGTTTAGGGGACATAGGGCCTTATGCGGCGGCACCTGTAATGGAAGGCAAAGCGATGCTGTTTAAACAGTTTGGCGGGGTGGATGCTTTTCCCATTTGCTTGAATACAACGGACACGGAGGAAATAATCCGTACGATAAAGGCAATCAGCCCTATATTTGGCGGGATCAACCTCGAAGATATCGGTTCTCCAAGATGCTTTGAAATTGAAGCAAAGCTGGCGGAGCAGCTAGATATTCCTGTATTTCATGATGACCAGCACGGTACGGCCGTTGTTGTCGTAGCGGGTTTAATTAATGCACTGAAGGTTGTCGGGAAAAGAATGGACCAAGTCCGGGTGATTGTGAACGGTATTGGAGCGGCTGGCGTCTCCATCTGCAAAATGCTGCTGGGTGCCGGAGTTAAGCGTCTTGTTCCTATTGATGTCGAAGGGGCTATTGTACGAGGAGGCCGCTACTCGCAGGCAATGTGGCAATGGCTTGCAGATCAGCCTGAGGTGGAGAATCAGGAAGGGAGCTTGAAGGAGCTAATAGCTGACGCGGATGTATTTATCGGAGTATCCAGAGGCGGCTTGCTCTCAGCAGCTGATATTAAGCGCATGGCGCCCCAAAGCATTGTGTTCGCTATGGCCAATCCTAATCCAGAGATTACTCCGGAGGAAGCTCTGCCTTATGTGAAGGTTTATGCAACAGGCCGCAGCGACTATCCTAACCAGATCAATAATGTCCTTGTGTTTCCAGGTATTTTTAGAGGAGCGCTTGATTGTCAAGCAAGTACAATTAACGAACCGATGAAGCTTGCAGCGGCAAGGGCTATCGCAGCTGTCGTGTCGAAATCAGAGTTAAACGAGCAGTATATCATTCCAAGCATCTTTAACGAGCAAGTCGTTACGAAGGTGAGACATGCCGTTATCGAAGCGGCGATTATTACGGGAGTTGCACGGCGGACCCCGCCTGAATTTAGATAATATCGTAAAAGGGAAAGCCATTCTTCTTTATCGGAGGATGGATTCATGAATCAGTAACCGGGCATGCATTAGCAGTAAACTGTTGGAAGATGAAGGAGCTGACCTTTGGGGTTAGCTCTTTTTTTTGATCTTTAACTTTTTTATCAGCAGCGGAAGTCTATTTTTTGGCCATCGTTCTTCTTCCCCATACGGAAACTATCAGTTTTGCATAAAATAGCACATTGAAGCAAGGCATACAGTTGCTAGATTCCTAGGAACCAGTCTTGCTTCAAGTATAAGCAAAGGAGAGGGAAGCATGGCACGTAAATCGATTCAGGAGCTTCAGAATGGTTATGCGAATCATCAGTTTACGCCTCTAGAAATAACCAGGCATTATTTGAAGCGCATCAAACGAAAAGAGGGGGCACTTAACGCCTTTATTACCGTATCGAAGGAAAGAGCGGTCAAGGAAGCCAAAATTGTCGAAGCTATAGAGAAGGCTGGGGATCAGACGGGGATTTTGTACGGAATTCCGCTTTCGTACAAGGACAATATCGATACCAAGGGAATCCGTACTACCTACGGCTCCTCCATCGATGCGAACAACGTTCCAGACAAAGACGCAGCCGTAGTCCGCAAGCTGCTTCAAGAGGATGCAATTACTCTGGGGAAAAATAACATGCACGAGTACGCCCTCGGCATTACCTCGAACAACCCTCATTACGGGCCGGTTCATAATCCATGGAATCTGGAGTATACACCGGGCGGCTCTAGCGGGGGATCGGCTGCTGCCGTAGCTGCGGATCTGAGTGTGGCGTCGATCGGGACCGATACCGGCGGGTCTGTACGTATCCCGGCCGCGTCGTGCGGCGTTGTCGGACTTAAACCCACCTATAACAAAATTCCGACACAAGGGGTATTTTACGTTTCCTGGACGCTCGACCATGTCGGTCCGTTAACTGCCAATATGACGGATTTGGCCATCATGATGGAGGCGCTGACGAATCAGAGCTACCTGCCTTATCTGAAGCAGGATATACGCGGGCTGCGCGTCGGTGTCCCAACGAGCTTTTTCAACGAGCATATCGAAGCGGAGACGTATCAGCTGTATCTCGCTGCCTTACATGCGCTGGAGCAGCTCGGCGCGCTCTTGATCGAAGTGGACGTTTCGTTCATCCATGGCTATCAGCAAAAAATATTGAACATCGCAGCCTCCGAAGCGGGTTATGTTCATCGCGAGCGGATGGAATGCTGCTTGTCCCAGTACGGAGCGGATGCAAGAGCGCTGCTGGAATCTTCGCTTATGATCACTTCCCGACAATATATTGATGCTTTGAAGGCAAAGAAGGACTATATGAAGCAATTCGGACGGCTGTTCCGCGAACAAATCCAGGTGTTAGCAACTCCGACGATTCCGATTGCAGCGAGAAAAATCGGGGTCGAACAGGTCCAATTCGGCTCTTATACCGAGAGCCTCTTTGACGCGATGACCCGCTATACCGAAATATTCAATGCCGTAGAAACTCCTGCGCTTTCCATCCCATGCGGCATAACAAGCGAAGGGCTGCCTGTCGGTTTGCAGCTGGTAGCCGCCTGGGGAAGGGAAGACCGGCTGATTCGCGCGGGTTATGCATACGAACAAAACCAACTGGCTGACTTCTACCGAATTCGGGACGAAATTTGCGCCGGGTATCATGCTTAACAAGTCGAACGGAGCAGGGCTATCTAGCCTTCCAAAAGGGGAACCGGCGGTTCCTCTTTTTTTTGCATGCAGCGAATAACACACCGGATCCATCAGGTATTGGAGTGACTTTCAAGATTAGCAGAATGGACAGCCATTGACGAAGAATGGTGGAATACAGCTATAATTCATTTACATGCTGAACCGAAACCATATCAACTCCTTTGCGTCTATCATTTATTGAATTGAATGGAGGAACAATGCGATGTCGACCTGTACTGTATGCGGTGCTGTCCTTCTCGAGGGGAAGACGTGCGAAACGATATTTAACGAATTTATGGCGCTTGAATTCATGGACCCCGGTTACGGACGGGTCCACTTTCTCACTGTCGCCTGCTACATGGTTCAACATAAGCGCTACAGTGATGCTGCGTATGTCTGGATACAATCAGCGTTACGGAACTATCTGGAGAAAGCCTATACTATAGAATGGATTCTTCAGGATGCCGCCCAAGGACCAGGAAGCACCAAGGATATCCTGCGGAATCAGGCTGATCCGACTCTGCCCAAGGTAGAGTGGACCATGACCATTGCTGACGTGGCTGCGCAGATGGATGACGCAGAAAGCTATTGCCAGCTCATTGAGAGATGGGCACATATCACACTGAAAGAAATGGGACCGCTCATATTGAATAAAGGATAGATAAAGGGATCAACAGGTGAAAAAGGAGGATATGGGATGTTCAAGATCGGGGAGTTCTCCAAGCTTGCGGGCGTGACGGTGAAGACGCTGAGACACTACGACCAGTTGGGACTATTAAAGCCCATACATATAGATGAGGAATCGAAGTACCGCTACTATACAGCGGAACAACTGCTAACTGTCCGCCGCATTGCGAGTTTTAAAGAGCAAGGTCTGACCCTTGAGCAAATGCGGCCCCTCATGGCCGATTCAGCCGCACTGTCTGATGCGGAATCTATGCTGAAGGAGAAACGGGAAGAACTGAAGCGTCTAATACAAGCCATGGAGCGGCAGGTCGTAGAGATTGACGAGCGGCTCGTGCAGCTTGATCGAATATCCGAAACGACGGAGCTGGTCAAAGAAGAGGAGGAGGGATTCGCATTGCAGCGTGTAGAGCCGATTCTCGCGGCTTCCATACGTGAGCAGGTTCCGAAAGACCATTTGTGCTTACTGCTCGATGAACTGAAGCAATACGTCCGAGGGTACGGGGAGCAAGCGGATCATATGGTGATGATTGTTTGGCACCGACGAGCTGACGGCAGCAGCTCACTTTCAGATATAGAGGTTGCTATCCCTTTATCAAAGCCTATCCCGTACGGCCATAGGGTCAAGGTTGGCATTTTGCCAGGCTTAGAGATGGCTGCTTCACTCAAGCATCTCTGCGATCCGTACCTTGACGATTGCAGAGCAGAGGAAGAACTGCAAGGTTGGATAATAGCCGAAGGCTATCGGCGGCTTGAGGCGGAACCAACCCGGGAGGTCTTCTTGACGTCGGATAAGGATATCTATGGCCGTTTACGTCTTGCAGAGGCTATTGTGCCTGTGGAGCCTTTGCCGTCCGACGTGTGAATCCCTTTTTCGATTAGAAAAAAAATGATTTTACAAATCGGCTTGACTCTACCCTTTAGGGGAGGGTTTAGAATGGTGTTAACCATTCAATAAGGAGTGATTTGTAATGAGTATGAAACGTTTGGAGAACCGTATCGCAGTCGTCACTGGAGCAAGCAGGGGGATAGGAAGAGCCATAGCGGTCCGGCTTGCTTCCGAGGGGGCGTTAGTTGCCGTACATTACGGCAGACGGCGGGAGGCTGCAGACGAAACGGTCCATACAATCGAAGCGGCAGGTGGCAAAGCCTTCGCCGTCGGTGCCGAGCTGGACTCCCTGGATGGAGTTTACCAGCTGTTGAAGGGTATGGACGAGGAACTTATTCGCCGAACCGGCAGCAATCAGTTTGATATTCTTGTCAATAATGCGGGCATTGGCACTTCTTCGTCGTTTCAAGATACGACCGAGGCGGATTTCAATCAAGTGTTCGAGGTTAACGTTAAAGCTCCGTTCTTCCTCGTTCAGAAGTCGCTGGACCGTCTGCGAGATGGCGGGCGTATCATTAATATTTCATCTGGGGTTACACGTATTGCTTATCCTCATCTCATGGCCTATAACTTAACCAAAGGCGCGATCAATACGTTCACCCTGCATTTGGCTCAGTTGTTGGGACCGCGGGGAATCACCGTGAATGCGGTTATGCCCGGTATCGTCGACACGGATGTGAATGCATCATGGCTCCACACTCCGGACGGTCGCAAGCATGCCGAAGAGATGTCGGTACTCGGCCGCGTTGGCGAGCCTTCGGACATCGCTGATATTGTCGCGTTCGCGGCATCACCGGATGGACGTTGGATAACCGGGCAGATGCTTGACGCCACCGGCGGCTCACATTTGTGAATGGGGCGTTTTTGGAACATTACGACTGCTGTCAACATAAAGCGAATCCTTCTATTGATCGAAACTGTGGCTCACGGAGTGCTGTCATCGCGGAACGAAGTGTTTGTCAAGAAAATCGCGAGCTAATCAAGTATATATGTAATGATGAGAACGTAAGCGTCCCCGGCCGATGACCGCTGTCATCCCGGGGACGTCCGTATGGAATGGAACCAATTACGGCTTCGGCACTACCAGATCCTCGGCGATTCGGACGGAGCATATCCTTAATGTTTTGTTTGCTGCTTCATGCCCACAGCAGTCTACAGAAAAGAATGAAAGGTGCGTTCTTATTGGGTCAGGTTCGCATGCCGCTGCCTTCATTAAAATTTGTTACTCTAATTTATAGCACATATTTTTGCAATTTCCTTATTATCAACATTAAAGTTTAACCGAGTCATTTATTATTTAGCTTTATTAAAGAATAATCTTGTTTGATACTCTTCCAAATTCTTGATATAATAAAATAGGAACAAACATTCGTAAATGATATTTGAATTGGCAGAAACTTACCACAGTTTGAGTCTGTTAAAATTTAATGTGTAATTATTGGCCCAAAAAGGGTAGCCGGAGGAAAGAACAATTATGAAACTAACCATTATTAATGATGTGCGAACTAATAATTTTAATGATGATCTTTTATTGCAAAAGATTACAGGATTGTGGGAAGAGGCTTCTAATAGTCTGACTAATCGAGAAATTATTATCTATGGTGTCTATCATGATTACGAGAGTGACTATAAAGGGGACTATACTTTAAGTGTTGGTTTTGAAGATAGCACAAGTGAATCTTCAATTGAAATACCAGATAACGCTGAATATGAAATTTTTAATGTGGATTCAGCAGAAGAACAAGGAGTTATAAACACTTGGAAGAAAATATGGGAACGTGAGAATTCTGGTACCTTGAAAAGAGCGTACACATACGATTTTGAGAAATATTATCCCAATGGGGAAATTGAGATTTACATAGCAATTAAGTAAATCAAGCAGGCGAAATTTGCACTTATATGATGGGGAAACCCAAAAGGATGCGGATCAGCATTTTTCGAAGCCAGCAAAACGTGATGATGGAGATAAGGGAATCAAGTGTACCTATACCGAACACGACCCTTAAGCCATGCAGATCGATGGTGTTTTACCAGAAGGGCCTAGGTAGACTAAGTGGGTGTTTTTTGCTCTTAGCTTCTTTTATTGATTTAAGGATTCCCAACCGGAATTCATTTTGTCGGTCAAACGAAATAATCCCCGAATATTAGGGTAGGTGCCTAAATTAAATTACATAAATTAAAAACGTGCCACTTAGGAAATAATTCTACAGCCGGAAGGCCATTTAACATGCTCAGCTTGCGGACTAGCTGTACAAGGTAAGAAATTGAAGAAAATGTCTGCAGGAGCTAAGTAAAATTTTAAAATCTACTCCCTCGATTATGACGGAAAGCGCCATGAAGATGGCAGTGCGCTTGTCACATCCGGCGAACCGTGGTGTACGGATCGAACACTGTGCCAGAGCTCCCGAGGCTTATCAGCAGACTCTTCGCGTATTCTTTCAAAAAGCTTGATAGTACCAATGAAACCCGATTCTTCAGAAGCGCTTTTTTCTGGGGATTGGGTTATTTTTTGTTATAAAAATCCTCATTTATAAACGCTATTGACACGACACCAAAAGGTGTCATATAATCAAAGTGTCACTAAATGGTGTCCAATTGGCAGTTTGTCATTTGAAAAGCTTGAAGCCTGAACTCGTTTCGATTGAAAATCATTAGGAGGAGGATACAAATGAGTAATGTTATCGGTGCGCAAACAATAGTGAGAGTAGAAACCCAGCCCCGAGGAAAAATAATTGCTTACTGGTCAGTCACCTTATTGCTAGCTGCAGCAGTTATGTTAAGCGGTATCGGACAATTGATGCAATATGGAGGTAACATCGAGTTAGTGACGAGTCTTGGTTACCCTGTATACATTTTGACCATTCTTGGGGTCTGGAAAGTGCTTGGAGCCATCGGTCTTGTCGTGCCAGGTTTTCCTCGGCTTAAAGAATGGGTTCATGCAGGCATCTTCTTTCTCATGACGGGTGCGGCTTTATCTCATGCATTTGCTAACGACTATGGTGATTACGGGTTTCATATTATCCTCCCGCTTTCATACGCTGCCTTAAATATTGCCTCGTGGGCGCTGCGTCCGAAGAGCTGAATACTTTAAATGGGAGGTGAAATAAAACGGCTATCCCTTTGTATCTACCATTGATTACTACACAGAAAATACGATTTTGGAGGGGGTGCTATGAGCGATAACAACCATTCGCGGGATGTGTTTGACGCGATTGCAGATCCAACCAGGCGCCAGCTCATTCGTTTAATAGCAGAGGCCGGGGAGATACCGCTTCACGAATTAACGTCGCATTTTCAAATGGGTCGTACCGCGGTATCCAAGCATTTGACCATCCTGAAAGAAGCCGGGTTGGTACATGACCGAAAAGTCGGCAGAGAAACACGATTTAGGCTTAATGCCGCTCCACTCAGAGAAATTCAAGATTGGGTCGCTTTTTACAGCAGGTTCTGGAGTATGAATATGCTTCGTTTAAACCAACTATTAGAGGAGGAAGAGGAATGAGTTTAGCATTAGCGTTAGATTTTCAATACACGACAACGATCGAGAAGCTTTGGTCCGCTTTAACCGATTCAAGCAAGCTTGCCAAATGGGTGGTCAATATCCACTCAGGTCAGGCAATGGAAAATGATTTTAAACCTATCGTAGGACACCGTTTTCAGTTTCGCACTCAGCCGACTGAATGGTGGAATGGAATTATTGACGGCGAAGTGCTTATCGTGGAAGCACCAAACCGTTTGTCCTATACTTGGGCCAGCGGAGGGGAGAAACACACGGTCACCTGGACACTTCAGGATTTAGGGAACGGAAAGGTAAACCTTCATCTCGATCAAACCGGATTCGCCAATGTTCAAGGACTTGAAGGCGCCAAGTATGGCTGGGGAAAATGGTGCGGCGAGCTTGAAAAGGTTTTGGAGCAATAAACCCTGATCATCATAAACCGGCTGCATGAGAAAATGCAGGCCGGTTTATGTCTGCTTCGGACAATTGTCATTTTGGGCAAAATAGTGAATCCATTGAAGATAGAGAACGTGAGGGGGTGTGCAGCTTAATCATCCAGTTGTAAAAAATGGACAGACCTTAAGTATCTGTACACGATGAATGATACAATGTGAATAGAAGTAAAAGTGAACATATCGGAAGGGCGTGAATCATGAGCACAGCTGATCAGGAGTACATCATAATCTCAGGAGCGAGGGAAAACAATCTCAAGAATGTGTCCTTACGCATTCCCAAACGGAAGATTACCATTTTTACCGGGGTTTCTGGTTCCGGTAAGTCATCGATCGTATTCGATACTATTGCCGCCGAATCCCAAAGACTGCTGAATGAAAACTTCAGCATGTTCGTCCGCAACTTTTTGCCGCGTTTTCCGCAACCGGATGCAGACGCGATTGAGAACCTGAGCATGGCTGTTATCGTGGATCAGAAGCGGTTGGGCGGCGGTTCTCATTCCACGATGGGCACGATAACCGATATCTCTCCTATTCTCCGTCTGCTCTTTTCCCGAGTCGGTCAGCCCTATGTTGGACAAGCGCATATGTTCTCGTTTAACGATCCGCAAGGCATGTGTCCCGAGTGCAACGGGATTGGCCGCAGTTTGCGCATCGATATGAGCAAGGCCGTTGACATGTCAAAGTCATTGAATGAAGGAGCGATCTTGCTCCCCGGTTATTCGGTGGATAGCTTGGATTTGACGATGCTTGTGCAATCAGGGCCCTTCGATCCCGACAAAAAGCTGAGTGATTATCCGGAGGAGGAGCTGGACCAACTGCTGTACGGCAAGGCAAAGAAAGTGGCGACACAGTTCGGCGGTAAGACGATGAACATTACGGTGGAAGGCTGCATCGAGAAGTTTACTAATAAGTATATCAAACGTGATGTAAAGACGATGTCCGAGCGGACACAACAAACGGTTACGCCGTTTATCACCGAGGGCACTTGCCCCAGCTGCCACGGTGCGAGACTCAGTCAGGCCGCGCTCAATTGCAGAATCAATGGATACAATATTGCGGAGCTGTCCTCCATGGAGGTCGGGGATCTGATCCGCGTCATTAAGGAGATTGATGACGCGATCGCCGCTCCAATCGTCAAGTCGCTATCAGAGAGGCTGCAGCATCTGGTTGATATCGGACTTGATTACTTAACGCTGGACCGGGAGACAGATACATTGTCCGGCGGCGAGTCGCAGCGCGTCAAGATGGTGAAGCATTTGAGCGGCAGTCTGGTGGATGTCACTTATATCTTCGATGAGCCGAGCGTTGGCCTGCACCCGCGTGATGTACACCGGTTAAACGAATTGCTTTTGAAGCTGCGAGACAAGGGCAATACCGTGATTGTTGTCGAGCATGATCCCGATGTGATTAAGGCGGCGGATCATATCGTCGACGTCGGCCCTCACGCCGGCAGCCGCGGCGGCTCCATCGTATATGAAGGAAGCTTTCAAGGCCTGCTGGAGTCAGGTACACTGACAGGCACCCATATGAAGCGGCCGCTCCAGCTGAAGCACAACTGCAGGAAGCCATCCGGCAAGCTGACTATCAAAAATGCCACACTTCACAACCTTCGGAACGTGAGTGTGGATATTCCAACCGGAGTGCTTACCGTAGTGACGGGTATCGCCGGCTCGGGCAAGAGTACACTGATTAACGAGGTATTCCTTGGTAAGCATCCGGATGCGATAGTCATCGATCAATCGGCGGTAGGAGTGTCAACCCGCTCGAATCCCGCAACTTATACAGGCATTATGGATGATGTGCGCAAGGCGTTTGCTTCCGCGAACAAGGTCAGCCAAGGCTTATTCAGCTTCAACTCCAAGGGAGCCTGTGAGAATTGCCAAGGGCTGGGAGTTGTCTATACAGACCTGGCATACCTAGACAGTCTGAAGCTGCCTTGTGAAGTATGCGGAGGCAGACGTTTCAAGGAAGAGGTGCTTGCATATAAACTAGACGGCAAGTCAATTGCAGATGTGCTGGAGATGACGGTAGAGCAGGCATTGGAATTTTTTCAGCTAAAAGAGGTTGTACGCAAGCTCCAGGCTATGTGTGATGTGGGGCTAAATTATATTACACTCGGCCAGCCGCTCAGCACGCTCTCGGGCGGGGAATGTCAACGCATCAAGCTGGCAAGCGAGCTGCATAAGAAGGGCAGCATCTATGTGATGGACGAGCCGACGACCGGCCTGCATATGTCAGATATCGGTCATCTTCTGGGGATCATGAACCGCCTCGTTGACGCCGGGAATACGGTGATCGTCATCGAGCACAATCTCGAAGTGATCAGTCAAGCAGATTGGATCATCGATATGGGACCGGAAGGAGGAAGCAAGGGAGGTCAGGTGGTATTCGAGAGTACACCTTCGCAGATCATCCATGCGGAGCGATCGATCACGGGAAAATACTTGGGGTAAATTCCACATTAACTGACAAGGTTTGTCAGTGGATTGATTTTATACTTGGATTAAGAAGAGTGAAACATCCTGTAGAGATTTACAACACCGCCGTTTCGAGTGTATGCTAACCCTATTAAAGGAGGAGAAGAATCTATGATAAAACAATTGATTATCGGAGACGCCAAGCAAGAGCTTGCCGCTACACGCCGTATCCTTGAACGCTTGCCCGAGGAGCATATGAACTGGAAGCCGCACATGAAATCAATGACGTTAGGCGGATTATCCACGCACTTAGTTAACCTGGTGAACTGGCAAATCGCGATTTTCCTTTCCGCTGAATTAGATCTCTCAACTTTACCGGACCGCCGGGAAGCTTTGGAGAATCGCGAAGACGTACTGAAGGAATTTGATGAGAACCTTGTCAAGCTTGAAGAGCTATTAGCCGATTGCGACGAGAAAACACTCGGGGAGGAATGGACCTTACGACACGGTGACCATGTCATCCTGCGCCAACCGCGGGCGATCGCGCTGCGTACCTTTGGATTAAGTCATATGGTCCATCACCGTGCGCAGCTCGGGGTATATTTGCGGCTGCTTGATATTCCAGTGCCAGGCTTTTATGGCCCCTCGGCTGACGAAGAAAGTAAATGAACTACGATGTGCCTGATAGACGAAGGGTATCGGCTTTACGCTGGTACTCTTTTTTTCGTGGATTAATGCTTCAAGTCTCCGGAAGGACCAGAAGCCCCTTAGCGCGTGTTTCTGTTTATCTCACGTAAACAAAGCGGCAGGCTGCCCGCATATACCGCTCATCACGGATCTTCACGGACAACTCCGTAATTTCTTTAATAACGCCGCTGCCGACTAGCTCATCGCCGCGAAATACGATAATAGGCGTACGATCGTTAGCAGCCGTATACAGGTGGATTTCGGATGTTAATTCGCGGAATCCCTTATAGAGCTTCGTTCGTTTCAATGGGGGTGCTCCTGACTGTTTAAGGTTATACTTGGTCCATAATGTGTTTAAAAAATAAAAAAGTGCGTTGCCATAGGCATTGCACTTTTATTTGTATGTATGTTTTTGACACGGTTTAATACAACGTAGATGACCTCGCCATCCATAATAGTAGTATAACCGATCGAAAATGATAAGTCTATACTTTTTCCTGAATTTCCCTTATTTTATTTAAGTATCGATGATCGAAAGGAGAAGCATTTACTTTGAAGATTGGACTAAAGGTTTAAAAACGAAAGAATAAATAAGGGAGCTGAGTATGGAAAATAATAAACAAAAGAACTCATACGGGTTTATTAGCAATTTGATATTTATGATTCGCGAGCAGTGGGGTTTCGAAAAGATGGGAGTCTTTGTCCCGTTTATTAGAATTCCTGCAGATATTGCAGTAGCTTTCCTAGGAATATGGATTCCCAAAATTGTGCTTGATGCCATTGTGAATTCTGTTCCCGCTTATGAATTCGTTATACATCTAAGCTTATTGTCGATGGCTATGATGGTTCTGATGTATGTCAGCTATTATACTGAACAAAGCCTATTCATGAGCTCTGTGAGAATTTGGAATTTGCATTTCTACGTTAAAAAAACATGGAAAATTGTTGATATGGATTATCCTCTTTTCGCATCCCCGGCAGGAAAAACAATAATTGAACGTTCCCACCAAGCGTTAAACAGGAATATCAATGTGAATATGGTTTCATTTTACCCGCATTTTGTCGAACTGATTAAAAGCATTTTTGGATTTGTTTCTTTCTGTACTATTTTACTCATACTTAATCCCATTATCATCCTTTTGCTTATGCTGAGTTACGCTGTCGATGTATTCCTTGTTTTATATATAGAAAAATGGCAGCACAAAACCAAAGATGAACGTGCAAAGATCGATCGTAAGCTTGACTATGTTATCAGCCGAACAAGTAATAGTTCTATAGCAAAAGATATCCGGATTTATAACATGAAGCCCTGGATCAACGGCATGTCGGAGTTTATGATGCAAGAAAAATACAGTTGGCAGAAAAGGATCGCATCGAAGTATTATACACAGCTGCTGTTGGAAGCTCTATTCATTTTTGTGCGAAATGGAGGTGCGTACATTTTTCTAATAGGGAAGATCCTTATTCAAGAGATCTCTATTGGAGATTTTGTGCTTTATTTTGGGGCAATAACAGGATTCGGACAATGGCTTGAACAAATAGTCAGCAGAATCGGGAAACTTTCATCAGCAAATTATAAGGTGGATGATTATCGGTATTTGATGGATATGAGCGATAAAATGAAAAGAAATGAGGGGGTATCGCTTCCGCCTAATGGTGAGCCCGTTGAAATCGTGCTTGAAAATGTCAGCTTCAAATATGAAGGCAGCGATGAACTTATTCTTGATAATATAAACTTGAAAATCCATAAAGGCGAGCGGCTAGCGGTTGTAGGCACAAATGGAGCGGGCAAGACAACATTAGTAAAACTAATTTGCGGGCTCCTGGAACCGGTTTCAGGACGTGTCCTTATGAACGGAATCGATATAAAGGAATTTAACAGAGACGAATATTATTCTCTGATTACTGCTGTGTTTCAGAATGTGTGTTTGCTGCCCGTGAGCATTGCCCAAAATATTACCTTCTGTTCAGACAATGAAATCGACTGGGATAAACTTTATAAATGTACTGAGCTAGCAGACATCAAAGATAAAATCGAAAGCTTACCGGATGGTTTTCGCACACAGCTTGTACCTTCCGTGACGGATCATGGTGTTGATCTTTCGGGAGGAGAAAACCAGAAGCTCATGTTGGCACGTGCGCTATACAAGGATGCCCCGTTGATCATTCTTGACGAGCCGACAGCAGCACTTGATCCGATAGCTGAGAATCGCATGTACCTCAAATATGATGAGCTGACCGCAAACAAAACAGCCATTTATATATCTCACAGGCTTTCTTCGACACGCTTTTGTGACAGAATCATACTTATTAGCGGTAAAACAATTGCGGAGGCTGGAACGCATGATGAGCTTATGGCACTAAGCGGAAGATATAAGGAAATCTTTGATATCCAGAGCCAGTATTACAAAAACAGCGTAGAGGAGGCAGCAAGTTGAAAAAGGAATCGGGAAAAAGAAGGTTAAAAAAAGATCTGCAATTAATAAAGCGCGGTTGTTCTATGATCAGTCAGATTTCACCGAGGTATTTAGAGCTGACGATGATAAAGTCATTTATTAACGCCATGATTCCTTACCTATCCATCTACATGCTGGCTGTAATCATTGACGAATTGCTGGGAAGCAGAAATCTGCACTTACTTACCCTCTACGTGGGGATAACGGTCGGCGGGACACTACTGATGACCGTACTCTCTGAATGGATATCGAAAAAATTAATGATCAGGAGCGGGATGTTTGAAGCGCAGTTTGAACATTTTCTTAATGATAAAAACCTGACAATGGATTTTACAAAGCTGGAGGATCCGAAATGTACAGAGCTGCGAGAAAAAATTATGGGGAATATGTCTGCTGCGGGAGGAGGGATTACTGCTATCCTTGGCTATGCAGCATCTATTGTTGAAAGTACAATTTCAATAATAATGGCTATCTTGATTGCATCTGAGGCCATAACAGCAACCGCTGCTGCAGGCAGTGGTATAACAGGCGTAGTGAATTCGATATGGTTTTCCTTAGTGCTGATTGTAGGAATCGTAGTTTGCATTGCCCTTACAGTAAAAAATTCGAGGACAGCTAAAAAGAAAGAATTTGAGTTGTTTCAAGACGGGGCAAAAATTAACGGGTACATCGCGTATTATAATTATTTTTACTTAGAAGATGACCAGGCCGGTAAGGATGTGCGAATTTTTGATCAGCGGAA
Organism: Paenibacillus vulneris; assembly: GCF_039543185.1. Classification (NCBI taxonomy): domain Bacteria; kingdom Bacillati; phylum Bacillota; class Bacilli; order Caryophanales; family Paenibacillaceae; genus Paenibacillus; species Paenibacillus vulneris. The sequence continues at coordinate 549,133 of NZ_BAABJG010000015.1, read as the reverse complement.
GCTTATTATAGAGGAAGTACTTTCTAAGGGACGCTTGCCCTGGTTGAACATTGTGAATGGCACATACAGCCTGAATCAAAAATATCTCAGCCTTAATTCTGCGATCTCGGCTTTAATAGGAGGGTTTATATATATTTTTATAGGACTCAAAGCTCTCTCCGGTACGATCAGTCTTGGAAGTGTTACACAGAGTTACGCCGCGATATTCAAGCTAGTTGGTGCAGTTGGAAGTCTTTCGGTTTCGCTTTCCAAAATAAGAAGCAACAATAATTATCTTGAATTGCTATACGAATTTGTTGATTTACCTTCAGAAATGCAAGAAGGCACCGAAATTCCTGTCCTATCGGATACAGGATGGGAGTTTGAATTTCATAATGTCAGCTTCCGTTATTCGTCTAGTGAAGAATATGCGCTGAAAAACCTGTCATTAAAACTAATGCCAAACAGCCGCACTGCGATCGTAGGAATGAATGGTTCCGGCAAATCAACCATGATTAAATTACTTTGCCGGCTGTACAATCCGGAATCAGGGTACATCACACTTAATGGAAAAGACATAAAAAAGTATGATTATAACGCCTATGTAAGCCTCTTTTCAGTGGTGTTCCAGGATTTTCAGCTGCTTGCTTTTCCAATAGGGCAAAATGTGGGGGTGTCGAAGGAATACGAGGAAGAAAAAGTTTGGCGGTCTCTTGAAAAGGTGGGAATTGCCGATAAAGTACGTGAACTCCCATTCACGATAGAACAATCTATTTACAAAAGCTTTGAAGAGCACGGAATCGATATTTCAGGCGGCGAGGAGCAGAAGATCGCATTGGCACGCGCCATCTACAAGGATGCTCCAATCGTTGTGCTGGATGAGCCTACCGCTGCCCTCGACCCCATATCCGAATTTGAAGTGTATTCAAAATTTAACGAAATGATTGGATGTAAAACGGCTTTATTTGTATCCCATAGACTTTCCTCATGTCGTTTTTGTGATAAAATAGCTGTTTTTCATGATGGCGAGCTAGTACAATTAGGCACACATCTTGAATTACTTAAGAATTCGACTGGGAAATATTTTGAGCTATGGAACGCACAGGCTCAGTATTATGCGGAAAAGGGCGAAGATATTAGTCTAAACGAGATAAATTGACGGGCAGGATACGGCAGTGGTTTTGTGGAAACTATTGCGTAATGCTTATGGAAGACATTCACGCCATGATAACCTATAGTTTGCTCTTACCAGAATATACAATTTTGGAGGGATAATCCATGAAAATAGGAGCGGCTCGAGAGGCAGCAACGGAGTGGATCAAGCATTATGCTAGTCAGGAAGCATGGTTTATGGGGGCGTATTTCAGCGGCTCGACGGTTGGTCAGCCGGATGACGTAATGATGTCATTGGGCTCCGACATTGATGTTGTCGTTGTTACCACTGAAGCAAAAGCACCTCTAAAACTGGGGAAGTTCATCTACCGTGATGTGCTGATCGAAATAACCTTCATATCGTGGAACCAGATCGCCTCTGCGGAGGAGGTACTGGCATCGTATCACCTGGCAGGCAGCTTCCGCGTAGATACCATCATTGCAGATCCAACCGGACAGCTGCGCGGCGTGCAGCAGAAGGTATCGCACCATTTTGCCGAGAGGGAATGGGTGCGGCGCCGCTGCGAAAACGCTAAGCAGAAGATAGAACATGGGTTACAGAATATCGATCTGACTGCACCATGGCATGACCAGTTTATGTCATGGCTGTTCATGACCGGAGTCACCACACATGTCCTCCTCGTCGCAGCTGTACGCAACCCTACCGTGCGGCTTCGCTATCTGGCTGCGTACAAAGTGCTTCAGGAGTTCGGGCGAACCGAATTCTATCCGGAATTGTTGAGGTTATTGGGCTGCGAGCACTGGACTCCCCAGCGCACCAGCCATCATCTGAGCGCGCTTGCCCGTACCTTCGACGCTGCAGCAGCGCATGCCAAGACCCCATTCTTCTTCAGCAGTGACATTACTGCCGCTACACGACCGATTGCGATTGACGGCAGTCGCAGCCTTATTCGTGACGGATATCACCGCGAAGCAGTGTTCTGGATCGGGGTGACTTTCGCTAGGTGCCACAAAATACTCTCTATAGATGCCCCAAAACTACAAGTTGAGCTAGCTCCGGCGTTTGAGCAATTCGTCATCGACCTCGGCATTACTTCATCCGATGGCCTTGTGCGTCGTGCCGAGGACGTGCAGCAGTTTCTACAGCGGCTCTGGGATGAAGCCGAATTAATTATACAAGCCAATTAATCCGGCACCAAAGTGCTACTAATTGGTGAATGATTTATCTTTCAATTATGATTATCAGACAGAACGAAGCCTTAAGCAATAGTTAACAACAATTAGAATCTACTGCACTTTTATCACCAAGGAGGCATCCACATCCTGAATACAGCTGCGGCCGGAGATGGCTAGCTGCAGCTCGGTTTCCGCGATAAGGTGTTCCAGCAGCTGCACGACCCCCATTTCTCCTGCTATGGCCAATGCATAAGCATAAGGGCGGCCCAAGAGTACGGCGGAAGCGCCCAGCGCAAGGGCCTTCATGATGTCGGCGCCCCTGCGGATGCCGCTGCCCAGGAGAACGGGAACTCTTCCTCTAATCGCCTCGGCTATCGAAGGAAGACTATCGAGGGTCGCTACCGCTCCGTCCAATTGTCTTCCTCCATGGTTAGAGACGACGATACCGTCTACACCGTGCTCTACCGCCATAATGGCGTCGTCTGGATGGGTGATGCCTTTGATCAATAATGGAAGCTTCGTTTGCTTGCGAATGAAATCCAGTTCCTTCCATGTAAAACAAGTATTATTTCCTTCTTCAAGCGCCTTTTTGACTGCCGCTTTCTTGTCTTGTTCCGGAGGCTCCTTCAGCAACGCAAGAAATATGGGATCGGTAAAATAATTCCCCATCCCTTGTCCGGAAAGGAAGGGGAGGTAAGCATTGCGAAGATCCGTTTCGCGCCATCCGAGAAGGGTGGAGTCCACTGTGACGACGATGGCCGAGTATCCGGCTGCTTCGGCGCGGCTGATAAAGCTTTTGGTCAAATCGTGATTTTTGGGCGGATACAATTGAAACCACCGAACCGCATCTTTCATGGCATCTGCCACTTCTTCCATAGGCTTACTGGAAACATTGCTGAGAATATAAGGAACGCCAAGCTTTGCCGCTGCTTTAGCAGGACCGAGCTCGCCGTCGGGATGGAGAATCGTATTGACACCGATAGGCGCCAGCAGGAACGGGACCGGGAACCGGCAGCCAAATAGGGAAGTAGTCAGATCATGCTGGGAAATATCGCAGCACACACGGGGCCGGATTCGGTACTTTTGAAACGCCTCCACATTGCTCCGATTCGTATCTCCTGCTCCGGCAGATCCATAAACATATCCGAACGGTGCGGCGGCAAGCGTTTTTTTCGCCCGTTCTTCCCATTCATCAATCGAAATTGGCAGCAGCTTGGCCGCCTCATCCCCGGACTCGTAAATTTTCATCTGAATGTCTTCACTGTGCAAAGTCAAATTCCCTCCGCAAACCCATTTTCTTTCAATGATAAGTAAACGTGTTTATCATCTCCGACTTATTCCTTTTTGATTCTCAAGAAAATACTCGATGTCCCCGTTTTCCCAGCAATCGAAGGGCTAAGTAGAGGCCCATGCAAACAGCGAAAAATAATAAACCGCCAATAGAACGGGCCAAAGCGGATTCGGCACCGATATATAGCAGGAAGGCAGCATATGGCTTGTACAGGATACCGACTCCGGCCAGGAACAACGTCCCGATAGCTAAAGGCTGCAGGGGGAAGATACCTCGGCATCGTTTTCTCAGAAAACTGATGTTCCAAACCAGTGCAATGCATTCCAGTGTGAAGACACCTATCGCCGCTCCGGAATAGCCGAATCCTGGAATGGCAACGAAATAATATGCGGCTGCGGCAGAGCCGATTAATCCGAAGAGAAGCCCGAACAGGGGGATCGTCTTTTGCTCGGAGGCCCATAACATTGTCGTCGTTAGCTCCCGTATCCCGGTAATGAGAGGGGCGAAGGCCAAACATCGTATCGCCTCGGCTGCCCCAAGGCTGCCGAAAATTAGATTAGACAGCTCAGCGGCATGTGCATATAGAAACATCATCGAACTGATGCCCAATATCCATCCGATTTCTAGGGATAGATTGGAACGCTCGGCAAACTCTTTGGTCTTGCCGCTCTCCCAATCGGCCGTCAATTTGGGAGCAGTTGTAAACGATAGTGCAGCGGTGACCATCGTGGGTAAATAAACGATCGTCGCCGCCATTCCGAAGATTTCTCCGAACATCGCGAACGCTTCCGTTTGACTAAGTCCCGATACCTGCAGCCGATTGGGGATAATTAGGGCATCCAAAACGTCGGAGGCTGGTACAATTAAGCGGGTGAGGGTAATGGCCAGGGAGGATTGAATGAACCAGAATACGCCTGGCCCGATGACCAGCCAGCGGTAGGCTGGGCTTCTAACAGACCTGAAGCTTCCAATAGACGATCCCCTGGAATGGCAGTAAAACCAAATGATAAGAAAACCCAGTGCTATACAAGCACCTGTAAAGGCGCCGAAGACCGCTCCACCCGCAGCGGCATGAATACCATAATTCATCCATAGGATGACTAGCAGCAGCATCGTGCCGACGCGAATGATTTGTTCTACCATTTCGGATACGGATACCATCCCATAATATTCAAGACCTTGCAGGTAGCCGCGATACAGCTGCAGAAGAGGGACGATTGCAAGAGCAGGCACCATACAGCGGAGCGGAAACGTTAATCGGTCGTCACCAAAAAAATGAGCAAGTTGGGGAGCCAGAACGAAGAACAGGATGCCCAGGCTAGTCCCCAGCATGAAGAAAGGGATCGCTATATTGTGAAAAAACCGCTGTCCTCGTTCCTGATCTTTTGCGGTCATTAGCGCCAAGGAGGTTGGAAATCCTCCGGAAATCAATGTTAGAGCGAAGCCGTATATGGAGTAAACCATCTGGTAAATGCCCGTGCCTTCAGGACCAAGCAGCCGAAATAAAGGAATACGGACTGCCAGTCCGATAAGTTTAATAAGAAAAATAGCGCTAGAACGCAGCGCTGTTTGTTTAATAAAGGCGGGAAGCTTCATCTTTTCACCCCAAAGGATTTGTCCAAATCATTATATGAACAAGCTCCTGGAGGTAGACTTCTCCGCGCCTTTTAATCGTTGATATGAATTAATATATATTTGGTTGTCCGATCCCAGCCCAAGTCGAAGGGCACACGATACCGATCGGCGGTATGGGAGTTTACCAAAGGATATCCGTTCGCATCCACTCCGATTACGATGGAGAAATGGTCAGTATCCCCATCCAATACATAACCGATCAAATCGCCCGGCTGTAATTTCGCGATGGCTCCATGAGGATGCTTATCACTGGGCCGGGTAACTTCCGTGAAGGTTCCTTTGCCAATGAGCCGGCCGTACCCCGAGTACAGCAAGAAATGTTCAAAGGCATCCGTCTGCACCCAGGATTGGCTTCCCCCTCCATGGTATCTCCATATATTTGACATCGGCAAGCCGCCGCCTTCCTTAGCATCGCCAAGAACTTGGGAGGCAAAATTCGTACAGTCTCCTCCAAGAGGCGTATAATCCCGATATTTCCGGTTATACCGATTGTTATTTCCAGCCCCCCAGGCTAACCCCGCATATTTATTGGCGTAAGCGACCGCGCGTTCCCGATTGTACCGTCCCTTTGTCTGAGAAGCTTCATGATGAGGAGCCAGCTGGGGGAAGCCGGCCGGGGAATCAGGTATTAAATCCGGGTTCTCCTCGAGCGGATCCAGATACCATTCCTTTTTCACAATCCACTCATCCCGCTCCTTGATCAATGTAAGAGCATGCCGTGTACCAATTCCGAACGATTGAGGGGGCAGGTGATGCGATTCGTACTCGTAGGATATTTTTGCCGACTGAACCAGTGAAACCGTGGCTAGGTTGTCGTTCTTTTTGATGCGTGCAATTCGAATAACCGGCTCGGCAGAGACCAGTCGAACGCCGCGTTTCTTGGCCCAGGTCTGGATATATTTTGCACGTTTAAGCTCCATTTGATAAGCATACCTGCTCGCACTTTCGGTTTGATTGTAGTACTTCTGGATAGCTTCGGGCTGCTGATGAATGAGGAGGCTATTGCGATCCTTATACAACTGCTGTATAAATACAGTCACCTCATCCTTAACTCCACTACCCTGTATCGAATTCAAAGCGTAAGCATCCATAGGTGAAGCGATCATGGTGAACAAAACCCCGATTAGCAGAGACAAGCGCAGCACGTAGATAAATCCCCCTTAAGTTCGTTATGCCAAAAAACATTCCAATCCCTTGAATCGACATTCCAAAGCAAAGGAAATCCAACATTTATCCTTCCCCGCCTGATCGGTGATATGCTAAGGGGTTCAGACCCTTAATTTGGAAGCGGAAGCTTGAGCCTGATTAAGTATAGAATACCCAGGGGCATCGAATAAACCCATTGCCTTTATTTATATTGGTTTATCATAAAAAAGTCGGGGGAACACTGTTCATTGTACTTGATCTATTCAAATATCTAATTGGAGTGAGTACTTTGACTTATGAATGTTATTATTGTAAAAAAAGTGCAAACCATCATGATGAAACGGCTCATAGTATCACCCTTTATGATAAGGACGGCCTTGAGGAAGACATTGAGCTTTTATGCAATGAATGTTACTCGGATTGGCTATTGTCTCTGAAGGGTTGAACATGGAAGAGTTTGAAGGAAGAGCTTGCCTTCGGCAGGCTCTTTTTTAACGTTTCGGATAATATCATTCCAGGTAATCTATATCAGATGTTGTCCTTATGAAACTGATCAAGAAGGATTTATAAATTTTTAGCTGAAAAGCCGCATCCGATGCGGCTTTTTCATTTTGTGGCATCAAGCTTCTGTCATAGACTGCTTATGCCCGAATTATTGATAACACTTGTCTTTGCCTATTCCAGTTCTCCCCTTTGATCATATGGTATGTAGACATTGCTAAAAGGAGGATTTATATGGCAGAACATGTGAAGGTAAGCCCACGATTCAGAAAGCTTTGCATCCAATTTGGAAGAATTTTGGGGGGAGAATCTGAGATCGATCAGGGTCCTGTTTGTTTTGTTACACGAATGACGAATCTTCGGGCGAGGATCTTGGGAAGAAGAACCCTTTCCCCATTAGTTCAAATGCAAATGTTTTCGTTTGAATCTCTTGATGCTTCGGGAAGGGCACTTTGTTTAGGCGAGACTGCGGTACATCAAAATCAGGTTAACCGATTAATGTCGAATCTTCGTAAACGCGGAATTAAAGTCACTGCGGTCCATAATCACTGGTTAAAAGAAAATCCTCGCTTAATGTATATGCATTGGGAAGCCGTTATGAATCCCGTTGTTTTTGCTAGAAGAACCAAAGAATCCATTGCATTCTTGGGTTAATTGCAGCTGTTCAGTATGAGCAGAGGAATTTTATCATAAAAGCGAAAGGAAGGATTCATATGGCTGTGAAAGTAAGTCCCCGCTTTAAAAGACTATGTAACCAATTTTCTAGCATTTTAGGTGGTACAGAGCATGAGATTACAAAAGGACCCGTATGTTTTGTCAGTAGAAATCGGAAAGTTAACGCCTCGATATTAGGAAGACGCACCACATCGCCATTGGTCCGTTATCAGCTGTTCTCTTTTGAATCCTTGGACAGTTCTGGTCGTGCATTATGTTTAGGGGAAACAGCCCTCTTTCAAAACCAAGTAAATCAGTTACTGTCCAATCTTCGCAAAAACGGAATTAAAGTAACAGCAGTTCATAATCACTGGCTGTTTGAGAACCCGCGTCTAATGTATATTCACTGGGAATCGATTGATAAGCCAGTAGATTTTGCAAGGAAAGTAAAACGTTCGATTGCATTTTTGGGATAAACTATCATCAAAAAACATCGCAGCTATTTGAGGCGATGTTTTTTGATCGGGAATGCTGAACTTTTGTTATTCTTCCACCGTTTCGAACAAATGCCTTGAAAGTTTTCGATTTATTCTTCTTTGGTTTTGAAGCTTTAACTGGCGTGCAATTGTGTAACCAATAAGAAATGTGGGAGCCGAGGTATTGCCGTCAACGGTAAAAGGGATAATGGAAGCATCGGCTACTATTAAATTTTTTACACCATGAACGCGACCTCTACGATCAACTACACCGCCGTTCTTTAACGGAGCCATCCGTAAAAAGCTTTGCTGATGATGGTTATGATCGAAATTCTCCTTGATATATTGTTCCAATTTCGAATCGTTATCAATAACGTCGGGTTCAGGCGAAATGAGCTTGTAAGACGGGTCTATTGCTTCTAATTCTGCAGCAATATTTTTTACATATATTCTAAAAATATTTTTTATTGCTTCCATATCCTCAGGATTAGCGATAAATCCTTCGTCCGCAAGCACGATTTTTAACGGGTCGTTATTTTGAATACGAATGCTTCCTCGGCTTTTCGGCCGAAGATATAGAATTGCCAATGTTAGCATGCCCTTCGAACCCAAACCTATGAGTTGTACAGCACGCCTGCCAGGTGCGGCTCCGGTAGGGTCGGGCAAGAACGCTCCTCCAGAGTATAAGCTGTTCGGGTCATTCGCGGGGAGCGCATGATCTCTAGGATTGGCAGAGAATACGGCAAAGTTGAGCGTATGATTTCTTATGCTCTTACCTACGTGCGGATTATTGAAAATCACCGGGATGCCGGCCTGCTTAAGTAATTTACCAGGACCGATGCCGGATAACATTAATAGCTGAGCACTATTGATGCCGGCAGATATAATCACTTTTTTTTTTGCGGAAGCGGTTATGCATCTGCCTTCGCGTAAAAACTGAACGCCAACAGCCTTATTGCCGGTAAAAAGAACCCTTAAAGCCGTCGATTTATATATCACTTTAAGCTTGCGTCCATTTACTCCATGTCCACCGGCAGTCATAATATCGGAAGATAAGAAAGCAGTAGAAGAGCTCTCCCTGCGGCCGTCCGGATTTTGATACAGCTGCCATCGGGTGAAGGGCCCCAGCGTTGTATTTGGATCGTTATAATCGAGAATCTCGGGCAAACCAGTGGCCTGCTCTATTCCCGTAATCAGTTTTCTTGTCATCCCCGTCGGCTCCGTGGGGGTTTGCCTTATGTCGATCCTTCCCTTAAATCCTCTTGCCGCTTTATTGCTGGTTTTGCCGTTGTACTTTTCCAAACGTTTAAACCGACGAATTGCCCGTCTCGGAGACCACAGCGGACCCAATAGCTGTTCCCATTCTTTTAATACTGCAGGAGTAGGCCGAACATACTGCTCGCCGTTAATGGAGGAGCCGCCTCCCGATAGGCGCCCTGTAGTCCATTCGAAAGCACGATCGTCGAGCCCTTTTTGGGGAACACCTTCTCCTTGCCAAAAATATTTTGGAAAAAAATGTTCTTCAAGCTCCAGGGCCTCAGAAGAATCCCTGATCGCTTTGTCCCGGTCGTTGTTTTCGCCAGCCTCCAATACGAGAACGGATGTTCTTTTATCATCGGTCAGTGTTTTTGCAAGAACAGCTCCCGCTGGCCCCGTACCCACAATGATATAATCGAATGTTAGTTTCCGGTTCATTTCGATTCCCCTTTCATCGGATAATGTAGGGTATTATCATTGGGCGTCTAATGTGACGATGATTGATGAAAACCATTAATGATAGCCGGATTCAGCCTCATGACTGGGTTGAAGACAGAATCGTGTGCAGTAATGCTCACCATAGCCGTCATTTATCTTCCGCTTCTTTTGGAGGATATCATGAGAATCATGCAATCACGGAGAGTGCGGGGACCGCAGTACGGAAGATGGGATTTGGCAGGGCGGGGGAGAGATATGGTTTTATTGCTGACGCCGTTATTTCTCATGACCTTCAGGCAGGATTGCTTGGGCTGGTACTAGGCTTTAGCATAGCGCGCTCCAAAAACCGGATCCAGGCTGTCTCGTTGTTCGCTCTTGCATTATGGGCCGGAATTGCACTGCTGTTATACGCCATTCGCTTTCCGCTGATCGGACCTTCAGTCGCTGCGAGCTTCGATATCACTACGGCCATCTATATTTTATTATTTTGTTTGCTTTATAGCGCGATATGGACGGAACTCAGTCTGCGGTTATTGGCGAGATTAAGCAAGTCCGTACACGGACTATAAAGAACGTAACGGCACTGTCACATGAAAAGATTAATGGAAGCTTGCCAAAGTTAGCAGCTGCCTATTATAAACCAAAAAGAACCTGGACAGTTGTACCAGGTTCTTAAATATTGCATATAAAGAGACACAATGATATAATCGGACTACGACCGTTTTTTTTACGGTCAAGATTGCAAAGTAAGATCATCTTACACTTTAAGTGTATCATGGGTACAAAGCTTTTGTCAAATGTTTTTCTCAAATTCATGGTTAGGAGAGATGTTGAATGAGTTCGTTGGTTCTCAGCTTCCAGGAAATCGAAAAGACGCAGCTTTTACTCGTTGGAGGAAAAGGGTTACACTTGGGGGAATTATCAAAAATGGAAGGAATCCAGGTGCCTGAAGGATTTTGTGTTACCACCGTGGGATTTCAAAAAGCCATCGAACAAAACGAAGCGTATCCTGCTTTGCTCAATCGACTAACCATGCTAAAGGCAGAGGATCGGGGCCAGATTGGTGAAATCTGCAGAAAGATCCGACAAAGCATCATGGAAGCAGAAATCCCTTCCGAGGTTGTGAGAGCAGTTGCTCACTATCTCTCCCAGATTGGCGAGGAGCATGCTTACGCAGTGCGTTCTAGTGCGACGGCCGAGGATTTACCACATGCCTCTTTTGCTGGTCAACAAGATACCTATTTAAATATCATCGGCAAGGAAGCCATCTTACAGCATATCAGCAAATGCTGGGCGTCCCTATTTACGGATCGCGCGGTAATCTACCGTATGCAGAATGGATTTGACCACCGTCAAGTTTATTTATCCGTTATCATTCAAAGGATGGTATTCCCCCAGGCCTCCGGGATTCTATTCACCGCCGACCCAGTTACTTCCAACCGGAAGCTGCTTTCCATTGACGCCAGTTATGGACTTGGAGAAGCGCTGGTCTCCGGCTTGGTATCCGCTGATTGTTATAAAGTACGGGAAGGGGAAATCGTCGACAAAAGGATTGCCGCTAAAAAATTAGCTATTTATGGACGAAATGGAGGCGGAACAGAGACACTGCAGATCGATCCGGATCATCAAAAGACTCAAACGCTTACTGAACGGCAAATTTTAGAGCTGGCACGTATCGGAAGACAGATTGAAGCCTATTTTGGCTGTCCACAAGATATCGAATGGTGTTTGGCCCAAGATACGTTTTATATTGTCCAGAGTCGGCCAATCACGACTTTGTATCCGATCCCTGAAGCGAATGATCAGGAAAATCACGTCTATCTATCCGTCGGCCACCAACAAATGATGACGGACCCTATAAAACCGCTGGGTCTTTCCTTTTATCTGTTAACGACTCCAGCACCTATGCGTACAGCCGGCGGAAGGCTGTTTGTTGATGTTACGCCTAAGCTAGCTTCGCCAGCGAGTCGAGAAGCCATAATGAAAACCTTTGGACAACACGAACCGCTCATCAAGGACGCACTTATGACCTTAATAGAGCGTGGAGATTTTATAAAATTATTACCCGACGATAAAACAGCACCGATTCCCGGCAGAGGTAATACAGATATGCTTTCTCAAATCGAAAACGCTCCGACTATCGTCTCTGATTTGATGAAGATGAATCAAACTTCATTAGAGGAGTTAAAGCAAACCATCCAAACGAAATCAGGATCGGATTTATTAGATTTTATTCTAGAAGATATCCAGCAGCAGCTAAAGAAGATATTATTTAACCCGCAAAGCTCAGCTGTCATTATGGCTGCTATGGATGCTTCAGCATGGATCAATGAAAAAATGAACGAGTGGCTAGGTGAAAAAAACGCAGCAGATACGCTTTCTCAATCTGTACCGGGCAATATTACTTCGGAAATGGGTCTGGCTTTATTGGAGGTTGCAGATGTGATTCGTCCTTATCCTCAAGTTATTGATTTCTTACAACAAGCAAAAGAGGATGACTTCATGGATGAATTGCTTAAGTTGGATGGCGGACAGGAAACCCATGATGCTATCAGTGCCTTTCTCAACAAATATGGAATGCGATGTGCCGGTGAAATTGATGTTACGAGAACTAGATGGAGTGAAAAACCAATGACTCTTGTCCCGTTAATTCTTGGTAACGTCAAAATCTCTGAACCTAATGCTGGCCAACGCAAATTTGAGCAAGGGCTACAGGAAGCCCTGGAGAAAGAAGAAGAGTTATTGGATCGATTGAAGCAATTACCGGATGGCGAGCAAAAAGCCAAAGAAACAAAACAAGGGATCGACCTAATCCGGAATTTCAGCGGCTATAGGGAATATCCGAAATACGGCATGATTAATCGCTACTTCGTATATAAGCAGGCTTTGCTCAAAGAAGCCGAACAACTCGCACAAGCCGGCGTTATTCGAGAAAAAGAAGATATATACTATCTCTTTTTTGAAGAACTTCACGAAGCCGTACGCACCAAAAAACTGGATTACCAGATCATCAGCCAACGAAAAGAGGAGTACAAATTTTACGAAAAACTAACTCCGCCACGTGTTATTACGTCCGATGGTGAAATCATTACAGGCGAGTACAAACGGGAAAATCTCCCGGTCGAAGCCATTGTAGGTCTGCCTGTTTCTTCCGGAGTTATAGAAGGACGTGCACGAGTCATTTTAAATATGGCCGATGCGGATCTGGAGGATGGAGATATATTGGTTACCTCCTTTACTGACCCTGGCTGGACGCCATTGTTTGTATCCATTAAAGGACTAGTCACTGAAGTCGGCGGACTGATGACCCATGGAGCCGTTATCGCACGTGAATATGGCCTGCCAGCCGTTGTAGGCGTGGAAAATGCCACCAAAATAATCAAAGATGGGCAACGAATTCGCGTACATGGGACAGAAGGGTATATTGAAATATTGTAATGGCTGAATACCCATAATGGAGAGTACACCACTGAGCATAAAAATAATGAGGCGGCTGCGGCTGCCTCTTTATTTTTTATCGAGACCTGCCCGTTCTTCCTTAAAATGAAATGATTTTATACAAAAATATAAAAATATCCAATTATGTAATTAAAAAACTTATGAGATAATGACACCGACATTAAGACGAACGGCTGATTGCCGGCAGTTTCGTCTCGAAGAAAAGGGGGGGGGACGGGAATGTAAAACAGCCGAATTTGTATCGAGGATATTTCAGTATGGAGGTGGGAAGCTGCTTGTTTTGGGTAAGTTGTCATTCCAATCTAAGGAGGTTTCTAAGATGATGAGATATTCGAAAGTATGCGCCTGTTTACTTGTATTGTTTATTACGGGTTTTGCGTCAATCCCCTCATTCGCATTTGCAGATACCCAAGGGCCGGTCGCGGATGGCAAAATCATGTATTCCCAGGATTTCGAGCAAAACACGGACGGCACCAAACCTTCACCCTCCGGCCTTCCGAGCAATCGGATCACCAGAGTCACCGACCCCTTAGGGCAGCGTGGGACGGTACTTAAGCTGTTATGGCAGAAGGATGACGATTATCGCACATCCTCGGGTACGAATCCGAGAACAGAAATCAACGTCGAGAACGGCTACGAGTGGCCGCGGGATCAAGTCGTCAGCATCGCATGGGGACAGCGCTTTGATACCTCTGTAGTCAATGCTTCCATCGCACAAGTGATCGGAGATAACGGCCCTTATTGGATGCTTAAGGCTGATGGCACGGGAAAGCTGTCTGTTATGGGCGTGAGCGGCGGCTCTGATGTTAACTACACACTGAAAACGAATGAGTGGAACGATTTTAAGGTTGAATGGAAAGGCTCGGCTTCTAACGCCTATTTTAAATTTTGGATTAACGGATCGCTTGTTCTAAATAAAACCGGTTTATCTTTCCCGAGGGAAACCGTAAACATGCATACGAAGTTCGGGATTTACAATACGGATGAAGGGGTAAAGGCTAACAATACAAGGAACTGCTATTTGAGTAACATCAGTATCGGCAAGGATCCTGCGTCCACAACCCTGATTACGAATTTATCAGTCAAAGATTCTGCTAACGCTGCGGATTGGTCGATTCAGAAAAATCTGCAGTCCGGTCAAACCGAATACGGGGACCGTGCTTTCACATTTACTTCGGTTCCTTCCCTTGTCGCTGGATCGGATTGGATCCGAACGGCAAACGATTCGAAGGCCTATTCGTCCGACCCGGCCGTAACGTTTACAGTCACTCAAAATGCCGTCGTGTTCGTTGCCATGAACGATATGATATCCCCCAAGCCTTCATGGCTAAGCGGCTGGACAGATACGGGCGAAGATCTGGTCAACAACGAATCAACTCCGCGGACATTCAGCTTATATCAAAAGTCGTATGCAGCCAATTCGACCGTTTCTCTGGGAAATAACGGCAGCACATCGTATGGCATGTACACCGTTATCGTGAAGCCCAACTAGTCGGGCTGCGGCGATTATCATTTTGCGGAGCTTCCGGTTTTCCGAACGTAGTTTATACGAATATAAGCGTTTCGGCAATGTGTCGAAACGCTTCACTTTACTTTTGGTCATAGCTAATCGAACGTTTGAAGCGCACAGCATCTACCAAAAAATATATAATGGGTATGCATTCGGTCAAGATGAGAAAAGTCATTTCCCCATGCTTAAGCAATTCTGTTAGCTCTGGGGCGGTTCGCGCCATGAGCAAGCATAAAGCGATCATAGCTGCAGTCATCGAGAACGAGAATGGTTTATGATCCTCTAATGCAAATGTATGGGTAAGTGCGATGACAGACACGAATAAGAAAAGGCTGATTTTGATAAATAAGCTTGATAACCATACGGATATGAGAATAGGATCCAAATTTTCAAGAAACGTACCGATTCGTACGTAACTGATTAATTCAAGTTCCGGGAAAAACATGTTGGCAGATAATTTGGTTCCAAAAATCAATAGGGTCGGTATCAAATTAGCCAAAATTATAAATACGGATGTTGCCACTGCCCAAATAATCGACTTCATTGTATTGTGCTTCTCGGCAAAGTAGGGGATGAGGAACAATATAAAATTCATTTGACCGTAAAGAGCCATGACAATGTACATGCCGCTCCATATCCCTTTGGGTCTAAAATGGTTCGTCAATGCGATCCACATGTCCGGGTTCATAGTGCTGCCGACGAAGAGAGGGACAATTAGAACACCTACAACACTTAAGAAAAAGATGCCTTGGGCAGAGCGGAAAATAGTTTCTACTCCAGATCGCACAGCATAAGCCACGCATAGGCCGAAGAGAGATGCTACAGCCCAATCAGGGGTATTCGGTAAATACACATCGCTGATGAAATCCTGCAGCTCTCTCATTACAAACGATGCTGAGAACAAGAAAGAGAATATCATTATGGCAACGAGCGGATAATGAATCCATCTTCCGATAATTGTATGTCCGTAATGACCAAAAAATTGAGTCGGGCGCTTAAGACCTAATCGAAATGAAACATAGGTAAATCCAATACCTGCAAGGGCACCTGCAATTAAAGACAGCCATGCAGCAAAACCCGCCTTCTCAACTAACGTCCCCATTAAGAAACCGAGAATGGTTGTAAACAAGTATTGTGTAAATAGCATATATATCTGTAATTGGGATACTCGTCCCAAATAGTTCGTCATGATTTCGTACCACCCCCAGCGATATAATTTTCAATGGACATGAAGATGCTTTGAACGAGTCGAGCCATTGTAAATTTATCCTTGAATATATATAGCGTTTCTGTCCCTAGAAAGAGGAATAGTGCCGTCCCCAGCACGATAAAGTAAGTCCGCTGCTTTCGCTGTTTTCGTTTCAGGTAAAACCATTCGTAACCAATAATGCATCCAAAAGCGATCCCGATAAGTATCATGATCAAGCCCCCGTGTCTTTAAGTGTTTGTATTCGGAGAGGATGCTTTTCCGTACCTAAATGCTTTATGAGAATTCGAGCCTGAATGTCAAACTTAACTTTTTTGGCATAAAGGTAACGCCATTGCGGTTCGATGGTCATCCATTTATTCGGATAATTCCAATCGATATATTGGCCGATTTGGAACGCATCCGAGCCTGCTTCTTGTGATTTTCTTATTGCCATAGACATGCGGTCCTGAACAAGAGTCGCAAGGTCGTGTTCAAGAACGGCCAGCTGCTTCGCGTCCAGAAAGTCGATATCAGATTCGGACGAGATGAGATCAGCGCTAGCTCTGCTTTGGATATTTATGGTGATTTGATCACCGGATAAAACCGGTTTTATCGATGTTCGATTATTTTTTACCATGAAGCTAACTTCCTTCCCGTCTATTGTGGAAGGAACCGTGATCTCAGAATCCCTTACCGTCTCCTGTACCCACATTGCTCCGCGCATTTCATTCGTATCCAATGTCCCTACCATCTTTCCAAGCTTGAAAATGGCAGCTCCATCGGTACCCATCCATTGCTGAGTTTTATTTTTTTCACTAGGCACGGTTTTCATCTCAAAGCTAAGCATTGGTATGAATAGATCTCCGCCCGAGTAGGTAGCCATGAGGGCATCCTTAACGGTCGCACGGACGGTGATATGCTGTTTGGCATAGGCCACCAGGATATCTACGGGAAAACGCTCGAATACAACAGGAACTGCCATCATTTTCTTAACCTTACCCTCTGTAATGAACATGCTGGCATTGATATGAAAGCGTGGCTCGCGGGCGATAAATTCTAATACGGGCAAAATCCCTTCTTTAGCCAGAGCATTCCCTATAACGACGATACTTGTTTGTCCGAACGTAATTTTTCTTGAAAGGTCCGATTGAATAAACCGATAGGCCTCCCCGATGTCACGCCCCGTTTTCGTAATATAGGTATAGGGTTTGCCAGTTTGCCCACCGGAACCGCCGGATTGTCCTGGAATGAGGCGATTAGGCAGGGGGAAGCAGAGAGTAACCTCAATTCCAGACTCGGATTTATCAAGCAGCATCATTTTCACGAAGGCCCGGTCATTGATTTCGATAGAATTCCAGCAGCCAGTTAGCAGTAATAAAGGGCATAGCGTAATCAACGTCCATAAAGTAACGTAAGCGGGAAATTTGGATTTAATCATTACTACCCTCCTCCGAATACGACCACTTTCGAGTAACCTTTCCTTGTCTCGTTTTATTCGGTGCAGCCTGCATCGGGCGTTTTTTCATGAGCCACCACGGAGCACGAACTAGAGTATCCTTCAGATCACTCGGGACGAAAGGGGCGATCGGGGATAAATACGGCATTCCGAAGGAACGCAGATTGATAAGGTGGATGTAAAGAAATAACATGCCGCAGGCAATTCCGAACAATCCAAAGAATCCGGCTAATATCATAATTGGAAATCGCAATAAACGAAAGGCCAGTCCCAGATCGTAGTGAGGACTGATGAATGAAGCAATGCCTGTTAAAGACACAATGATCACCATTGCCGCTGACACGATGCCTGCCTGTACAGCTGCAGTGCCAATAATAAGCGCTCCAATAATGGATACCGCCTGCCCGATGGATTTGGGGATACGAATGGCTGCTTCCCGCAGTGCCTCAAAAGAAATTTCCATAATAAAGGCTTCGATTAAGGCTGGAAACGGGACGATTTCTCTGGAAGACATGACGGTGACAAGCAATTTTGAAGGAATAATCTCCGGATGAAAGGTCGTAATTGCGATATAGGTAGACGGTAACAGCAGCGAAACGAACAGAAAAAAGTATCGGATCCATCGTATCCAGGTTGAAGCAATGAAGCGCTGGTAATAATCTTCAGAGGACTGCAGCAGCATCATCAAGGTAACCGGAGCGATAATCACAATCGGAGTCCCGTCGACAATAATAGCCACGCGCCCCTCAAGAAGTGCAGCAGCCGTAATATCCGGCCGTTCCGTATATTGCAGCTGCGGGAAAGGAGAGAAAGGAGTATCGTCCAAAAATTCCTCGATAGTGCTGCTTCCCAAAACGCTATCGATGTCAATTTTCGACAACCGATATTTCACTTCATCCAGTAAATCTTTCTTGCAGAGGCCGTCAATGTAACCAATTAACACCTTGGTCTGGGTTAACGTTCCAATCCGCAGGGTCTCCGTCTTAAATTTTGGCGTTCTCAAACGTTTGCGAATTAAGGTCAAGTTAATACTGGCATCTTCTATAAAAGCCTCTCGTGGTCCCCTGATACCGGATTCGTTGGGCGGCTCTTCAATAGCACGTTTTGAATACTTGGATAGAGGAAGTTCAATTATTCTTTGTTCACCGTCTATAATAAGAACGGCCTTGCTATCCAGAATAGACGATATCCCCTCCGAAAGCGTGAACAGGAATCGGTAGTCCGAAACCGACAATTGCTTACGGTCGAAGAGCTGCTTGCGGAATTCATCCGCATTCGCCGCATCCATACGAAGAACAATCTTAAGAACATCCTCCTGCAAAGTGGTTAAATCGATCATTCCGCGCAAATAAATAATGGTGCACGCCACCATCGGACCTGCAATAAAGTTGTGGTAAGCTACATCTGAATTGTCGATCAATTGCTGACGAATCCAAGTTAACCGTTCTTCAATCGGATAAGTATCGGCCTCGACAGGCTCAGGTTCAATTTGACCGTTGTTCATATCGTTTTCTTCGCGGTGCTCAGGGTTCTGTTTCATAAACCAATGGAAATAGGTCATATGTACCTCGCGCTGATGTATTATCGGTATTAACCAATTTTTCCATTTATCGTTATTTTAAACTAAACATAAATAATCAGGTGTCTAATATGAAAATGAACAATAAGCGCTGAACGAGAACGACCAAGGGTCAGGTTTGAGATTTTCAATAAGGTCATTTATTTATGTTGGTAAGGTATTTGGGAGCCGGCTATGGTAAAATCCTCATATAAGTAATAACCGTTTATTATATCACTGAAGAGAAGAAGCGGGGGAAATGGTATTGTAAAACTCATTCCTGCAAAATAATCGAGAAAGAGGCTGCCCGATGACAACCTATTGCAAACGTTGCGTCAGCGACGAGGCTTTGGCCGATGTCAGTTTATTTGCTATTGAGAACCGACGTGAATTGCACCCTTCTTATGGTACCTTGGACATGGTCTCCCTGTTATGTTCTCATATTACGCAAGGCCATCTGATTTACATCACGAATACTGACAATCAGGTGCTCGGAATGATGACTTACTATCATGGAACGCCTGAAAAACAATTCGAGGATAAGGAAATCGCCTTCGTAAACTTTGCCATTATGGACAAAGCATACCGGGGGACACGCCTCTTTGTTAAAGGACTGTATTACATGATTGAGCTGATTATCGAAGCCCATCCGGATGTACAGGAGCTCAGATTCAACGCTTTAACGGAAAATACATACTTATGCAGACTTTATTCCAAATTTTCGAGTGCCAGCCATACCCAGGAGGGTATCCTTGGAGAAGAGACCGTATTTTGTGCTAAAATTCACCATTTAAGGACTACCTTAACTCGATATATCAAGGTATAATTGAGTAAAGAATACATTTTTTTGACACGAAATGGAGGATAACACATGTTTTTGCCACCACCTAATATCGACAAGAAAACTGGCGGTAAATTGGGGAGATTCGCTATTCTCAATGACACCCTAAGAGCAGTTCCGCAAATCCAGCCACAACCACAACCGGCTAAGTAATGTTTTTTTTATGCCGGCCATGCACCACGGAACTGGATTTCGAGAGTTATGTGAAGTTTCTGCTCCGGCATCACGCCGATTTGAACTTGCCGTACGCATTTGCCGTAAAGCTCAGCTTTATAAGTAGTCCGCTCATTTTCGGTAAGGCGATGCTGATCCTCTCGGAAGAGGACTACGATGTGGTTGGAGCTGCCGGTTTCGTCTATGGAACCGGTCCCAACGGCTATGAGGATCGGCATATCTGTCAAGTGGAGGTCGCGTATCTGCGTCCGGAATATCGGCGTACGAGCTTGTTTATGCAAGGTCTGATGAATCTTCTAAGCGAGATAAAAGCGGGCAACCGGGATGTTGAGAAAATTCAGTTTTGGGTTACAGAGGGTCAATCGGAGGAGGAAAGGCTCTTCTCCAAATGGAATGTCTTACCGGGCTCAAAACGCTTTCTCGTGAACGGTCTGATGTGTCATCAGGTGCTTTTTCACGAGCTGGAGGACTATTGCCTCAGGTTCAAAAATCGCTTCCAGAGGATCGAAGGGACAACTTGAATTTCACTTATAGAAAGAAGGCACTGACTATACAGATCAGTGTCTTTTTGCTGTATATTTGGCCCGATAACGGCCAACATTTGCTATTTGCCGCAGCCGTTTGTGTAAAAAAATGCAAGATGACAACAATATGTAAGGGTATAGGCTTTTACACATTGTAGATCAATACAGATAGGATAGTACTTTCCATAAGAAAGGAGAAAAGTACAATGAAGCTACATGTAGTGATTGAAGGTAAAGAGTTTCCGATTCAATATGAGCATGCGGATAGATATGAATTAGTCGATTTTGCTCCCGACGGGGAAGAAGCCCGTTATCTCGTATTCAAGGATGACTGTATTCTTGGTAAGGACGGCAATCTGCATGCGGACGATTTCCAAATAGACGCCAAATATTAATCTATAAGGCTTCCGGTTTTTGGTAAACTAATGAGTTTATCGAAAATCGGTTTTTATTAGGTATGAATTAGGAATCCTATCGGGATTACTTGAATTTTAAAAATGAACATCTTATAATTCAAATATTCACTTGAATAATGATGGCGGTGGTACTAATGGAAGATGCTCAACTAGCACAAATATATAAAGAACAATTATTTTTACAATATGCCCGAATTGGGAAATGCCTTTCCAGTGAGAGAAGACTCGAAATTTTGAGTTTATTATCCAATGGTTCAAAATCGGTAGAAACGATAGCTCATCAATCTGGAATGAACCTTGCCAATGTATCTCGTCATCTTCAAATTTTGCTGGATGCTAATCTGGTGAGATTTACAAAAAAAGGGACTTATGTTATTTACTCTTTGGCAAATCCCATGGTCACAGAGTTTTTGACGTCTTTATGGAAAATCTCCGAACATCAGCTTTCGGACGTTCCCCGTCTCAAGCAAAATATATATCAGCATTACAATAACGTTCGTACAATATCCAAGAAGGAAGTATTGGAGAAGATGAAATCGGGCAATTTCCTTATATTGGATGTTCGTCCTAAAGACGAGTACGAGACGGAGCATATTGAAGGAGCAGTTTCTGTTCCAATGGAAGAACTTGACGATTATCTTCAAAATTTGCCAAAAGATGCCGAAATTGCAGCCTATTGCCGAGGACCGTATTGTGTATTCACCACGCAAGCCGTTGAGCAGATGCAGAAAAAGGGATTCAAGGCCTATCGCATTGAAGAAGGCGTACATGAATGGCAGACAAGTTCATAGTTTTTTTAGAAAGGCGCAGCAATTAGGTTGCGTTTTTTATATGTCCACATTTCAAGTTATGGAAAGGTTTTCATAACTTTTTAGAACAGTACTCATTATATAGTATTCAATTATACAATTGAATACTATACCTTTTTATTCTATACTAAGGGAGTTCCATAACCGGACTGTAGGAGGAGGAATGATGCAATGAAAATGATGAAAGCTATGCAAATTCCGGCCAAGGTGAAAAATTGAAGCTGGTCGAAATCCCGGTGCCTCAACCTGGAGAAGGGCAAGTGCTTCTACGTGTAGAAGCATACGGGGTATGTCATGGGGACTCGGTAAGCAGTTAACTAAGGAGAAAACAAATGCCAGAAGGTAATTTACCGCTTGAAGATAAGATAAAAAGTCTTCCGGAGACGCTAAGGGAATACGCAGCCTCTCCCGAGAAGCAGTATCAGTTGTACAAGAGAACCATGAGAATCGTCATTGCTTCTCAAATTTTTGGCGGTGCAGGTTTGGCTGCGGGAATCACGGTTGGCGCACTGCTTGCCCAAGAGATGCTCGGCGTGGACGGGTATGCGGGAGTTCCTTCCGCGTTGTTTACGCTAGGTTCCGCTGCCGCAGCGCTTTTAGTCGGCCGGCTTTCCCAGCGTATGGGCCGCAGGGTGGGGCTTGCCGCCGGTTTTTTGACAGGGGGGATTGGAGCATTAGGTGTCGTTCTCGCAGCAATTCTCCATAATGTGCCGCTGCTCTTCATTTCTTTGTTAGTCTATGGTGCCGGTACAGCGACCAACTTGCAGGCTCGTTATGCCGGTACGGATTTGGCGCCGGCTACCCAACGGGCCAAAGCAATTAGTGCCGCCATGGTCTTCACGACCTTTGGTGCGGTGGCCGGGCCGAATCTGGTCAATGTCACTGGCAAGGTAGCGTCATCCATGGGAGCTCCTGCTTTAACGGGTCCGTTTATGCTGGGTGCCGCGGCTTATATTTTGGCCGGGCTGGTTCTTCTCTTGTTTCTCCGCCCCGATCCCCTTGTGGTCGCCAAGGCCATTGCAGATGTAGAGCGGCTTAAGGCTGCGCAAGGCAGCGGAGCAAGCAGGCATGAGGCAGAGCCGCGTGTCCATAAGCCGGGGATTATAGTGGGGGCAACCGTAATGGTGCTTACCCAAATCGTTATGATTGCCATTATGACGATGACGCCGGTTCACATGAAGCATCACGGCCATGGTCTTGGCGAGGTGGGTATCGTCATAGGCATTCACGTTGCTGCGATGTATTTGCCTTCCCTCGTTACCGGCGTGCTCGTCGATAAATTCGGGCGCACGATGATGTCCTATGCCTCCGGTGTCACCTTGCTATTGGCAGGCTTAGTGGCTGCTTTTGCACCTGGTGATTCGATGGTTCTGCTCATTCTGGCGCTGGCTCTGCTTGGTTTAGGCTGGAATTTTGGTTTAATTAGCGGGACAGCGGCCATCGTCGATGCGACGCCGCCGCAAATCCGGGCGAAGACGCAAGGCACTATTGATGTGCTAATCGCTTTGGCTGGTGCCTCCGGAGGCGCGTTGTCCGGTATGGTTGTAGCCCAATCCAGCTACTCCACACTCTCTTTGATCGGAGGGATCCTATCCTTACTGCTTATTCCGGTTGTCGTCTGGTCACGTAAGAAGAGGAATGCAGACTCTAGCAGAAGAACAGAAAGCATGTAGATTCTAAAACATGTTGAGGCTAGGAGCCGAGGAATCCGCATTCGATCCATGAATCAAAAAATGACTATTTCCCCTCTTATAATGACAATCAAGCCTTGTAAGCCGCTGCTGCAAGGCTTTTTTCGTGTTTTTGCAATTACGTACCGGAATGACTATGGACGGCAATGAAAGCATTACCCTATGATGCAGAGGTGACAGCAAGACTTGGTTCACCGGTGAATCAACTCTGCAGCTTAGTGGAGAGCATCCACGGCATAATCCATTGAAAGAAAGGAAGGGGCGTTATGACCACGGAATCGGCCGCAGCGGCCATCAAGGTATCAGGCGATATGTTATACCGCAAGCAGCGCATTCGACGTATGCTGCGCAATCGCTGGCTTTACCTGATGCTGCTTCCCGGCATCTTTTATTTTCTTATTTTCAAGTACATTCCAATGTACGGGGTATTAATCGCATTCAAAAATTATCAGCCGTTTCTCGGTTTCTGGGATAGCGAATGGGTAGGGATGAAGCATTTCAACCGGTTTTTCGGAGATCCTCTCTTTTGGAGATTGCTTAAGAACACATTTGTCCTGGCGATTTACAATATCGTCTTTTTCTTCCCGCTGCCTATTGTGATCGCGCTAATGCTGAATGAGCTGCGCCTGGAGCTGTTCAAACGGATGATCCAGACGGTCGTGTATATTCCCCACTTCATGTCGTGGGTCGTCATCGTATCCATCGTCTACTTGTTCTTTACGACCGAAGGCGGACTTGTGAATGAAGCGTTGAAGTCGCTCGGAGCCGAGAAGATCAACTTTCTGCTCAGCGCCGACTGGTTCCGGACGTTTATCACCGCAGAGGTGATCTGGAAGGAGACTGGCTGGGGCACGATCATATTCCTTGCGGCCCTGGCTGGCGTAGACCCGCAGTTATATGAAGCGGCCCGGATCGATGGGGCGAACCGGCTTCAGCAGCTTCGTCACATTACGGTACCTGCGATTCGTTCCACGATTGTCATTCTGCTTATTTTGCGGCTAGGACACTTTCTCGACACCGGCTTCGAGCAGATATGGCTGATGCTCAATGCGATGAACCGCGAGGTCGGCGAGGTATTTGATACGTACGTGTACTCGACGGGCATCACGGAAGGGCAGTACAGCTACAGTACGGCCGTCGGCCTGTTCAAATCGATCGTCGGTCTGGTGCTGGTCGCAGCCTCTAATTTTATCGCCAAGAAAATGGGCGAGGAAGGGGTCGTATAACACATGGAGAGGAAGGGTAGGCATGGTTAAAGACCGCACCTTCGGCAGCCGGTTATTCGATACGGTGAATGTCACCGTCCTGGTTTTGTTTGCTCTTGTTACATTCATTCCATTCATCTATATTATCGCCGGGTCGTTCGAGACCCAGAAGGAGCTTCTGGAGCGGGGATTCATCCTGTTTCCGACCGAGTTTACACTGAGCTCCTACGAATACATCTTTTCCACCGGGACGCTGCTCAAAAGCTTGGGAATAACCGTCTATATTACATTGGCCGGCACGCTCATCAATATTTTCATGACCTGCTTAATGGCGTATCCATTAGCACGCAAAGATCTGGATTACCGGACGCCGATTCAAATGGCCGTGATCTTTACGATGCTGTTCAGCGGTGGGATGATCCCGACGTTCCTTGTCGTCAAGCAGCTGGGCATGATCGATACCTACTGGTCTCTGTTAATACCCGGTGCGATAAGCGCCTTCAATCTGATTATTCTTCGTAATTTTTTTCAGCAGCTGCCCGACGGTCTTGAAGAATCGGCCAAAATAGACGGCTGCAACGATCTCGGCATCCTGTTTCGAATCGTCATTCCGTTGTCGCTGCCGGCGATTGCTACGTTTTCCCTGTTTTATGCCGTGGGGCATTGGAACACATTTTTCAGCGCGGTGCTCTACATCAATGATGCAGCCAAATGGCCGATTCAGGTGCTGCTGCGCCAGATCGTCATCATGGCGGATGGCGGCGGGTTGGGTGATTCGACCTCGCTCGCTTCGGACTTCGTTCAACCGCCGGAGCAAAGCATCAAAATGGCGGTGATTGTCGTCTCGACGCTGCCGATTCTCTTGGTTTATCCGTTCCTGCAAAAGCACTTTGCCAAAGGCGTGCTGCTAGGTTCCGTCAAAGGATAAACGGTTTACTCCGTTTGCCGATATCGATATGATGAAATAAGGGGAGGAAGTTTCAATGAAACAACAATTACACAAATCTATGCTTATGGCGTCCGTGCTGACGCTGACGGCTGGTGCTGCTGCTGGCTGCGGCGGCACTAAGGCAACTGATGGGGGAGGACAGCCGGCTGCAGCCGGCGATGCTGCGAAGACAGCTGCACCATATAAAATGTCGATTATGCTGCCAAGCTTCAATCCGGAGCCGATGTCTACCGACGGAGAAATTTTCAAAAAAATTCAATCGGCAACGAACACCGAGCTGAAGCTCAACTGGGTGCCATCCGCTACCTATTCGGATAAACTGAGCGCTACCGTAGCCTCCGGCGAGCTGCCGAATGTTATCACGGTATTAAATCAAAAAGCGCCGTTCATCGTCAACTCCGTACGATCCGGGATGTTTTGGGAGCTCGGACCCTACCTGAAGGATTACAAAAATTTAAGCCGCATGAATCCGATCGCCTTGAACGCGATTTCCATTGACGGCAAAGTATACGGGATTTACCGCGAACGGGATCTGGCGAGGGACGGGCTGACACTCCGCAAGGATTGGCTCGACAATCTCGGCTTGAAGGAGCCGAAGACGATTGATGAATTTTACAACGTTTTGAAGGCGTTTACGTATAATGATCCGGACAAAAATGGCAAAAACGACACCATCGGCCTCGTCGAGCAGCAGGAGCCTGCAGGCTGGAGAACTATGCTGGCGTGGCACGGTGGCCCTGCCGACTGGGAAGTGAAGGACGGCAAGCTGAGTCCGGCCCACCTGTCCCCGGCTTACTTGGAAACGATGAAGTTTTATAAGAAGCTGTATGATGAAAAGCTGATGAACCTGGATTTCGCCGTGGTGAAGGACGGGCGTCAGGTGATGAATAAAGGGACGGCGGGAGCATGGGTCGCCAACTTGAATGATGCCAATGGCATCGAGGAGCAGGCGAAGAAGGTTGATCCTAAGGCCGAGATGACCCTGATCGGTGCTCTGGAGGGGCCTAAGGGCTTGCGCAGCATCGCCGGGACGGGATCTTACGGAATCTTCATGATTCCGAAGACATCGGTTAAAACGGAAGCCGAGGTGAAGGCCATCCTGAACTATTTCGACAAGCTGTCGGATAAAGACATGCAGAATATGCTGTACAACGGCATTGAAGGACGCCAATACACGGTGGAGAACGGTCAGTACAAGAAAACTACCGATCCCAAAATGCTGGTCGAATACGGTATGGGCGATTCCTCCCAGCTGGCGGTGCTGAGAGACCAGGTCACGACCTTCGGCTCCCCGCTCGTGCACCTGCGTGACAAGGTATGGCAGGAGAACGCAAAACGGGCGATTGAAAATCCGGTGAACGCTTTTATCTCGGCTACCTACAGCGAGAAGGGTAAGGAGCTGGATAAGCTGATTGATGATGCGCGCACAAAGTTTATCATGGGCTCTATCGATGAGAATGGCTGGAACAAAGCGGTGGAGCAGTGGAAGCAAAATGGCGGAAGCAAGATCATGGAGGAATACACCGCCGAGTATAACAAGAGCGCAAAGAAGTAACCATTCATGACCAGCAAAGCCGTGTAGCGGGAGGTCTGTGATTTTTTCCCTCGGCGCTGACCTCTTTTTTGCTATACTAAGGGCATTAAAGACTTAGTACATTGACGTTCCGAAGGAGAAGACATCAGGCATGAGGACACATTCCTATTTCCGCAAATTGATATTGCTAACGCTTGCAGTGGGGGCTTTTCCAGTTCTCATCCTGGGCTGGTATTCCTATAACTATTCATCCCAGACGGTGCTGGAAAAGGTAAACGAAAGCAACGCGCAAATATTGCGGCAGACACAGCTTCGGGTGGAGCAGACGTTAAAGACGATCGATTATTCCGCCTCCCAGCTGCTTAATACTCCTCTCGTCACGGCGGCTATTGGTAAGCGGCTTACAGCAGCGGATTCGGAAATGATTACCGACGTCTATGACAGTCTTATCGGCATCCAAACGTTTGAGCTAGGGATTAAGGACGTTCTCTTGTACAGCTTGGAAAAGGATTGGATCATCAGTAATTCCGGGATCGACGAGCATAGCCAGCCCGGGATGAAGGGTCTTCTGAAGGAGTTTGCAGCCATGCCGCAAGGCTCCCGGTGGGTCAGTATGGATCTGACCGGGCAGTACAATACTGATCAGGAACCGCTGACGGCTGCAAGCAAACAGACTATAATGATTGTAAAAAAGTGGCCCATCAATTCCTTGCATCCGCAAGGAATGATGGCCGTCATGCTGTCTGCCAAGGAGGCGAATCGTTTTATCGATCTTGAGGACAGCAACGGACAAATCATGATCGTCGACGAGAACAGCCGCATCATAGCCCATAGTGATGATAGCTGGGTAGGCAGGGATGTATCACAGGAAAACTTTATTCGCTCCATTGCAGACTCGAAGGAGCCTACAGGATTGCTGCAGTCCGCCATAGGGGACGAGGATATGTCTGTCTCTTATCGCAAATCCGCATATAACGGCTGGATATATATTGCGGTGCTGCCGATTCACGAAATGACGAAGCAGGCGCAGAGCATCGCTTGGACATCCCTGTGGGTCAGCATTCTCGCGTTGGGCATCTCGGTGCTCATCGCTGTTCTAGGCACACGCAGCGTGTACAGCCCGGTCCGCCGTATTTACCGCGTTCTTGCAGATCACCGGGCGACTCGGGAAGGTAAGGACGAATTCGGAGTCATTGCCGATGGGATTCAATCGCTGCTGTCCAATCAATCGAAGCTGCAGTTTCAGCTGGAGGGCCAGCAGGAGCATATGACGGAGCTGCTTGTCCGCAAAATGCTGACAGGCGAGGAAAAGACCGCGACGCTGCAGGAAAGGCTACACTATTACGGCCACACGTACGACTGGGAGAAGAAACGGGTACTTTTGTTCCAGATCGACGATCTGGAGAAGAGCCGTTTCGAGGAGAAGGACCGTGACTTGCTGTTGTATGCGATGAGCAACATAGTCTCCGAGCTCGTACCGGGGGAGGAGCGTCTCGTCCCGATTATTTACCGGGACGCGGTTGTACTGATCATCGGTAAGCAATCGGGGACGGACGATGCGTTCAAGGAGCGGTTGTTCCGCATAGCCGAATCCATTCAAGATGCGGTGAAACGGTACATGTCTATCGAAGCGAGCGTAGGTATCAGCCGGGGCTTTGAGGAATGGGCCGGGGCCGAGCAGGGCTACGAAGAATGTGCAGCAGCACTGAAATACCGCCTCCAGCTCGGGAGGGAGGCTGTCCTGTTCATCGAGGACGTGCAGCCTGACATAAGCAATGAGCCAACGTATCCGAAGGAAGCGGCGGCGCGGGTGCTGGATGCGATTCAGTCGTTAGACCGGGAACGGGCGGGGGAGGCCTTGGCAGGATTTATGGAGAGCGTTTCCAGCCAGGGAGGTCATCCGAACGACTACCAGCTGGCTTTAGTCCGGCTATTCGTAGAATTGATCCGTCTCCTGCAAGATGCCGGCGTCTCGATCTATTCGCTTACCCGCAATGAACGTTCGCTGTTTGATGAGCTGATTCAGCTGCAAACGGTAAGGGATATCGAGTCGTGGTTCAACGGGCAGCTTGTCGAACCGGGAATCGCGCTGCTCGAGCAGCGGCGGGAGAAGCAGTTCCGCACGATTTCCGAAGAGGTCAAGCAACTGATCGCCGAAGAGTTCGATACCGATCTGACGCTGGAAAAGTGCGCCGCCCGAATCAATTATCATCCGCAATATATTAGCCGTGTGTTTCGCCAGGAAACTGGCATCAACTATGTGGATTATTTGGCCCAGTATCGGCTGGACGTCGCCAAGCGCTGGCTGAGAGAGACCGATATGACGGTCACGGAAATCGCCGAGAAGCTGAAATATAATAATCCGGCCAACTTTATCCGGTACTTCCGTAAAATGGAGGGAATGACTCCTGGACAGTTCAGGGGTAAGGCTTAACAGGAGCAGGCAGGGAGTGTTCCAATAAGCGCTTTGCTCTCCATAGTGCGGTATTGCCTGCAAATTCATGCTCAGGCTAGCGTCAGGCAATGATTGATCGTTGTCTGATGCGGCTGGCATGATGGCTGCAGCCTCAATACATATAAATAACCCATTATTACAATGCGAAAAGAGGGAATGAACTGTGAGGAGAGGCAGATTTAGTATCGCCTATTGGCTGCTTGTTCTCGTCCTGCTGGTTTCGCCAGTCACCGCCTATGCGGAGCCGTCAGGCACCATACTGGCACCGATCGGCGAGCGAAAGCAGGGTGAAGCCTTCACCATTCAAGGAACGACCGGCTTGCCTGAATTGATCGTTCAGATCCTGAGGCCGAATCAAACGATTCTGGAAATGGATCAGCTTACTAAGGAGCAGTTTCTATTCGGTAAAACGGTTACGCTTCCCGCTGACGCTCCGGTGGGCGTCTATACGGTGAAAGCGGGAGCGGGCAGCGAGGCTGCCGTAAGGGATTTCAATGCGGTTGCCAGGAATGGCGATGGAGAGCCGGGTACGGAGCCGGGGACTGAACCCGAACCGCAGCCTGCATTAGAGTTAAGCGCGATCAGCTCAGTCGAAGCAGGTGGCGCGATGCGTATTCTAGGCACGACCAATCAGCTTGCCTTACTGTGGAGAGTGTTAGCTCCGGATGGGACGCTGCTCCATGAGCAAGCAATAACTGGAAGCGAGCTGGAGCAGGGCTATGTCTACACGATTCCTGCGGATGCCGTAAGCGGCGTGTATACGCTCAAGGTTGGCAACAACCGAGTGTCGAGGCAGTTTACGTTTCAGGTGACGCGAAACGATACCGGAACGCCAGGAGGCCGACCTCCGGGCGGAAGCGGCCGCAATCACAGCAGCCGAGGCAGCGCGGTTATTTCGGCACCGGTGAAGCCGGAACCGCAGCAGGACGGCTCGGTTGCGCTCCTGCTTCAGCCCCAAGGGCCGCCAGATACAGCGGGAATGGTTCAAGTTATCCTCACGCAGGAGATCATTGACCAAGCCATGGCAGAGCTCCAGGCAGGAGCCTTGAAGCTGCGCATCGAGGCTGCGCCAAAGGATGGCGCGACGGCTTATGCCTTTCAATTACCCGCAGGCGTCCTGCTTGAAAATAGCAAAAACCTGCAATTCGAGCTGCTCACCGAATTGGCCAGTGTATCGTTTCGGGCCAGCCTGTTCGCACAGAGCCTAACGGCCGAAGCTCAGACCGCTTCTATAACAGTAGGAGAAGCTCAAATGAATGCGCTTTCCCAAGGAGTGGCGGCAGCCATTGGCACACGCCCGGCGGTCATGGTGCAGGCGGCGCTGGATGGGCAGGCGATCAATTGGCCGAGGCTTGATTCGCCGGTCGTCGCCATTCCGTATACCCCATCGGCAGCTGAGCTGGCCGTTCCGGATGGAATCACGGTTTGGTCTATCGACCGCTCAGGCAATCCGTACCCGGTACCTAGCGGTCATTATGATAGCTCCAGCGGCAAAGTGATCTTCCGTGCGGCACATCCTGGTCATTATGCCGTCGTTTATGTGACAATGACGTTCACTGACCTAGCGGACTATGCTTGGGCGGAGAAGCCGATTCGGGCGCTCGCAGCTAAGGGCATCCTGACGGGCATTTCTCCGGAAACATTCGCCCCGGAAGCTCCAATCAAGCGCGCTGACTTCGTGCTGCTGCTGAGCCGCACGCTGGAGCTGTCAGCATCTTTCGAGGACAACTTCGACGACGTGCGTCCCGGAGCCTATTATTACGACGCGTTGGGCGCTGCTCGAGCACTTGGCGTCACCGACGGAGCTGGCAATAACCGTTTCCAGCCGGAACGCTTGATTTCCAGGCAGGAAATGATGACGCTTACAGAACGGGCGCTGCATACGGCAGGACTGCTTGCCGAAAGCAGGGGGACTGATACCCGCTCTGAACTGGAAGCATTTGCAGACGCCTCGCGGGTAGCGGACTACGCCGCATCCAGCGTTGCGGCTTTGATTCGTGAAGGGTTGATCGAGGGCAGCGGAGGCTCGCTCCGCCCACAGGATAACACCAGCCGTGCGGAGACGGCTGTCATGCTGTACCGCATAGTACAACACATCGCAGGAGGGATGTAACGATGGCTATTGGAACATCAAATAGGCTGCGTCAGGCATTGAAACGATCCTGTATCGCGCTTGCGGCCGGTGCCTTGCTGGCATCGGCTGCAGCAAGCTTCACCGCGGGAACGACTCATGCGGCACCCGTGAATCTGGAAGCGGATTATGTCGTAAGTGAAGGGCCGCTTGTCCGCACGGAGCAATTCAACAATACGAATTACACGCCGCTTCCGGTTCATGTCGTCGATGAACTCAAAGGGATCCGGACCAAGGTCGTAAGAGATTTTGTTAAAATTAATTGGTACTACAACAAGGATGAGGCGAACAGCGATTATTTGGCTTATTCCATCGACGACCCGCGTAACGCGACGAACCCGGATTTACAGCATGGCCGCAAGGAAACGTATGATTTCATGTCCCAGTTTACCGATGGCATTCTCCTATCTCTCGCTTATTCCTACGGAGGTGACGCGAATCCGCAGAAAAACCGCCTCCTAGCCGGCGAGACCGAAATGAACTGGCCTGAATTCGACAAGGCGATGAAGAAAATCATTTATACGTTGAAAGAGAAAAATCCGAAGATCGAATATATCGAGGTGGGCAACGAGCCGAACCTGGAGCCTGCCTATTATGGACATGTGAAGGATGATATTCCCGGCTACATGCGCATGTATCAGGGCATGTCGGAAGCGGTAAAATGGGTAAACGCACAGGGCTTGGCCGGGCAGCCGCTGAAAGTAGGCGGACCGGTATTATCCGGCTACAATTTCGAGAAGCAGAAGCAGTTCGTCGATCTTGCCTACGCCGCAAGCTATCAGGTCGATTTTGTGTCATGGCACCGATACCAGGAGGACGTGCGGATGAACGAAACGCAGGAAATCGAAATGAAAAGCTATCTGCACAAGTTTTATCCGAATGCTATAACCATTGTTAGCGAATACGGCTGGAAGGGGGGCGGGGGCTTAAGTGATCCGACGAACAACGTCGGACTGGCGAAGCAAGCGGCGTTTATGACGGACTCGGCATCCTATTATGCCCGTGGAGGGACGGATATTCCGATGAACTGGGTAGCGGTCCATACACTGAATGCGTATTTCAAGAACCAGTTCGATGTCGACTATGCTTTAAGCAATGGGGATACGACGAATTGGCAGACATTTATGAATCCTAATCCAAGGGCTTTACAATATTTGAACCTGCGCGGGTGGAGGGAGTCGGCATCGACCTCCAAGCCGATGAAGATCAAGGAAATTCGTTTTTTTGACAGCAGTAACAACCCGATTCCAATCCCGAATCCGGCAAACGACCCGATTATTGCAGCGGTTACGGACGGTGATGATGCGACGCAGTTTATCCAGGCAGACTACTGGACCTGGCTCAAGTTCGATCTGGGTCCATCGGCTCCCGGGATTGCCAGGGTTGATATCAAGTGGGGGAATCCCGATATCAACACCTTCCAGCTCACTGGCACTAGTGATAAATTGAAATATTACGAGGTGCTGGGCCGCACCTTCTTCACCCCGTATTTTAACACAATGCGGATGTTCGCCCGGCTCGGGGACACCCGGGTGAAAGCAACCGGCGGCAGCAGTGACATCTATGGGACACGGATGCTGGCGACGAAGAACAGCGATTCCAAAGCGACGATGATGGTGTGGAACAAACAGGGAGACGGGGCGGCCTCATCCAATGTCAGCATCGATGTGAAGCATCTGCCGCCAGGCTTTGAAGGGAAGAGTGTACGGATCAAAAAGTATTTGGTCGACGAGACCCATAGCAATTATGCCTACAACAAAATCGACGAGCTCCAGTTGGTCGACGAAACCATAGCGAACACGGCGGACAATCTGACGATTAACGCTACGTTGAATAGAAATGCGGTAATGCTGATAGAGCTGGAGGCGGTTGATCCTAGCATCCAAAATATCGTGTCTGCCGGCAAGGAAGTTACCTCTACGACAGGAATGACAAATATGCCGGCGCTGGTGGACGGCAATAGTCTGACTGCTGCTGTCGCAGCCGATAGCAGCTATCCGCAAACTATACAAATGGATCTCGGCAGACCCTATGAGTTATCAGGGATGCAAATCGATTGGACGAACAGCGCATCGAGAAATTTCAGCTACGCAATAGCTACGAGCTTGGATGGCACGTCGTACCATACGGTAGCGGATCAAACCGACCCGGCTTCCGCTGTTCCAAGAGGGAACAGTCTGGACTGGTTCCAAACCAAGGCGCGGTATGTGAAGCTGACGGTGACGGGCTCCACCTTCGATGGCCCGCTATCGATTAACGATGTAAAGGTTTTTGCCGAAGCGCTGTACAAAAACGGGTTCGACACTACCGAGGATAAGAATGCAATGGCGGCATGGACGACGGTTGGCTTTGGATCGAAATCCACCCCATGGACCACCGTGACGGACAGTGTTTACCCTAACACATTCGTGCAACCGATGGACCTATACAGCACGACACCTAGTTTCGCCATTTTTGGTGACAGTCTTAAGGATTATGGAGTGGAAGCGCGGGTCAGAACTACGGACAGTGGAAACGTGCAAATGGGGCTTATTGCCCGAGCGACCGATTACAATAACTTGTATTACTTCAAGCTGTACCGAAACAGCTCCGCGCATCAGGCAGTGCTGGAGAAGCGCGTCAATGGAACGACAACCGTGCTTAAGTCGGTGGATTTGGCTGATCCGATTCAGTCGAACCGCTGGTATAGGCTGAATTTGGAAGCTGTCGGAACAACGCTGCGAGCTTCTATTGACGGCGTTCAGGTTATCGAGCTTACGGATGCCAGCCGGGCTTCCGGTAAATTCGGGCTGCGAAGCCATGAATCCATCGTAGGCTTCGACGATGTCAAAGTGTATCCGATCGTTCCGCTGCTTGGCGATATTAAGGTGAACGGCGTTTCCATTGAGGGCTTCCATCCGCATTTGAACAACTACACTGTGCTTGTCCCATCGACGAGCTCTGCGGTAATCGTGACGGCAACCGTCTACGGTACGGCCAATACCATGGCGTCCCCGGCCTCCGGGCAGGTGGCCTTCGACGCGGTTGGCCAAGAGAGGTCGTACACAATAGCTGCGCTGTCGACTGAAGGCAATGGGGCGAATTATTACAAGATAAACTTGCGGACGGCAAGCGCCGACACATCGCTTAGCAGCCTGAGGCTGTCGGCCATTACGGACCCTCTGACAGCCCCGGGCCAACAATTACCCGAATCGAGTGTTGCTCTGGTTCCGGGTCAAACGAAATACACGATTCACGTTCCTTCCCGTACGGCTTATGTCAAGGTGGTAGAGGCGATCCCGACGGCAAGCAATGTGGCTTCAGTTCAAATCACTAACGCAGCTTTGGTGAACGGCTCGGGTACCGCAACGGTAAAAGTAACCTCCGAAGCCGGAACGACGGCGGAATATATACTGAATATCCGGGCGAATCCGGAGGCGGCTGCCGGGACGGTGCTATACGAAGAAAATTTTGAGAGCGGAGCTTACAATCAGGACGCAGCGACCGGTTGGAATAACGGTGCCGTACCGAATGGTGCAGCTTCACATCTACGCATTGTGGATGAGGATCAGGGCAAGGTGCTGGAGAAGTATACGACGACCAGCATGGCCTTTACGGTCGGTCAAAGCGGTTGGACAGATTACGATGTAAGGGCCAGAGTTAAAGCGCAGGCCAGCCCGTCACTGCCAGGCATTATTGCGCGCGCATCCGACGATGCCAAAAACTTTTATATGCTGCGCATTCATAACGGCACGAATGGACTGCCTGGCGGAAGCACGGGATATGTCATCCTTGGCCGTGTCGTGAACGGGATGCTGCGTGAGCTGGACAGCAAAAAAATCCCATACCCGTATGTGATCGGTAACTGGTATCAGCTTCGTCTTGTCGTGGATGGCAATCGGATCAAAGGCTATGTGGACGATAGCCTGATCTATGACGAAGTAGATAACGGATCGTTATTCCCGACGAATCCTCCTGCACTGATGCAAGGCAAGGCGGGGATCCGGGTGGCAAACCAGGCAGCCCGCATCGATGATTTTCAGGTATCCCATCTTGCTGCCCTACCCGCAGATTCGGTGAAGCCGGTGATAACCCTGAACGGGCCGGCAGTGGTTGAAGTATTGGCTGGCAGCACGTATACGGATGCAGGAGCGACGGCGGCGGATGATGTGGACGGCGATCTGACAAGCCGCATTCAAGTGAGCGGCAGTGTGGACACGTCGACGCCAGGAACGTACACGCTGGTCTATACCGTAATGGACAACGCACATAATGTAGCGGACCCGGTTGTACGCACTGTAACGGTAACCGCTGCGGGGGATAAGCCGTTTACTGTCATTGCAAATGGCGGGCTGAACCGGACGAACGGTTTGAGTGCTAAGGTCGACGTTACCCGCACACCCGGCTCGGTAGATCATGCGGGTAGGGAAGTCGTTTACTTTCAGCTTCTTAAGGGCAGCACTCCCGTATCCCATGTTGCGTTGGAAAGCGAGCTTACGAATGGCGGCAGCCTGACAGGCCATTTCGATGTGCCGGATGCTGAAGAGGGCACTTATACGGTTCATGTGTTTATCGTCGATATGCTCGACTCTATAGAGGGATCCTTGCCGATTCCGTTATCGAATAAGGTGATCGTGGAGTAGATTTCTGCAAGGAGGCAGCCCTTAGCTGGGAGGGATTCCCTTTCCATTAAGTCAGCATATAGACAACAAGCCACTCCTTACAAGGGAGTGGCTTGTTTTGATAGTTCATCTCTTTTGATGATTCGTTATGTTCTGCTTAATATTGTCCTTTAATTACAAAAAACGAGCCTCGAATCGTTCCGGCCAATTTGGATTTCTGCCTGGCAAACTTAAACTTGCCTTCTAACTCCTTGGGAACGTCCATTCCCTCAGAAAGCTTAAAGCCAACAGCCCGCTTCTTAGGATCGTCAACCGTATACATGACATTGAGCCCAAGACCATCCTCATAAAAAACGTAGGTGAACAGGATATTTTCGACTTGAAAGCGCGATGTTTCCAAAGGCTTGGCCGCAAACGCAATATCCCGTTCCTCCTTCAAGATTCGGTTCACATAATCAAGGATCTCCTGACTTTCGCCAGCTGGCACAACCGTAAATTCATGCTTGTATTTGTTCATAAAGTAACGGGCTTCGTTAGCACGTAAACCAGCGAGCGCTTCCGCTACAGGTGAAGATTCCAAACCTACCGTAGACACATTTTTAAAATCAACGATATACGACATATCCATCCCTCATTTTCTCTTTATTCCCGAATCCTCTTAAATATTTACATAGATTGGTATTGACAAACGACACTTTAAATATACTACATTGCTACGTCAAAACCCTTCATTTTGAGGAATAGAAGCCATGCCAAATCAATATCGTGATTTTCGCTGCATCATCTATGAAAATATATCGATAAGCATTGTTTTCATTTAAAGTCGTCGCCCGTCAAATAGTTGTGGAACGGACGGTCTACCCAGAACTTATACGTGCTGACTTTGACACTCGGGTCGATTTGTTTGAAGCCGGCGACGATGCCGTCCGACTTGTCGTTCAGCGAGAACGATTGCGCATAATAAGGACCGGCTGCAGTGGTGATTTTATTATTGGTAATCACATCGTAATCGTTCAGTTCGGTCAAGGAATAATAGAGCGGCTGCCACCAGGAACCGGCGATTAAGCCGGATGTGTCTTCACTGTTTTTCTTGGCGTATTGCAGTACGATCGGCTGGAATTTTGCTTTGTCCGCCGTACTCGCGAATTCGAAGGCGATGTCGTACTCCTTTGCCAAGGCGATATAGTTGCCGTTGGCCAGCTTTTGATAGCGCGTCGTGCTGGACGGTGTCGGCTGCCCCCATTCGATCAGATGTACGAAAGCGGATGTCTTCGGCTCAAACTGCACTTTGGCTTCAATACCTTCACTGCGCAGCAAGCCGATCAGCTGAATCGCGTGCTTCAGATCGGAATGGCCGTACGTCAGGGATAACGAGTCGACGAAGTTGGAGCTGAATCGCGAGTCCTTCAAATTATAGCCGGTGACCAGCCCTTGATCCAAAGCGGTGTTGACAACTTTCTCCAGTTCAGGCGCCTCAATGATATCCGATGTATTGTAGGCATCGGTCAGCTTCGCATAGATATTGGGATCGGAGGTTTGGCCGATGTAGTGTTTATAGTGTCCCTGAGTTTCCAGCACGTGTCCGAGAAGCTGCTCCGCCAGCCGCTTGGAGGCGTTCGCGCCCAGCCTCAGATCGCCGTACAATTCCGGGTCGACGAGTCCGGCATCCTTAGCTGCAGCGATCTCCTGGGCAGCCGATAGAGAGACGAAATCATCGACATTGAGCGACAGTGGGGCGAGCGATTGGGACACTTTTGACTGCGGATAGGAATAGGCCAGCTCGGTGAGGCCCGCTGCTTTTACTGCGATGAATGCGGCTTGCAGCGCTGAGAGCGGCTGATCCGCTGATACGGACGTCGAGGTCAGAATTCCTCTCTGATACAGTGCTGCGGCCGAGGCGTAGTACGGGCTGGACGCCGATAGATCGCTGAAAGCGACGGTCGTTGTACTCTCCGGCGTAAAGTTCAGCGAGCGGGCGACAGCGGCGATAAATTCCCCGCGCGTCGGTGTTTCCGACAGCGACACTTGGAATTTCTCCTGCAGAAATACGCCGTATTCGCTCAATGCCTGCTGAGTTTGTACAGCGGCGGTCTGAATGGGAGCGGAAGCTTCCGCTGGAGCTTCAGCGCCAAATGCCGCGTGCGCTGGAACCGTAAATAGCAGGGAGGCGGATAGGGCTGCTGTGAGCAGTCCATTCGGTACGGAAATTGTCTTGAACATGATGCATTCCTCCAACCATAGTTAAAATGGAAAAATATAAATCCGAGTAATTATGTAGGATTTTCCTATGCATTCTATCATCCGTCACAAAACCTGTCAATAGTAGAAAACCAAGACGAGATCAAGTGGAAGGAGAGACCGTGCTATTTGAAACGTTGAAAGCACGAAGCATGTCCAAAGTTGAAATGTGAAATGCATTATGCTACAATCACTTTTAGTATTCAAGGGGAGATGATGAGAATAATGTAAGTTTTCTTGCTATTTTACGAATGATAAAACAATATCTGTTTTATTTTTTGTTGAGCAAGAAAGTTACTTATTCTCTTCACTCAAATAAATTTATCTGTCCCACGAGGTGGGTTAGATTTCAGCATTCATTTATTTGAGCTACAAGAAAGGGAACTTTCTTGTAGCTCTTTTATTTTTGTTTTTTATCTTGAGGAGGTTGAAAATCGATGTTTGAAGTTGTAAATGATCATGTGAGCCGTTCATTGTCCGTTGGTACGGTTCACGATCAAACAAAACGGATGCCGGAGCATTATCCATCTATTGATAGATGCACGTAGCGATTCTAGCTGCAAGCTTCGTGGGCTTTCATAGGGTTGGTTAATGTGCTTATTAAACACCAACAAAAGGGTGTAAAGGCTTTTTCTCCGGCTCAAGAGGAGAAAAAACATGAAATCAACTTCGAAATACGAAATGATTCAACATATATTGACAGAATGGAAACAACCCGCCTATCGGTTCCAGCAAATTACGGATGCGATCTTTAAGCAAAGAATCGGGGAGTATGACCGAATGACCGTACTGCCCAAGAGGATAAGAAACGATTTCATCATGGAGCTTGGCGAACATGTTTTGAATTTAACCCCTGTTATGCAAAAGACATCCAGTCAAGTGAATAAAGTGCTCTTTGCCATTGAGGGCGGCGAACGGGTGGAAGCCGTTCAGCTGAGCTATGAGCGCGGGTGGAAATCCTACTGTATTTCCAGTCAGTGCGGATGCGGGTATGGCTGCCGCTTTTGCGCAACAGGCACAATCGGCCTGAAACGGAATCTGACTGCCGATGAAATTACCGATCAATTGTTATATTTTCATTTAAACGGTCAAGCCTTGGATAGTGTTTCGTTTATGGGGATGGGAGAGGCGCTGGCCAATCCTAATATCTTCGACGCGCTTAAGCTTCTAACCGATTCCCGAATCTTCGGCTTGGGTCATCGAAGAATAACCGTTTCCACTATCGGTATTATGCCGGGGATCGATCGTCTGACGCAGGAATTTCCGCAGGTAAATCTGACCTTTTCCCTGCATTCTCCGTTCGACGAACAGCGGAGCGAGCTAATGCCCATTAACCATCGCTTCCCGCTTCATGATGTAATGAATAAGCTGGACCAGCATATTCGCACTACAGGCAGAAAAGTATATATTGCGTATATCTTGCTTCGAGGAGAAAACGATTCAACGGAACACGCAGAAGCGATTGCCGCCCTGTTGAAGAATAGAGGTTCTTGGGAACATTTATATCATGTCAATTTGATCCCCTACAATGCGACCGATGTGACGCCCGAAAGCTTCCATCCATCGGACAAAGACCGGGTTCAACGGTTTGTTAAG
This sequence comes from Paenibacillus vulneris, assembly GCF_039543185.1. Taxonomy (NCBI): domain Bacteria; kingdom Bacillati; phylum Bacillota; class Bacilli; order Caryophanales; family Paenibacillaceae; genus Paenibacillus; species Paenibacillus vulneris. Next base: position 509,131 of record NZ_BAABJG010000015.1, on the reverse strand, counting down.
ATTTTAAAGTCCAGAGGAATTCATGTCACCGTGCGAACCCAATTCGGAACGGATATCCAAGCAGCATGCGGCCAATTATATGGACATAACAAGTAAAAAAAGCTAAAGGAGGGATAACATGAGTACAGACACCGTGGTTACGCATGATTTACTCCGTATAAGTCGATAATATCCATTAAACTTATACGGAGTAAAATGAGACTGGATGGATATGTACCGACTTTTTATAAAGAAGCAGTGTGGTTATAAAAAGGAGGAACTTTCAACATGTCAATGATACAAGTGCAAAACCTGACGTTTTCTTATCCAAGCAGCTTTGATAATATTTTCGATGATGTTAGCTTTCAACTCGATACGGATTGGAAGCTCGGGTTTATCGGCCGCAACGGACGGGGCAAAACAACGTTTTTCAATCTGTTGCTGGGCAAATATGAATATAGCGGGAAAATTATTTCTTCGGTCGAGTTTAATTATTTTCCCTATCCCGTCTCGGATAAAAGCAAACTCACCTATGAAATATTAGAAGAGATATGTCCCCAGGCGGAGGATTGGGAGTTTCTTCGGGAAATCTCTTATTTGGACGTCGATGCCGAAGTGATGTACCGGCCCTTTGAAACCTTATCGAATGGGGAACAAACGAAGGTTTTGCTTGCCTCGCTTTTTTTGAATGAAGGGCAGTTTTTATTAATTGATGAGCCCACCAATCACCTGGATACCGATGCACGAAAGAGGGTTTCCAATTATTTAAAAAGAAAAAAAGGGTTCATTTTAATTTCGCATGATCGAAATTTTTTGGATGGCTGTGTTGACCACATCTTGTCCATCAACCGAGCGAATATCGAAGTTCAAAGCGGTAATTATTCTTCCTGGAAGCTCAATTTCGACAGACAGCAGGATCATGAGGAAGCAGCAAATGAACGATTGCAAAAAGATATTGGAAGGCTGCAGCAATCTGCCAAACGTTCAGCTAATTGGTCAGATCAAGTAGAAGCTTCCAAAAATGGCACAACGAATTCCGGTTCTAAATTGGATAAGGGGTTTGTGGGACACAAAGCTGCCAAAATGATGAAACGTGCAAAGAATATTGAATCCAGGCAGCAGAAAGCCATTGAAGAAAAGTCAAAGCTGCTCAAAAATGTTGAAAAAACAGAGTCATTAAAGCTGGAACCGTTGGAATACAAATCCGAAGAGCTGATCCGTTTAACGGATGTATCCGTTATATACGATGGTGAAACCGTGAATAAGCCCATAAGTTTTCATGTCAAGCAAGGAGACCGGGTTGTGCTTGACGGAAAGAATGGCAGTGGAAAAAGCAGTATTTTAAAGCTCATCCTGGGGGAGCCCTTACAGCATACAGGCACTTTGAACGTTAGTTCAAGCCTTGTCATTTCTTATGTACAGCAGGATACTTCTCATTTAAAGGGAATGTTATCCGACTTTATTGAAGAACATCAAATTGATGAACCGTTATTTAAATCCGTTCTGCGAAAAATGGACTTTGAACGTATCCAGTTTGAAAAGGATATATCCCATTATTCCGGCGGGCAAAAGAAAAAGCTGCTTATAGCCAAAAGCTTATGTGAAAAAGCTCATTTATACATTTGGGATGAGCCGTTAAACTTCATTGATATTTATACACGCATGCAGATTGAAGAGCTCATTCAAGGCTTCAATCCAACCATGGTGTTTGTAGAGCATGACCAGGCATTCCAAGAACAAGTCGCTACGAAAACGGTAGCCTTATAATGAACCTTCAGTATTGAGAAGTAAACCCGTTCCATAATTCCGGAGCGGGTTTATTTTTGTATTTTATTTGGGAAATGGATGAGTTTCCTCGACCGTGATACCGGCCGCTTTCAAATGCCCGTAGGCAATGATTCTGCTAAACTGGGATGCAACTTCATCTGCAGGAAGGGCGTTATCGTTTTTAACCCACCAAATTACAATCCCCATAAAAGCTGATACGAGGTATTCGAGCAGCAATTCCTTGGATATCGACGAAGGGGAATTTCCCTTAGCAGGATTCCATCCTTCATTCAGTTTATCTTTAATGATATTCTCCATTTTCGCTCGAAACTGATAGATTCTGTTCTCGTCAATTAACATAGCATAGTAAAAGGTAGTGTTGCGCGAAATATGTTCGAGTATAGTTTGCATGACTATTTCGAGTACAGAAATGCTGTAAGGATTCGTACTGATGGGACAAAGAACGATGGCATCCTTTAATTCGCTCAACAATTCATTCATGCATGTATCTAATAAATCGGGCTTATTTTGGTAATGGAGATAAAAGGTGTTGCGATTAATCATTGCCCGATCGGCAATATCCTGTACTGTAATCGCTTCGTAACCTTTTTCCTGAATAAGCTCATAAAACGCCTTGCGAATCGATTGTTTCGTGCGCAGTATTCTTAGATCCGTTTTCTTGCTCATGGTTTTCGTTCCCCCAAAATGGATTTAGTCCGTTTAGCGACAAACTTTTATAAGATGTCTTTTATCCTTCAAAACGAAAAATATTGAATATTGAACGTGATAATAACCTCCATTATAATGAGCGACAGATAAATAAACAACATGATGTTCATTATTTATCTAATGACCATTTACTCTAAGGAGGATATTCCAATGACATTCAACCATCAACATGAGCTTGTACTTAAAGCAATCGCCGTTCTGGAAAGTTTAGAAAGCGGGAACCCCGAAGCAATTACGGCTTACGTTCATCCGGAACATTATATTCAGCACAATCAGGCCTTACCCAATGGTCGTGAAGCCATGCTTGGCGCACTCGGTCATTTAAAGGAAATAGGTACGAAGGTAAGCATTAAGCGTACATTAATAGACGGAGATTATGTCGCTCTTCATTCTTTATATGATTTTCACGGACCTAAAGTCGCTTTTGATATTTTCCGTTTCGAGAATGGACTCATCGTCGAGCATTGGGATAATTTACAAGAGATGGAGGGCAAGACACCAAGCAATCATACGATGATTGATGGACCGATCACCATTAAAGATATCGACAAGACGGATGCCAACAAAGTATTGGTCAGAAGCTACGTCGAAAATATCTTGCTTGGGAAGAACCGCGACCTGCTTGCCACTTATTTTGACGGAGATAACTACATTCAGCATAGTCCACATATTGCGGACGGCCTTTCCGGACTTCATGCTGCATTGCAGGCGCTGGAGGAGAAGCATATTGAGTTTCAATATACTCATGTCCATCAAGTCATAGGACAAGGCGATTTTGTGCTTACAATGAGCGAAGGTCACTTCGACCGTCAGCCTACCGCTTTCTACGATTTGTTCCGCGTAGAGAATGGAAAGATCGCCGAGCATTGGGATGTCATCGAGCCCATTCTGCCGGCAGAAAAACGAAAGAACTCGAACCCTAGATTTTGAGGAAACTTTGCAATAAATCAAAAAGAAAAACCCGGCATTCACGCCGAGCTCGTTGTTGTATATAAGGAACAGTGTCTTCAGGATAGTCGAGTTAATGGACTGCATCGCGACGATTTCTTGCGACGACGGGAGCCGCGCAAGAGCGACCATGACGAAGGTCGAGAATGCGAAAAAAATGCCCGCGATCCACAAGCAAAAAAGGAGCGGAAAAAGAACAGGAGGCGCCGTACGGAAGGGATTGTGGTCCTGAATGGAATGCGTGAGTACAATAAGCATAGGCCTACTGCTTGCTGCAGTAGGCCTTGTTTTACAATCCTATTTCTAATCATTTGAAGGATTAAACAATCATTTCTTAAGCTCTTCCGGGATCTGAGGACGATGCCACTCAAAGCTAAACGATGTAGGTACAGTAATAAAAGCAACACCTACTAGCATGGTATTCAGAATTTTCGCGATACCTTTTTTCACCATAGTCAATAACTCCTCTCAAGTTTAAATATTTTTTCAAACCAAGGTGTTAATGAAAATGCTTGTACTACTATAATAGAGGATAATAGAGAATTTTGTAAGTAGAAATTGGAAAAAATAAATAATAAACTGCAAATTTTTATGATCCATTTTTTACGTAAAGAGACCTTCCTTATTACATCAATTCCTTTTGGCGCATAGATTGCAAAAACAAATAGAGAAATAATATCAAATGTGAGCCCCAGGTAATCATAAGGATACTTTACGAAAACAAGAAGCAAAAATACAATAATGGTAAAGATACAACAGGACAACGAAGAATTTAGATGCGCTCCGCCTGTAAAGTACCTTAATACGGTTAATATCAAGAATACTACGAGCCAACGTTCCAGGTTCCCGGCAGCGGCACAAATAACGAATGATATCAAGAGGGCGGTAAGGGTGTTAATAGTAATAATTAGCGAATAGGTTAACAGCTCCTTAGAGGAAGCTTTAGGATGATTCTGCCTGATAAAGTCAGCTATTTTTGAGGCTAACTCATCGATTGGATTCATTTTTTACCCACTCCAGTAGTGTTTAAGTACTTTTTATCTACCGCGTTTTTGTTTCTTCTCCAGGCAATTATCAAAACGATGATAAGTAATAATGCGATTAAAAAAAATATAATCGGATGGATCATGCTGTGTGTAGCCGTGTACATAGACAGCCTGCTTGCTTGAATTGCACAAACAATTAATATGAGTAGAACGCCAAAAATAACATTGAGCGGTTTCAAGGCTTTACGACCGTAAAGCTGTCTTGCGAGGAACATGAATCCAAACTTCCTGTAATTGAACAAAGCTGTTAATAGTAGAAGCAATATACTAGTACTTATTTGAATAATGGACATTTGAGTTAATGAATTACTAATACCCATATAAGTGGTTAAACCTATAAGCTGTGCAATGGAAGCAATTAAGTATTCCGCTAGAAATCCTACAATCGTATAAATGATGGAAATTAGGAATGAATATGCAATTGGCAGGTTAAACAGCACTATGCAAGATATAATCAAAAATGTCGGCAGGAAGAAGATGGTGATCCCTTTCATAGCCGCTACTTCTGATAAATAATAGGAGAGCAGACTCATAATAGTAGTAATTGATAATATTTTATAAAGATTATGACCGAACAAAAGCCGAAAAATAGAAAAGGTGAAGAGTCCTGTTGCACCATATTCCAGTATGTACAGTAATATCCGACTTACAGCAACCACAAAGGCACCAATCTCTCTTGTTGTATTATTGTTAAAAGTTATTAAATAAGAATTAACATATTTTTGTTCATTTGTGTAGTCTTTTTTCAATGTGAGATAAATAACGCCCGCTTTGTGCAAGGCAACAAATTATTGACAGGAAGAAATTGTAATTATAAGATTGATCGGATAGTTGGGCTTAATGACGTTAAAACGGCATATGTGTTCTTCTGGATGATTACGTTCGTGGGCCTGAGGGATTTATTGCGGAGCTGGCTGAGAACATAAAAAGGAGAAGGTGGCCTATGTTGAACAAAAAAACAAAGGGTGCGGATGTGATCGGATACTGCTGCATGAGATTTCCAGTCACCAATTTGAAGAAATCGGTGGATTTTTATTGCGATGTATTGGGCTATGAATTGATTTCAGCAGATTATTCATTTGGAGAGGCACATGTCGGATTAAAAAATGGCAATGGACCGGGTATTTTTTTGATGGAAACGAAACAGGAAGAAGTCACGCCAATGAAGTTTGTATTTCCCCGTTCCTTCTTTATTACAAGCAGCACAGGGCATGTGACGATGATTGAGCTATTAACGAATGATTTGCTTGCTTTGCATGAACGGGTTAAACAAGCTGGCGCTCCTATTGATAAAGAGCCTGTATTTACTAATGATTTCGGTTATTTCACCTTTTATGATCCGGACGGGCATTATTTTCGGGCGGTCGAAGAAGCATAACAATAGCAAAGCCCTTGAGCATCTTATGATAGACTCGAGGGCTTGTTACTTACTGTAAATTTTTCCTATCCGTCAAAGGGTCCTCGTCTAAATCGATTGCAGCTTCAAACACGTTGTCTTGCGGAACATTCGTAAGATCGAGCTTTTGCTTCACCTGATCGCCGATGTTTTCATACCAGGCTTCAAAGGAGTCATCTAATTGCGCCTCCCGATGGCGATCCTCATTCACATCCGAGTCCGCTTCGATTTTACTGCCAAATACCCCATAATCATCCCCAGGTTGTCTCATTGAGTGATTCAACTCCTTCGTTGTTGGGTCTAATTAAAATCTCCCAAAAGAATCCATTTTATACATGGACTTGTTCTGCCGATTTCGGAGATGAATATGGAATCCAAGGAGTGGCATACTTTTATCGTATTGCCATCTCAGCAAAGGGAGGTTGGAAGGATGTCTCGCAATAATGCGAACAATAACGGCAAAAAATCTCAGCCTGGAAATAACCAGGACTCTGAGGTAGCCGGATCCAATGGCAAGACGAAGAAATAAAGGAGTAAGAAACCGCCGAACCGGCGGTTTTTTTTCGTGGGGGACATCCGGAAATGCTTTGATCAGTATGATCGGGCGGGCGGCTAAAGGCTTCTCTCCAGCAGTGTCCCAACTTGTTTCGCCATTTCTTCAGGCGGGTACGGCATATCATTTCTGATCCACCATTCAATGACACCTACATAAGCGGTTCCCGCATATTGCAGCATAACATTTTCGCTTAGATCCTTATTTTTTCCGCTTTCTCTATCAATCTCGCCTTGGAACCCTTCGGTAATATAATCAAGAAGCCGTTTTCGAAATGAAGGGGCCCCTTTACTCGCTAACATAGTCGAAAAGAATACATAGTTTTTTTCAAAATATTCGAAAAAGGGTAAGAGTGCGCTGCTCCAATCCAATCTGCAAGCCCATTCACCCATCTCCCTTAATTCGTTAATGTGTGACTCTATAAGCTTGTCCAACAGATCAAATTTGTCCTGATAATGAAGATAGATAGTACCGCGGTTAATATTTGCCCAATCGGCTATATCCTGAATGGTAATTTCATCGAAACTTTTTTTCGTCATTAGTTCAATAACCGCTTTTTTCATAGCTTCTTGTGATTTAAGAATTCTCCGGTCCACTTTGGTCATCGTAACTATTCACCAAGCTTTCATAGATATTGAGCATTTTCAAACACTGTGTTGAATAATCAACAGATTACGGATCTTTAACCATTGATAAGCATAGTCTTACTTATATAATAATAGACGTAAGTTGATTAATCAATTGAGTTTGATTAACAGTATGTAGTTAACGCTTATTTATGCCAAGAAGAACGGAATTCATAACAATTCTGAAAGGAAAATCATTACTCAATGACAAGACGAAACTTTATTAAATGGTTGATCGCAGCTGTTTGGGCGAGTATCCTAACCATTTCTGGACTTATTATGTCCCGGCGTTTTCGAGGGGCCGCGGGCTACGATAATAGAACGATGCCTTCGATAGCTGCACCACCAGGCAGTGTAACAGATGAGAAGCAACCAACGGAAGACGCTGGACCGTTACTTTCCTTTTTCATTATAAGCGACCTGCATATCAACTCGGGGATTGCCGCCCAATCCAATCACCTGCGAAAGGCCCTTGACGATATAAAGACGTTCGGAGATAAAGCACAAGCAATCGTTATTACCGGGGATATTACCGATTCGGGAACACCGTCTGATTACAGGGAGTTCAAAAATATCATGTCCCGATACGAGCTTCCGCCGGTATATGCCAATATGGGGAACCACGATTATTATAATGTTTGGATCGGAAAGGATGGTGCATGGAATCAGGATTCGTTCCCGAACGGTAAGACCGATACCATGGCTCGGCAGGCGTTTACATCCATGTTCAATCTTGAGAAGCCTTACCATGACGTGTGGCTGAACGGTTTCTATTTTATTCTCCTGTCGCAGGAAGCGTATATTCAGGAAAGACCGGAAGTGGGCGAAGGCGCATGGTACTCGGACGAGCAAATGAGCTGGTTTCGGAGCAAGATGGCAGAAAACAATGACGGTAAGCCTGTCTTTGTTATGATTCACCAGGAGCTGCCGCCGATAGGCCAGGATGGAGGCAATCATATGCTGATCAAAGCCAAGGAGTTCCGAGAGATCTTGAAACCATACCGTAACGTATTCGTTTTTTCCGGGCATACGCATCAGGACTTTACCGTAAACACGGAGCATTATATCCAAGAAACGTTCCACTGGTTCAGGAACTCGTCAATTGGTCTCGTGATGAATACCAAATACGAAAATGTAAGGAAGGATGCTGCACAAGGCTTGTACATAGAGGTATATCCCAACAAGGTCGTGCTGCGCGGCCGTGAATTCAGCGACAGGACATGGATCAAAGAAGCAGATTGGTCTGTTCCGATTTCAGAAAGCTAATGCTGCATTTTGTATGGCAAAAGACAAATGGTCTGTCCCAGTCGAGGTGCAACCTGTTACTTTTTATACCCGTATAAACTGAACCTGCCTGCCTTAGACCCTCCTTGGTAAGATAATCCCATGAATATTACTATTTTTCCTGGAGGTTATCACAATGAAATCAGTTGTTATTGAAAGAGCAGGCGGGGCAGAGGTGCTTAAGGTCAAGGAAATGCCGGAGCTTGCACCTAGATATGGGGAGATGATCATTGATGTAGCTTATGCGGGCGTCGGGCTCGTGGATATTTTGATCCGTAAGGGCGAGTTTACCGAGCTGTTTCCTTTTCCGCTGACTCCAGGAATTGAGGTGTCCGGATATGTCCGCTCCATAGGAGACGGGGTGGAGGGATTCCGGATCGGCCAGCCGGTTGTTTCTATGAAACTGCTTGAGCTTGGCGGATACGCCACTCAGACCAGAGTAACACCTCAGCTTACAGTACCGCTAGATGTGCTGGAAGGAGAGCTGAGCATGGCCGAGGCGGCGGCCTCCATCGTTAATTTGACCACAGCCTACATGGCGGTTAAGCAAGTGAACCGGATGCGGGAGGGGGACACGGTTCTGGTTCATGCCGCAGCAGGCGGACTCGGCAGCTTTATCGGGCAAGTCGCCAAGCGGTTTGGTGCATCGAGGGTACTTGGAACGGTTGGTTCGCCGGATAAAATCAAATTGGCCGCATCGCTTGGATACGATGAACTGCTGCTGCGGTCGGATTTTGTGGAGGAAACGAAACGGATTGCAGGAGCACAGGGCGTCGATGCCGTGTTTGACCCCGTCGGCGGAGAGACGCGGGCCCGCAGCCTGGAGCTCTTGAGACCGCTCGGACAGATCGTCGCTTTGGGCAATGCCAGCGGCGGCGAAGTGCTGCACAATACGAACGATATTTGGTTGGGCAACATGAACATCGCCGGATTTAACCTGGGGGCGTATGCCGTCTATGATCCGAAAGCCGTGGGCCAAGCGGCAAGCGAGGCGATGCAGCTGCTTGCCAGCGGGAAGATCCGCTCGGAGGTGTACGGCATCTACCCGATGGAGAACGCATCCGAGGCGCACCGTCTGCTCGAGAGTCGGCAAACATCGGGAAAACTGGTCCTGCAGATGGGCTAAGAGTTATCGCTTTATTGTTCCCTGTGGTCTTGTGAACACTCGCAAAAAGGGGATTACCCTGCTGCCTCTAGCCCGCCCCAAGCGCGGACTGGAGGCTTTCTTTTGTGGCGGGAGGGATGGTATCATTTGAATGTTAAAGTTGAGGAAACGCTGAACATCTCGGAGGTGCTGCTGCAATGACGCAAACCCGGAATTTGCTCGGGGAATTTTTAAAATCGCGCAGGGCTAGGCTTCAGCCAAGTGACGTCGGTATCGGCGGGGGATATGGAAGAAGGAGAACCCCAGGACTTCGCCGTGAAGAGGTGGCGGAGATTGCCAATGTCAGCACCACCTGGTACACGTGGCTGGAGCAAGGGAGAGATGTGGCCGCTTCCAGGGAAGTCATGGAAAATATCGCCAGGGCGCTGCTCCTGTCGCCCGACGAAAAGCTGCATGTCATGCGGCTGGCGGGATTCGGCGATCTTCCGGAATGGTCCGCACCATTGCCCTTCACGCCGGTGGAGCCGGGAATACAAAAGATCATTGATCAATTCATGTATCCCGCCATTATTGTCAACCGCCGGACCGAAATCATGGCATGGAATCGCCAAGCGCCGCGATGGTTGTATGACTTTCTGGCAGAACCCGGAATGGGCCGCAACATGGTCTGGTCCATCTTCATGAATCCATATTTGCGGGATCGCGTCCTGAACTGGGAACAATTTGCCGCATACAGTGCCGCCATTCTCCGTGCATACCATGGACAATCCAACGGGGACCCGTGGTATGAGATGTTTGCGCAAAAGCTTTCCGAGGAAAGTGAGGAATTCGCGGTGTTATGGGAGCGGCATGATGTCCGGGAGAAGCAGGCGCAGCCATTTCAGCTTGACCACCCGGATCTTGGCCCGCTATCCTTTGAAATCAATACCTTTGCCCATATTAACGGCAATGAGGACATTCACTGCTGCGTCTTTACGCCGATGGAGGGCACAGGAACCGAAGAAAAGCTGAAGCTTGACGTGCAAAAAATGCCGTAACCGATCATCCGGATGCCGCCTAAGCCCCGATCAATTGCAAAGGGTGGTTAGGCCGTTGTAACCGGTCAGCACAGCGTTGACAAGTTTCCATGCTTCGTTCACAATAGGAAGTGTAAAGATGTCTAGAGGAGTAGATGTTATCATATGCTAGCGAAGCAGCAATTGATCAAGCAGTCCCTGGAGTCCATGATGGAGAACGGGCAGCTGCGCGTCGGCCAGCGTCTTCCGTCCGAGCTGCAAATGGCCAAAGATTTCGGAGTCAGCCGCGAAACGTTCCGGGCTGCGGTCCGCATGCTGGAGAAAGAAGGGAGGCTGCTTGTCAAACACGGCGTAGGGACCTTCGTTATTCAGCCGCTGCCGCTTATCCCGAGTTCGCTGGAGAAGCTGACGAGCATTGGCCATATCATCCGGACGGCGCAGCTGGACGAAGGGGAAAGCCGCGTGTCTCTCAAGACGGAGGCTTGCTCTCCGGAGGCTGCGCGGGCGCTAGATATCCGTCCGGGCGATGAAGTTGTTATCCTGGAACGCGTGCGCACCGCGGAGGGGGAACCGGTCGCCTTCTCCATCAATATAATTCCGCGCAGTATTGCCGGTGATGCCTTTGACCAAGGCGAATTCCACGGTTCACTGCTGGATTATTTCGAAAGCCGCCTCGTCCGCAAAATTACGACGGCGGATTCGGAAATTTGTGTGCCGCTTCATATCGACCGCAATTGCCAGCGGCTGCTGCTCCATCCGCAAACGACAGTCCTGCTGCTAAAGCAGGTACATTATGACGACGCCAATAAACCTGTCCTATACTCGCTCGATTACTTGCGTAACGATGTGTTTACGTTCCGGATTCGGCGCACAACGTAATTCCACAGCTTCCGATTAAGCCCCGGTCTGTTCTGCAGACCGGGGCTTTTCATTGATTACGAATCCCTGCTTCCAACACCCTGCGTATCTATCGTCCAAGCCTTTACAAATTATTTATCCCCGCTTGATGATCTGCTAATAATCATCGGCTATTATAATCCTATAGATGTCTATACCTCTTAGAAAATGGAAAGGAGCTTTGTATGAGCTGGAACCTGAGAATCTTCTCCGGCAAAGCGTGGATCGAATGGGCTGTCCTGCTGATCTTCGCCATCTTCTTCATGGGACCACTGCTTAATCTCTTGGTGCTGGCTTTCTCAGGAAAGTGGCAGTATCCTGCGATTTTGCCCCAGGAATGGTCGCTCTCCTGGTGGACCTATGTATTGACCCAGAACGAGGTGATCGAATCCATCTCACTCTCCTTCGGGATCGCCGCGGTCGTAACCCTGCTGTCTGTCATCCTCTGTTTGCCGGCGGCTTATGCGTTTGCCCGGATCCGATTTCGCTTAAGTAAGCTGTTTTTATTTTCGTTTTTGTTAACCCACGCTTTTCCCAAGATGGGGCTGTACGTATCGATTGCAGTTCTCTTCTATAAGCTGAACCTGATGAATACGTTTCTCGGTGTCGTGCTCATTCATATGGTCAACACGCTGATGTACATGACCTGGATTCCAGCTGCGGCCTTCAAGAGCGTCCATCTTTCCCAGGAAGAGTCGGCGCGGGATGCGGGAGCCGGTCCGTTCCGGGTGTTCTGGTACATCACGCTGCCGATGGCGCTGCCCGGTATCGTCGTTGCCTCGATCTTCACGTTTCTTTCTTCTCTGGACGAGGCCCAGGGAACCTTTATGGTCGGCATCCCGGATTTCCGTACGATGCCGCTGATCATGTATACGATCGTTCAGAACTATCCGACGACCGCAGGAGGCGTGTTCTCAATACTATTGACACTGCCCACGCTTCTTCTGCTGCTAGCCGCACGCCGTTTCATCAGCGCCGATGTATTATCGAGCGGATTTACCATCAAATAGGGGGCATAGGATGCAATGACTTTCCAACAACCTCAGTTATCGATTCAAAACTTCATGAAGGTGTTTAAAACGGGGGATGGAGTCAAGGGCGTAAGCCTGGATGTAAACAAAGGGGAGCTGGTAACGCTTCTCGGACCGTCCGGCTGCGGCAAGACGACAGTGCTCCGCGCCGTAGGGGGCTTCCTGGAACCTGACAGCGGAGACATTCTAATCGAAGGAAGAAGCGTCCTCCAAGTGCCGCCGGAGAAGCGCCCGACAGCGATGGTGTTTCAAAGCTACAACCTGTGGCCGCATATGACGGTCTTCGATAACCTCGCTTTCGGCTTGAAAATCCGCAAAAAGAAAAAAGAGGAGATACGCACCGCCGTCGATAAGGCGCTGCAGCTTGTTCGTCTGCACGGCATCGAGAGCAAGATGCCTGGTCAGCTGTCCGGCGGTCAGCAGCAGCGGGTTGCGGTCGCCAGAGCCTTGCTACTTGAGCCGGCGGTGCTGCTGCTCGACGAGCCGTTCTCGGCGCTCGATGCGAAGCTCCGGTTCGAGATGCGCGAAGAGCTGCGGGATATACAGGCAAGCACGGGCCTGACGATGGTTTTCGTCACGCACGACCAGGAGGAGGCGCTGTCGATCTCCGACCGGATCGTTGTCATGAATGCCGGACGCATCGAGCAAATCGATACGCCTCAGCGCATCTACGATCATCCGGAGACGTTGTTCGTTGCCCAATTTATCGGACGAATGAATTTCCTGTCCGGACGCGGGCACGGAGTTTCGGTCGATATTCAGGGACGGAGCTTCCCGGTCGGGCGCGAGCTGGACGGGGCGGTTACCGCAGCGGTCCGCCCAGAGGATGTGTTCATCTCCGAATGGGAGGGAGAAGACCGCGCAGGCGTGTTCCCCGCGACGATTCGTCAAGTGATGATCCTGGGACATTACGCCGAAGTGACGGCCGACACCACCGCCGGACCGGTCAAGCTGTTCGTGCCCCGTGAGCGGGCTGTGTCGCTTCATTCCGGACAATCCATATCCATCGGTTTCACGCGGGTAACCGCATATGCAGGATAAATACGAAGCGAATTTGAGGAGGCGGCATTGATGAAAAAATGGGTGAAACAAATCAGAGTTCTTAAGGGCAAGACCTTGGTGCTTGCCGCTGCGGCGATAGTTGTCGCTCTGAGCGGCTGCGGCAAGGTAGAACAAGCCGCTACGAATGGCGGTGCGGTGGGAGCTGCACAATCCGGCGGAGCGAAGCCTGTCGAAATCAACTTCTACTTCTCCGGCTCGGCCAACGTCAAGGAAATGTGGGAGACGCTGGCGCCGCAATTCGAGAAGGCGAACCCGGAAATCAAGGTCAAGCTCGTTCATTTGCCGGACGGTCAGGCTGAGGGAGCGGCGATCGACAAGGTGCTTGGCGCCAAGAAAGCAGGTCAGAAAAGCATCGACATCGATGTGTTCGAGACCGGGCTAAGCAATCTGACCAAGGGTGAAAAAGACGGCGTATGGCAGAAGCTCGATCAGTCCATGATTCCGAATTTGGGCAAGGTTGACTCCGCCTACATGAACGACGTTCATCAGCTGGCCGTGCCTTACCGCGCTTCCTCTGTCGTACTGGCCTACAACAGCAAGAATGTACCCGAGCCGCCGAAGACGGCGGACGAGCTGTACGACTGGATCCGCAAGCACCCGGGCAAATTCGCGTACAACGATCCGGCTACCGGCGGTTCGGGATCATCGTTCGTTCAGACGGCAATTTATAACTTCCTTCCTCCCGAAGCGATTCACAACGAGGATCCCGCAATCATGAAGCAGTGGGATAAAGGCTTTGCGCTGCTCAAGGAGCTCGGGCCTTCCATGTATCAAAAAGGCGTTTATCCGAAGAAAAACCAGGGCACGATGGACATTCTGGCTAGCGGTGAAGTCGACATGATCCCCGCGTGGTCAGATATGGCGCTCGAGCAGCTGAGCAAGAAAATGCTGCCGGATACGATCAAGCTGACCCAAATCCAACCGGCCTTCACCGGCGGCCCTTCCTATATTGCAATTCCGGCAATGTCGGAGAAGAAGGAAGCGGCGCAGAAATTCATTAATTATGCCCTGACCCCCGAAGCACAGACCGTCGTTATCAACAAAATGTACGGTTATCCGGGGATCAAGTGGTCCGAGATGCCGCAAGAATTACAGAAGAAGTTCGAAAGTGTAGCTAAGGGCTACCGCACCTTCACGATCGGCTCGCTCGGCGACGAAATCAACAAGCGCTGGCAGCGTGAAGTAGCCGGAGGCAACTAAGAATGCTATGAATAACAAACAGCATAATTATCTAGGGATAGCGATGGTTATCCCTTCTTTTCTCATTCTGCTGCTCGTCGTCGTTATTCCGATCGTGCTTGCGGTACTCGAAAGCTTCAAGGACGATGACACCGGAGCTTTTACGCTGAGCAATTATACCTTCTTGTTCGCCGATTCCTTCATGAGACGCAATATCGGGTTCACGCTCAGCATCACCCTGGTATCGATGGTAATCGTCATCTTCATCAGTTATTTGCTTGCGATGTATTTGCGGTTTAACCAAGGGAAGATTGCCGATTGGATTCGGCGGCTCTATTTTATTCCCATGTTCATTCCGTCGGTTATTGGTACCTACGGCATTATCTCGATGTACAGCAATCACGGCTGGCTGGCGAGATTTGTACTGCTTGCGGGAGGAGACAACTTTCCGAAAATTATCTACAGCTACAGCGGAATCGTTCTCGCGAATCTATGGTTTAACATTCCGTTCGCAACGATGATGCTCAGCTCCGCACTATCGGGCATACCGAATTCCATCGTGGAAAGCGCCAAGGACGCGGGCGCCGGGCGGCTGCAAATTTTGCTGCGCTTTATTATCCCGCTATCCTACAAGACCATGCTCGTAGCGATGACGTTCGTATTTATGGGCATCATCGGCAGCTTCACCGCGCCGTTCCTGATCGGTCCGAATGCGCCTCAGGTGCTTGGCGTCGCGATGGAGCAGATGTTTGGTGTCTATAAGGAGCTCGGCCGGACGAGTGCAACTGCGGTTTTTATGTTCATCCTGTGCTCGTTCATGGGTTATTTCTACATTCGCAGTATGATTCAGGAGGAGCGACGATAAATGAAACAACGGATGATGTTTTACGAACCGGCGGTTCCGGTACTGGTGGATGCCGGACAGGAACTTAAACTGAAGTTCCAGATGGACAAAGCGGGGCTTGCAGAATTTGCGTTAACCGCAGCCTGCGACGGGGATTGGCTGATTGAAGGCAAGGAATCCGTCCTGCTGCAAGTGCTGCTGAACGGGGAATACAATCAGGATGTGGTCTTGTTCTACGGCGACCGCTGGCTGAAATACCCTCGGCTGCTCGGTTATCTGGAGCCAGGCGATTACGAGCTCGAGCTGCGGTTTCACGATCAATCTTCTCCGGGCACACGACAAGCGGCCGTAAAGGCGGCGGCCATCTACCGGGTGGACCGCGATTCCTTGCTCGGTATGATTTACCGATACGCTCCCATGCTGTACGGCAGAGATTTGGGTCATCCGGTGGAGAGCCGCTACACGGACACACCGCTATTGATGCTGTACACGCTAACGCAAGGGGAGGACAGGACGGTCATTGAATATCACGTGCTGTACAGCCACGAGGACGAGGGAACACCGGCTCCTATGCTCATGTCCAAATGGGGACGTCTGACCGATATCGAGTGGACACTTAGACTAGTGCTCGATCGTGACGGAGCGATTATGGATGCCGTCTATCAAGGACTTCATCATAGAACAACCCCGTTTAGGGGCGAATTTGTGCTGGGAGGTCACCCGGTGCTGCAATCGGCGAGTGCTCACGGCATGGTCACCGATGTTCCGACCTCGCGTTACCGGATGCTGCTTGCCCCGGTGTACTGCTGGAACCCGGCGATCGAGCCGCGCGAGAGGGTGATGGACGCATACCCGTACACGTATCAGATGATGGCTTGGGAGCTGGAACGGCACCGCCGCTTGTCGCAATTAATCGCCATGGGCACGGGCTCCGAGCCTTGGCAAGTGACGGATGTGAGAGAGTATTTATTCGTTCAGACATCCAAATGGGCGGAGGACCCGGCGCTGCAAAACCGCACATGCGTCGATATACGCGTAAGGCTGAAGGGAAGTGCTGCAGTGTACTCCAGCTCGTTCGGGGACCTTCGCGCAGGGGAGTTCCGAGCCGCTTATACAGGGCCTTACGAATGGTACGCCACAACAGTGAAGCTCCCTGCAGGGACGGTGCTAGGCGATATTGAAGCGATTGAGGCAGAGCTGCTTGGAGGTGGCGACCATGCTGTGACGGTTCGCGGCCTGAAAGCGTTCATGCTGGAGGCCGATTATTTGCCGGGCGATGCCGTAGAAACGCTGGGGGAGCTGCGCTTGACAGTTGACGAGCCCGTCGGCTCGCTGTGGTGCGCACCATGAGAATAATGGAAGCGCAAGGCACCTTGACGCCCGTGATGTCCAAGACTCAGGTCGTGTACGCGTTTCCGCTGCCGGAAGGCCTGGCCGGGCTGACAATCCATTTCCGCTACTCACCTAAATTGCTGGAGAATACCGAACGAGCCGAAGAGCTGATCCGTCAATCGGCCCCGAGGTACATGGAGGAGCCCCAGCTCAGCCGTTATTTGGAACGCTGGGAGGATGCGCTCCCGCTGTCCAATTTGCTTACGCTGTCGCTCGACGATCCGAGCGGCTTCCGCGGAGCGGCGCATCGACATTCGCCGGAGCAATCACACCGGATCGGCCGGACCGAAGCGTCGCCGGGATTTCTCCCGGGACCAGCGGCCGTTGGGATATGGCGGATCACCATCAGTGCTCATGCCGTTGTCACGGAGGATTGCGGCTATTCCTTGAAGGTGACGGGCTGGAACGAAGAGGAGGCTTATGATGGGCTTGCATAATAAGGGAGAAGCAGCAGAGGAACGGTGGGTTGCCTGCGAGCTTCATACCCATACGTATCACAGTGACGGCCGCCATACGCTGCGTGAGCTGGCGCTCAGCGCAGCAGCACTGAAGCTGGACTGGATAGCTCTGACCGATCATAATACAACCTCGGGACTGCTTCACAAGGAAGAGGCCGAACACGAATCCGGCATCTCGATAGAGAACGGGCTGGAATGGACGACCTTTTACGGTCATATGCTCGTCCTGGGTTTGCCTTCCGGGAGCTATGCGGATTGGCGTATGTTGGGTGTCAACGATTTGGCTCAGGGCTTGCGAGAGGTGAAAGCGCTCGGCGCTTTGGCCGGTCTCGCGCACCCGTATCGGGTCGGCAGTCCCATGTGCACCGGCTGTTATTGGGAATACGAAATCGAAGATTGGAGTGACATCGATTTTATCGAGGTATGGTCAGGTACGTTTCCCGCTGTGAAGACAAGCAATCAGCGGGCGTTTGCCCTATGGACGGAAGCGCTGAACCGGGGCTATCGCATAGCGGCGACCTGCGGCCGTGACTGGCATGATTCGGCGCCGGACGCGGTGGAGCGGGAGCCGGTCGCCGTCACCTACATCGCTGGTGATACTCCGGTGTCGGGCATTGCCCGCGGGGCAGTCGCCGTGTCAATGGGGCCGCTAATGACGATAACGGCCTCCGGAGAGGGCGGAGAGACGGGCATCGGCGGCGTCATGAAGCTTATGGAGCGGTCCAAGACGATCGACGTATCGGTTCAATTGGATTTTGGGCGCCGGGCCGCCTGCTGGTCACTACCTGAGCAGACGCTTGAGGTTAAGCTAGTCGGCAACGAAGGGGTTATCCAATCGATAGCGCTGCCGTCAGGCGTTCGCGAGACAAGTGTCTCTCTTGATGCGTCCGCTTTATCATGGCTTCGGGCGGAGCTGTATGGCACGATGAACGTGTGCTGGACGATGATTGCCTTTACCAATGCCATCTATATCGAGATCTGAAATAACGAACTAGGCCGCCGATATGGTCGGCGGCTTTGCGTTGGGCGTGCTGCTATGTCAATCGTTAGTCATCATTACCCGTTGACATGCAACGCTTTCTTTTCGTGGCAATTATATTCACAAGAGATCCCGCAGCTTAGCAATATCTTCATCCGTTCTGTTGCCGTGGATCTCGATTTTAGCAAGTTCATTCTCAATTTGATTATATTCATCATCCGTTAGCTCGACATCAGCCGCCCCCAGATTTTCCTGAATTCTCTCAAAATTTCGTGAACCGGGGATGGGAACAATAAAATCTTTTTTATGCAGCATCCATGCCAGAGAAATTTGTGCCGGGGTGGCATTCTTTAATGCTGCAAATCGGGTTAATAAATCCAGCAGCGGCTGATTGGCTAACCTATTCTCCTTGCTGAAGCGGGTGATCACCCTTCTTGCGTCAACTCCAACAAACTCCGTATCTGCTTGGATTTTCCCGGACAAAAATCCGCTGGCAAGCGGGGAGAAAGGTACGAAGCCAATTCCCAGCTCTTCACATGTGGGGATCACATCCCGTTCAAACATCCGCTCCATGATTGAATACTCGCTCTGAATCGCAGTCAATGGAGTTACTGCATGTGCGCGCCGGATTTCATCTTCTGTGGCCTGCGACTGCCCCCAGCCCAGTATTTTTCCTTCTTTAATCAGCTCGCCCATACAGTATGCAATTTCTTCCACCGGTATGTTCTTATTCACCCTGTGTTGATAGTAGAGATCGATACGATCGGTTCCAAGCCTCTTCAGAGAAGCATCCACGCGCCCTCTAATTTGCTGCAGCATCTTTTCGGTCGAGCTCGCTTCGTCGCTTTTTTCATACATAATCTTGGTAGCAATCACAACTTGATCCCGGATCGGCCTCAGCGCTTCACCCACCAGCTCCTCATTGGACCCCATACCGTAGATCTCCGCCGTGTCGAAAAAAGTACAGCCTAATTCATAAGCCTCGTTAATCATGCGAATCGCATCACGGCGCTCCGGTACGGCACCATATCCCATAGATAACCCCATGCAGCCATAGCCGATTGCGGACACTTCCAAATCTCTCAATTTTCTTTTATACATTGCTGTTGCTCCTTCCATTTTCTCTGAGTTCCTCTCTAATGTTACAGTTGGAGTGCTTGATACGGAAGTTCAAATAGGTTAGCATGGTATTAACTATTAGTTTATACGGAGAGAAGGCTTAATAATGAATGAACAGTTGAATACGTTTATTCAGGTGGCGGAGTCTGGGAGCTTTTCCAAGGCGGCTGAGAAGCTATTTGTTTCTCCAACCGCAGTGATGAAGCAAATGAATTTGCTGGAGAAGCAAGTAGGAGTTCCTCTTTTGACTCGCACGAATCATGGTGTTGGACTCACTGAGGCCGGAAAATCGTTTAGCAAGGATGCGGCATTTATGCTGCAGTATTTTCAAGAAGCCCTGCTGCGTACACGTCATGCCGCACAGACAATTCAGGTTATTCGCGTTGGGACCTCTATGCTTAATCCATGCAAGGTTTTGCTGGATCTATGGAATGAAATCAGCGATCAATATCCGCAGTTCAAGATCAACATCGTCCATTTTGAGGATGATGCTTATACACTCCCAACTACGTATCGTACCCTTGGTCAAAACTTTGATTTCATCGTAGGGCCAACCCTTACAGAAAACTGGAAGGATTATTTCCGCGTGCTAGAACTAGGCAGTTACCGCTTTTGCTTTGCAGTCTCTCGCAACCATCGGCTGGCTTCCCAAAAAACATTGTCTGTCAAAGATTTATATGGGGAGAAGCTGGTTGTGGTGAATGGCGGAAAATGCGCCGCAATTGAAACAATTCGCGATTTTTTGATCAGGAACCATCCTAAAATCAAAATTAAATATATTCCGCGCCTATATGATCTTGACGTATTCAACCGCTGCGTAGAAAGTAATACAATCATGCTTACATTGGATGCATGGAAAGATATTCATCCGTCCTTGGTGACCCTTCCTAGCGATTTGGATTTCACTATACCCTATGGTTTGCTATATCCTCTGCAGCCATCCGAGGATGTCCATCAGTTTCTAGAAATCATTAAGGAAATGCAATCTAAGAACTAAGAAAAAAAGAGAATCCAATGGTGTGAGAGCAGCCCTCTTCTTGGGAACAAGGTGAGGGTTATTTGAGTTCCGGATTCGACCCGGCGAATTACTGGCACTAACATAACACTTTCTATGGGATTCTCTGTGTCAGCAGCTTTTTGTTAAGCAAAAAAAAGGTAACTACCCTACAACTATGATGTGTGACCCCCATAAGGATTTTGAAATAATAGGTATAATGAAGAACTGTAAGCGCTTACTGGTAGTGGCGAGGTCTATACCGGCAGGCCGACGGCTTGCGGCATCAAATTTACAGAGCAAGGGGGGGAAGTCGAATCATTGGACGCGCCAAGCTCAATCATGGTTGTCTATTTCATTACTGAGACTCACAGCTAGACTATAATAGGAGGTTACATTTATGCTCAAATTGAATAAGTCAAAAATGAAAAAGCTATGCGGAATTTCAGTTTGCCTATCGGTTACATTATCGTTATTTTGCACGACTGGAAACCATGTCAATGGTGCGGCGGCAGCTGCTCCCCCAAATGTCATTGCCTTTCCCGGAGCTGAAGGCGGAGGGAAGTTTGCAACAGGCGGAAGAGGAGGCGATGTAGTGTATGTTACTAATCTGAATGATAGTGGCCCTGGTTCATTCAGAGATGCGGTTGGCACGCCTAATAGAATCGTTCTATTTAAAGTTGGAGGAACCATTGAATTACAAAGCGATGTCGTTGTCAAATCCAACGTGACCGTAGCAGGCCAGACCGCCCCGGGCGGCGCAGGAATTACATTGAAAAACTACAAAATCGGTCTTGGCGGCGATAATATTATCCTTCGGTTTATCAGTTCAAGGCCCGGTGAAAGAGGTGTTGCGAAGGATTATGATGCATTCGGAGGTTCAAACGGAAGCAACTCCATCGTCGACCATGTTTCCATAGGCTGGGCGAATGATGAGCAATGGGGGCTTTATTCAAAAAATGATAACTACACGGTACAGTACTCCATTATTGGTCCATCGAATTCATTCTCCTACCATTCCAAGGGAATTCACGGGTTTGGGGTTATGCTTGGCAGAGCTAACGCTTCATGGCATCATAATCTGATTGTGCATAACGTATCTCGCAATTTCCGAGGGAAAGTGGTGGGAACCAATCCAATCGATTTTACCAATAACGTCATTTATAATTGGGGATATGAAACGGCTTATGGAACTCTTGGTCATGAAAATTATGTAAATAATACATTAAAAATGGGTGTTTCAACCAAAGGGGGCTTCAATTATATAAGTGTCGGTGATAGCGGAACAAGTCCCGAAAACTTTTCTATTTATTTAAAGGGGAATCGTTTCCTTAATAAGGACAATACAGAATACAGCACGTTTACCTCGGATAACTGGACTGGAATTAAATATGGCTCTGGAAAAACAGAAGAAAATACCCGTTCGGATGTACCTTTCGAAATGCTCGTAAACGGGGTCAATGTATCTACAGCCGTCTACGCGGAAAGTGCGGAGGATTCCTACAATCATGTGCTGCATTACGCCGGTGCAGCGGTAAGTGCGAATCAAAGGACGGAAATTGACAAGCAGGTTGTTCAAGAAACAAGGACAGGTAAAGGATCGCTTACAGGTGCTAGACCTTATTCGGAAGCTACGGATGAACAAAAAGCTCAGCTCGATAAATATCATATTGAGACTGGAGTTGAGTACACCTATCCTGATGCAGTGTTGACCGGCGCGCCGACGGATACAGATGCAGACGGTATGCCTGACGACTGGGAGAAGGCGAGAGGTCTTAATCCGAACAGCGCTTATGCGCCTGATGGTACTCTGGAATCGAGGGGAGACTACTTGGGACAAGGATATACAAACATAGAATATTATATCAATGATCTAACGGTACATGCATTTCCAGCCAACACAGTTCAGTTATCTCCCAAGAAAAAGAAGTAAGGAAGTAACATTTCTGACTAGATCTAGATAAATGCAAATGAGAGTATGGACGAAGCCTATGCTAAAGCGTAGGAGCGTCCATTTTTTTTGTAGGTGGCAGTGTAACGTAATAAGATCCTAAATTGATTTCAACTAGGAAATGATGAATTCATTATTGGGATACAAATAAAGATTAAAAATAACCTATTGCATTTCACATATGTATGCGATATATTGCATATAAGATCAAAAAAGTAAGGATGATAAAATTGCCAGTACCCAAAAATTTCGTTTCGCCTGCGCGGATGTCCGCAAAAGAAAGAGCCTTTTCCCAAATTCAACGATGGATTATCGATGGTACACTCCAACCAGGGGAAAAACTTATTGACGCCGAATTAGCGGAGTCGCTTGGAGTAAGCCGTACACCGATTCGGGAAGCATTTCAGCTGCTCGAAGTGCAAGGGCTCGTTTCGACGCATCCTGGAAAAGAAACAAAAGTGACGGAAATTGAGAAGGATGACATCTTCAAGATGTATTCAACGATGGCAGTTCTTCAGGCTTTAGCAGCTGAAATTACCGCTAAGATTATTGCACCAGAGCAAACTGAGCAGCTTCGATCGATTAATCACGATTTTGCTAGTGCCATTAATAGCGGTCAAGCTTACCAGGCCATGGAGACGGATGAACAGTTCCATAACCTTATCGTGGAGCTCTCGGACAATCCTTATATCGCATCATTCAGCGCGTCGCTTCAGATTCATATCCGGCGCTTTAAATACGTGTTCTTAAAGCAGCCGGTTACGGCGACACAAGCTTCAGTCGATGAGCATGCATCGATTATTTCAGCTTTTGAGCAGAAAGATAGCGATCGCGCTCAGGCAATGATGAAGCAAAACTTCATCCGTCCGATGCAGGAGCTGCACGAATTACTTTAATAGACAGGGGAGTGGAATAATGGCGAGCGGAAAGGATCTTCGTATTCGCAGTAAGGTAATCAGCGAGGGTGTGAACCGGGCACCGAACAGAGCAATGCTGCGTGCCGTTGGTTTTAAAGATGAGGACTTCAAAAAGCCGATGATTGGCGTAGCCAGCACCTGGAGTGAGGTAACTCCATGCAATATGCATATTAATGAATTGGCTGTTCAAGCTAAGCTTGGGGTGCGTAACCATGGTGGTGCTCCGCTGATTTTTAATACGATCACAGTCTCAGATGGTATTTCAATGGGCCATGGAGGCATGCTGTTCTCGCTGCCAAGCAGGGAAGCAATCGCGGATTCTATTGAGATTGTAACCGGAGCTGAGCGGTTTGACGGTCTTGTGGCGATCGGTGGATGCGACAAGAACACGCCCGCCTGTTTGATGGCAATTGGACGGTTAAATATTCCTTCCGTTTACGTATATGGAGGAACGATCCAACCGGGCAATCTCGACGGTAAAAAAGTTGATATCGTCACGGCTTTCGAAGCGGTCGGACAATATCATGATGGAAGAATGACGGATGAACAGCTCCATAAGGTAGAATGTAGCGCTTGTCCGGGTCCAGGCTCTTGCGGCGGCATGTACACCGCCAATACCATGGCCGCTGCTGCAGAAGCAATGGGCATGAGCCTTCCGGGCTCCTCTTCTACGCCAGCTATTTCGCCTGATAAAGCGGCAGAATGTGTTGAGGCTGGTAAACAAGTCATATCGCTGCTTGAGCAGGAGATCTACCCCAAAGACATTATGACAAAAAAAGCATTTGAAAATGCGATTACGGTCGTTATGGCTTTGGGAGGTTCAACAAATGCTATCCTGCATTTGCTCGCCATTGCACATTCGGTAGGTGTCGATTTATCATTGGATGATTTTGAGCGAATCCGCCTCCGTGTTCCCCATTTGGCAGATCTGAAGCCAAGCGGCCGATATGTTATGCAGGATTTGAACGAAATTGGCGGCATTCCGGGTGTAATGAAGTTCTTACTCGCCGAGGGTCTTCTTCACGGTGATTGCCTCACGGTCACAGGCAAGACCTTGGCAGAGAATCTATCCAAGGCAGCTCCACTTCGAAATGATCAGGAGATTATTCGCCAGTTGGATAAACCGCTGAAGCCTAGCGGACCATTGGTTGTTCTTAGAGGCAACCTCGCTCCTGAAGGCGCCGTTGCCAAAATGTCCGGTATGAAGAAGCAGCAGTTTGTCGGACCGGCAAAGGTGTATGACAGTGAGGAGGAAGCAACGGAAGCCATTTTGAGAAATGAAATCCATAAAGGGGATGTCCTAGTTATTCGCTATTGCGGTCCCAAGGGCGGGCCAGGTATGCCGGAGATGCTATCTGTTACTGCACTGATTGTAGGCAAGGGTCTTGGCGGGGAGGTTGCCCTTATTACGGATGGCAGGTTCTCGGGTGGTTCCCATGGCTTCGTAGTCGGTCATGTATCACCTGAAGCGCAGGTTGGCGGACCAATTGCATTGCTGAGGAATGGGGACATCATCACCATCGACAGTGAAACTCAGCAGATTAGGTTTCAAGTGTCGGAAGAGGAGCTTGCTGCCCGGGCTCAATCATGGGTACAGCCTCCGCTCAAAACAAATTCGGGCGTACTGGCAAAGTATGCAAGACTAGTTTCCTCAGCATCTACAGGTGCAGTTACAGATATGTAATAACAATGAAGAATCGCCAAGCTTTTGGCGGTTCTTTTCTTTTATGCCGGCAAGGCCGTGGTCCTGATTTCATTGGATTATGGCCGATTTATGATATATTCAATGATAAGACGGCTAAAGCACTAACGACTATCTATATAAAGGAAGTGCGAACCATGAATCTAGAAATGGTCATGCAAGAGCTTGAGGCTCTCGGTAAGGAGCGTACCAAGAAAATATACCAGTCCAACGGCGCGCACGAACCCCTTTTTGGTGTAGCCACAGGTGAAATGAAGCCCCTTTTCAGGAAAATAAAACGAAATCAGCCATTGGCAGAGCAGCTCTACGCTACAGGGAATTACGATGCTATGTATTTTGCCGGGATGATTGCAGATCCTGCAGCCATGTCAGAGGATGATTTTGAACGGTGGATTGATAAAGCTTATTTTTATATGCTATCGGATTATGTAGTTGCTGTCACTTTGGCAGAAACGGAAATAGCTCAACAAGTTTCGGATAAATGGATTGCAAGCGATATAGAGCTCAAAATGTCAGCGGGTTGGAGCTGCTACTGCTGGCTGCTCGGGAATCGTCCGGATAGCGAATTTTCCGAAAAGAAAATTGCTGATTTGCTGGAACTTGTTAAACATACGATTCATGATGCCCCGGATCGTACGAAGTACGCGATGAACAATTTTATTTACACGGTGGCAGTATCCTACCTTCCGCTCCATGACAAGGCGGTCGCGATCGCAAAGGAAGTAGGATCGGTAGAAGTTCATACAGGTTCTGCAAAAAGCAAGTTATTGAACGCTTCCGTTACGATTCAAAAAGCCGTAGATAAAGGGCAGCTTGGCTTCAAACGAAAATATGTAAGGTGTTAGAGATGTATGAGTCAATAATGATTGGCTGGAAATAGAATGGAATCAACATAAATAAAAGGTGAGCTATTCAAACTCCTAAATCCAATTGGGGGATTAGAGGACATCTAGTTCGTCATCGGCGATATCACGAATGTAGATGCATTTGCAGCGGTATTGGCGAATTGCGACGTCTTATTTCATACAGCAGCCTATTTCCGGGAATCGTTCGGATTGGGTCAAAATCAATGGCCGATGTTGGAAAAAAATCAATTTACCAATACGATTCGATTGTTCGAATTAGCTACCTCAAAAGATGTAAATAAGATCGTACATACGCGGGTAACAGCTTTCCGGCAGGTAATTCAGTCATCAATCGGAACTATACAGCTTCAGTTTCGCATGATCATTAAAGATCCCTTATAATGATAAGTGAATAAAATGTAAGTAGAGGTGAAAAAAATTGAGCTTGACTCCACTGCAACAATCCATTTTATTAACATTAACCACGGAATGGCAGACACCGGCACAGATTGCAGGTCAACTTACGGAAGCTGCGGATCTATCCGACGTAAATCATTCACTAAAAGACCTTATACGTGAAGGGTTGGTACAGGCTAACCCCGTGGTTCTGGGTCTGTATCGATTATCCACTCTCGGCACGCAAAAGACGAAGGATATGGGTGAAAATCAATAAAACAGCCCGGCACAAGAGACTTTCGCATACGCTTATTCAATGAAGCTAAGTTCCAAAAACAACGCGGTTGCCGATATGCATCGGTAGCCGCGTTGTGAAATCCCGTATAGGGACTGATAGAGATGCTCTAAGGATAGGGGATTATCAAGCGAGTAACGTTTACAAGCAGGTAAACGATGGATTACAATTCACCGAATGAAGCGGTGTTAAAGGTGAAACTTGGCCTAAAGATACCATAGCGGCGGGTCGTCGTCATACCGTTCGCCTTAAGTCGGACGGCACAGTGGAGGCTGTGGGGGATAACGAGTACGGACAATGCGATGTAAGTATCTGGCGAGGTATCCAACTGCCCGGTGTCAAAAAAAATGCCCATTAGACCTATCTACATATAATTGGGGAAGCCAATTAAGATAATGCCATTTCCGACAAGCGTCTTCTTATCCTATAACGAACATAGAAGGAGGTTCAAGCGGGATGAAAATAAGCGAGCTGTCGCGATTGACCCGCGTAAGTATACGGTCGATCAGGCATTATGACAACAAAGGCCTTCTGAACGCCGTTAGAATGGAGAATGATTATAGGGATTTCGGCGAATCTGCCGTAGAAAGAGTCAGAGCGATTCAACTATACTTGAAGCTCGGACTAACGACCGATGAAATCGGAACTTTGTTCAAAGGCGAGACGGCGGATCCCGACGAATATGAATTTTGCGAGGAAATGCTGGCGACGTATGAACAGAAGCTTGGGAATGTAAATCATCAGATCGAAGCGCTTCATACCCTGAGAAGATTATTGGAGAGACAAATCGATATAACGAAGAGGAAACAAACACCCTCTGACGCAGACACGCCCCGGAGATAATGAAATGCTCCTGGGCCGTTTTGTTTTTTGTGTTGACTTTGACACTAGTGTAATCCTTTATGATGTCCTTGAGGTTATCATGAAAGGGGTTTTTTACATTGAATAGCAATGCACATGCAGCAGGGAAAAGCAAATCGGTGACTATCATCGGCCTGGGTCCGATGGGCCAGGCGATGGCAGGTGTTTATCTGGAGCGCGGTTATAAGGTAACCGTATGGAATCGAACCACCAGCAAAGCGGACGAGCTTGTATTGAGGGGAGCCGTCAAAGCATTCACCATCAAAGAGGCGCTGGACGCAAATGATCTGGCGATCCTCAGCCTTACGGATTACGATGTGATGCATGCAATCCTCGAACCGGCTTCGGAATATTTGACCAGCAAGGTTCTTGTCAACCTGAGTTCAGATACTCCGCAAAAAGTCCGTAAGGCAGCAAATTGGTTAACCGACCGTGGGGCCAGCATGATTACCGGGGGAGTACAGGTTCCGCCTTCCGGTATCGGTAAGCCGGACTCTTACACGTACTACAGCGGTCCAAAAGAGGTGTTCGAGGCTCACCAGAAGGATCTTGAAGTCCTTACCGGCACTGACTATCGAGGCGAGGATCCCGGACTAGCCATGCTGTATTATCAGCTCCAGATGGATATATTCTGGACGTCCATGCTGGGCTACCTGCACGCATTTGCAGTGGCGAGTGCGAACGGCATAACGGCGGAGCAGTTCCTGCCCTATGCTTCAGCAACGCTGTCATCATTGCCAACATTTGTTAAGTTCTACACACCGCGACTTGACGCCGGTAAGCATCCTGGCGATGTGGACCGACTGGCTATGGGGGTTGCGAGCGTCGAGCACGTCGTTCATACAACAGAGGATGCCGGCATCGATATTGCTTTGCCATCTGCGGTTCTGGATATTTTCAAACGAGGGGTAGAGAAGGGTCATGCTGGGGACAGTTTTACCAGTCTCATAGAAATCTTCATGAAATCATCCGATGTCCGTTCATAAAAGGGAGACGATTTCTTAGCCATGATCTAGGGAATCAACGCCTCTCAACAATAATCGCCTTTGGCGGCTTCCGGTCAGCATGTGGCCCGGACGGAATTAACCCGTCCGGGCCTGAACTATTTAGTATAGTCATTTTTTGCGTGGAAGTCTTTTACCGCGAACAACTTTTAACGGCCGCATCATATCGTAGTCTTCGTGCTCTAGAATATGACAATGCCAAACGTAGTTGCCTGTATATGGTACGAACTTTGCGATCATTTTTGTAACAAATCCCGGGGGTACCCGAACAACATCTTTATTCCCCCGTTCATTAGCTGCTGGAGGAACTGCAGGACCAGTGTAGCGTATTTTTTTCATCTTGTTATAGTAATTTACATCGAACGGTCTACGGCTGAGAATTTGGAAGTGAACCAGATGCGTGTGCATACGATGCGTGTTAGTTCCCGAGTTAACGAAGTTCCATACCTCAATGGAACCCAGCTTAGGCCGCTGCGTAGCCGGCGCCATGAAGCCCTTGCCATTTAACAGCTGAACCTGTCTCCCAAATTGATCGGGGGATGAATTGAGCTCAAGATACCGTACCCGGCGCGCTTTGGCGGGCGATAAGCGGGGGATGGCTCTCAGTTTGGCAGGTATTCGGCTTTTATCCGGAGAAGTGAGACGATGGCCTACCCGAAACTGCATAATTTTTCCCGTTGTATTCGGATCGGGCATTGTTCCCCCTGGAAACGGGGCCCGTGCACTGTTGGTAAGTAAGATTTTTTGTCCTTTATGCCGTGAAAAGTCTATGATCACATCCGCCCGCTCGGCAGGACCAAGAATCAGTTCTTTTACCCGAACCGGTTTAGGCAGGAATCCTTGGTCGTTCCCGATTTGAATAAACGACTGCCCGGAGCTCAGTTTCATTTTGTAAAAACGTCCATTGGCACCGTTTATGATACGGAACCGGTATTTCCTCGGCTCCACATTCAGGTACGGCCATACCGTCCCATTAACCAGATTCGTATTCCCGAAGAACATCGGCACGATCGAAGGATTTACTCCTTTTACCGGCGGGGAAGTATTGCTCGGATAAAAAAGCTGCCCATTATTCTTAAACGACCTGTCCTGAATGAGCAGCGGAATTTCGAACTTTCCTCTGGGCAAACGGAAAGACGCTTCGCGGGCATCACGAAGCAGATAAGCACCAGCCAAACCGGCATAAACATTCAAACGGGTAATTCCAAGCGCATGGTCATGATAAAACAAAGTGGTCGCAGATTGCTGGTTCGGATAATCATACACCTTTTGTTTGAACAATGGACCGACTCGTTTAAAGGAACGGCTGAACCAGGCTAACGGATTTCCGTCACTTCCTTGGCGAGCTACGGTACCATGAAGATGAACAACCGTACGAACCTCCGGAACGTTAGGTCCGGCCCCTGGAACCGTTTTGTCTACCGGCAGCAGATGCTTAAGCGGCAGAGCGTTGATCCATTTTACCCGGACACGTTTATTTTTTCGAGCGATGATGGTCGGTCCTGGATAACTTCCGTTATATCCCCATACGGTAGTTGGGGGAAGATCTCTATGCAGCTTCTGCTTTACCTGCTTCATTCTTACTTCATAATAGTTGCCCTTCGAACTACGGGATTTAGGTTGTAAGACCGGCGGAATGGCGAGAGGAGTAACAAACTTTTTAAGCGGCACGCATGATCCTCCTTACTGAGGTTTGACATCCGTTTCAGGGTATTTGTCTTGAAACGTTGATATAAGTTAATGCCAATAGAGGGGATCGCGAAACGTACATGAGCCAGTAATCTTATTTTTCTCTGGGTAGCACTAGCCAATTCTGATAAAAAGAGGATATTTGAAAAGGAAGACTGAGGCAACGAAGGTTATGGAGGTCAGTTCAAGCTTGACGAAAAGAACAAAAAGGTTTATATTACTCACATACCCCAACGGGTATATGTATATAATCAAAAGGAGGTACCGATAAGCTGTAAAACAACTACGTGATGTTCGTCGACATCGTCAGACATAGTATCATTGTCTAAGTAGATGTCGGTCCATGTTCCAGTACAGTACTTCAAATCATTTTTTTTGCTAAATTATATACCCCACTGGGTATATGGCAAAGAGAATAAAGCATGATAAAAATTACTAGAAATGCAGAAAGGCGGGTGCCTTTATGGATTGGACATGGATCCTAACCATTTTCGCAATCGGCTTCCTGGGCTCTTATATCTCAGGGATGGTTGGGATCGGCGGTTCGATCATTAACTATCCGATGCTATTGTTTATTCCGCCGCTTCTTGGCTTTGCAGCTTTTTCACCTCAAGAAGTCTCAGCGATTAGTGCGGTTCAAGTATTTTTTGCAAGCATGATGGGTATGTTGGTTCACCGCAAGGGTGGGCACCTTCACAAGCTGCTTGTTATCTATATGGGAATTTCCATCATTGTCGGAAGTTTCTTGGGAAGTTTCATATCCAATTTACTACCAAGCTCAGTCATCAATATGGTATACGCGGTGCTGGCACTCATAGCGGCTATCATGATGTTTTTGCCCAAGAAAGGATCGGAAGGTCAGGAGGCCAGCCAGGTAGCATTTAATAAGCCCGTGGCTGTAATTCTTGCCATTATCATTGGCATGGTATCTGGGATTGTCGGCGCCGCTGGGGCTTTTATCACCGTACCGGTCATGCTAGTGGTTCTGAGGATACCGACAAGAATGGCAATTGCATCATCGTTGGCTATTTCTTTCATTTCTTCTATCGGCTCGATGGCAGGGAAGCTGATGGGCGGGCATATGCTGCTGATTCCGTCAATTGCCCTAGTAGCAGCCAGTTTAATCGCCTCGCCTTTAGGAGCAATTGTCAGCAAAAAACTCAATACGAAAATTCTCCAATGGATTCTGGCAGGGTTGATCACCGCAACAGTAATCAAAATATGGATCTCTATATTACTCTAAGGGGGAAATCAAAAATGACGAATCAAATTCAACTTCAAGGAATGACTGCGGCACAGCTGACGGCAAAAGTCCTGAATCATGAGCGGCTTTTTATCTTGGATGTACGAAACGAAAGTGACTTTAACGATTGGAGAATCGAAGGGAAACAGGTAAGGATCATCAACAAACCGTATTTTGATTTGATTGACGGAGTAGAAGAGGTCCCGGATCTGATCCCAGACAATCAAGAAGTGTTGGTTGTATGCGCCAAAGAAGGCTCTTCGAAATTCGTTGCAGAGCAACTGGTCGAAGCAGGGAAGCATCATGTTTCCTATTTAATTGGCGGTATGAAATCTTGGAGCGACCATTTGGAGCCCGTTAAGATAGGCGATCTGAAGGACGGCGGAGAAATTGTTCAGTTTGTCCGCATCGGCAAAGGCTGCTTGTCCTATATGGTGATTTCGAACGGTGAAGCCGCTGTTATTGACGCAGTTAGGATGACCGATGTTTTTATAGATTATGCCCAAACAAATAATGCGAAGATCAAACATACATTGGACACTCATCTTCATGCCGATCACATTTCCGGAGGAAGACAATTAGCTGAACAAACCGGTGGAACCTACTGGCTGCCGCCAAAAGATGCTGACGAAGTGAGTTTCGATTATGAAAAGCTGGAGGAAGGCAAATCCATCGTTGTAGGCAATACGCAAATCAAGATTCAACCGGTTTATTCTCCAGGTCATACCATTGGGAGCACATCTTTAATTGTGGACGATCAGTATTTGCTGTCGGGCGATATTTTATTCGTGAAATCTATCGGCCGTCCCGATCTGGCTGGCAAGGCGGAGGACTGGGTATCGGATCTAAGAGCAACTCTGTATGAGCGTTATAAACGGCTCTCGGAAGATCTGATCGTGCTTCCAGCGCATTTCGGCAAGTTTACAGAACTAGGTGAGGGTGGCAAGGTATCAGCACGTCTTGGTGATCTATATAAGGAAAATCCGGGATTAAACATTCAAGACGCTTCCGTATTCCGCAGTACGGTTACCGAAAATTTGCCGCCACAGCCGAATGCTTATCAAGAAATTCGCCAAACCAACATGGGGAAAATCACTCCAACCGAAGAGGAGCAAAGGGAAATGGAGATTGGTCCCAATCGCTGCGCAGTTCATGACGAATAATCCGGGATGATCCGATTCGATCAAGGAGGTGAAGCATATGTACAAGGAGCAAATGCCGGAAGAGGTTCTTGAGAGGCAGAAGCAGAATGAGAAGCTCGTCATCCTAGATGTTCGTGAGCCTGAGGAATGGCAATTCGGACACATTCCGGTTGCCAAGCACATCCCGCTCGGACAAATCGCAAGAGCGTTGAATGAATTAGATCCGAAGCAGGAAACCATCATCGTCTGCCGCAGCGGTAACCGAAGCGGTCAGGCCTGCGATTTCCTTTCTTCGATGGGCTTTAACGTCGTCAACATGCTAGGTGGCATGTCGAAGTGGACCGGAGATACCGTATACGGGGCTTAAGCATTTAATCAATAGGGAGGGTTTATCATGTCAACATTGCAAGTAGATCGCACTATAGAATGTGAAGGACTAGCTTGTCCTCTACCCGTTGTTAGAACCAAGAAAGCCATCGATGATATGAAAGCAGGCGAAGTATTGGAAGTCCGCGCAACAGATAAAGGTTCCGTCGCAGATCTTAAGGGCTGGTCCAGCCGTACCGGGCATCAATATATTGGCTTGAAGGAAGAGAATGGGGTGTTCCGCCACTTTATTCGCAAAGCGGAAGCAGCTGAAACGAAAGCCGAGAATAAGCACCCGCATACGGCAACGAATGAAGAGATTTACGCCAAAACGGCAGCCGGAGAAAAGTTGAATATCATCGATGTTCGGGAACCTGCAGAGTATGCGTTTGGTCGCATCCCGGGGGCGATTTCGATTCCATTGGGCCAGCTTGAAGAGCAGATGTCGTTGCTGGATCCAAATATGGAATACTACGTAGTGTGCCGAACCGGAAACCGAAGCGATATGGCCTGCCAGATCCTAACGGAAAAAGGTTTTTCTCATACCAAAAATGTTATTCCCGGCATGTCGGAGTGGACACACGAACTAGAGCAAGATTAAAAAACAAGATTTACAAAAGGAGACTGTGTATATCATGACAAATAAAAAAGTAGCTCTTATTGCATCTTCTGGCGGTCTGGAGACAGCCTATAAGGTTCTGAACATAGCCACAGCAGCGGCGGCACTTGATGCCGAGGTAGCCATCTTTTTCACCTTTGAAGGGCTTTCTATCATTCACAAGCAGTCGGAGCAGCTGCTTCAACTGAAGCCCGGCAACGAAGGATTAGCGGAAGGCTTCAAGAATGCCAATGTCCCATCCATCGGTGAGCTCATGGAAATTGCAAAGGAATCCGGAGTACGTCTCATCGGGTGCCAAATGACGATCGATGTTATGGGACTGAAGCCGGAGCATTTTATTGACGGAATCGAGTTGGGCGGTGCAGCGACATTCCTGGATTTTGCCTTTGATGCGCAAGTGAGCTTGAATTTCTAAAAATTGAAGAGACATTAGCTGAAAATTAAGGAGAGATATCCACATGGCAAACTTGACTGTAGACGCAAAAGGACTGGCATGCCCGATGCCGATTGTAAAGGCGAAGAAGGGAATCGATACATTGGAACCCGGACAAACTATGGAGCTGCAAACGACGGATAAAGGCTCCATGAAGGATTTCCAGGCATGGGTCAACCAAACCAATCATGAGCTGGTAGAAGCAAGAGAAGACAACGGCGTCTTTACCTTAATCGTGAAGAAGGGCTCCTGATTAAATTTTTTTGGATTTCAACATACCCATACATGTATAAGTAATGAGGTGATGATAAGTGAATCAAGAGAAATCGACAATAGTCTTATTCAGTGGGGAATTGGATAAAGCGATAGCTGCGTTCATTATTGCTAATGGGGCAGCGGCTTACGATCATGAGGTAACCATTTTCTTCACCTTCTGGGGATTGAATGCGCTGCGTAAGGATGAATCGGTATTCGTGAAGAAAGGCTGGCTGGAGAGAATGTTTGCGAAAATGATGCCGCGCGGAGCGGATAAGCTTGGTCTCTCCAGGATGAACTTCGGAGGTTTTGGCCCCAAAATGATTAAGCGCGTTTTGAAAAAGCACAACGCTTTGACGCTGCCGCAATTAATCGAACTGGCCCAGGAGCAAGGGGTTAAATTAGTTGCCTGTACCATGACGATGGACCTGCTTGGGCTGCAAAAAGAAGAGCTTCTGGACGGTATTGAGTACGCAGGCGTTGCCGCCTACTTGGGTGACGCTGCAGACGCCAAAGTCAATTTGTTTATTTAACGAAGCCTGCGTGGCATTGTTTTATGATGCTGTTTTGCAATTATATACCTATTCCGGTATTAAAGAAGGGCGGTTATTCCATGCATTATGATGAGGATGTTCAAAAGAGATTAAAGCGGGTTGAAGGACAAATTCGCGGCGTACTGAAGATGATGGAAGAAGAGCAGCCATGCAAAGATGTTGTGGCCCAACTGTCAGCGGTTAGGAATGCTGCGGATAAAGCCATCGCCTACATCGTTGCCGTCAATCTGGAGCAATGTATTATGGAAGAAAAGGAAGCCGGAAGAGATACGGGTAAAGTCGTTCATCAGGCTATCGAATTGCTGGTGAAAAGCAGATAAGCCCAAGAAAGGAGGCTACTCCAGTGGATGTCAATCTGATGATTCGAATTGCAGTCATCGCGCTCCTGGTTTGGTTTATTTATTCCCGGTTCGCCGGAGTCAAAGGACTTAGGAATTTAAGTACGGAGCAATTCCGGGAGGCCCTGCAAGAAAACAGCAATAATGTCCTGATCGATGTGCGGGAACCGAATGAAGTAAAGCGGGGGGATATTCCCGGAGCGGTCAATATTCCATTATCGGAATTCAAGCTGCGGGGCGGCATCATGGCTTGGAACGGGAAACTATCGAAATGAAGCAAAAAATCATTAGCTCCAACGTGAGAGCTAATGATTTTTTTTTACATAAGTATAGAATAATTGCAAATACTTATTTAGTCGCTGTAGTGTAATGTTCTACATAACCTTCTAGTGCGGGGATGAATTATACCTCCAAATTCCGATTTATATACTATGAATTATTATAAAACGAGAAAAGCTTGATTGTAAATAAAATAAAGTTGAAAGGGAATACAAGACATGTTTCATTATACGATCGATACCGATCAAACAACTGCGCAAACTATAGAGAAATTAGAACGGCATCTGAAGGAAGAAAAGTTCGGTGTACTATGGCATCTGGATATGCAGGAGAAGTTAAGGGAGAAAGGAGTAGAGCTTGAGCAACGCTATCACATCCTATAGGTATGTAATCCGGTAGAAGCCAAACGTGTGCTTAGTGAGAATGCCGTTGTGGGGTATTTCCTGCCATGTAAAATAGCCGTTTACGAGGAACAAGGAAAAACAAAAATCGGTCTGCCCAAACCAACAGCTTTAATTGGAATGGTAGATAACGGTGTCCTCCAAACCATCGCGGAGGATGTAGAAAAAAGATTGATTTCTTGTATAGATCAAGCGGCATTATCTTAATGGAAAGAGACCGGACCTGTGCCGGTCTTTTTTGCTATGTGTTAGTGCGAGAGCAATCAAAAGTTGTTCTCAATTTCTTCACACGATGTTTACCCTAATAGCCCTATCGGGTGATAGGAATTATGACCATAACGCGTAAAATTAAAATTGGAATTTGTATGGAAAGGAGCTGCTGCACGAGAGAAAGCGAATAAAAATAATAGATAAGGATTGGGAAAAAAGATGGAGAAAAATAATTATAATCGTTTTTGGCGATGGCATTTTTATGCAGCGTTATTTATTACACCGCTTCTCATTACACTAACGTTAAGCGGTATCGGGTATTTGTTTTATCCAAATGTTGAAAATCTCTTGTACAAGAATGAATTTTTTAACAAAAGCAGCCAAACGGAACAAATAACGTTAGATCAAGGTATTGAGAAAGCCAAGCAAACCTATCAAGATTTTTCTGTTTCAAAAGTTATTGTTTTAGATGATCCATATAATACGCGTTTAACAATGATCAATGGAGCTGGAGAACAAAAATATGTATTTTTAGACTCCAATTATCAAATAGTGGGCAGTCAGAATCCCAAATATACGTTTTCTAATGTAATGAGGGACATTCATAGTTCTCTCTTTGTTGGGGGAACTGTTGTCAACTATCTTGTTGAATTGGCTGCATGCTGGACAATCTTCCTGTTGCTCTCCGGAATGTACATGACATTCAAAGGAAGGGTGTTGAAGAAGGAGCCGAATCTAACCAAACGGCAAACAAATCTGAAATGGCATGCGAGAATCGGTATAATCATTTCCATACCATTGATAATCCTTATTTTTACCGGGTTGCCATGGTCAGCCTTTATGGGCGATATCCTATACTCCACAGCGCAAAAGCATCCGTCTATCGGATTTCCAGTATTAAAACAAAATCCGCCGACATCGGATATGAAAGAAATTCCTTGGGCCACTCGTAAAAATGAACTACCGGCATCAACCGGTGGATCTCATGAAGAACATAACGGCGTGGCACATCAGAATATTATGTCTGTACGAAACGGAATGATAAACCTCCAGCAATTAATGAACGAAATTAATCAGGCCAATATTTCCAAGCCGTACTCCATCATTTATCCTAAAGACGAACATGGTGTATTCATTGTCTCTAAAGGAAGTAATTCAGGAGTGACAGGATTAGACGTTAGCCCTAATGATGAAGTAACCGCATATTTTGATGCATATAGCGGCAAAATGATTTCAAAGGTTGGTTATGAAGATTATGGGATACTAGGAAAATTGTTCACCTGGGGAATTCCTTTACATGAAGGGCATTTATTCGGATGGCTCAATAAAATTATCAATCTCCTGGTTTGTGTTACGTTCCTGCTTGTTATTTTCTGGGGGTTCAAAACATGGTTGGCTCGTAAAAAGAAAAGTACTTTGTCTGCTCCGCCGAACCCAACAAGCAAGCTATCGATTGGATTTATTATTCTCATGTTGGTATTAGGTTGTATAATGCCGTTATTTGGCATTTCTTTAGTTTTGGTCTTCATGATGGAAATCATTCTATCCTACAAAAATAGAACTAATAATGCAGAGCCTTTTAAAAATTTTAATCCGCCATCTTAACTAAATAATTGATGATAAACAAAAACTGGAAGAAAACTTAATGCCGATAGATGAGGAATCATGGGAATAATGTAAACAGATAATATGGCATAAGAAGGGAGAGGAAGCCTCATGTTTGATTTATCGGAGCTCGAGAATGTTCACGCGGATATCCAGGCGGTGCACGAAATCGTTTCATCTTTTAAAGCACGCATTGACGGGAAGGAAATTGGAATTCGAATTCTAAGGAATCGGACGGATGATTACTTTTATGAGCTCAGTCATTATTATAGGGGAGCGGACCAGGCGGATCCAGAGTTTTCCGAGGAAAACCGTTTTACATCGGTGGAAGCTGCTGCAAAAGGGGCCCTTCGATCGGCTACGATGTTCTACCGAAGTACAGACGAGGGAGGAGCCTGGCATACTAACGAGTCGTACATTCTGCACTAGTTAAAATTTGTTATTTTTTTCAAAAGCAGGACAAGCACATAGTAATCAAAAATCGTTCTTGTATAAATCCTTTACAGGCAGGAAAAAGTATTTGGGGATGAAACCTTTAAATAAGAGAGGTCTATACATTCATGCTCAAAGATAATAATAAAGAAATAAAAGAAAAAATGAACTTCCAAAAGGCAAGCTGGGAATTGCCGGAGACAGAGGCGACGGAAGCAACTATGGATCAGGACGAAGTTCCGTCCAATTACGAGAGCTTATCGACCACTAGCTATACCGATTCGACTACATTTGAAGTTAAAAAAACACCAGGCAGGCTTTAACATTTAGACTAGGAACGTTCAACTCCCATTTTAGATTATGAACCGTGACGAAAAAAAACTGAGATCGCTGTATCTCATGATATCTCCTGTCAAAATAAGCAAAGCAAAGACCCGATCTTTTCAAACGATCGGGTCTTTTTGCAATTAATCCGTAATATTCCGGGTGTAGAATTCGATGATGTCTTTACGCCGAATGATCCCAAGAAAGATGCCATCGTCATCTACGACTGGAACAAAGTTCTGATCAGCGGCAAGCGCAAGCATGTCGTCCAAATCGGCGCCAATCTTGACGCATTCGATCTTTAACCGCTTATTGATGGAAACGACGGGAATTTCATGCATCGTATCGAAAGTAAGGCCAGGTGTGGCCTTCATCTTCCATAACAAGTCTCCTTCGGAAAGCGTTCCGTAATATACTCCATTGTCCTGCAGGACCGGAATGGCCGAATAATGGCAAGCCTCCAATTTGTCTAAGGCTTCTTTCATATTGGAAGATGTCGTGATGTAAGAGACCTCATTCTTTGGATGTAGAAAAGATTTAATGTCCACAGTATCACGCTCCTTTGATATATTAAAACATATTTTGCCACGCAGTGCATATGGCAATTTCAATCAGCATCAGTAAAAATATGGTATATTTTATACGAAGAGCTGCTTGATGGACAACGGACGGATGAAACAAAGAAAAGACTGCAAGGGATTCTTCTGAACGTAGAAAAGGTCCAATCGGACGAAACGTGCAACGGTTGTGGCAATTGACGGCTACAAGTTTCGCTCTCCTTTAGGTGCGGCAGGGCAGCAGCTTATTTTAAAGAAGCAGGATAGCGGGTGGGAGGTTCAGGAAAGGAAAGGGTTCTGGATCATCCAGATGCAGAAAAAACTTTATAAATATACATATTTATAAAGTTTTTAAAGTATGATATGGTATAAGCAAGGAAAGCACATTATATCGGGAATTGGAGGCGTTTTCATGAATGGTTGGATCCAGGCAGGTACCGTAGAAGAGCTTCGAGAGCAAGGTCCGAAGCTGATCAAAGGGGGGATTGTAGTTTTCTTTCACGAGGATGAAGTGTATGCGCTTGACAACCGGTGCCCTCACCTCGGGTTTCCCCTTCATATGGGAAGCTTGTGCAACGGAATATTGACCTGTCATTGGCATCACGCGCGGTTTGACGTATGCAGCGGTGGAACGCTCGATCCTTGGGCAGACGATGTTCCGGTACATGAAATAGCCGTACATGAAGGAGTGATTTGGGTCGACCCGAATTCCCGGAACGGCAATCAAGTACAGCTATATAAGGACCGGCTTCTGAGCGGTCTTGAGCAAAACATCGGCCTTGTCATTGCCAAGGCCATAGTCGGTTTAATGGAATCGGGTGTTCCCGAGTCGGAAATCGCTGCAATCGGGATCGAATTCGGGGTCAAACAGCGCAGGCAAGGGTGGGGCTCCGGATTAACGATTCTTACCGCGATGGCCAACGTCCTGCCGAAGCTTGATAAACAAGGACGGATCCTGGCGTTGTTTCAAGGCTTGCTGCACACAGCGCGCGACTCAGCCGGAAGCGGAACGCGCTTCTTGCTCGATCCGCTCCCGAATACAAGCGTCTCCGAAGCACGGTTGACGGAATGGTACCGTGACTGCATCGAGGTCCGGGATACCCGCGGCGCGGAGCGGGTGCTGCTGACCGCCGTACAGGCGGGGACGGATGAGATGCAATTATTCGCTATGATGAGCATGGCAGCAACGGACCATTTCTATATTAATGGAGGCCATACGCTGGATTTCCATAATAAAGCATTCGAGAGCTTGAAGTATGTCGGGGACGAGCAGCGCAGCTATATCCTCGCCTCACTGCTTCCCATGTTCGGAGACGCCTCACGCAGCGAAGAGCTTCACAGCTGGCAGTCGCCTGTCAATTTGGTTCAGCCGTTGATGGAAGCGTTCGAGGAGGTTTCCAAACAAGGCAATGTAACTGGAAGCGGGAACCCCGGTATCGACGATGAGGAGCTGCTCCAAGCGCTGCTCGGAGACGATCCGTTACGGACGGTTCGTGTGCTGAAGGAAGCTTTGCTCGGCGGCGCTTCCCCGGTACGCATTTCGCAAATTGCCGCGTTAGCTGCGGCGGAACGGGTCGTCCGCTTCCATACGCAGAATGATTTTGGAGATTGGATTTCGGTACTGCATACGTTTACGCATGCTCATGCCGTTCATGAAGGTTTGATCCGTTCCACTAATCCATGGCTGATTCGCGGAATTTTCCATACAGCAGCTGCGATATACCTGGACCGGTTCTTGAATATCCCGGCGGCCCCAAGGCCGGTTGTGATTGAAGAGGCTGGGGAAGTGCCTCAGCCCACGGAGCTGCTGGACATTCTCGATAAGCAGCAGCAGGTAGCTCCGGCGGCGGCATGGGTGATCCGCTATCTGCGCAGCGGCGGAAAGCCGGAACCTTTATTCAACGTATTGGGTCATGCTTTGCTTAGAGAGGATGCGGAATTCCATTCCTTCCAGATGTACGAGGCGGCCGTCGCGGAATATGACCGCTGGGCTACCGAATCGGGACCGTTCGCAGAGAAAGCTCGCGAAACGATGATCCTTGCTGCCACCCGTTATTTGGCGGCTCACGCCCCAACTTCCCGCGAGAGGCCTCATACGGCAAAAATTGCATGGCGGCTCCATCGTGGCGAGAAATTATTTGAAGAAGAATAAAATGATAGGGTGTTGACGGACTTTCGAGCTTATCAAAATAATTACTTGTCGGATGACAAGATGTGAACCAATGCAGACCCGCGTATAATCGTGGGTCTTTATTTTTATCTGAACATTTCCTTGTCTCAAGTCAATGACCAGAAGCTATTCGATATAAGCTTAAATGTCGTGAAATGCATTATTCAATGTCGTTAAAACAGTAGCTTGGAAATCATTTTATTTGTTATGATTCAAAAATCGGTTCTATAATCGAAAATAGGATATAACAAGACTGTCGGGCAACGACAGTTTTTAAATTTGTAGTAGGGGTGTGTGCTTTTGAGGATCCCGCATATTTCATGGAATTCGATTCGTTTCAAACTGGTTATGGGATTACTGCTTGTAACCGTCCCTCTCATTACACTGCTGCTGTACAATAACTTCTACAGTATTCGTGTCGTGCACGACCAGGTCGCATTGTCCAATAAAAATTTAATTTCTTTGTACATGGGACAGATCGATACGCAATTAAAGGATGCAGAGCGTAATCTGATCGGCTTGCTGACATCTGATTATGATATTCAATCCATGAATGCTCCGAATTCGGAAGACGAGTACCAGCTGGCCAAACATAGCGTCTCCGATAAGCTAGCAAGCGATATTGTATTATATAAATCCGTCGATGCTTTTTTTGTCTATTCTCAATCCAGGAAGGATTTGTTGGACGTCTTCAAGTCGACCATTTCATTTACCGACAGGGATCGGGTTGAGCAGCAATTGCGTGAATCTCTGAGCAGCGAGACAAACCTTTCGAATAATGAAGGCAGCCGATGGTTAGTAAAGCAAATCGGAGAAGAGTACTATGCACTGCGAATTTTGAAATCGGGTGATTTATATCTCGGTGCTTGGGTCAATGTGAAGACACTGCTGGTTCCGCTCCATTTGATTGATTTAGGGAAAGAAGGAAGCGCTTTGCTCGTGAATAGTGATGGGAACGTGATGGTAAGTACAAATCCGCTGCCGGATGAGCAGATAGATTTTACAGTGGACTTCAGCGAGTATTATATGACAGGCAGCAAGAATAGTTTACTTGTTGTCGGGGAACCTTCACAGGTAGGAAATTTCAGCCTGGCTGCTGTCATACCGGACAAGCAGATATTGCAAAACCTGCCTAATTTATCGCGGCTGACCTTGTTTATTTCCATTGTATCCATAGGATTACTGCCCATCAGTCTGCTTCTCCTTCGTCAAATTTTGCTAGTGCCGCTGCAGCGCTTGATTGCCGTCATGAAGAGAATTAACGACGGGAACGTCAACGTGCGGGTAGAATCCTATCCTGCATCGGACGAAATTGTATTAGTTAACGAAACATTCAACCGCATGATGGGGCAAATTGAAGAATTAAAGATCAACGTGTATGAAGAACAACTGAACAAGCAAAAGGCGGAGCTTCAGCATCTGCAGCTTCAGATCAACCCGCATTTTTTTATGAATTCGCTTAACATCCTGTTCAATTTGGCACAAGTGAAAAACTATGAATTGATTCAGGAGTTAACGCTATGTTTGGTTCGGTACTTCCGTTTTATGTTTCAAAGCAACCTGACATTCGTATCCTTAGGTGAGGAACTGCAGCATGTCCGTAACTACGCTCGAATTCAGGAGCTTCGCTTTCCCGGGGGCCTTACCTGTACGATAGATGTCCCGGATTTTCTTGAGCGTGTACCGGTACCACCGCTTATCATTCAATCGTTCCTGGAAAATTCAATCAAGCATGGGATCACTCTCGATCAACCGATCCATATCAGTGTATCTATCGATTTAATGGAAACAGGCTTGGAGCCTTACATTGAAATTATCGTTCGCGATACAGGCAAAGGTTTTTCCGAGGAAATATTGTCGGAGATTCGTTCAGGCAACAGGGTGATAGACGAGGAGGGGGAGCACATCGGGATATGGAATGTTCAAAGGAGGCTGCAGCTGTTGTACGGCGAAGAAGCTTCTCTCTCTTGCTATAACGGTTTTCCGAGAGGTGCGGTAGTCGAGATCAGGCTGCCCTATGCTTCAGAACGGTGAGAAAGGGGATATTGATGATGCCTCAACTTTTAATTGTTGACGATGAAATTCATGCGGTTGAAGGAATATTGTCCGGGGTTCACTGGCAGAGGCTTGGGATTACGGCGGTATTAACCGCTTATACCGTGAAACAGGCAAAGGAAGTATTCGAGAGGGAGCAGGTCGACATTATGCTCTGCGATATCGAAATGCCGCAGGCTACCGGCTTGGAATTGGCGGAGTGGGTTCGAGAGAGGTATCCGCGAACGGCCACCATTTTTCTCACATGTCATGCCGATTTCAAATATGCCAAGCAAGCGCTACAGATGGGGAGTCTTGACTATATTCTCAAGCCGATACCATTTCTTGAACTGGAAAAAACGATTCAAAAAGCGATCGAAAAAAATCTCAAAGATTCGGAGATCGAGCAGTTTAGCCAATATGGCCAATTTTGGTTTCAGCATCAACCTGTGCTGATCGAACGATTTTGGCTGGATCTTATCCATCAAGTGATTCCGGCCCGTGCGGATGCAGTGAAGCGTGCCGCGGCGGAACGTAACATCCCTTACGACGAATCTATGACTTTTATCCCGATACTGATCGGCGTTCAAAGATGGCATAAGCCGCTGACGCTCCGGGAGGAGAAAATTATGGAGTATGCTCTTAAAAATGCCGCGGAAGAAATGATTATTGGTGATCATCAAAAAGGACAAGTGGTTTCATTAGACAGAGGCCTGCTTGCTATATTACCGGCAACCAGCCGTGACGATTTTGAAATGTCGATGGAGCGGGCGTGCAATCGTTATATTGAGGCCTGCAAGCAATATTTCTCTTGCGATCTTTCATGCTATATCGGGGATGCCATTCACGGGCAAGATATGTTCGGGATGGTTAAGGCACTCCGTGACTTGGAGAGAAATAATGTAGCCTATAATAATAAAGTGTTCTTCATTTCCGACGTTTCGTTACGATCATCACTCCACGTGCTCCCGGACATGGGGGTTTGGGCCGTTATGCTCAAGGAAGGCGAGTATGGCAGGGTGCTTCAGGAGGCTACCGCTTATTTGGATGGGATGCTGCAGCGGGATACTGTGGATGCTACGCTGCTCCATCAATGGTATCAGGATTTTCAGCAAACGATGTATGTCGCTCTTCAAAATAAGGGGATTCAAGCGCATCAATTGTTTAGCGACAGCATTTCTTTAGATGCGTCGGCAAATGCGACCCGCTCCGTTACCGATTTGGTTTCCTGGATGAATCATGTCGTTAATCGAGCGCTGGAGTACGTTAACACTGTGGAGCAATCTCAGAGTGTGGTCAACCGGGTTATCGGATATATCAAGCTTCACTTGGCAGAGGATTTGTCCCGTGAAGAGATCGCAAATCACGTGTATCTAAACCCCGATTATTTAAACCGGCTATTCAAAAAGGAGACGGGAATGGCCATTTCCGATTACTTGTTTCAGGAAAGGCTTAAGCTTGCGCAGGAGCTGTTGTCGAAAACCGAGATGCCGATCAGTGCAGTTGCTTCGCATATCGGGTATGCGAACTTTTCGCATTTTTCCCGGATGTTTAAGAAGTATACCGACATGAATCCGAATGAATATCGCCAAAAACACCAGCAAAAGGGACAGAAGGATTAGATAGTCTGCAAATGCACATTGAAAAGTCGTGACCGGAGCAGTGCCATAATTGCAGCGGAAGTACAATAGGCGTATATTCACCTTTTGAATCCGCTTGCTCGCAATCGGTTTCAAGGTGAACGACACTACGCAAATGGGGGAGTA
This sequence comes from Paenibacillus vulneris, assembly GCF_039543185.1. NCBI lineage: Bacteria > Bacillati > Bacillota > Bacilli > Caryophanales > Paenibacillaceae > Paenibacillus > Paenibacillus vulneris. The sequence goes on along the minus strand of NZ_BAABJG010000015.1, from coordinate 464,339 downwards.
CCATGAGGAAGAGATTTACAGCAGCAAGCGGGCTCGTAATAGGGTCCATGCTTTTCTTATCCGCTTGCGGCGGAAATAATGGAGGCGGCGCTTCTGGAGGGAATGCCTCGAACAAGAAATTGCCGGAATTGAACATCGCTTATCCGATTTTTGGTTCGGTGCCGAAAGACTTGCCGGTGGTGCAGGACTCTATTAACAAAATTGCGCAGCAAAAGATCAACGCTACTGTGAAACTGACGCCGATCAGCTTCGGGAATTGGGAGCAGCAGGTCAACCTGATGCTAAGCAGCAATGAGAAGTTGGATCTGATGGTGGTTACGAGCAGTCTTTACAGCAGTTTGGTTGCCAAAGGTCAAATCATCGCGTTGGATAAGTTGCTTGAAGCTCAAGGACAAGGAATTAAACAATCCATGGACCCGGCTTACTTGAATGCTGTAAAAATCGGCGGATCGACGTACGCAGTGCCCACAATTCGAGATTTTGCCGCTAGCCAGGGCTTGACCATGCGGAAGGATCTTGTCGAGAAATATCAAATTGACGTCAGCAAAATTCATACGCTGGATGATGTAGAAGCGGCATTGAAGTTAATCAAGGAGAAAGAGCCGGATTTGACCCCGCTGGTTCCTGGTAATATCGGCAGAACGATGCTCGATTCTTATCGATGGTTCGATATGCTCGGTGATTCGATGGGAGTGCTTCCAAATTACGATAATAACCTAAAAGTCGTGAATTTATACGAAACACAGGAATATGCCCAGTTCGTGCAAAAGATGAGAAGCTGGTACACATCCGGGTTGATTTTGAAGGACGCTGCCACTAATAAGACTTCTCAGTTCGATCTATTAAAATCTAACCGCGGCTTCGCATACTTTTCCAATATGAAGCCGGGATTTGAGGAGCAGGAATCGAAGAGCAGCGGCGTACCAGTGGTGACAGCCAACCTGGTTAAACCGGTCTCAACAACGACAAACGTCACGAGTATTATGTGGGGCGTACCCGTTAATTCCAAGATGCCGGAAAAAGCGATGGAATTCCTTAATTTAATGTACACCGACAAAGATATCGTCAACCTGTTCGATTGGGGTGTAGCAGATAAGCATTACGTCGTTAAATCCGGCAATGTGATTGATTTTCCACAAGGTGTAGATGCTAAAACCTCTGGCTACAGCTTGAATATGGGCTACTTATTCGGCAACCAATTCTTGTCTTACGTGTTTAATGGAGAAGACCCTAATATTTGGAAAAAGATGGATGATTTCAATAAGTCGGCTATAAAATCCAAAGCGTTGGGCTTCACGTTCGACGCTACATCGGTTAAGACGGAGTATGCCGCCGTGTCCAACGTGATCACTCAATATAAACTTCCGCTTGAAACGGGAAGCGTCGATCCGGATAAGATATTGCCGGAATTCATATCCAAGCTGAAATCCGCCGGTATCGATAAAATTATCGCTGAAAAGCAAAAACAGCTTGACGAATGGGCGAAAGGTAATAAATAAGACGAAATTCGTTGCCCGTCAACTTTCTGGTTGAACGGGCATTTTTTCCGAGTATCGTCTAGATCCCAAGAAAAGAGGTCGTTCATGTTGAAAATAATTCCATTAAATCAGCTTTGGATGTTCACCAAAGAAAACAGTCCCTCTTATGCCAGCACCTTAATAAAAGAAGGGCAGTCAGTTACATTACCGCACACTTGGAATGATATGGACGGACAAGGGGGGACAGAGCCGTATTACAGGGGGGCCTGCTGGTATCAAAGAACACTCCATATCGCTCCAGAAGATATTGGCAAACGTTTCTATTTGGAAATCGGGGCAGCCGGCAATATGGGCCAGGTTTATATCAATGGTCATCTTGTAGGGGAAAGCCGATGCGGTTACGCAATGTTTCGTGCAGCATTGAATCCTTATTTGACGGAAGGAGATAATCTAATCTCTATAAGAGTGGACAATAGCTATGATAATGAGGTGTACCCGCTGATGGCGGACTTTACTTTCTTTGGCGGCCTCTACAGGGAAGTGAACCTGTTTGTCATGGACGACATCCACTTTGATGTGATGGATCACGGCCGAGACGGTGTATATCTAACGCAGACAAGCAGCGGCGACAATTCATTTCGGCTGGATGTACGCGGACGGGTCATTAATGAATCATGCGCACCAGCCAATGGAAGCGTCTTGATTCAACTCGCGGACCTGGAAGGAACCGTTGTGTGGGAAGCAAGCTCCGAGTTGTCCTTTGCAACCGAAACGGAGTTCTCCTTGCATGGAACCATCAGCAATCCTACGCTTTGGGACGGTGTGGATAATCCCTATCTGTATAAGGCTGTGATCACCGTCAGCGTCCAAGGAGAAGTAGCGGATGCTCGTCAAATTGAAATCGGCTTTCGAACTGTCGAGCTTACGGCCGACCGAGGCGTCATTTTGAACGGAAAACCGGTCAAGCTCAATGGAGTGTGCCGCCATCAGGATTTCGGAGGCGTGGGCAATGCCATTACGAAGGCTCACATGGAATTGGACATGGAGCTCATTCGAGAGGTCGGCGCTAACAGCATTCGGCTTGCCCATTACCAGCATGACGATTATTTTTACAGTCTCTGTGACCGCTATGGTTTGCTGGTGTGGGCCGAAATTCCGTATATTAGCATTCCTTCGACCAAGGATCCGGAAAGCCGGAACGCCTTCGAACAGTTGGAGCGTTTGATTAAACAAGCCTATAATCACACTTCTATTTATTGTTGGGGAGTTCAAAACGAAATAACGATCGCCGTTGAGACGGAGAATACGTATCGAACGATTCAAAAGCTGGTGGAGGAAGCCAAGCGGCTGGATCCAAGCCGTTTCACCGCACAGGCGAATATTAATGGAGTTGCGGACGATAGTATCATCAATAATTTCACCGACCTTGTCGGTTACAATTTATATTATGGCTGGTACTATGGCGAAATCAAGGATCTTGGGGAGAGGCTTGACGAGTTTCACAGAGTTCGCCCTGACGTTCCTGTGCTGGTTTCGGAATATGGGGTCGACACGAATCCCCGATACCATTCTTATACTCCACAGGTTCAGGATTATACAGAAGAATACCAGCTATTGTTCCATCATAACGCGCTGGAAACCTTTCAGGCGAGGCCATTCGTTCTTGGCGGATACGTCTGGAACATGTTTGATTTCGGTAGTGCGAACCGTAAGGAAGGCGGAGAAGTCGGCAAAAATTTGAAGGGACTTGTCACCATTGACCGGACCTTGAAGAAGGATGCTTTCTATCTTTGCAAGGCCTATTGGTCGAAGAATCCTTTTGTTCACCTGGCCGGACGCCGATTCTACCATCGGCATAAAGAGGGGAACGATATCATCATTTTATCGAATCTGAGTCATATCCGCTTGTATCACAACGATATATTGCTGAAGGAGACTCAGGACGGTAAGCCGGTATACGTCGTTAAAGACGTCTTGTTGAAGCCAGGGGATAACCGCATTAGAGTGGAAGGTGTGGATGACCAAGGTATGGTCTATACAGATGAGATCGTTTTGCGCCATGTATCGGAGATCGACACCAGCTATATTCATGTGAAAGAAGAGAAGAGCAAGCACGTCGTCAATTGGTTTGAACAATTCGACTTGTCCGAGGCAGGGCAGATTGAAGTGAAGGAAGGCTATTATTCCATCTATGATACGATCGAGGATCTGTATAGTAACGATGCTTCCAAAGCAGTGTTTCTCAAATACTTCGAACATGTGACGAGCAATCCGTTCTTTGAGGTAACTCAAGGGGTTATGTCCATCGACAAGATGTCCCAGCTCGTGTTTTACGGAATTCCTCCGGAATTGCTGCCGGTCATTAACCGGGAGCTCAACATCATATCGAAGTAAATCCCGGATGAACTGCTCTGCTAGGCCGCTTGGCCTGGCAGAGCTTTTTTCATCCATTGACGGATGGTCGGCAAAGTGCAAATTGGAAGTCGTGTGAGCGGTAGTGAGAAGGACTGCCGATTGATTACTATAAGAGTACAACAAGAATTTCGTTAATACGGAAAGGGGAACCAGAAATGACAAATCGTTCACAGAGCGTGGCTATGAAGAAACTATGGAAATACAGCCCGCTCTACATCATGATGCTGCCGGGGATCGCGTATTTGCTAATTAATAACTATCTGCCGATGTTTGGCCTCATCATTGCATTCAAGGATATTAACTTTGCCAAAGGCATCTGGGCAAGTGACTGGGTAGGCTTTCAAAACTTTAAGTTCCTGTTTCAAACGTCGGATGCCTATATTATTACCAGGAACACGATACTGTACAATGCGGCTTTTATCGTTATTGGTCTCGTCGTTGCTGTCGCTTTTGCAATTCTTCTCAATGAAATCAAAAGCAAGTTTGCCTCCCGGTTTTATCAAAGCGTAATTATTCTTCCTTTTTTGATTTCGATGGTTATCGTCAGCTATTTGGTCTTCTCGATGCTCAGCATAGAGAGCGGGTTCATGAATAAAACCGTTTTACCGGCTTTGGGCATAGATCCGATTTCGTGGTATAACGAACCAAAATACTGGCCTGCGATACTAACGCTTGTGCATACTTGGAAGGGAGTCGGATACTCATGCATCATTTACTTGGCGGCCATCATTGGAATTGATCCGGAGTATTATGAAGCAGCCAAATTGGACGGAGCATCCAAGTGGCAGCAAATCCGCACAATCACGATTCCGCTGATCACACCCGTGATTATCATGCTGACCCTCCTTCAGATCGGGCGGATTTTCTATTCCGACTTCGGCTTGTTCTACCAGGTTCCAATGAATGCAGGAGCGTTGTTCAGTACAACGAACGTCATTGATACGTATGTATTCCGCGGGTTGCTTCAATTGGGCAATATCGGGATGTCGTCCGCCGCAGGTTTTTATCAATCGCTTGTCGGATTCATCCTCGTCCTTGTATCTAACTACGTAGTACGGAAAATTAATAAGGAAAACGCATTGTTTTAGAGGAGGAACCATCGTGAACACAGAAAATCGTGCTTGGCAGTGGATTGCCCATACCATCCTGTTTTTATTTTCGCTATCGTGCTTGCTTCCGTTTCTATTGCTGATTATGTCCTCCATAAGTGATGAGAAATCCATCCTGCAGAATGGCTACTCTTTCTTTCCTAAGCAGTTCAGCCTGTCAGCATATGAATATTTATGGGAGCAATCCTCCCTAATCTTTAACGCTTATGGGATAACAATACTGATTACCGTGGTAGGAACAACGGCCAGCTTGATCATCACGTCCATGCTTGCTTACCCGCTCTCCCGGCGCGATTTGCCCGGAGGCATGTTCTTCGCCTTCCTGCTGTTCTTTACCTTATTGTTTAACGGCGGTCTTGTTCCTACGTACCTCGTCTATACACAGCTGTTGGATATAAAAAATACGATTTGGGCGCTTATTGTTCCCGGATTACTATTGAATGGCTTCAACACGCTGTTAATGCGGACGTTTTTCATGACAACCGTACCGGTGCCCGTTCTGGAATCGGCCAGTATTGACGGTGCAAGCGAATTTAAAATGTACTATAAAATCGTTTTGCCCTTGTCATTGCCCATCCTTGCCACAGTAGGCTTATTTCAGGGCCTTGCCTATTGGAATGACTGGAATAACGGGCTCATATATGTGACCGATCCCCAATTGTTCAGCCTGCAAAATGTTTTGAATCGCATCATGAGCGATATCCAATTTCTTGCAAGCAACGGCGATCTGAGCGCGAGTGCCGGCGAGAAGGTTGCTCAGCTGCCTAGCGAAACGTTCCGCATGGCCATTGCGGTAATTGCCGTCATTCCGATTCTGATCGCTTACCCGTTCTTCCAGAAATATTTCGTGAGAGGAATGACGATCGGAGCTGTGAAAGGATAAATAACAGGTTCCATATCCACAGGGAGGAGAATATATCAATGAATCGCGACTTGAAAAAACTGATTTCCACTATGACTCTGGAGGAAAAGGCTGGACTTTGCTCCGGGTTTGATTTCTGGAATACCAAAGCCATCGAGAGACTTGACATACCATCCATCATGATGACAGACGGGCCTCATGGCCTTCGGAAACAACGAGCCTCTGCAGACCATCTGGGCTTATTCGATAGCGTTCCTGCGACTTGCTTCCCTTCAGCGGCAGGTCTGGCTACATCATGGGATCGGGAACTGCTTCGCAAGGTTGGCGTTGCTCTAGGGGAAGAATGTCAGGCAGAGCAGGTAGGCATTCTTCTCGGACCAGGGGCAAATATAAAGAGATCGCCGCTTTGCGGACGAAATTTCGAGTACTTCTCGGAGGACCCTTATTTGTCAACGGAATTGGCGGCCGAGCACATTCTAGGCGTTCAGAGTCAAGGCGTAGGTGCTTCACTCAAGCATTTTGCGGCAAACAATCAAGAGCATCGCCGAATGACAACGAATGCGGTTGTGGACGAGAGAACGCTGAGAGAGATTTATTTGGCCAGTTTTGAGGGAGCAGTCAAGAAAGGGCAGCCATGGACGGTTATGTGTGCCTATAACCAGCTTAACGGGGAGTATTGTGCGGAGAATCAACGCCTGCTTACAGATATACTGAAGGACGAATGGGGACACGAAGGCTTTGTTGTATCCGATTGGGGCGCAGTTAACGAAAGAGCCGATGGAATAGCGGCAGGACTCGAACTAGAAATGCCTGCCTCAGGAGGTGTCGGCGACCAAAAAATTATTGATGCGGTTAGGGAAGGCCGGCTTTCTGAGCAGAAGCTGGATGCCGCTGTGGAAAGAATACTGCGGGTCATATACAAAGCGGTCGATTATAGAAAACCTGCCGCCACCTACGATATGGAAGCTCATCACCAGCTGGCCCGAGAGGTAGCCCGAGAAAGTATGGTTCTATTAAAGAACGAAGATAGAATCCTTCCGTTAAAGAAGGGGGGACGTATTGCGGTCGTTGGCGCCTTGGCCAAACAACCACGCTATCAAGGTGGAGGGAGCTCCCACATCAAGCCTACCAAAATGGACGATCTTATGGTGGAACTGGCCAAGGCAGGGGGTTCAGCAGAGATATCCTATGCGGAAGGGTATACGCTAAACACGGATGATATGGATAATGTACTCTTAAATGAGGCAATTCAAGCTGCCAAGGATGCGGATGTAACTATCATTTTTGCCGGTTTGCCCGATCGCTACGAGTCGGAAGGATTTGACCGTACCCACCTGGGTCTGCCGAATAATCAAATGAAGCTCATCGAAGGGATTACCGCCATACAGAAACAGGTCGTCGTCGTGTTAAGCAATGGCGCCCCGATTGAAATGCCATGGATCGATGATGTCAAAGCCGTCTTGGAGGCATATTTGGGTGGTCAAGCTATGGGCGGTGCAATAGCGGATCTATTATTCGGCGACGCGAACCCTTGCGGCAAATTGGCAGAGACGTTCCCGGCCCAACTCAGTGACAACCCATCTTACCTCTTCTTCCCTGGGGACGGGGATACGGTGGAGTACAAAGAGGGCATCTACGTCGGGTATCGTTATTATGACAAGAAAAAAATGCGTCCTCTATTTCCTTTTGGTCATGGCTTAAGCTATACAAATTTTGAGTATTCCGACATGACAATAAGTAAATCGCAAATCGAGGATACGGAGACGCTGGTAGTAACAGTTAATGTCAAAAATATCGGGAAGCTGGCGGGAAAAGAGATCGTACAGCTGTATGTTCGGGACGTGAAAAGCAGCGTGTCGCGCCCCGATAAGGAGCTGAAGGGTTTTGCCAAGGTAAGCTTGGAGCCCGGCGAGCAAAGCACGGTTTCATTTACGCTGGATAAACGTTCGTTCGCCTATTATCATGTAGGTTTGCAGGACTGGCATGTGGAGACGGGAGACTTTGAGCTCTTGGTGGGCAAGTCTTCAGCAGAGATGGTTCTGACAGGGACAGTTCATGTAAAGTCCACTACATCAATCAAACCGCGATATACAAGAAACTCAACGGTCGGGGATATCATGGAAAACCCCCTAGCGGCACCGATCATTAAGGAGCTCGTGAATCAGACTCCATTTGGCGGATCCGCCAATACGGGGGAGAGCGATGAGTCTTCATCGGATATGATGGCGGCGTTTCTGAACTATTTGCCACTGCGCGGACTAGTGTCATTCAGCGCCGGCAAGCTGACGGAGGAGAGTCTTGATCAAGTTCTGGTCAAGCTTAACGGCGGGCTGTAGATTCTAGAAGTAGGCGAACTAAAATAGAGCACTTGTGCTGCCGAAACATCACGTATCTTGTTCAGCAGTACATTAGGAGACCATTAAGGTATACGGACGTGTGCCTAGATGGTCTCCTTTTTACGCAAATCTGACCATTAGTTTTCACAGTAACTTGAAGATTTATCCAATCTATTGTATAAAGATATGATAAGTATTCAGTCCGCAGAAAGACACAGGGTCTATAAAGTGAAGGTATACGAGAGTTGCTAGACCCGCTCTTTGATCCATTGAAAAAGCAAGTTTTTTTCTCCGATAGGAACGAATCCGGAGTACCGGTCTTCACTGTATCAGATGACACAATTGCAAGGGAATGGGATTGGATTACACGCAGTTAATGATAGAGGTGAAAATCTATGTGTACAGGGATGGCAATGTACGACACAAGTAAAATCACTCCACTTGATGCTTGCATTGCAGGCGAGTCTTTCTTTGAAGCAATCGGTGCAAGGATTACAACTGCCGGATATTATACTTACAAGAATGGCGAAGATGGACTCGATGTTGATTTGATAGAAGCCTCACTCTCCGAACTCAAGAGTAAAATAATCTCAAAAGAAGTTACAGCATTTAGATTATATTGTGAGCAAAGCAGCTACTCTCCATGGTTTGCATCCTTTGGGTACATGACCGATGAGTTTGGCAGCTTTCATCATATCGATGGTCAGTGTGCCGTGCCTTTGGAAGAGATTTATGAAAATATGATCGGATTTGTGAAGGATGTATCGAAAAAATTTAGCTACCCGTATGGAATCGTGTATGCTGCTAAAAGAGTGGCAGATGGATTTTATTATGCTCAGGGCGAGAATCTGATCAAATTATTTCCATACGAGGATTCGAGGATTTTTAAAGAAGAAACTCCCGGAAGATTTAAAGGGAAAGTTCGTTATAGAGGAGATATGCTAAGAATGGTATATCCTTGCAATATGATAAACGAAAGCCATCTGCATATAAAAATTCAAGGAACGACACTCGGAGAGTGGATTGTCAAAGAACGCGGCCGCGGTACTCTAAAAAAAATCAGCAATGAAATGTGGCTTTGGGAGGTTGGAAGAGATACTATGGAAGGAGTAACCAAATGCTGCGGAGACGCCGGAATCCTGCTAGCCTGGAAGCCGCCTCATCCAACAAAGCCATCCAGAACTTTGCCATAGAGTCTTTGCCAAATGAATCGGCGGGTTGAGAATATCCAGTACAATGGGAGAGATATTATGTCCGTAATACATGCCTACCTTGCGAAGTCATCCAATCCATACTCCCAGGAGCGTCTTGCTTCTGAGTTAAGCGCCTACTTTGATTTTGATACAAAGAATGGACTGGAAATGGGAGCGTCGGCAAATCCGTTTACGAAAGAGAAGTACTTGATTCTCCGTTGGCCGGGTTGGAATTTTACAGCGCATTTTGAAACTGGCCGTAATGTAGCTGAAGATGTAAATTACATTACAAGCACCGTCAAGGATTGTCCGCCTGAAATCAAAGACTGTACCGAACGTATTCGCTTCGTATTCTCGCCTGATGAAGGAAGGGATTTCACGAATCATATCATTTGGGCGATAGACTATTTGTTGGAGATACCAGGCGCAATCCTTTTTGATGTAAGTCAAAAAACAATAATTCGCTGCTGGTAAAAAAATAAAACATGCGGCGGATTCAAATCGAATAGATAGGAGAGATGACGGTGCAACTTTCAGATTCCACCCATGCCGAAATTACCGCACTGTGTAAACAAGGCGATGATCTGGTTAGTGCAGGCAATCTCGAGGCGGGAAAGAATAAGTACGTCGCGGCCCTCCGATTATTGCCGGAAAGTCATCGAGAATGGGAGGCCGCAACGTGGATCTATGTGGCTATTGGGGATGTCCATTTTCAAATGAAGAACTACGATAAGGCATTCAAGTGTTTTTTTAATGCTGTACAGTGCCCGAAGGGGTTAGGGAATCCCTACATTCATCTTCGGCTAGGGCAATTGTATTACGAACAGGAAAACCTTGAAAAGGCGGCAGACGAGCTGACCCGGGCTTATATGGGTGCCGGGATTGGTATCTTTATGGAAGATGATCCAAAGTACCTTGAATTTTTGGAGACAAGAATAGAGGTTTGAAGTACCAGGATAGCCATACAGGTTTATTATTTGAAGGCCATTCTGTGGCAGATTCCGCGATATATGGAACCATAATATAATGAGGTGCTTAACCATTGAAAACTATAGGTCTTATTGGTGGAATGAGCTGGGAGTCATCTCTACTCTATTACCAAATCATTAATCAATGTGTAAAAGAAAGACTTGGCGGGCATCATTCCGCTAAAAGTCTCATGTACTCGGTAAATTTTCAAGAAATCAAGACTTTACAGCATCAAGGGAACTGGGATGAGGCTACAAAAATTATGATTGATTCAGCACAAAAACTTGAAACGGCCGGAGCGGATTTAATCGTTATCTGTACAAATACAATGCATAAGATGGCACAAGAGGTAGAAAGTTCGGTGTCCATCCCGTTAATTCATATCGCAGATTCCACAGCGATCGAAATCGTTAAAGATGGAATTAAGAAGGTCGCGTTATTAGGGACTGCATTTACGATGGAACAAGATTTTTACAAGGGCAGACTCACTGAAAAGTTCGGACTTGAGGTTATTGTGCCGAATGAAGAAGATCGATTGGTTATACATGACATCATTTATCATGAGCTTTGTCTTGGTCTAATTAATGAAGAGTCCAAGCAAGCCTACTTAAAGATCATAAATAAGCTTAAACAGCAAGGAGCAGAAGCCGTTATTCTGGGATGTACAGAAATAACGCTGCTCATCTCACAAGATGATTGCAGTATACCCGTCTATGATACAACAAGACTTCATGCTGAAAGTGCCGTTGACTTCGCTTTAAAAGGGGCTAACCAGGACAGGATCTAGACTTGAATACCTATCTGCATTGAGCTGATTAACACCTGGGACCCTGCTGGATTAGTAGTCGCAGGTGCTTCCTTTGGATTAACCTAGCTTCGAAGATTGCGAAAGAAGAAACGAAAACAACCTAAAACCAATTAAATGGGTTTAGGTTGTTTAACGATCGTTTTTTTTATAATTAGAGCTTTAAACTGTAATAGTTACTCGAATATCCTGCGGATAGTTGCCGAAGTTCTTGCCAAAAAGGCTGACACCTCCGCAATTCGCAGCGGATTCGGGACAAGAGATTCGAAAGAGCAGCTCCTGACCTGCTGTTACGTTCAATTGATGAATTCGAACATCAGAAAACCTTACCCCATCGATAAATGTACCCTCATCGGTAATGGAGAGGACCTTAAGAAGTCCGTACTGCGTATCCACCCACCACTCGGGTGTGTATTGTCCGCGCTTGCTGCCAAAATCCCCCGGGCAGGTCCAAGTAGCCACTTCCATGTTATTGACGGAAAAGGTAATATCCGAGGGCCAATTGTCGTTATAATAAGGTGCTTCGGAGCAAATCTCCAATGAAATGCTAAGGCTTGACGCGGTTTCTTTTCCTACCAAATAGTTCGGAATCCGATATTCGACAAAACCGCTTGCAAACCACAGGTGCTCTGCCATCGTGCGCTCGGGGTCGTCGAAATAACGGGGATCGTCCATCATGCCGATGCGCTTGTCGGAGGATGCCAAACCACAGGTTGGGTGAACCTCATAACGGATGTATTGTCCGACCGGCAGGTCGACCGTAAATCCAGTTTGGTTCTGTGGCTTTTCTATTTCGGCAGTTCGGAGTACTAGCGTCATTTTATCCACATTCAATGAACAGCGCTTCTGCGTCCCTCGTTTTCCTACCGTATTCTCCGTAGAAACAATCCTGGCTTCCTCTAGCTTCTGAATATGCTTTGTAATTATGGCTGAGGACAAGCCTAATGCCTCTGCGAGTTCACCAATGTTATAAGGTTTCTCATTCAACAATTCAATGATCCGAACTCGCGTCTCAGAAGAAAAACACTCCAATACATTCATATTTCTAGTGGTTACGTCTATTTTCATACAGCACGCTCCTAATGCTCCAATTATATAACCAAATTGTTAATTAATCAACTTTAGATTGACAACAAGTCAGGGGTGGGGATATTATATTAACAATAATAGAATAAAGATAATTAATTTATTAATTAAACGAAAAAAGGGGGGGATGGTCCAATTTATTAAACGAAAGGGGGTTCTTTCGCAAAACGAGCAAAATTAGTAGAAATTATGTAAGCGTTTACCAGGGCTAGCTCGATGAAAAGAGGATTTTTCAAAGGCAGCGTGTGAAGTAAACTATAGAGTTTGTGCTGGATAGTTACAATGAACATGGAGGGATCTAATTTGAAACGAAAGTTAGTTCTTACTGCCACAGTTTTAACATTGCTCCTGAATGCCGGCTGCCAAAGTCAAAAGAGCCCTGGCGATAAGGGCTTGGATGTGCCGGAGTCGGAGATCAGTACGGAACCCGTGACTTTAAAGTTAATGGTTGCCCACGGCTTTTTCGCGCAAGAAGATTTTGAGGCTTATTTTGCCCAACCGGTAAAAAAGAAATATCCGCATATTACATTGGAAATGGTTAGTGGCAAGCTGCAGGAGATGATAACATCGGGTGACGTGCCTGATATTTTAATAGCCGGGTTGCCTGGGATTCCTGCTTTACAGGAATTGCAAATCATAGAGGATCTCAATCCGTATATCAAAAAATTTGGATTGGACTTGTCCAAATACGAACCGGTCCCGATTGAATCCATCAAGAAGTTTGGAACAAAAGGCGAAATGGTTGCGCTTCCATTCCGAATGAACATCCCTGCCCTCTTCTATAACAAAGACATATTCGATCGATTCGGAATCGCTTATCCCAAGGAAGGCATGACATGGGAGGAGACCATCGATTTGGCGCGCAAGCTGACACGCGATGATGGAGGTGTCCAGTATTTGGGTCTGTACGCAGGCGGAGTGGACCGCTTTGCAATGGGGCTTACTTTGCCTTATGTGAATAAGCAGACGAACGAAGCCGTATTGACAACGGATAGCTGGGCCAGGGTTCTGAATATGCATAAATCGATGTATGACATTCCGGGATATGTAAAGGACGGTAAACTTTCAAGCAACTCGCACACCGTATTTGTGAAAGACCAAAAAGTTGCTATGGCCGGCTATTGGGGCACAGATGTCATCGGAGAAATCGATAAACTGGTAAAGAGCGGTCAGGAGCTTCATTGGGACATGGTAACACTCCCTACGTTTGAGAAGGACAAGGGCTATGCATGGCAGGCGGAAACGCATAATATGATTGTGACCACGACAAGCAAACATAAGGAACAAGCCTTCCAAGTGTTGTCCTATGTCGCTGGTGAAGAGGTGCAGAAGCTAATCAATAAGAGCGGAAGAATACCGGTTCTGAAGAAAACGGAGGAATTGAAGAAAGACTTTGGCGTGGATTTGGAGTTCCTGAAGGGGAAAAATACGAATGCGTTCTTCACCCTCCAGCAAGGAATACATGAACATACAAAATATGATACAAAAGGCAGAAGCTTAATTGTTGAAGCCGGCAACGATATGATATTGAAAGGTATCGATGTCAATACTGCCCTGCGGAATGCACAGGAAAAACTGAACCAGTATATCAGGGAACAATCCGCTGCCCGATAATCATTCGTTCTGAATGATAACGGAACATGGAACATACGAAGCTCCATAATATTCACATGTAGGACCTGAGGAGGGCTCCGGCATATGAAGTAGTACAATGGCGGGGAATGAGGAGGCGGCGAAAGCATTATCGGCATTCCAAAACATGAGATTCAAAGAATGTTCCCCTCAAATATTTACATCATGGGGGGAACTTTGTTTTGTCGACCTTACAAGAATTATTCCTATTCCCTATGGAATAGCGGATCACGGTGAATAGTACGAACTACCACCCACTAAATAACGATAAAGTTAACATATGAACTATACGGTTGACAAAAAGAAAAGCGGCGCCTATTATATTAACATAATAGTAATTATATTAATTATTATATTAATGATTCAAAAAGGAGTGCAGACATGAATCAAGAGATCCAAAGACTGGAGTACCCTCGTCCGCAGCTTGTAAGGGAGAAATGGCTTAACCTGAATGGAACCTGGGATTTTGAATTCGATGATCAACGTATAGGAGATGAACAGCAATGGGGTTCGGTCACGAGAGAATTTACGAAAGAAATTCAGGTTCCCTTTGCTTACCAGAGCCATTTAAGTGGAATTGGAGAGACGGGTTTTCACGATCTGGTGTGGTATAAGCGCAGCTTCAACATTCCCGAGGATTGGACCGGCAGCAGGATCATTCTTCACTTCGGTGCAGTAGATTATGCGGCAACGGTGTGGGTGAATGGCAAAATGGTTGCCTTTCATGAAGGGGGACATACGCCATTCCATGCAGACATAACAGCCGCACTGAAACAAGATGAGAATATCATTGTCGTTCGTGTTGAGGATTTCAGCCGTGATGTCACCCTTCCGCGCGGAAAGCAATATTGGAAGGATCATTCAGCTTCTATCTTCTATACACGGACGACCGGCATATGGCAGACCGTTTGGCTAGAGCCAGTCAACCCGCTGCACATTAAGAAGATTAAATTCAAGCCGGATATTGATAAGAACGAAATTCAAATCCGGACTTTCTTGAATCAGGCTCCAGTGGTCGATAAGGTAGAAGCTCGCATCGATATTCGATATAAAGATGAATATTTCACCAGCACAACGTTAAGTTTTCATCATTCGGAAGAAACAAGGACCGTAGGGCTGCACGATTTTAACGATCATGGATTGGGGCGTTGGTGGTCGCCGCATAATCCCAACCTGTACGACGTAACTATAACCTTGTTGGTGAACGGCGAGGAAGTCGACTCCATTCAAAGCTATTTCGGCATGCGTAAAATCTCCGTTGAGGCAGGCAAGGTCATGCTGAATAATCGGGTCTATTTCATGCGTCTTGTCCTTGATCAGGGTTATTTTCCGGAGGGAAACCTAACAGCTCCGAACGACGAAGCATTGAAACGGGATATTGAATTGGCAAAGGAAATGGGATTTAACGGAGCGCGTAAGCATCAGAAGATTGAAGACCCCCGCTATCTGTATTGGGCGGATAAATTAGGTTTTCTCGTATGGGGCGAGACGGCTAACGCTTATCAATACTCGGAGGAGTATGTTCGAAAGATCACCTTCGAATGGCAGGAGGCCATTGAACGAGATTACAATCATCCTTCCCTTGTCGTCTGGGTACCCCTTAATGAAAGCTGGGGTGTCCCGAACATCCTGATCGATAAGCGGCAGCAGCAGCATGCACTGGCGATGTACCACTTAACCAAGTCTCTTGATGATACTAGACTGGTCGTTTCTAATGACGGCTGGGAACACATGAGAACGGATCTCTTGACCATCCACGACTACGAGTGGAGACGAGAAGAGCTGGAGGAGAAATATGCTACACTGGAAAACACGTTGGGAATGAAGCGCACACGTCGTGAGCTGCTGGTTGGCGGCACAGTCTATGAGAACCAGCCGATTCTAGTAACGGAATTTGGTGGTATTGCCTTTAAGAAAAACGATCAGGAGGGTTGGGGGTATTCCGGAGCCGAGAATGAAGAGGATTTCTTAAAGAGGCTTACTGATGTAGTCGAGCCGTTATTACAATCCCCGCAGGTCCAAGGTTTTTGCTACACCCAGCTAACTGATGTAGAACAAGAGATTAACGGGCTGCTGAGCTATGACCGTACTCCCAAATCTTCACTACAAAATATTCGGAAAATAATAGGCGGGCGGGTTAAGTATTAATCGCCGAAATCAAGGCGGGAAGGAGACTTCAGCATGTCTAGAACCTTCCATCCGTTGCTGCTGCAGGGGGCGGATCCTTGGCTTTATCAGCACGAGGGACGTTATTATTTTATGGTGACCCGGGGGAATAGGCTAGATCTGTGGGAATCGAATACGATATCCGGCATATCGGAAGCAGCCCCGGTCACGATCTGGACGCCGCCTAAGCAGGGAGCTAATTGCCAACACATATGGGCTCCGGAAATCCATTATATTCGTGGAAAATGGTACATCTATTACACGGCTAATGACGGCAAAGTAGGGAAGGCGGGCGATGCGTCCCGCCGGATCTTCGTTCTCGAGAACTCTTCCCCCGACCCGATGAAGGGTACGTGGACCGATAAAGGCCAGCTTGACACGGCTTATCCCGGGCTGGACGGAACCGTTCTGGAGCATAGGGGAGAATTGTATTTTATCTACTCCGGCTATGGCTGTTATCCGGATTACGGGTCGGCGATTTATATCGTGAAGTTGAGCAATCCTTGGACGCTGGTAGAAGATAACGTGCTGCTTTCTGCCCCGACAGAGCCATGGGAGAAACAGGGCGGCATGGCCATCAATGAAGGGCCGGTCATACTGCGTAAGGGCGATAAGCTTTACCTTCTATTTTCGGCAAGCGCCTGCTGGTCGGACGATTATTGTCTCGGGATGCTTACAGCATCAGCATCAGCTGATTTGATGAGGCCGGAAAGCTGGATCAAATCACCGGGCCCTATATTTGCCAAAAGTGTGGAAAACGGTGTGTTCGGCCCAGGTCACAACAGCTTCACGAAATCGCCGGACGGCACGGAGGATTGGATAATATACCATGCGATCGATATTTCGGGCGGCGGAGCACAGCGCAGAAGCACGCGAGCACAAAGGTTTACCTGGGATGGGAACGGAATCCCTGATTTTGGGGTGCCGGTTTCGACAGATACGGAGCTTATCGTGCCGTCCGGTGAATAGGTTTGATTGACCGACCGAAAAACATGGCTTTCCAGCGACTTATGGTAATAGTCAAGCCCCATGACATCTCTTTTGAAGCGGGAGACATGAGCCAATCGTTGTCGATTTGACTGAAAAGGAAAATTAATGTATTCTTATTTTGACATTACAGTAGGTCAAAAAAAGGAGGACTTTCCGATCATGTCTCCCCGAACGAAGGAACAGAACGAAGAGATTCGTGCGCTTCGGATCCAGCAAATGCTGCAGGCCGCCGCGCAGGTATATATTGATAAAGGAATCACTATGGAGATGCGCGATGTCGCGGCCCAGGCCTCGCTCGGTTACGGAACAGTTTATCATTATTACAAAAATAAATACGAATTGTTTGATGAATTGCTGTGGTGCGCTTTCGAAAAAGCGAAATCGGTCACGGAAACTGCCTTGAGCGGCGAAGGACCATGGCCTGAACGGCTGCGGAAATATATCGTGCTCATGCTTCGCCAGTGGTCGGAGAATCTATCGGTGTTCATCCTGTACAAAATGTCGGTGGAAAATTTTCACCAGCTGCCCGGCGGCCGCTATAGGGATCTGTCCGAGCGGTTCCACGAAGAGCTGTACTTGCCGCTGACGGAGGTATTCCGGGAATACGCCGGCGGGCGAAGCCCGGAAAAAGCGGCCAACATGCTGATTGGCTCGCTTGTCGGCTATGCCGGATTGCATATTCATCATCAGCATGAAGAGATGGATATCGACGAGGCAGCGGAAACTTTACTAACCGGAATTTTGCCAGGAGGGAACCGATAATATGATCACTTTGAAATCGGCAGCGGAAATAGAAGAGATGAAAATAGCCGGGCGGTTCGTGGCGGCATGCCACAAAAGAGTGGCCGAAATGATTCGCCCGGGCATTACGACACAGGAGATTAACGACGAAGTTGAGAGGCTCATCGCAAAAGCCGGGGGTAGAGCGCCCACTTTGGGCTACAATGGCTACCGGTATGCAACATGCGCTTCCGTGAACGATGTGATCGCACACGGGTTCCCGGACAGCAAGCCGCTTCAGCAGGGGGACATCGTCACCATCGATATCGTTGCCGAGTTGAACGGCTGGGTCGGTGATTCCGCATGGAGTTACGCGGTTGGCCCCGTCTCGGAGGAAGCCGAGAAGCTGATGCGGGTCGCGAAAGAGTGCATGTACATCGGTATCGAACGAGCAACCGTCGACAGCCGGATCGGTGATGTTGTCCATGCGATTCAACAACATGCGGAGCAAAATGGTTTTGGCGTTGTGCGCGATTTGCTTGCCCATGGAGTGGGTAGAAACATGCATGAGGAGCCTAATTTTCCGCACGTCGGCTTGCCGGGCAAAGGCTTCCGCCTTAAGGAAGGAATGGTTTTTACCATTGAGCCGATGTTGAACGCGGGAACGTATCGCATGACGATCGACGACGATGGTTGGACCGCGCGAACCGCTGACGGAAGGCTATCTGCTCAGTACGAGCATACAATTGCCATTACGAAAGAGGGACCTGTCATTTTAACTGCGCAGGAATAAGTCTTTTAAAAAAATGTTTTGACAAATTAAAAAATGCATGTTACTTTATTACCTAGTAATTCCATAGGAAATATAGTACTTGACTACCGGACAACCGGAAACTTGCTGCGGCTTGTTTCCGGTTTTTTCTATTATCCGGAGAAAAAATCGTTTGAATGGAGCGTGTGTAGCTTGAGTTCAGGGAAAAAAAACGTGCATCTCAACGTGTTTGTTCGTATTACAGGCCACCATGCCGGCGGCTGGAAGCATCCGGACGCAGAGCCTCACAGGGATCTTGATATTGACAAGTATGTGGAATTGGCCCAGCTTGCGGAACGCGGACTCCTCGACTCCTTGTTCACGGCAGACAATTATTCGGGCACGGGTCGCAGGCTAGAGCCTTTCACGTTGCTCTCAGCTCTGGCGGCCGTCACGAAACACATCGGTCTGATCGGCACGGTAAGTACCACTTATAATGATCCGTTTCATGTAGCTAGGAAGTTCGCTTCGCTTGATTTTTTAAGTAAAGGGAGGGCAGGCTGGAACATTGTAACAGGGCATTCGCCAGCGGACGGGGACAACATCACGAAGTGGGATGGGTATCCGGAGACGGAAAAGCGGTATGACATCGGAGATGAGTTCGTCGAAGTTACTAAGCAATTATGGGACAGCTGGGATGAGGAGGGAATTCAGATTCACGACGAGCATGAACTTAGAGTGGACCGGGATCATATTCACGAAATCGATTTTCAGGGCAACTATTACCATATCAAGGGACCTTTAAACATCCCACGCCCGCCGCAAGGCTATCCTGTATTGGTACAAGCCGGTTCCTCCGAGAAAGGCAAGGAGCTAGCAGCGAAGCATGGTGAAGTCATCTTTACCGCACAACAGACGCTCGGGGCGGCACAGGAGTTTTATACCGATGTAAAATCGAGGCTGTCCAAATATGGAAGGAGTCCTGACGAGCTGGTGATCATGCCGGGACTTGGTGCTATTGTCGGTGAAACGGAAGCGGAGGCTAGAGAGCTCGAAGAGGAGCTATTTTCCCTGCTCAATCAAGAGCAAGCTCTAAAGCAGGCTTCACGGTTCTTCGCCGTGGATTTGTCGGAGTATTCGCTGGATGATCCGGTGCCGATTGATAAGATCAAGCCCGAAGACCCGCGCAAGCAGGGCGGGATCACCAGCCGCCGGGAGGTAGTGCTTGACGCAGTGCGCCGGGAGAAGACGACCATCCGGCAATTTATCAACCGCAGCGCGGGCGGACACGGTCATATTACCTTTACAGGCTCCTATATTCAAGTAGCTGATTTCATCGAGAAATGGCTGCGGGAAGGGGGAGCGGACGGCTTTAACTTGCTGCCGCAGGTGGTTCCGAACAATTTGGAGACATTCATCAACAAGGTCATCCCAGAGCTGCAGAACCGGGGGATTTACCGGACGGCTTACGAAGGGACTACCCTTCGCGATCATCTTGGACTTGCGCGACCGGCTAACAGGAATAGAGAGCTGTGGACAGCCAGTCGGCAATCTTCTAAAAGCACCTATTCCGATGCCGCCCATTAATCGATAATCCTATACGAGGTGATGTATACAATGTCGAAGCCCAATAAAAAAGCGCATTTTAATGTATTCATACGCGGTACCGGACATCATGCTGCAGCTTCGAGACATCCGTCGGTCAATCCGGATGGCGGGCTTGATTTGGAGCATTTTGCTAACCAGGCGCGCATTGCTGAGAGAGGCTTGCTGGACGCTCTGTTCGTTGCTGACGGTTATTCCGGCGTTTCTCGGCGGCTCGAGCCTTTCACGTTGTTCTCGGCCCTCGCCCCGCTAACCAAGCATCTTGGTTTCATTGCAACGGTTGGAACGACGTATAACGATCCCTACCATGTTGCCCGGCAATTCGCTTCCTTGGACCATATCAGCAAGGGACGAGCGGCATGGAACATCGTTACGACAGCACAATCTGCAGCCCATAATTTCGGACGAGGCGAGCATCCCCATGTGGATGAGCGGTACAGAGTGGGCGAGGAATTCGTCGATGTCGTCAAGCAGCTCTGGGACAGCTGGGAGGAGGATGCCCTCGTTTACGATAAAACCTCAGACCAGCGGCTGGACTCAAGCAAGGTGTACCACATTAACTTTGCCGGCAATTACTATAAAGTCAAAGGTCCGCTAAATATTCCGCGTCCGCCGCAAGGCTACCCGGTACTTGTTCAGGCCGGTTCCTCCGAAGGGGGCAAAGAGCTGGCGGCGAGAACGGCTGATGCCATCTTCACTGCCCAGCAAACATTAGCTGCTGCGCAGGAGTTTTATCGGGATGTGAAGGGCAGATTGGCCAAATTCGGCAGGACGCCGGATCAACTGCTTATTTTGCCTGGTCTATGCCCGGTCATTGGGGATACGGAAGCGGAGGCTAGAGAGCTCGAGGAGGAGTTGTTCTCACTTCTCCATTTAGAACGATCGCTCAGCAATTTGTCCCGTTATTTCACCGTCAATCTGGCTGATTATCCGCTGGATGCGCCGGTGCCACTCGATAAGCTAAGGCCTGCAGAGGAGTTTCGCACAGGGATTACCTCGCGCCGGGACGTCATTATCGATGCTGCATTCAGAGAGAAGTTCACGATCAAACAATTTGTGAGCCGAAGCGCCGGAGGACACGGTCATATTACGTTTACGGGGTCCGTTCTCCAGGTAGCCGATTTCATCGAGCAATGGATCCGGGAGGGAGGCTCGGACGGCTTCAACATTCTCCCGCCGATCTTCCCTAAGGGGCTGGAGGATTTTGTTGACAAGGTTATCCCTGAACTGCAAAATCGCGGGTTGTTCCGTACAGAATATGAGGGAACAACCCTGCGTGAAAATTATGGTCTAGCCCGTCCTGAGAATCAGCATAGAAAAGTATGGGCTGCTAACGGACAAAGCCTTGCGGCATCGGGAGAGGCGAGTTGGGCATAGCGGAATGCTATAATCGAATGGAAGAATATTGACGATATGGATTATTATTGTTGACAGTATGAAAGCAGCATACTATACTGCACATAAACATAGTTAGTACATCGGAATACTTTAATTTATTTCGATGGTCTACCGGAAAGCTGGAGACTCCTTTTTGATTCGGATGCGTGCCGAATAGAATAGGGGTCTTTTTTTCTGTAATAGAATGGGTAGATGATAGGACTCCCAGCAAAGTAACGTAATCGGTCTCAAAGCAAAGGCGACACTTGCGGGATCATCCTATGAATTAAGAAGGGGGCGATAAAGGAAGAAACTCCGATGCGTTTTGCCGCCGCCGAGCTGCCGCCAAAATAAAATCCGCTGGAGTCCGGTCAATCGGAGACGATTCTCGGCAATTTGCTCGGCGCTCGCAGACACCAAATTATCCTCGCGACAAAAGTACATGGACGGGTAGGACTTGGTGCCAACGATGCGGGGCAGAGCCGTTATCACATTTTTCGCGCCGTCGAGAACAGCCTTCGGCGACTTCAAACGGATTATATCGATTTGTACCAAGTGCATCGCTTCGACGAAAGTACACCGTTGGAGGAAACGCTGAGAGCATTGGACGATTTGGTTCGTCAAGGGAAAATTCGTTACATAGGCTGCTCCAACTACGCCGCATGGCAAATTGCGAAGGCGCACGGCATCTCGGCGCAGCTGAATTTGCACCGGTTCGAAAGCGTACAGCCTGAGTACAGCATCATCAACCGGGATATCGAGCGGGAGCTGCTGCCGTTCGCCGCTTCGGAGCAGGTGGGCGTCATTGTGTACAGTCCGCTTGGTCGCGGGCTATTGGCGGGGAAGTACGCCTTCGAACAAGCTCCTCCTGAGGGAACACGCGGGGCCGCCGGCGAGCAGCGTCTGCAAGTGCTGCTCAAACAGGAGCATCATTTTCATATCGTAGAACGGCTTAAAGCGATTGCAGCTCGGAAGGGCTGGTCTCTAGCTCAGCTTGCGCTTACTTGGGTAGTCAGCAGACCGCACATTACATCTGCCATTCTGGGGGCATCGAATCCAAGACAAGTAATCGAATCCGTTCAATATGTCGGTGAGAAGCTGAGTCCGGAAGAGCTGTCCGAGATCGACGAGATTACGAATAACCCTTATGCAGGGAAGGTTGGGCAGCTGTAAGGCAAAGTTCGCTCTGCATCTAATCCGATTAAACTTATGAGAAAAATGGGTTGAACATCACTAACACGCTCATAAGAACTGAGAGGCGTTGACTCGATGGCTGGAATTTTAATCAACCACTTATATAAAAGATACGGCAAGGATAAGCATGATGTCGTGAAGGATTTTCATCTCGAGATTCAAGACCGGGAATTTCTGGTCTTCGTCGGACCTTCCGGCTGTGGCAAATCGACAACCCTGCGGATGATCGCCGGGCTGGAGGAGGTTACTGAAGGGGAAATCTATATCGGCGATAAGCTGGTGAACCATCTGCCCCCGAAGGACAGGGATATTGCCATGGTGTTTCAAAACTATGCGTTATATCCAAATCTCACGGTGTATGAAAATATCGCTTTCGGTCTCCGAATGCGGAAGGTACAGAAGCACGTCATCGATCAAAGTGTAAAAAAGGCCGCAAGGGTGCTGGAAATCGAACAGTACCTGGACCGTAGGCCTAGGGAATTGTCTGGTGGCCAAAGGCAGCGTGTCGCGTTAGGGCGTGCGATCGTCCGCAATCCGAAAGTATTTCTCATGGATGAGCCATTATCCAACCTAGACGCGAAACTGCGCGCGCAAATGCGTACGGAGATCATCAAGCTGCACAAGTCGCTGGACGTTACCTTCATCTATGTAACCCATGATCAGGTGGAGGCCATGACGATGGGGGACCGGATTGTTGTCATGAAGGACGGCATTATCCAGCAGGTGGATACGCCGGAGGTCATTTACCGTTATCCGAGCAATACATTTGTCGCCAGCTTTATCGGATCGCCCCAGATGAATTTTCTCACAGGACGCATCGTTGAGAACGTTCCAGGAAGGCTGGAGTTCTCCACCTCAAGGTTCTCGCTGGAAATTCCGCCTGAGACGGCTAGTATACTGCTCAAGCATAAGCAATTGAACCGGACGGTTACGCTAGGGCTGCGGCCTGAGTATATCAGTCTGGAGGGGCTCTATTCCGACACGCTCCTGGTCGGCCGCTGCAAGCTGAGCGAGTTAATGGGCGCCGATCGTTTCCTGCATTTAGATATCGGACAGGATAAGCTGCTGATTGTCCGCGTGAACTCCCAGTTTCAATACAAGGACAATGAAAGTGTGCGAATTTCACCTGATATGAACAAAGCGCTATTCTTCCACATCGATACTGGCGATAGACTAAAATAGGCGCTCGATCAGCGTATGGAAGAAAGGGGGGGTAACCATATTGTTCATCAATCGATTTCACCGTTCCCGGACTCTTAGATGCCGGACGCTTCTGCTGCTATCCGCCTTGCTGGCGATCTTGGGCCTTCCGCTCTCGATTAGAAGCGGCCTTCCGGTTTACGCTGCTGAGCCTAAGTCAACACAGCCCACGAAGTCGTCTATCCAGCAGGGGCAGGCCGCCGGAAATGACCCGTTAACGGAACCCTATTATGCGTCCGTGTTGAAGACGTGGCAGGAGCAAAATATTCCGAACGCGAAGTCTGACGTCGCCATCCGTGCCACCACGCCTTCTGCCCAGTCGGATCCCGGCTCGACCGCAAGAGGCAGCCTGGAGGGCAAGCCGGATGTGCTGCTGTGGAAAGGAAGCCAGGCAAGCTGGATCGAGTACCAATTCCAGGTTCCCGCCGCAGGCTTGTATGAAATACATGCCTCGTATCATCCGCTACCTGGGAACGGCGTCGGGAATCCGATCGTATGGGATGTTGCGTTGGATGGCAGACGTCCGTTTCGAGAAGCCTCTTCGATCACGTTGTACCGCGAGTGGACTGATGCCCGTCCGATCCTCAAGAATGAAGATGGGGATGAGGTGCGCCCTCGTTCATACGAACTCGCCACGTGGCGCGTCAAGCCGTTCATTGACTCCGAGGGGGCCTATGCCGAGCCGTTAAAATGGTATTTTACCGCAGGCTCCCATACGCTGAGGATTAACGGGCTGGAACCGGTCGCGCTGGAAGAGCTTCGGCTTGTTCCCCCGCAGAAAATCGACACTTACAGTGAAGTGTCCGCATCCTATCCATTAACGCCACCCGTTCAGGCGCGGGTATTAACACTGCAGGCGGAGGATTTAGCGTATAAAAATGATACATCGATCAAATTATTTTACGATACCGATCCCCGCACCGTTCCTGAGTCCAGGGGAAGGATCACGTATAACACGGTCGGCGGCAGAAGATGGCTGTATCAGAATCAGGAAATAGTCTGGAGCTTCGACGTGCCGGAATCCGGCAAATACAAGCTGGCGCTGCGTTCGCTGCAAAATGCCATCGCGCAAAAATCATCCTTCCGTAATATTCGCATTGACGGGAAGACACCATTTCGCGAGCTGCTGGACTACAGGTTTCCATACAGCTCCGGCTGGAAAGGAACGGTCCTTCAGCAGGAAAACGGAACGCCGTTTGAATTTTATTTGACCAAGGGTACACACGAGCTGTCGATGGCGGTCAACCATGCCCCCATCAAGCCGGTGCTGCTCGGAATTGATGATTTGTCCGGCCAGCTGCGCTTGATCGAGCAGGATCTGCGGCTATTGACCGGTGGATTGGTGGATAGGAACAGGACATGGAAGGTCGCGGAGGACCTTCCCGATTTGCCGGATCGGCTCGAGAAGGCCATAAGTTCGCTGCTGTCTCTATCGGCTGCGCTTCAGCAGATCAACGGGAACAAGGACAGTATTAGTCAGGGGCTGGCTACCTCGGCACAGGACCTTCGCACGCTGCTTGGGAAAATCGATGATGTGCCCTATTACGCGGATCAAATCACAAGCATGAACCAGAAGATTAGCAATTTTATCGATACGTTGCTGCAGCAGCCGCTGCAGCTCGATGAAATCTACATAGCCCCTTCGGAGGAACGTTTTCCAAAAATGGAGGCATCGTGGTTCTCCGAGGCTGTAGGCTCGATCAAAAACTTCTTTTACTCGTTCCAAGATCGAGACAGCCTCAACAACTTAGACGATCGCGTCTTGAACGTTTGGGTTCAGCGGGGGCGGGATTACGTTGACCAGCTGCAGCAGCTGGCGGATGAGCGGTTCACCCCAGATACCGGAATTAAGGTGAAGGTCAATCTACTGCCTACGCCGCAACTGCTGCTGATGTCCAATGCCGCTGGCGTGCAGCCGGATGTGGCACTGGGCCTCACGCAAGATCTGCCGGTTGATTACGCGATCCGCGGGAGTGTAGCTGATTTATCGAAATTTCCGGGCTTTCAGGAGCTTTATAACCAATTCAGTCCAGGGTCCTGGCTTCCGTTTTATTATGACAAGGGCTTCTATGCGATTCCTGAAACGCAGTCGTTTCTAGTGTTGTTTTACCGCAAGGACATTTTGGAGCAGCTTGGGCTGAAGGTACCGCAGACATGGGCGGACGTCACAGCCATGCTGCCGACACTGCAGCGGAATTCGCTTAATTTCTATCTTAACAGTAGGGATTATACGCCCTTCTTTTATCAAAACCATTCCGATTTCTTTGAGCAAACCGGGCTAGGGACAGCACTGGATTCACCGCAAAGCTTCAAATCGTTCAAACAGTGGACCGATTTGTTTACCACTTATGCCCTAGAGAAAGAAGTACCGAGCTTCTACCAGCATTTTCGCAGAGGGACGATGCCGATTGGCGTCTCCGACTACAATATGTACGTTCAGCTGGCCGCAGCTGCTCCAGAGCTGAACGGGAGATGGGGAATAGCCGAGATCCCGGGCATCAAGCAGCCTGACGGCACGATTGAACGGTGGGCCGGAGGCGGTCAGCGAACGGGCGTTATTTTCGAGGCTTCCAAGAAGAAGGATCAGGCTTGGGAGTTCTTAAAATGGTGGGTGTCTGCAGACGTCCAGGCACAATACGGTAACGATATCGAGGCAGTAAACGGCGTTGCTTTCCGCTGGAATACGTCTAACGTCGATGCATTCGCCCGGCTTCCGTGGAAGCGGGAAGACGCGCGCGTCATTCTGGAGCAGTGGCGTTGGTATAAGGACGTTCCCAATCTCCCCGGAGGTTACTTTATGGAGCGCGAGCTTCGGAATGCGTGGCTCAGGTCCGTCGTAGACGGGATAAACTACCGTTCCTCGCTGGAGACAGCGGTACTCGATATCAATCGGGAGCTTCGGCGCAAGCAGCAGGAGTTCGGCTATGTGGACCCCGGAGGACAAACGATTAAAACGCTCGATTTGCCGGTAGTGAGTCAGCCTTGGGAAGGAGTGAACCGTTATGTTCGATAGAACGTCGCGAATTCCGTTGAATACCGCGCCGACATCAGCTGCTGCACACAAGTCCAAAGCCCGTTCGCGGGTTCGGAACAACGCGCGGGGGCTGCTCGCGCTCCTATGGGCGCACCGTTTTTCTTATTTGTTCGTCGCTCCGTTCATGCTCAGTTTTATCACATTCATTCTAATTCCGGTTCTGGCAGCAATCGGACTCAGCTTCACGTATTTCAATGCGATTCAACGGCCACATTTTATTGGTTGGCAAAACTATCAGTATTTGCTGTCGCAGGATTTACTCTTCTTGAAATATGCGCTGCCTAACACATTTCAATTCGCATTGCTAGTGGGCCCCGGGGGGTATATTGCCGCATTTTTGCTAGCCTGGCTCATTTCCCAGCTTCCAGGTACACTGCGCAAGTGGTTCGCACTTGCCATGTATACCCCGTCGTTGACTGTTGGAATCGCAATGTCGATTGTTTGGCTGCCGATGCTGACCGGGGACCGGATCGGCTACTTGAACAGCATTCTGCTTCAACTAGGCTTAATCGATGTGCCCAAATTGTGGGTGACCGACAAAGATTACTTGATGAATTCGATGGTCGTCGTGACACTCTGGTCAAGCATGGGGGTCGGTTTTCTTGCGATGCTGGCCGGCATTCTGAACGTGAACAAGGAACTGTATGAAGCGGGCAAGCTTGACGGTATCGGCAGCCGGCTGCAGGAAATCTGGTATATTACGATTCCGTCTATGAAGCCGCAGATGCTGTTTGGGGCAATCATGGCCATTGTATCTACGTTCAAGGCAGGCGCCATCGGAGTAGAGTTGTCGGGCTTGAATCCGACGCCCGAATATGCAGGTCATTTGATAATTAACCATATCGACGACTACGGCTTTATCCGTTTCGAGATGGGCTATGCGGCCGCAATTTCTGTATTCTTGCTCATTCTGATGTATTTGTCCAACCGGCTGAGCTGGAGCTTATTCGGTCCCAAGGAGGGCGAGTAATGAAGCGGATGGTTTTTTCTACAAGCTGGCCCAAGGTCAAAGCCTGGAAGCATGTGAAGCGTCTCACCGGAACGGGTCGAATGGATGCCTTTCAAAAAGTGATTATCACCATCATGGTGCTGCTCTCTCTTTTCATGCTGCTTCCTATCGTGTATATCATCAATCATGCGCTCAAGCCTTATCATGAGCTCTTTGTTTATCCTCCGAATTTCATTGTCAGAGAGCCTACGTTCCAGAATTTTATTGAGTTGTTCCTAGTGGCCGCGAATTCAACCGTTCCGATGTCCCGGTACTTGTTCAACAGCGCGATCATTACGGTGGCCGGGGTTGTGGGCGTAACAATAGTCAGTGCGATGTGCGCGTATCCGATTTCCAAGCTAAAGTTTCCAGGGCATAAAGCGATGTTCTCACTCATTCTGCTGACGCTGATGTTCGCTCCGGAGGTTATGCAGATTCCGCGGTATTTGGTAGTAAGCCATCTAGGTATCATGAATACGTACTGGGGGCATATATTACCACTGCTCGCCATGCCGGTCGGTGTATTTTTACTTAAGCAGTTTATTGATCAGCTGCCAAATGACCTGCTCGAAGCTGCCAGAATAGATGGTGCCAGTGAGTATATTATATTTTTGCGCATCGTCATTCCAGTCTGCATGCCCGCCGTAGCTACAGTAGCTATTTTGACCTTTCAGAGCGCATGGGGTAACGTAGAGACTTCCTCCTTGTTCATGCAGGACGATAATATGAAGAACTTTCCGTTCTTTCTGAGTACCCTAACGAGCAACCAAGCCAATCTCGTGGCCCGTCAGGGGGCGGCAGCTGCGGCGGCGCTCATCATGTTCGTGCCGAACCTGCTCATTTTCTTGTTTTTGCAGGGAAAAGTGATTGCAACCATGGCCCATTCGGGGATCAAATAAAAAGAGAGGAGGACATTCGTTTGCGCTTCATTCATAAGAGACTGCTTCTCTCGATTTCAGTACTATCCGTGCTCTCGGCGTTACTCTTAGGGCCAGGTACCGTTGCGGCCGATACCCCATACAGCACGAATTATAAAGACAGCTACGATCAGCTCGTCTGGACTCAGCCGGCCTACAATCCGGCTGGAGCGCTAGGGCGCGAGATTTACATCCCTGATCCACAGAAGCCCGGACATCTGCTGTTCTCACCACTCAAACAGCCGCAGGATCTTTTTATTGATGTGAAGGATCAAATTTACATTGCGGACACGGGAAACAATCGGATCATTCATCTGGATGAAAAAGGTAAGCTGATCCGCATCATTGACTTGAAAGAAAGCCCATTAAATAAGCCGCAAGGGCTGTATGTTGACGATGAAGGGCAAGTCTATATCGCAGATACTGGGAATAAACGGGTCGTGCTGCTGAATAAGGATGGGAAGCTCATCCGTGAGTACAAGCGGCCAAATTCCAAGTTTTTACCAGATTCCTTCAAGTATGATCCGGTGAAGCTGGTCGTGGACAAACGCGGATATTTGTACATCACAGTGCTTGGCGGCTACCAGGGGCTAATACAGCTGGATTCGGAAGGAGAATTCCAAGGCTTCTTCGGCGCCAACACGACCAGCTTCTCGATGCTCGATATGTTCAAGAGGATAATCTACTCCCGGGAAATGTACCAGAAAGAGATCAGCAAGCTTCCGGGTTCGATTGCTAGTGTCGCGATCGACAAAGATGGATTGATCTATACTACTTCCACCGATGTGGTTAATCGGCAGATCAAGAAGTTGAATATTGCAGGGCAGGATCAGTTGACGAGCAAGGGGGATTTCTCCACAGGGAATGTGAAGACGGAGTATGGCGAAGTGGCCTTCCTTGATTTTAACAACCGGGTACCCGTCCTATCCGATCTAACTGTAGACGGAGACGGCAACATTACCGCGATCGATTCCAAACGCAAGGTCGTAAATCAATACGACAGCTCCGGTAATTTGCTGTTCTTCTGGTGGGGGGATGACACCACGGTAAGCACTCAATTAGGTATGGTTAAGACGCCGACGGCGATCGCCAGCAATTCCCGGGACGAGCTGTTCATTCTGGACGGGGAGAACAATTTGGTACAGCACTTCCAGATATCGGAATTCGGTGCGCTTGTTCATCAAGCAAACCATCTGACACAGGAAGGCAAATACGTGGAAAGTGAAGCCCCGTGGTCCGAGGTGTACCGGCTGAACAACTACTATACACCGGCTATCGTCGGCCTAGCGAAGGCATCCTATAAGAAAGGAGATTATGAACAGGCGCAGGAGCTGTTCCTGAAAGCCGGCCATGCGCAGGGCTATTCCGATGCCTTCTGGCAGAACCGTCTGCTCTGGTTCCAGCAGCACTTCGGTGCAGTAGCGAATACGGTCTTGATTGCGGTAACTGTGCTTGTACCGGCAGGCAAATGGGTAGGAAGAAGCGGCTGGGCGGACCGCTTACAGCGTCGAAGACGGAGCCGGTTTCCGCTGGCCGGACAGCTTGCCCAAGCCTTTTACATCCTGCGCCATCCGATTGAAGGCTTCAGCGCGATGCGGTACGACGAAAAGGCAGGGTGGCTTAGCAGCTCCATTCTGCTCCTGTTGGGGCTGGGCTCGTTCTGCGTTATGCGAGCGGGAATCAGTTTTATTTTTAACCCCGAGGTATTCCTGGATGTCAACCTTCTAGCGGTGATCGTGCAGTTCCTGGTCATCTGGTTCGGCTGGATCGTTGCCAACTATTTGATCAGCTCGATTTATCGGGGGGAAGGCCGGTTCCGGGATGTCGTCTATGGCAGTGCTTATGCTACCTTTCCGCTGGTCTTGGTGGGCCTGCCCTTGACGATCATTTCGAACGTCATGACATTGAACGAAGGCTCTATTTACCATTTTCTGTACTACGGATTGTTTGTCTGGATCGGCCTTCTGCTGTTTTGGAAGGTACAGAGTCTGCAAAATTATTCGGTAGGCGAGACGGTGATCAACCTCGGCTTATCCGCATTTACGATGCTGGTATGTGGGGTGCTCATCTTTATTACGGTGGGGCTCACGAAAGAGCTTCTAGATTTCTTCTACTCAATTTACCAGGAGGTGTCAGTAAGATGAAGCGCAAACAAGTCGTCATGATTTCCGCCATTCTGCTGGCTATTCTTCTGACGGTAGGACTCCTTACGAATGGCAATACGGGAGGCACGCTACTCGCTGCGGATCCTCCGGCAGGCACAGGGGCGGGTACACAAGCTGCAGCCATTGTCTCCCAGACTGCAACCGGAACCGGTTCGCCGAAGCTGGCGCTGCCGGAAGAAGCCGGCTTCCGGCTCTCGGCGGAATCGGAGGGGCTGAGATTGTGGGTGGATGACAAAACAGCCCATTTTAAGGTGGAGCAGAAAAGCACGGGGCAGGTGTGGCGATCGTATCCAGACCCCGAGCACTGGCCCCGGGAGACTATTACCGGAACCTGGCGTAACAATCTGATGTCGCCGATTATGCTGGAATATATCGATACCTCCAATTCCAAATCGCAAGCGAAGACGATCAGCTGGCTAGAGGATAAAGGTGCTCTTGAGAGCTTTCAGTTGACGCCTGCGGGCTTTAAGGTGACCTTCAACTTTACCGTAACCGGATTCAAAATCCCTATCGAGGTGCGGCTTCGTGAAGATTACGTGGAAACGGCCGTCGACGATAAGAACATCGGGGAAGGCAAGCTCAGCCTGCTGAATGTGAAGCTGTATCCATTATTCGGAGCCGAGCCTTACGAAGAGAAGCAAGAGGGCTACATCCTGCTTCCGGATGGAGCGGGGGCGCTCATCCGGTTCAAGCCGAATCAGGCGAATGATAAATCGGTCTACCGTGCCAGTGTATACGGGAACGACGACGCCTTCTTCAATGAAAAGACCGGCCGCAATGCGCTTCGTCTGCCGGTGTTCGGCATCAAAGCAGGTCCGCAGGCTTTTGTCGGTGTGATGGTATCGGGTGAAGAGTATGGCAAGCTGTTCGCTTCGCCAACGGGAGCGTACGGCCAATACAATTGGGTAACACCCGAGTGGACGTACCGGCTCAAATATTTTCAGAGCACGAGCAAGAAGGGACCCAATGGCTTCTTTACCTACAACAAAGAGCGGTTCACCGCTCCTGAACGGGCAACCCGGTACTATTTGCTCGATCCGGAGAAAAGCGATTATGCCGGGATGGCGGAGAAGTACCGCAATTTCCTGATCAAGGAAAAAGGACTTCAACCACTCACTCCAAAGAACGGTGATGTGCCGTTCTATGCAGATATCATCGGTGCCGACGTTAAGCAGGGTCTCATGTGGGATAAATATCTGAAAGGAACGACGACCACAGAGGCTGCAGAGCTTGTGCAAACACTGCTGAACCAAGGCATCCGTAACCTCACGGTGCAATATGCAGGCTGGCAGACGGGGGGCTACAGTGCGTTCGGCGGGCTGTTCCCGGTCGACTCCCGGCTCGGCGGCAATGAAGGCATGCGCCAATTCATCCAGTTTGCTCATTCCAAGAACGTACCCGTTTATTTAACAGCGAATTACACGCTGAACAATACGGGGAGGGACGGGTTCTGGCCGGCGTTCGACGGCCTGCGCGATTTATCGGGGACCATCGTAGAATATGAGAACCCCTCCAACCACGAGATGACAACGCGAGTAAGCCCGCGCCTAACAGCAAAAACCGCTGAAGAAGATTTGAACCGGTTCAAGTCGCTGGGAGCGGACGGCATCTATTTCAACGAAGGTATAGGGCAGCTGTTGAGCAGCGATTACAACGAACGCTACAAGGCCAATCGCAGTGCTGCACTTCAGCTTCAGCGTGAAGTTCTCCAGCAGACCAAAACGGCGCTTGGCGGAGTCAGCGTAGAGGATGCCAACCTGTACGCATGGGATCAAACTGCTCATATACATAAAATGGCGGATTCGTTCTCTCACGATATTTTCGTTGATGAATCAGTACCGCTCCTGCAGATCGTGCTGCACGGCCTGGTCACCTATTCCTTGGAGTGGTCCAACCTGCGGGAGCAATACCGCGCTGACTTCCTACGCAGCATTGAGCTCGGAGCCTATCCCTCGTATGTATTTACGAGCGCACCGTCCGGCAGCTTGAAGGGGGCCTTCTCCATCTGGTACTACAGCATGGATTATAGAGAATGGCTTGCCCATGCGGCAGCAGAATATAAACGCTTTAACGAGGCACTCGGGGATGTTCAGGATCAGGTGATTGTCGGACATCGTACGCTTGCATCCGGAGTCAAGGAAACGGAATATGCCGGAGGCAAAAGAATTATCGTGAATTACAATGCGGAGCCGTATGTTCAAGGGGATCTCCGTGTTCCTGGTAAGGACTTTATCGTGCAGAGAGGAGGGGGGCGTTCATGAGAAGGCTTAATCTGCATGATTCGACGCTGCGCAAATGGGAAGGCGCCTTATTCATCTCGCCGTGGATTCTCGGATTCTACGCGTTCGTCGCCTTCCCCCTCGGCTTTTCGCTTTACATGAGCTTCCACCGAGTGAAAGTGACGGTAGGCGGCATCGAAACGACGCCTAATGGTTTCGATTATTATAAGGAAATCTTATTTGCCGACGGCGGGCTGCTGTATGACGATTTGATTCCATTCCTGAGGGAAGCGGTCATCATGATACCGGTTATTATTATTTTTTCTATGTTGATCGCCATATTACTGAACCAAAAGTTCTGGGGCAGGACACTGTTCCGGGTCATCTTCTTTCTACCGGTCATTTTCTCGTCCGGACAGATCGTACTGGAGTTTATCAAGCAGGGTGAAGGCTCGCTGGCCTTCATTGAATCGCTGCGTCTCAGCGCATATGTGGCGGAGTATGTGCCTAAGAGCTGGGTAGAGCCTATCAATCACGTTATCAGCTCCTTCGTTCTTGTGCTTTGGTACTCGGGTGTGCAGATCCTGATCTTTCTGGCTGGACGACAGACGATTTCCTCTTCCGTGTATGAGGCGGCTCGGATTGACGGAGCGGATCCGTGGAATACCTTTTGGAAGATTACGCTGCCGGGACTTATTCCGTTTATTTTTTTGAATTTGATTTTTACAGTCGTCGATTTATTTACCTTCCCGAGCAATCCGATTATCAGCAAGGTGACGACGGCCAACTACGGCTTGTCCAGCGCACTCGCGTGGATCTATTTCATGATCGTCCTCACCTTTATCGGACTCGTGCTGTTCCTGTTCAGCAGGGTTGACAAAGCATTCGGAGGAAAGCGCAGATAACAGCCGACCAATACTCGCATGAGCAAAGAGGGAGATGACCATGGAACCTATCTTCGAAAAAAATGGAGGTCGGCGGAGCGGTGAGGGTGTGTTCATAAAAGACCGCACCATGAACACCAAGTACCTGCTGCTTGGCAAGGAAGCGGATCAAGGCTTGCTGTTCCGAATATTTCTATACGTGATTTTGATCGACACCGCATTTATTTATTTGAAGCCGATTCTTTATATGGTCATCACCATGATGAAGGATTCTTCGAATATGCTTGATCCTTCCGTGGTGTGGGTACCGCGATCGATCTTCTTCGGCCATTTGGAGGAGGCACTTCGGCTGCTGAAGTTCAAGACCGGTTTTATCTATAGCATCTCGATTTCGCTGTCTGTGGCGGTTCTCCAGATCATATCGTGCGCTGCTGCCGGCTACGCCTTCGCGAGACTGGAATTTCCATTCAAAAGATTTTGGTTCATCGCCCTGGTGTTTACCTTTATTTTGCCGCCACAGCTAACGATCCTGCCCTCCATCCTGATGTTCAAGCAAATAGGCTGGGCCAATACGGTGCTGCCGATGATCGTTCCGGCAATATTCGGCCATGGGCTGAAAGGAGCCCTATTTGTCATCATTTTCCGGCAATTTTTCTTGACGCTTCCGAAGGAGCTTGAAGAGGCAGCCCGAATCGACGGAGCGAATGCATTCCGCTTTTTCTTCAAGGTTATGCTGCCGCTCTCCAAGTCGGCTATTATCGTTGTCTTCCTATTCTCGTTTGTCTGGAACTGGAACGATTTTTACTTGCCGTCCATGTACATGTCGGGATCTAAGGAGGTTCCGCTATCCATTAGTCTGGCGAAGCTGGCGGCCAGCTTATCCGCAGACGAGGCCCAAGGCGGGATCAGCATCTATGCCGAACCGATTAAGATGGCTGCATCGTTCCTGATCATCGCACCGGTGCTTGTCGTATACGCAATAGCCCAGCGTTGGTTCGTCGAGGGAATCGAGCGGACCGGTCTGGTGGAATGAGATAAACCTCTATCCAAGATCCTTCGAAGATGAGCGACCTTAAAGTTTTGCTAAAGCAAGACTCACTTCGTAAGCAGGGTAGGTTTATTCGCCAATCCGAATGTTCTTCGCACTCGCTTTAGTGCTGTAAAGAACTTAAACATTTTGATGTGTAAAGAAAGGGGTTAACTACACAATGACAAAATCCAGGTCTACTCTATTTTTGACACTAGGCATCATGACTGCATTCTTATCTGCATGCTCCAATCCGGCTAATTCAGGGACAAATGTGTCTGCAGCAGATGGTCCCGCCAAAGATGCCGGGACCGACGCCAAGCCGGTTACACTGAAGTTCTACAACAGCAGCGGCACGTTTACGAACACAGAGTTCAAAACCTTCATTGCCGACCCGGTTCATAAACGGTTCCCGAATATTACCGTGGAACGGATTGAGCCTCCGAGCGGAACGACGCCGGAAGATTTCTTCACCTCCGGTGCAGATCCGGATCTCATTTATGCCAGCTCGACCACGCACAGCAAGCTAATAAACTTGAGCGTGCTTCAGGATTTACGCGAGTATATCAAGAAGTACAGCTTCGACGAGAGCCGGGTCAAGCCGTACTTGTACAACTACGCCAAAGGGCTTTCGAATAAGGGGGAAATCCTGGCAATTCCGTTCAATTCGAACCAGCATATTTTATATTACAACAAGGACATCTTTGACAAATTCGGCGTACCGTATCCTCCTGATACCCAAATGACCTGGGAGCAAGCCATCGAACTTGGCCAGAAGCTGACGAGAACGGAGAACGGCGTCAATTACATCGGAATTGATGCAGAAGGCCCAATAGGACTGGCCAAGAGCTTGGCCTTGCCGATTATTGACTTGAAGACGAATAAATCGGTTCTAACCTCGCCGGATTGGGTGCGTGTATTCAACATCGCGAAGCTAAATTATGACATTCAGGGTTATGTAGGGAAGGACGGTAAATATGTGTACGGACGTGACGAGTTCATGAAGGACCGTAATCTTGCAATGCGCCCGACCTGGCTCGCCAACATGGTCGGTCCTTTGGAGGAGCTGCGCCAGCAAGGGCTTGAGGTAAACTGGGATATCGCTCCGATTCCGACCTTCAGCGAACATCTCGGTCAAACCCGGGAATCCCAAGTTCATACGCTGTCGGTCTCGAACAAGAGCAAGCATAAGGATGAAGCATTCCAGGCGATCTCCTTCATTTTGTCCGATGAAGTGCAGAGGACGCTGTCCCGCAACGGACGGGTGCCGGCTATCGTGAACCCTGAGCTGGAGAAGGAATACGGCGCCGATCTTCCGGTGCTGAAGGGCAAGAAAGTACAGAATGTGTTCGTCGGCAGCCCGCTTCAAGAGCACACTTTCCATCCATATGAGATTGATGTGCAGAAGTATGTGAATGAAGCCGCCAAGAGCATTGCCGTCGATAAGGTGGACGTTAATACAGCGCTGCGGAAGGCATCGGAAGAGGTCGACAAAGCAGTGGAGCGGTTCCAAAAGAATAATTAAACTCTAAGTGGTTAATGTGAAAAAAGAAGCTATAAGGAACAAGTGTTCCCTATAGCTTCTTTGTACTATCGCTCAAATTTCGGCAAATCATCGGAATAATCGATCGGCACGTTTTTCCGAGTCCGGCAATGAATCGAAACGCCGGCCCATGACTATGGGAAGCGAGCGGACCCGCGAAAAACAGGCCCGGTACACTGCTCTCGAAATGGGCGTTCAAACGAGGGAATCCGCGGCCGTTGTACGTTTCCCGCTCCACATGCATTAGCAGCTCCTCGGAGAGAAACGGGACCCTGTCCAAAGCAATCCGATAGCCTGTTGCAGCAATCAGGTGGTCGACGATACGTTCTTCACCACTGGAGAGGAGCAGATGGAGCTTGTCGCCCGGAAGCGCCTTGGCCTTTTCCACGGAGACGTGAGCCGTCTCAGGTACCTTGCCTTCCACATAAGGACGCAAGAAGGCGGCAATGCTGGCGGAGGAAGTTGTCCATTTTTCCAGCTTGTTCTCAAGCGGAAGGTCATAGAACGCATCGGCAAGCTGTATCAGCTCCATCCCTGAGCCGTTACCGACGCTATAATGAGGCGCTTCCCTGCGGTAAATCAACTCGATGTCACTACCGCTCAAATGGAGAAGTGCAGCCGCCTCCCATGCACTCTGCCCGCTGCCAAGAACCGCGACCCTGCGGCCCGAGAAGGCGCTGAAGTCGGTGTAACGGAACGTGTGAGATACGAGGCTGCCGGGAAGTCCAGCAAAAACCTCCGGTATATAAGCGTAATGCTGCAAACCGGTGGCGACGACAGTATGGCGGGCAGTAAAGATCCTGTCGGTTTCCGTTAAAGCAGAATACCCGCCTGGAATGCCGTCAAGCCGGACCACGAGCTCGGATGTAAACTCGACTCCGGTTTTATCCGCGAACCAGAACGCATAATCTAAGAAGACAGGGCGGGGCAGCGGGACAGTAATTTTCGTATGAGTCTCCTGAGCGAAACGCTGAAGGGTATATTCACCACGTTCATCCGATAGCGCGATCACATCCGGCTGGGTGCGGATAAACATATTTTGCGGCATTTGATTCTTCCAAAAATGCATAGGGTAGCCGAGCAGCACATACGATAAGCCGCGTGCAGCCGCATGTGCGGCTAGCGAAATACCGTACGGGCCAGCACCGATAATAAGCAGATCCAGCACAAGAAGCTCTCCCGTCCGTTATTCTAATTTGAATCCCCGATTCTCCAAGAAGCTTCGCATGTGTGTGCGCTGCCTGGACCGGAGACGACCCGTCATTTCCTTAGACCAGTTCGATTCCCTTGTACCCCCGGCCCGGGTAAGCATCCACTGGGACAGCTCCTGGTTATACTGTTCAATCCCTTCGGTATAAGTTTCCGTGGAATAACGTTCGCGGTGAAGCACCGTTGCTAGGGGAAGACGCGGACGTTGTGTAGGCTCTTGATCGGGGTAACCGAGACACATGCCGAATACGGGATACACCAGCTCCGGCAGTCCGATCAGGTCCGATATTTCCTGAGGATGATTGCGGATCCCACCTATAAACACAGTACCGAGACCAAGCGATTCGGCAGCGATGACGGCATTCTGGGCTGCTAGTGCGGCATCGACCGTAGCGATAATGAAGATTTCCGTGCTCGCCGGAATGGTTACTTCTTCTACAGGGGCGCAGGCATACTGCAGCCTGTGCAGATCCGCACACCACAGTAGGAAGACTGGGCATTCATCGATATACTGCTGATCTGCGGCCAAATGGGCGATCTGGCGCTTCATGTCCGGATCGGTTACAGCCACTACGCTGTAAGCCTGCATGTTGCTTGATGTAGGGGCTTTTTGGGCCGCACCGATGATTGCCTTTAGCTGGTCTTCAGTAATCGTGTCCGGTTTGTATTTTCGGATCGAACGATGCTGAAGCAGTTGGTTAATGATATGGTTCATTTACATTCACCTATCCTTTGAGAGGGGTTTGTTCGAAAAGAAAAACCGAAGACCTTGCCCATGGGGAGGTCTCCGGTTATCCGGTAGCAAATTATATTATATTAATCCAATTGGTATACTCAGTTAAATATATCACCGGATTCCAATCGCGTCAATGCAGGATTAATGGCGAACCCCGCACCAGGGATTTAAAAAAAGTATTGAATTTCATATTATTCCAAGTATAATAGTTGGTATAAATAAGTTGTAACCAACACTATTGTCTACCTGGCAACTGGAGACCGGCATCTTTGAGGGTTCATTCCTCAGCCAAGATGTTGTGTCTCTTTTTATTATCACAAAAAAATTTAAAAGATTCTGTGGTTATCGGATACGAGTATGATTAAAACCCGATAAACCGTCCATAAAGGAGCTGATAACTTTAATTGACGCTGACGAGGACTTCCTGCAACTACATATCATATCTACCGGATAACCGGGGCTAAAGGCAAATGCTGCGGCTCCGGTTTTTTCTGCCTAACGCTACAAAACTCAAGGGAAGGTGACCAACCATGTTCAAATCCGTTGTTCTGCCTATAAGCGTTATATTGATAATTCTTCCTCTAAGTGCATGCTCACAAAAGCCGGATCCTGGCTCAAATCCCAAGGATACAACGGCGGCCTCCACGGAGCCGGTCAAGCTGCTGCTGTATTCGAACGGAGCCACCTTCACTAACACGGAATTTCAAACTCTTATTGCAGACCCGGTGAAAAAGAAATACCCTAACATTACGATCGAACGGCTGGAGCCTCCGTCGACAGCCACGCCAGAGGAAATTTTTTCTTCAGGAACCGTTCCCGATCTCATCTTTTCAACCTCTACTTCATACTACAGGTTCATCAAAATGGGTGCTTTAGAAGATGTACGTGAGTTAATTAAAAAATATAATTTCGACGCGAGTAGGCTGAAGCCGTTCCTATACGATGCGGTGAAGCAAATCGCGGATAGCGGGGAAATCTACGGGATTCCGTTTAACTCCAATCAGCACATTTTGTACTACAACAAAGATATTTTTGATAAATTCGGCGTTCCTTATCCGCCGGATCAACAGCTGACTTGGGATCAGGCGCTCGATTTGGCACGTCAACTGACTCGGACCGAAGGAGGAGTTAATTATATAGGAATTGATGTTCAAGGTCCGCTGGGCTTTGCCCGGAGTTTAGCCTTGCCCGTGATAGATCCGAAGACTGGCAAGTCCCTCCTTAGCTCTCCAGATTGGGTACGCACCTTTACCTATTCCCAGAAAAACTTCGAGATCCCTGGCTTTATCGGGAAAAATAACACCTACAACTATGATAGGGATCAGTTCATGAAGGATCGGACCTTGGCCATGCGCCCTGCGTGGCTTGCCAATATGGTCGGGCCGATGGAGGAGCTGAGGCAGCAGGGGATTGAAGTGAACTGGGATATCGCCCCGATCCCGCAATTCGGCGATCATCTGGGGGAAACCAGAGAGGCACAGGTGCATTCATTATCGATATCCAGCCAAAGCAAGCACAAGGATGAAGCGTTCCAAGTGATTACCCATATTTTATCAGATGAAACTCAGCGCATTTTGGCTCGCAACGGCCGGGTTCCGGCAATCATCAACCCGGAACTGGAGAAGGAATATGGCGCTGATGTCCCCGTTCTCAAAGGGAAAAAGGTGCAAAATGTGTTCGCCGGCAAACCGCTCAAAACCCATGCGACCAACGAGTATGAAAGTGACATTACAAAGTACGTATCGGATGCGTACAGGGATATGGTCTTGAACAACATTGATGTCAATACCGCCATACGTAAAGCTTCGGAGAACATTGATAAAGAAGTTGAGCGTTTGCGAAAGAATCAATAACCTGAACAGCGTTACTATTCCAAAGATGAGGTGTATAAAAACTATCTATATGGAGCTGGCCCAATCCGCCTAACTCAGCCTGCTCGATTTGCACAGCGTGCAAAGTAAAATGCTAATAGAGTGAATAACAAAGAGCATCTTGTCCTATGAAACCAGTAGCTGAGTTACATCCCTATGCTCTATGCAGAGCCCAAAAATTCTGGTAGATCAAGCAGCCGTCCTTTCATGCCTGACTGATTCCACCATCTATCTCAATGCCAAACGCAACCTCTATCCTTTATGGACGGAGGTTGCATTCTTTGTGTTACCCACTTTAATGGGAGCATATCACTATACCGTCGTCTTATGGAGCATGCCGTTCAGTCAGAAGCGTTCAAAGATACCAGGATAGGGAGGGAGCTATTAGGTCCGCCGCATAGCTAATTCTACTATTTTATTTATTTAATACTGGAGCTGAACTGCGTCAGGCTCATTCCGGTCTCGGCTTTGAACATCCTGCCGAATGTATGAACATCGGCGTAGCCTACCCGAATGGCGATTTCATTGACCGAGAGACTCGTGTTGGCCGCCAGCTCTTTGGCCCGTTGAATGCGAATCCACCTCAGATACTTCATGGGAGACAGATTATAGAACTGTTTGAATTTGCTCAGCAAATAATTGCGGCTTAATTCAGACACGGATTCCAGCTGCTCCAAAGTAATATTCTCCGCATAATGCTGCTCCAAATAACGCCTAGCCAACTCGACCCTTGCTCCCGAACGGGTTTGATTCAAGGCGAACGGCGCCGCAGAGGTCAGCAGCTGCAGCAGAATGCCGATCAAAATATGCTGGCACCTCAACTGATTGACCCAATGGGGGTCCTGATAATTATGGACAAGCTGGTGAAGCTGGTCTTCTAGCGGCAAGCCGCGAATCGATCCGAGATACGTCTCTTTCGGAAGCAAATCCGATAGCGGAAAGTTCTTGCTTTGTCCGAAATGAAACAAGATGCTAATGCACTTGTAAGGACTTCCGGCTTTCCCATGGATGGTGTGGGGATGATCGGGCCGGATCAGAAAGAGATCCCCTTGTTTTACCGGCATGGGCTTATCTCCGAGCATGAAATCTGCGCTTCCATCCTCTACGTACTCTAATAAATATTGCTTCAAGCGACGGTTTTTGTACAAGTCTTCTTCTCCATGCAAAAAATCGAAGCGGCTGGCCAACGTAATATAGGGAGGAAAGTAATAGTTAAACAGCCTGAGTATCGTCTCTTCAGGGCTTAGAGCGAAGTATTCCTGATCCTCATGCGGAGCACGTTCCATACCGATCACTCCTCACTGATGCGATAGATTCATTGTAATCAAAAAATAATGATTCTAGCAACTCGTTAAAGATAAGAAGCTGAATAGCCTACTCTCGGCTCTAATCCTTTAGGGCTAACTGGCTACTTGAAAGATATAACGAGGCGCTATCCAAATTTTTTTCAAAAAAGTGATTTCGGCAACTGAAATGTTGCTTTTAGCTAAATACAAGGGAGAGGACTTTTCCTATAATGATTTCTAGAAAGCGTTACCAACTGGGAGGGATTTGCTTTGACAAGTGATTCGGCATCGGTAGAACGGGTCGTCAAAGAAGGATTGGATATCGTTGTTCTCAGCGAACCGGCTACCGGCTCCACAGCAGAGATCATTACTGGCATCGGGAACAATCTTATTCGTTTTGAAAGCGGAGGCCATCCGGTCATCGAGCCGCCGGCCCGTCTGCAGATGCTGCAAACGGAGGCGTTTGCGCCATTCCAATACGGCATGCCTATCTTGTTTCCCCCCAATCGCGTACATAAGGGAAGGTTCAGCTATCGGGGAAGGGATTACGGATTGCCCATTAACGAACCTCCGGATTTTCATCTGCATGGGGAACTGTGTAAACGGGCATGGGAGGTCGTGAAAAAGGGGGTATCGGACGATGGCGGAGCGTATGTAACAAACCGTTTTTGCTACGCTTCCCATCCGGACCTAATGGCTTATTTTCCTCACTCACTGACCTTTACGATGACGTTCCGGTTATTGAAGGGACGTCTATATTTGGAAGGCACCATTGTAAATGAGGGAGAGGAAGAGTCGCCTTTTGCATTCGGGCTTCACCCTTATTTTTCCCTGCCTTTCCATCGTGGAGGAGAAATCATTCTCCACGCTCCTGCCTTGGAGGAGTGGCCTGTAACTTCTCAGGCAATGGTTAAGAGCCTGCCTTCGCAGACCGAGTTCAGCCGAAGTCTTAACGAAGGCGTCTCGATCGCGGAGTATCCCGAACTGGGCTGCTCGCTGGTTTCCCTTAAGGAAGGCGGGACCGCCTGCCGAATCGATGTACCTGATAACGCGTATTCCATCCTCTTTCGTATCGGTCCGGAGTTCCCTTATATGGTGCTGTTCCGACCGGACTGGTCCTCGGCTTATTCTTTGGAGCCTTATACGTATGTTACCGATGCGTTTAATTTGCCTTATGAATCGGAACGGACTGGAGCCAGAGGCCTTATGCCGGGTGAAACATTCCGCTTTGAGACTTCCATGTGGACCGAGAAGCTGGGTTGACGGTTTCGTTATGCAAGATGCTGCCGCAGTTGGCGAAGGAAGCGTGTGGAGCTGTTTTTTGCATGTCATTCGCTAATTTGACTATAAGGAGGAATCGGCTTGAATTCGATGGATTTGGATTTATCTATACGACCGCAGCTGCCCAATCGGAAAGATTTCAGAATCGGCTGTATCGGTTCCGGGTTTATTATGAGGGACTGTCACCTGGTTGCGTATCGGGATGCGGGATTTACTCCAGCAGCCATAGCCTCAAGAACTTTTGAAAATGCCAAAGCGGTGGCTGACCTGCGGGGTATTGGGAAGGTGTACGAAAAGTGGGAAGAGCTAATAAGCGATCCCGAGATCGAGATTTTGGACATTGCCATCCCGCCGGATAAACAGCTTGAGGTGGTAAAAAAGGCCGTGAAGCAAAAGCACATCAGAGGCATTTTGTGCCAAAAGCCGTTGGCCATGAATTCACGTGAAGCTTCCGAAATCGTCCAGCTTTGTGAAGAGGCAGGCATCAAATTAGGGGTCAATTCAAATATGCGTTACGATCAATCGATCCGTGCCCTCAAGGCGCTGCTGGACCGGGGAGATCTTGGATTGCCCGTCTTGGCCACAATCGAAATGCGCGCGATTCCCCACTGGCAGGATTTTCTGCATCAGTACGAGAACGTCGAAATTTTGAACATGGGGATCCACCATATCGATACGTTCCGGTACTTATTCGGTAATCCGCTGAAAATCACGGCTGTCGCAAGGCGGGATCCGCGAACGGCCTTCCGGCATATTGACGGTATTTCCCAATATTCGTTCCAGTACGCTAACGAGCTGTTGGCGACAAGTCTTGACGATGTCTGGGCGTGGCCGGGCGAAGGCACCGAGAAGGACATCTACATCAAGTGGAGAGTGGTTGGACTGGACGGTCTGGCACAAGGGACGATTGGATGGCCCTCCTATCCGGAGCGGGTACCCAGTACGATCGAATATACGACCAAAACATCGCCGAATGAGTGGCATCGTCCAACCTGGGATGAGGTATGGTTCCCGGATGCTTTTCAAGGGACGATGGCTCAATTGCTTCGGGCGGTAGAGACGGACAGCGAACCTGAGATTAGCGGCAGGGACAATCTGCTGACGATGGCTGCCGTCGATGGATGCTACCGATCGATTGCCGAAGGGCGCACGATTTTGTTTGAGGAAGTGGCTAGTCCATTCAAATAACGTTTTGGGAGGCGATGATTCATGATTTCAGTAGGTATTTTTAACGGATACTACCCGTACACATTGGCGGAAACGATTTCACGAATTCAGAAAGACGGTTTTTCCTGTGTTCAACTGGATCTATCCTTCAAAGATCTGGATGTAACCGCTCATAACCTGGATAGGAACAAGGCACAATTCATTCAGCATGCATTCCGCGATGCTAACCTGCCGATAGTGGCCATCTCGGGCTACACTAATATTATTCATCCTAACCCGGATATTCGGGAACAGAACATCGCAGGGTTAAAGAATCTCCTGCGCTATGCCCGCGACCTGGGAACCCCGTATGTCATCAGCGAAACCGGTACATATAACCAAGAAAGCGATTGGGTCTGGGATTCGAAGAACGGAACAGAGGAAGCTTATGAAGAGATATGCAGACAGATTGAAGACCTGGCAAAATTCGCTTACGAGCATGGTTCGGTGTTCCTGGTTGAGAACTATGTGAATAATATCATTGGTTCGGTCGATCAGCTGACCCGGCTGTTCTCCGATGTGAATCATCCGGGGCTCGGCTTGCTAATGGACCCTACCAACTATTTTACGGACACGAACATTCAT
The DNA here is from genome assembly GCF_039543185.1 of Paenibacillus vulneris. Classification (NCBI taxonomy): domain Bacteria; kingdom Bacillati; phylum Bacillota; class Bacilli; order Caryophanales; family Paenibacillaceae; genus Paenibacillus; species Paenibacillus vulneris. The sequence continues at coordinate 419,500 of NZ_BAABJG010000015.1, read as the reverse complement.
CATGTGGATGAAGAGATTCACCGCATCTTCAATGCATTGGGCGACAGAATCAAGATTGCCCACGCCAAGGACTGTAAACCGGCGGAGGATACAGGGGAAAAGCACGCCAATATCGACGCTGCCGAATCCCATACCTTCCGAGGAGCGGGGGCTGTCGAGCTTCCGGCGCCGGGACTGGGCATACTGAACTACGATCTGTACTTGGCCCGGTTGGCGAAGCTGCACCCGAATATTCCGATCATTATTGAGCACCTCGACGAGGCCGACATTCCCCGTGCCAAGCGGTTTCTGGACAGCAAGCTGAAGCGACTGGGTGTCTAAACCAACCCTTGAACGTTTGATTGGTGGATAAGCGTGCAAAGAAGCGCGCTTATCCGTTACCAGTTGACCGATAGAAAGGAGCTTTGAGATGGAAGTACAGATCAAGAGAAGGGATTACAGTATTACAGGACCGGAGGGCAAACGTGCGGAGGAACGGGGACTGGTAGCAGCCGAATGGTACACAAGCCCGATTCCCCGGCAGAAAATGAAGGAATTGATGAAGAGAAAGGACGGTCCTGCGATACGGGATACGATAATATGGTTCGGCGGACTTGTTCTCTTAGGTTATCTGGCCTTTCTTTCCTGGGGGACCTGGTGGGCGGTACCGGCCTTTCTGGCGTATGGAATTCTCTACGCTACGCCAGGCGATTCCAGATGGCATGAATGCGGACACGGTACGGCATTCAAAACGCCTTGGATGAACGAGGTTCTATATCAGATCGCTTCCTTTATGGTGCTTCGTTCGGCTACTCCGTGGCGTTGGAGCCATGCAAGGCATCATACGGATACGATTATCGTAGGACGCGACCCGGAAATCATTACGGAGAGACCGCCCATTTGGAAACAGCTTCTGCTGGAGGTTTTCCATTTATACGGTGGTCCCATAGAAATCAAGCGGTTCCTTCTGCATACTTTCGGCAAATTGGAGGCTCAAGAGAAGGAATATATCCCTGAATCCCAGTATAAGAAAACGTTCTGGGAAGCACGTGTGTACATGTTGATCATACTGGGGGTTATTGGAGCTTGTCTCTACGCCGGAAGCCTGCTGCCGGCCATGTTTGTATTCCTGCCCTCGTTCTATGGCGGTATCGTCGTCATTACTTTCGGTATTACCCAGCATCTCGGCTTATACGAAGACGTCCTGGATCATCGGCTGAATACCCGTACGATCTATATGAATCCGGTGTTTCGGTTCTTGTACTGGAACATGAATTATCATACGGAACACCATATGTTCCCGATGGTTCCCTATCATGCGCTTCCGAAGCTGCACGAGGAGATGAAGGCGGACTGCCCGGCTGCGCGAACCAGTCTTTGGGCGGCTCTGGTAGAGGTCATTACAGCGCTGCGCAAGCAGAAGCAGGATCCGGCTTATGTGGTTGTCAAACCGCTGCCAAGCACGGCACGCCCCTATATGTATGGGATCCCCAACGAATTGGATCTCGAATTACAATTATCGAGGTCTTAGCGTTAAAGAGCGTCATAAAGAAAGGAGTGAAGCCGGCATGAAGGTTACAGAATGGCTGGAAGTCTGCCATATGGAGGATATTGGACTGGAAGATGTCATAAGATTTGACCATGACGACCGCACTTTTGCTGTGTATCGTACCGATAAAGGTGAATATTTCGCAACCGACGGGTACTGCACCCATGAGAAAATTCATCTTTCGAACGGGCTCGTTATGGGGAGTGTTATTGAATGCCCGAAGCACAACGGCCGTTTCGATATAAAGACCGGCGCAGCCAAACGAGCGCCCGTGTGTGTCGATCTTAAGACGTATCCGGTAAAGATTGAGAATGACAAAATATTTATTCAGCTTTAAAAAGTGTTGTGAAAAACGAGAATCAGTAAATCTGGGGACAACAGCGGTTGGAAGCTGCTTTCGCATGCGCAGTTATCGTATTTCACCACTTATTTAATGGTCAGGAGGTCTAGGGAGCCATATGATACAAAAGAATCCATTCGGGAAGCTGGAAACATCCGTTTCCCGCTTAGGCTTTGGAGCTATGGGTCTGGGCGGCGTGTTTGGGCAATATGAAGAAAAAGAACTGATCCGGTCCGTCTTGAACTGTCTGGAGCAAGGCGTCAACTTTATTGATACGGCTCGTAATTACGGGGAATCGGAAAGAATTCTTGGGCTGGCTCTGAGAGAGTGGACCGGTGAGAAGCCCTTTATCGCTTCAAAAATCCAGTCCCAAGGCCCCGGCAATCTGGGGTGGGGCCAGCCGATTCCTATTGAAACAGCCTACCCCAAGGGCTGGCTTAGAGAAAGCACAGAGATTTCGCTCAAGCTGCTTGGTGTAGAGACGATTGATTTAATGCAGCTTCACCAATATTGGCCCCAATGGGATCGCGTTGATTATTGGATGGAGGAGCTGCTCCAGCTAAAGCAGGAGGGGAAGATCCGAGGAATCGGAATTTCGCTTCCTGATCAGCGCCATGACCTTGCCTTATCTCTTGTACAGAGCGGAAAGATTGATTCGGTACAGACGGTATTTCATCTGTTCGATCCTCTTCCTCTGGATTGCCTGATTCCATTTTGCGTTGAGAACCATGTTGCCGTCATCGCACGCTGTATTCTGGACGAAGGGGGATTGACGGGCTTTCTGCGGGAAGACACTCCATTTGAGGAAGGGGATTTCCGCAAATCGTACTTCGATTATTTGCCCCGTTCTATCTATATAGAGCGAGTGAACCGCTTGAAGGAGGCATTCGTCCCCCAATATGCTGATAGCTTAGCCGAGCTGGCCATCCGGTTTGTTCTCCAACATCCGGGAGTGACGACAGCAATCAGCTCGATGCATGTAATGAAGTATGCCGATGAGAATATTGCAGCTGCCGGCAAACCGCCTTTGCCAGAGGACGTTTTTGAAGACATTCGCCGCCACTATAGATGGGTGAGGAATTTCTATGAAACCAAATATTGGGCCTAAAGTGTTATGGTCCGAGCTGCTGCCGTATGAATTCAGAGCCAGGTTGGCGGAGTGCCCGGCGGTTTATCTGCCGCTTGGGATTTGTGAGCCGCATGGGCAGGTTAGTGCCTTTGGACTCGATTTATTTAAAGCGGAATGGCTCTGTATCGAAGCGGCTCGTCGTACAGGAGGGATCGTAGCACCCTCTATGGGCTATCACATTCATGAAACCGGATACCACGCCAGATGGCTGGAGGAGGAAGTAGGGGAAACCGATCCTCTCCTAACCGGCATTCCTCCCGCGGTGATGATTCATTTATTTCTATACCAGCTTAGGTCCTTCGTCAACGCGGGATTCCGAACCATTGTCGTCGTTTCAGGACATAGCGGAGGCAATCAAGCGGATTTGCGCCAAGCAGCTGCTGTCTTTATGGAGCATGTTCCGGTTACCGTATGGGTCCAAAGCGATCCTGAGCTCGTGGACGGACTGTACACAGGGGATCATGCGGGAAAGTACGAGCTTTCTCAGCAAATGTACCTTCGTCCCGACCTCGTGGATATGGAGAAGAGGGTATGGGAGAATGTGCCGGGCTCCGGAGGGAAGATGGCGCTCGGTGACGATGCGGATGAAGCAACGGCTGAGCTGGGACAAAACATTATGAATGCTTGTCTGGACCGTCTTTGTGCCGCGGTTTGTTCATTAAACAGGGCTAGAAACACCAAGACCATTCCGCCGCTAACGTACGCAAGCATCGAAGAAATATGGCGCCAAGTATTATCCGGCTCTAAGTCCTGGGTTACGGCTCAGCCGTGGCCGGATCAAAAACCGGTATCCTCCCATTCGCGGTGGAAAACGTACGAGTACTACAGGGTGGACAGTTAATTTTGATTACTAGATGGCTGCGCTCTGCGGCCGTGGCCGAAATTCGTTTGTGCCACCGATGGCTATCGGTTGAACTTGTCCGCTGCCAACAAACTATTGGAGCCACTGGGCGTAACGCGTTTGCAAAATTTTATGGTATGTTGGGGGAAATATTCCTAATTGACTTGATAGCAGCGCTATCGTAAAATTTTGTTATGTTAATTTCAGGTAATGCACTTACTTGAAAGTAAGGGGATGATTTATCCATGATTCATCAGCGTGAATGTCCAATTGAGACACTCATTCATGTTTTAAGCGGCAAATGGAAGCCATTGATTTTATGGCATTTGATTGAATCCAAAAAAAGATTCAACGATCTGGAAAAGCTTATACCTGATGTTTCACAAAAAATGCTTTCGCAACATCTCCGAGATTTGGAACGAGAAGGCATCGTCGATAGAACGGTCTACCCTACTGTCCCTCCAAAAGTAGAATATTCTCTTAGCGAATACGGCAGAACTTTGATTCCTGTAGCAGAAGTTATGTGCGCTTGGGGAGAAAATCACAATAAGCGGAAATATGAAGAGCCAGCGTCATAAAGCTGATTCAATGTGCTTGTGCACTGATTCAATCAAACTCAAAGCAATAACTGCCACGGGATTCCGGGCAGTTTTTTGTTTACCTGCAGTCGCACTCCTGATACGAACTAAATATCGGGGTGGAGGTAATAAAACTCCTTACCATGTGGAATTGCCGCCAATCTGTCGTTAAAATCTTCCCGTCCTCCGCGTGTAACTAGGGTATCCCTTTTTACCATGCTTACTTTTAAGTAAGTACCCTACTAAAAAGTGGGTTCTTAACATCATTCTGAAGCGATGATAAGCTTGAGCTAACCAAATATTGGGGTCCATTCAGAGGAGGAAAGAATAATGAAAATTATTGTTTTTGGAGCTACGGGGAACACAGGGAAAAGAGTGTTGGCACAAGGGATACAAATGGGCCATGAAATGACCGCATTTGTGCGAAATTCCGAGAAGCTTTACGATCAACTAGGTGAGCATTCCATTAAGCATGTGGAGGTGATCGTGGACGATATGATGGACCCGGTGAGTGTCGGTAAGGCGCTCGCGCATCAAGGCGCCGCTATTATTGCAGCTGGCCATGCGGGCCAGGGAGAAGAGTTTGTTCGTCTCGTGGATAACATCATAAGCCAATGTGAATCTCAACTTAGCTTCTCTGGGCGGGTATGGGTCATGGGAGGAGCCGGACTACTGGATATTCCCTATACGGATCTTATCGGCAACAATTTACCCGGCTTCCCACCTGAGTTTAGAAATCACAACCGGAATTTCGAAAGGCTGCAGCAGACTCAGCTCGATTGGTCCTTTATGTGTCCAGGAACAATGAAGGATTCAAGAGATTACCCAGATCCGGTTCATCTGCATGTAACAACGGAAACCTTGCCTATTCCAATTTCGGAGACGATCAAGGAATATTCCGAGGCAGATATAGCCGGTCACTTGTTCAGCCGGCTTCAAGAGATGAATGTAACTTATGACGACGTCGCAAAATGTATGTTGGACCATCTTGAGCTCGAAGGAGCATTTAAAAGAAAAAGGATCGGTCTAGCCTATCAAAGCAATACTACGGCGCGCTAAGGAGAAGGGGGATAATGGGTTTGTTTGGATTCCTGCTCGTTTTGCATATAGTGGCTTCAATCGCCATAATGGGCCCCGCTTTCGTGATGCCCTTCATTCGAAGATCCGCTAAAACCGTAGGCCAGCTGCACTTTACTTTTGGGGTAACGACCAAGCTTGCCATAATGCCTAAAATTGGCGGAACCGTACTTATAGTAACCGGGGTTTGGCTTATGATCATAACCAAGATGGGGTTAGCCCAAATGTGGATGAATGTATCCATTCTTTTATCGCTGATTCTGATCGTCATGATCGACGGATGGATCGAGCCGCGTATGAAAAAGATCATAAAGCTCATATCTGAAAGTCAATACCAGGGTAATGAAATACCCGCCGAGTTCGGCCAGCTAATAAGAAAGATCGTACCAATCGAGACGGCAGCACAGCTGCTCATGATTGTCATATTGGTGCTTATGGTCGTTAAGCCATTTTAATGAAGCTGATGGGAGCTTCCTAACCACATTTTGATCGCTAACGAATCCGTAAACATCAGTAAAAGGACTTACATGGGAGGAGGGAATCAATGAAAAAATATGTAGTTGCAGCCCTAACATTCTTCGTTATAGGTATAGTCTTTCTAATTGCTACAACAAATAAGAATCCGCTCCATGTTTACCAAGTACCCGAAAATTTTACTGGACAAGTAGAAGTTACTTTTGAACAATCGGATAGCCCACCACTGCAAAAAGAAAAAAATGCTTACATTTATACCATACCTCAATCAGGTAAGTTGAAAACATCGTCTACATTGAAAAGTGGACCTGTAGAGGTGTACTATATTGACAATCAGGGTACGCGAAAAAAAGTAATGCATGAACAACTTCACAATGTAGCGTCTACGCATAGCAGCGACAGAGGTACAACTTCTACATTTTTTATCGGCTCTAAAGAACAGTACGAGAATTATTTGAAACAACAATGATATTATGTATCAGCTTGGATGCAAACACCATTGTCTGGAATGTTATCGATAGATCAACAGCACAATGGTACATCTGACACTTCAATTGACAAATCAATAAAAACCATATATAGTGTAGACATCTACACGAATTTAAGGAGAAGTTTATGCCAAGCGTTTTCGACATGTACCCCTACAGCCTTTACATTAAGCTTATCGCGCAACGGGTCCGGGAAATTATCGACCTGCTTCTGAGGGAGCATGGCTTGAACAGCTCGCAAGCGATTCTTCTCTCGCATATTCATCAATCCATAGAGGAGCATATAGAGATCAATCGAAAGTATCTTGAAAAAACAATGGCTTTAAGCGGCCCGTCTGTGACAAATTTATTGAACGGTCTAGAAAAATCCGGATTTATCACGCGCGGCAGCAACCCTGACGACGGACGCAACCTCCGTATCGATCTAACGGCCAAAGCCAAACAATTTCTTAGCGAGAGGAGTGATGCCTTCTCGAAATCTGAAGAATTGATCACGCAAGGGATGTCTGATGCCGAAAAAGCCATGTTTGCTTCTTTGCTGACCCGTGCTTTTGAAAATGTCGAAAAACAGCCGCCGAAATAATGAATTTGCCATGTATTATTATATTTTTTTAAACAATTAGGTAGACGACTACATAATTTATTTTAAAGTTTAGGAGATGGTCATGATGAAAGATCAACAAAACGGACTGGAGCTATCCAGAATCGGACTCGGCTGCGGCCATATGTCAAATGTCAATGAAGCTGTCAAAAGTGCTGGCATTTCCGCCATTCATGCTGCTTTTGGGAGTGGAATCAATCATCTCAACACAGGGGATTTTTACGGTGCAGGCCGAAGCGAGATGGTCATAGCTGAAGCGCTGAAGGGGTACAAAAGGGATGACTATTTTATATCGCTGAAGTTTGGGGCATTAAATACGATCGACGGTTCCTTGTACGGGCTGGATGTCTCTCCCCATCATGTTAAGAACTATCTCGCCTATTCGCTCAAACGACTCAATCTTGATTATATTGATCTTTATCAGCCCGCGAGAATCGATCTGGGTATCCCCGTTGAAGAAACGATCGGTGCCATTTCTGAATTGGTTAAGGCCGGCTATGTCAGGCAGATCGGAGTCAGCCAGGTTGACGCTGAGACGCTGAGAAGAGCGCATGCCACGCATCCGATCAGCTGGGTGGAAGTCGAATATTCACTTTTTAACCGAAGCATCGAGAAAGATATTTTGCCGACTGCGAGGGAATTAGGCATCGGCGTTGTTGCTTTTGGGGCGCTAGCTCATGGTCTTCTTGCCGGTCATTGGACAGACGAACGAATCCAAAAGAGCAAAGGCGGCTACGTTCCGTTATTTTTTGAAGAGAATATAGAGAAAAACGTTTCTTTGGCCAAAAAGCTGGGTGGGATCGCCGCAAAAAAACAAATGACGTTATCCCAACTAGCGTTTGCATGGATATTATCCAAAGGCGAAGACATCATACCGCTCATTGGTACTGTATCGAAGGCTCATCTTCAAGAAGCTTTGCAGTCACTTGATATTCATTTGACTGAAGATGATATCAGGGAAATCGAAGATGCGATACCAGAACAGGAGATCGCCGGCGCTTCTTTCCCCAATATGCAATTTAGAAACGGGAAGACTGTTCGCGTATAAGCATTATCATACAAATGAAAGGATGTTGTTTGCCATGATTATCGTTACCGGAGCCAACGGGAAATTAGGGCGGGCCGTGGTAGAACAGTTGCTTAAGCGTGTACCTGCCGAGCAGATCGGTGTCAGCGTCCGCGATCCGTATCAAGCACATGAGCTTCGGGAACGTGGAGTTCGTGTCCGTCGGGGCGACTTCAACGATGCCGAGAGTTTGCACCATGCCTTTGAAGGGGCATCGCAGGCTCTCATCGTTTCGTCCGGCATCATGAGCGAGGCTGATATCCCGCATGGTATTCAGCAGCATCAAACCGCGATTAACACGGCAAAGAAGGCAGGGGTCAGTCGAGTGCTATACACAAGTCATATGGGCTCTTCCCCGACATCTCACTTCGCCCCCATGATTCATCATGCGGCTACCGAAAAACTGCTGGAAGCTTCAGGTATAGCCTTCACATCGCTCCGTAATGGCTACTACACTGCATCGGCACTAATGATGATTGGCGGAGCAATAAAAACAGGGGAATTGATTGCTCCTGAGGACGGTCCAGTTGCCTGGACAGCCCACTCCGACTTGGCCGAGGCTGCGGCGGCGATCATAAGCGAGCAGAAACTGGATGGCATGACCCCCAATCTTACGGGATCCGAGGCCATTGACATGGATGGGATTGCGACAATCGCTTCCGAGGTCTTGGGGCGAACCATCCGCCGGATCGTTGTGTCGGACGAAGAATTTCGGGACCGCATGATGTCACGAGGCGTGACGGAAACGAGTATAAATATGCGGATGGGTATGTTTCTGGCGAGTCGTCAGGGAGACTTCGCACAAGGCGATCCTGCTCTAGCTAATTTGATCGGCCGTCCTCCGAAAAGTTTTAGAGAGGTCCTGAAAGAGTCGATTTCTCATTTATAAGGTTTGATTGAGTACATGCAGTGACTATAGAAAAATTTCAAATAACAACACCCAGTTTCGAAAGAACCTGATCCATTTCATCAAAATGTTCTTTGTCGCTTGAAGCATAAATCAAATTAAAACTATCGTCATTTCTCATTACCGTTATGATACTGTCATCGTAGTTACCATAAAATTCGATACCGATCCAATGCCGAAAGGAGAAACCTTTGTTTTTAAAATTCACACGAATAAAATCCAAGTCCGTTTGTTCTATGGAATAGAACGATTCACAGCCGTATTCAAGAGCGAATACAGTTTGCAAAAAGGCCATCGCATGAAAAAAATCGGTCAATGTTTCAAATTCCTTATGCCATACCTTTTCATCGTAACTCATATAGACAGGGGGATTGGTCCTTGATAAATCGTTCTTATGGATTCCCCAAACACAGACACGCTGGTTTTCGCAATAAAAAATTAAGTATTCGCTATGTTTGAAATAGTCGAATTGCTCGGGCTTAACCAAACTATCTTGCGTATGATTCAGTCGCTCGTCTTTACCGAGTTCCAAATAATAATCTATAAACACCTGAGGCAAAAAAATAGTTTAATGATTTGTATCTCGTCATGACTAAACCCGTTTCGTTCAGTAATATGAAACAGGTTTTTAATCATTTTAAAATCTGTCATCTGCAACACACCTTATTTCATTTTTTTTGATCCTTATTCCGAAATGCTATCATACTACCTTATATAAAAACAAACGGAACAGCTGACCTAAGGGGCATGCATTCAAAGGAAGGTTAACAAAGCCATTTCTCAAGGCTGCGGCCCAAAGGTACCGCTTTTTCACATTGTGAGCTTGCCTGCAGTAAAAGCAACAGTAACTTTTTTCTTGCTTAATTTCGATTTGCTCCTGTACTTAGATGGGTTGGAGAGGCCCCCAAAGGAGAAAGAAAAAATCACACATTTCATTCCCGTTTGGATGTAACAAAACACCTCAGAATAGCGTTTATATTGTAGAGATAAAGTTACCTCCAAAGGAGTGGAACATGTGAAAAAGTACAAGGTCATGCTTGCAACCGCGTTAATAACTTCCACTATAACTAGCTTTACCGGTCAATCGTCGTATGCTCAAGATATCGCATTTCACGATATAACAACAACGTTCTGGGGTTATTCAAACATCGAATGGGCTCTAAATAATCACATCATCGAGGGGTATCCAGACGGGACATTTAAACCCGACCAGCATGTTGGGGAAGCTGAATTTTTGGCGATGCTAATCAGAGCTTACCAGCCAGCGGAGTTTATTCCGGACCCTAATGCTTCTGATTGGAGTATCCCATATTTTACCTTTCCATCCAAGATGGGCTGGGAGGTTACCAATCCAACATCGGTGGGAACTTCTGTTCCTCTGTCCAGAGGAAAAGCTGCACAGTATCTGGCCAATGCCTCAGGTGAAAAATTAACGATCGACCAATCTATCGAATACTTACTTGGAATCGGCATAATCGAAGGAAAAACAGCAAAGACGGTTGAAGGATATCAGGGTGGCGATAGGGTAACAAGGGCGGAGGCCGTAGCTCTTATTCAGCGTTTCAAGTCTAAACGAGATCGTTTGTTGCCGGCAGGAAAAAAGGAAGAAGCAGGAAAGGAAACGGAACGAGATCAATTAATCATGAAACAGGTTCACGAAATTAAAGAGAAGCTTAAAGTGGGATTATCACAAGAAGAAGTACAAAAATTATTTAAAGAAGAACATGAAATAGCACATGATAACGGTGATTTAGAAAATGGAAGCGATTCGTATTGGAAATATAGCTTTTTTAAAGAACCAGGTTATTTGCGTAAAGATATACCAGATCACGTTATTGACGAAGAAGGACTTAAGAACAAGAAGCTTGGGGCCTATTTATTTATCGGATGGAAAAATAACACATTACACATGTATTCCGTTTCTTACGTTAATCCAAATGATAATAAAATTTATTTGCTTGTTATGAGCCCTGACGGAAAAATGACAGATGAACCTTTGTAGCATCTAAGTATTGATTCACAAGTTTTGTTGACGTCTCTAGGAAGCTACTGTATTTTCATATATTGTACACATCATATGTGGACATCCGTTTCACGGGAACGGAAATGTCCTCTTTTTTTTGTGTAAATAAAGGTGATGGAAGCGGGAAACTTGTGAGGCGTCAACTTCCTTGAACGCTAAATGTGACCAAGCATGCCTATTCACGATACTTTATTATAAAAAAACAATGGATAATGGGATATTTTCGAGTCACCAATCGTGTTGTATGTAGGAGGCGAAAAAATGAATAACAATTCTTTATTGCGTACGGATAAAGAATTAGCCGAACTATATCAACGGCATGCAGATCTAGTTTACAGACTGTGCTATATATATTTGAAAAATCCCGTTGATGCAGAAGACGCTGTTCAGTCTGTATTTCTAAAACTGATCAAATCTCAAACGGTTTTCAACGACCACGAGCATGAAAAAGCTTGGTTGATTGCAACCACCCAAAACTACTGTAAAGACATTCTTAAACATTGGTGGAAAACCCGTCGTGTGGCTTTAGACGCTTTACCGGAAGTTTCTTCTTGGAATGGAGAGGATCCGCCGAGGAAGGTTCTTTCAAAGATGCTTTCGCTTCCCGAAAAATACAAAACCGTTTTATATCTTTACTATTTCGAGGAGTACTCGGTAAAAGAAATATCAGCTATGTTGGGGCAAAAAGAAAGCACGATCCAAACACAACTATCTCGAGGCCGCAAACGACTTAAACTTGACTTGGGAGGGACTTACCTTGAGTAACATACATATTAATCGGATTTTTGAAGCTCTTACGCCAAAACCCGAACAAAAAGAAAAGATGTTTGTTAACATTTTAGTGCAAAGCCAGAATGAAAATACAAGTCACAGAGGATTTGCTCCCGTGAAACGTTTAAGATCTGCAATACTGGCTGCCGTGCTGATGGTTTGTTTGACTACAACAGCTATTGCAGCGGCATATATGGGATTAGATGAAGCTTTATTAAAATTTCTTAATCCAGTAAATAAGGAGCAGGCGCAATATTTGTCAAATGGCGCTTATATGGTTGACAAACAAGTGGCAAATGAGAACGGATCGCTTACTATTAAGCAAGTTATCGGCGACAGCAATCTGACCTATCTCTTAATGGACTTCACTGCTCCAGAAGGCACTGTTCTAAATGCAGCGCGATACCGTTTTGAGGAACCTATGATTAATACAAATCAGAGTTTTAGTACAGGATTTAAGGTGCTAGATGACGGGAACCCAAATGATAATAAAATTCGCTTGGTCATGAGTATCATGACCAAAAATTCAATCGCGGGCCAAACCCTGCATTTCGAATTCAAAAACGTACAAGCAGCGGAACCATTTCCTGGGATTTTTGAAACGGTCATACCGGGTTCTTGGGAAACCACATTTAAGTTGGATTTCAAGGAGTACTCTACCCTTTATCAGATCAATCAAGACATGGACATGTCTGGTTATCCAGCAGTATTAAAAACGATCTCCGTCTCGCCAATTTCGATTTCTTTAAAGATTGAAAGCAGTTCGTTGAAAGAGATTAACGAAGCCGCCGGCCGATTAAAGGAAATTGGCAAAAATGAATATTTGGATAATTACCCTATCACGATAAAGTATAAAGATGGTACCTCAGAAACGACTAGCATTTTTACCGGAATGCATTTGCTGGATTATCTAAATGACCAAATGCTTACGATCAAAACTTTTGAAAATGTTATCAATGATAAGGAAATCGCATCTATCGTATTTTTTGATAAAGAAATTCAGCTATGAAACAGAATCTACAAGAAAAGGGAATACTATGAATGGCCCTTGCACGACCGATGTAAAGGAGCGGGGGAAGGGGAACGGCTGATTTCCAATGCCTGGGGCAATTTAATTACTATTATTTTTAATTAATTGCAGCAGGTAAAGGTTCAGAGTTTATTCCCCATTCCACTAAAGACTCGGAACCTTTTTTAGGCAGAAATGGGCAATAATCACATTAGTTGGCCAACCAACGGAGCCCTTCGTTCAACAAGACGTCTTGCCCGTCAATGTAGACTTGTTTAAACGTTTCCCTTGTCAGGGGAACTCGGATGTCGGGGGCCACGCCGCCTTGCCCAGTATAGTTGCTGTCGACTTGAATTTGTTTGTCTTTATTCAGCGACCGTCCATCCGGAAAGTTGGCTGAATATCCTTCCGGCATGTTGATCGTAATGCGGCTCGACACTATTCCGAACGAGCCGTTCGTACCAGTAAACCCGATCAATTTGACGTTAGGCATCCCTTTCATCACAAGAGGGAGTCCTTCGCCGGAGCTAACCGTCCGACTGTTGATCAAAACCGCTATTTTCCCGGTAAACACATTGCTGGCAGGCTTGATCATGCGCGTTTCGTTGCGGTTGATCTCGAATTTCTTCATATAACGGTTATAATAGCTCGTGTATTCGTACAGTTTCTTTTCCGGGACGAAATATCCCGCTATTATGGCGACGAGATCATCCTCGCCGCCTTTATTGTCGCGAAGATCGAGAATCAGTCCTTTGGCTTGCTCCTTCTGAAACAGCTTCAGCAGATCCTCCAGCGGTTTCTCCGGTTTTCCGATTGGGTCAGACGGGAAGGCGGTGATTTTGACATAGCCATAGCCGTTATCCAGCAGCTTGCCGGTAATCGGCTCGCTGTCAGACGCGCTTGATCTGAGCGATTTGAATTGATCGTCGAAAGCGGTCAGGGTGGCCGTTTTCGCTTCTTTCTCGCCCCAATTTTTGAACCCGACTTCTATTGTTTTTCCGACTGGCCCTCGAGTCATAAACAGCTCTTGATTATTAATTTTGCCTTGCTCCGTTGCCGTAGAGGTCATGGTGCAACCGAGGTCATGCAAAGCGTCTTTGCCGTTCTTCCGATCCCAATTCACAATTTCCGCCCCGACTTTGATCCCGTTCTGGGCAGCCGTACTGTCCGAAACAACGGAACGGACGAACACCGAGCCGTCGTCCAGGCGAATGATGCCGATCCCGAAGCTGCCTCCGACTTCTTTTTTCATGTCCTCTTCATTGTTAAGAGTAACGTGTCCGTCATGAATGGAACAAACATATTCTTTCAGTGTCTTCACGTACAAGGCTCTGTCTTTGTTGCTGTCGGCTTGCTGGAAGATCGGCTCGTATTTTTGCCTGAGAGCGTTCCAATCGATCTTCTTCCATTCCCCGAACGGGTATTCGGCCGACAAACGCTCGTTCATTTTGACAAAAGCCGAAGCGTAGCTCATATTGCCTAAATGGCTTGCCGGGTTGTACCTGAGTTCCCCTGCCACCGTAAGCCCGAGGCCGATCGGCGCCGCCGCGCATACACATAGGATGACCCGAAGCGCCCGGTACTTCGGAACCCTTATCGTGTGTGTCGGTTTAAACACTTTCTTCACCGTGCATAAGAAGACGATCACGGCCGGCAAATAGATCAGGTTCGACAAAGTAAAAAAATCAAGGTCTCCGCTGATAATGCTGGCCGCAACGAGCAGCATTCCGACGCTAGGCATAAAATCGAGCCATCTGTAATGGACTCGAATCGGCACGGCGTACCAGATTAAAACGCCGATCGTGATGATGGAAATTAGCAGGTCATAAACGGTGAACCACTTGACGGAATCAATCATCCCCCATAAGCTCATATGTAAAGCCCTCCAATCGAAGTTGACTCCCGGGATGGGGCGGATGTAATGCACAGATTTCATCATAGCAGAGGAACATGAACAAAACGGAAAGATAAGCTAAGTTTTACCTGAACTTTATCTGAATTTTACCTGAATTTTACCTTTCCGAACCGATAGGGGGATTGGAATCGGGTGACTGTTGATTGGAATTATTGGGGCAGAGGCTGCTAAAAGGAACGATAAAAAGATAGTTTTTATGAGAAGTAATAATAAATAGGTTGGTGATGAGATGATTGCTATAGAAGATTTTACTCGTTATGGAAATTGCTTTTTTACATTTATTTATATCGTTGGTAATATACAATATCGTTCAGGTGTCATGTTTAAAACAGCTTGTTCGGATGAAGATTTTAAAAAAACCTTCCCTATGACTCAAAATACCCTGCTCTGGTTAGAACAAAATATAGAGAGTATCAATATGTTGGTGGAAAACAATCTACCACCTCAGGCAGATCTTGCAGTATTTAAGGAACAGCAAGTAGTGTCATTTTCTCTTATTATTAATGAAAATCATGACCCACCAGAAATACATCTTGCATATGGCGGCGATGGCGTGTATCTCACCGCAACGATAATAGATAAGCAATTAGATTTCGTGGGATTGAATGAGTATTCATAGATTCCATAGGGTAAAGTAACTCCGAGCAGTTATGTAACCGTAAGGAAATCGTTAAGATAAAATGGAAGTTTCATGGAGAGGGGATTTTCCGTGATTAAGCATAGTGATATGGAACTTATACAACGAAGGATTGAAGTTGGAGACGCATCCTTGGTTGATAACGAAATCGTCAAAAAGTTTCTTACGTGGCTTCCGAGTTACAATTGCGAATCAGCTGCAGAAGGATATTTCTCCATTCTTTCGTCAATTGCGAAATACAAACCCCAAATCATTGAGCCGCTGTTAAAGAAAGCAATCGAACCAATATATTTTTTGGGTTATGATAGTTCAAAGGATATTATTGGTTGGGCATCCCATTTCGCCAATAGCTCGAATGTTGCTTATAAACCATCTGAATCAGGAAGAGTTTGGTTGACTCATGAATTACCTAATTACGAGGAATTCATTGAACGCTGCCTGAAAGAATATATGTCTGAATGAAATTAAGATTTCATGTGAAGGTTCTGATTATATACAGATTTGGGGATAGTGGATTACAAGGAACTACAGGAAAGAATGATAAAAACAAAGTAAAAAAATACTGTGTTTTTTGTTGCGCGATAAATTTATAAAATGGACATTTCAACGGATGCTAGATAATTAGAACGGAGGGTAAAAATGGAGGATGAAAGTCCATTATACATCACGGGAGCAGCGATTAAAAGTCTTACAAGTAAATTAGATTTACCTACTCTTGAGCCGATTAGGCAAGATTGGGAACTCGAAATAACTGATTCGTCGAGAGTACTGGAATTTATCATTTTTTATGAAAAGCATGTCCTTAATGAAAATGAACGGTTCGCACTTATGGCATTGATTATCGCTTCATATGATGACTATTTATCTGGCGGGAATGTACCAGATTTTGTATGGACAAAAATTAAATATTTTCTGTTAAAACACTTCGCTATTCATAAAAATAAAATCATTTATTGGGCACTTGAAGAAGAAAATGATATAGAGAATTGTTTTGCTATAACTCCATTAATGAGGGAGGTTCTAGAAAATAAAACAACTATTGGCTGAATTGGCTCCATTAAGAGAAGCCAATTACCACCTTGTTTATTGATGGAATTCATGAGAATTATGATACATTCGATGATGTTGAGCTGTACCAGATAGTTTCCCTTCGATCTCTACTGAATGAAACCCGGCAAGATAGATGTTAATTCTTAGACAAGCTGTTAACCAGCTCTTCGGCGATGCATCTTCTTCCCTGGGGGGTCCAACTCATGACAAGCCAATTCGGAATGAGATGGATTTTCCGATTATGACCGGGCGGATTCAAATCGAATGGTATCGCTTGCGGCGGCTGCGTTCCGGATTCCCCGCTCATGAGGGGAGGAGTATCCAGCTTGATGACGAATAGGTGATCCGATTCCAGTCTGGGCACCTCTCCCAAAAGCCTCTCATCCCGCATTTTATTCCTCGGTACCCCGGACCCGGGCAGCAGCCCGAGTTCCTGATAAATCAAGTCGTTCAACGGATGGAGGACCGTCCCTTGAACACGGATCCGCTGCGGCAAAAGTTGAACAACAGCAACGCTGCTGTTATTCCCGGGGGATGCCATCAGAAGCCCCTTCGCTTCATTTATACTCACATCCAGTCGAGCCATGCTTTGCTCGGCTTCTTTCTCGCGTCCGACCAGCTCGGCAAGCTGGCGGTATGTCGCCCGCCAATCCAGCCCATGTTCGATAAACGCCGTTGGAGCAATCCGCTTGAACTCTTCATAGCACGACCGCTGGGCGAAATCCGCGATAATCAAATCCGGTTTGGCCAGACGCAGCTGCTCCAACTGAGATAATAACTGGCGGCTGTATTCATGGTCGTTCATCCACGGATATCTGTAGCAATCTACTGCAGCTACCGCCTCCATGCCCATGGAGGAGAGGTTCTCATGAAAGCCGCAACGAGATGCAGTCGCCACTCTCAATCGCTCTCTTTTAATAAAGTGAGAGGGGGACAAGCCCACTGTTTCTTTGAAGATGCGGCTGAAATAGTACTCACTTCCGTAACCGACGGCAACGGCTACTTCTTTGATAGAGACGGATGGCGAGAGGAGCTGCTTGGCCTTCTCAATCCGAAGGCTGTTTAAATAATCGGTAGGCGATTGTCCTGTGGTGCGTTTAAAGCTGCGGCAAAAAGCATTAGGCGTCAGCTTCGCCAGGCCTGCCAGCGTATTGCGGCTGATCTTTTCCTGAAAATGCTCGTGCATATAGGCTATACATACATCCAAACCAGGATCGGGGGTCCGGTTCGCATGCTGAAGCGGGGCTGAACGGAGAACCAGCTCAACAAGAGATTGAAGCAGCAGGTTTGAATCGACAGGAGACGACCGCACCAAGGCTGCGTCATCGGAGCTCGCCGAATCCATCTGGTACTTCCTGCCAAGGGCATACATCTGCTCGATTTTGCGCTCCACCTCTTGGGGATTCTGAAGTGGCTGAGGGCCAGGAGGGAGAAGGGACGATGGGGAAGTACCGCCGCTTAATGGGGTTAACTCCCATTGTCCCCGCCGCCTCTCTGCCTGCAATGCTTCGAACAGCACCACATAATACACGGATTCTTGGCTTGTAACGGACACGTCCAAATGACTGCCTGCAGGCAGGAACCACAGCTGCTGCGGCTGTACAGAATAAGCCGTCCCGTCGATAGCTGCGGTCCCGCTCCCTTTGGCGATCCAGCAAAGCATGGGCACGGGGAGAGGACTTCGACGCAAGCGAACCGCATGGGCCCGCTCGTATTTTCGCACGGAGGAAAGCAGATACATTGTATAGGGTCTCTTATGGTGAATGGATAAGGCCAAAACACGTCAGCTCCTATCTAAAAGAGGTAGATTTGTACAATAAAACGGATACTTCAGGACATGGACGATTCTTCCAGTACGTATTACACTATACCAATAATGATAACAAGAATCATTATCAACAAACAAGGGGAGAGAACTTCATGATTCAGAAATATCCGCAACGCACATTTTTTACGATGCTGTTTCTGTCGCTGATACTGATCGTTTCTGCATGCGGCTCTACAACAGCGAACACACCTGCTGCAGACAGTGCCACCAAAACGGTAGGGCAAGCAGGCGGTCAGCAGCCTGATGCCAGTGCACCCTACACCGTAAAGCATGCGATGGGGGAAACCACGGTAAAAGGAACGCCAAAGAGAGTGGTCGTACTGGTTAATGATGCGGTGGAAGCATCGCTGGCGCTAGGCTTTAAGCCCGTCGGTATGGTCAAAGCCTGGGGTGTGCAGCCGTACTACGATCATTTAAAGAGTCAGCTCGAGGGAGTGCAGATCGTAGGGGATGAGAATCAGCCCAACCTGGAAGCTATAGCTGCCTTGAAGCCGGATTTGATTATAGGCAACAAGCTTCGTCAGGAAAAAGTATACGACCAGCTAACAAGTATCGCGCCGACCATTTTCTCCGAGCGGACGAATTCGGATGCGCTGATCAATTTCAAAATATATGCGGAAGCATTGAACAAGAAGGCTGAAGGCGATAAGCAGCTTGCTGATTTTGATAATAAGATCAAGGATCTGCGTGCGAAGCTGGGTGATAAAATCAACACCAAAATTTCGCTTGTCCGGTTCTATATTGGTGATAAAGTGCGCATCTATTATAACGATACGTTTGCAGGCGGTATTTTGAAGCAAGTGGGTCTGAAGCGTCCAGAAATTCAAGATAAGCCTACATTCGCCGACATTATCGGCAAAGAGCGCATACCGGATTTGGAAGGGGACATCTTATTCTACTTTACACTGGAAGACGAGAAGGGAGAAACAACCAAAACCGAAAAAGCATGGCAGGAAGAAACATTGTGGAAAAACCTGGATGTCGTTAAAAAAGGTAAAGCGTTTAAAGTGAACGATGGGATTTGGAATTCCTCCGGCGGCATCATTTCAGCAAACTTACTGTTGGATGATCTGGCGAAATATATATTGAATTAATGCAGCTTACCCGCATCCGGAAACGGATTCCTATGCGGGTTTCTAGCTTTTCATTTTATAAAGAAGGGTTTCGTAGGATGATACTTCAAAGTACAGGATCCAAAATGATAGGAATCGTTGTGAGTTTACTACTCCTCGTCGTGCTATTTGCGGCAAGCATTGTATACGGTTATGCGGATACGACTTGGTCCATGGTTTGGCGAGCGTTCCAGCAGGCTGATGGATCGAACGCTCAGGTCATTATTCGGGATATTCGTGTGCCTCGCGCTATCGTTGCTTTATTGGTCGGTGCGGCATTAGCGGTGTCCGGGGCGATGATGCAGGCGCTGACCCGCAATCCGATGGCTTCTCCCGGTATACTGGGCGTGAATGCAGGCGCTGGTTTTTTTGTCGTTATGGGCGTGACGTTCTTGTCGTTATCCAGCCAAGGGGAGCTGATCTGGTTCGCCTTAACAGGAGCGGCTGTCGCGGCTGTATCGGTGTATACGGTCAGTTCGGTGGGGCGCGAAGGTATCACGCCACTCAAGCTCACGTTGGCCGGAGCGACCATGGCCGCCCTGTTCTCTTCGTTTACGTCAGCAATGCTAATCTCGGATGAGAAGACGCTGGACAGCGTCTTTTTCTGGCTGGCCGGCTCCGTAGAGGGGAGGAAGATGGAGCAGATCCTCACGATGCTTCCGTTTTGCCTAATCGGGCTGTTAAGTGCATTCCTGCTAAGCAAAGCCATGAATGTGATAGCAGTAGGGGAAGAGGTAGCTACCGGCCTTGGTCAAAATACGTTTCGTGTGAAGCTGGTTTCCTTACTGGTCGTCGTACTCCTGGCAGGAGGAGCGGTTTCCTTGGCGGGACCGATCGGCTTTGTCGGACTCGTCATCCCGCATTTGGTGCGAGGGCTGGTTGGTAACGACTACCGCTTCGTTCTCCCGTATTGTGCCATTCTTGGTTCGGTGCTCCTGCTTGCGGCGGATATCGGTGCGCGCTTCATTGCTTTTCCCAAGGAAGTACCTGTCGGCGTCATGACAGCTATTATTGGAGCTCCCTTCTTTATTCATCTAGCCCGAAAGGAGCTGTTAACTAAATGAGCAGCCGGTATGCTACGATTCGATGGCCGCGGCCAAAGCTATCCTTTATTTATGAGAAAAAAAGCGCCTGGATGTCACTACTCCTGCTCCTTATGCTAGCATTGCTTGCTGTCTTTAGCGTAGGCATAGGCACGCTCTATATCTCACCGCTGCGGACGATCCAAGTCATGCTCGGGATGGGCACGGGCACGATGGAAGCGAACATCATTCTGAATTTCCGGCTGCCGAGGATTTTGCTGGCTGGAATGGCAGGGATGGCATTAGCCTTAGCTGGCACCATTCTGCAAGCGGTCGTCCGAAACCCGCTGGCCTCTCCCGACGTGATTGGCGTCACCAGCGGGGCGGCGATGATGGCGGTACTCTATTTGGCGGTTTTTCAGGTCAAGACGAGTATTGTCTGGATGCCGCTATTTGCTTTTGCCGGTGCGGCTGTGGTATCGGCGATTATTTATTTTGGAGCCTGGAAAAAGGGCGTATCACCGCTGCGCATGATTCTGGTCGGATTGGGTGTGAGCGCGCTGCTTGAAGCGCTTAAGACACTTTTTCTCGTATTCAGTCCGATATTTGTCACGAGTCAGGCAAAAATTTGGATCACAGGAACAGTGTATGGCGCCACCTGGACCTCCGTGAAGTTCTTCGCTCCCTGGCTCTTGCTGTTTATTCCGCTGTTGTTTGTTCTGGCAGGCCGGATGAACATCCAAGTTCTCGGCAATGAGCTGCCGGTTGTGCTGGGAGGCCGAATCCAGCTGCAGCGATTCGCGCTCCTCGTGACGGCCGCGGCTCTGTCGGGCTCTGCCGTTGCTTTTGTCGGTGGAATCGGCTTTGTTGGGCTGATGGCGCCGCATCTGTCCCGCAAGCTGGTAGGTGGCTCTCACGGCCTTCTCTTGATTTGCTCGGCTATCGTCGGAGCTATACTGCTGATTGCCGCCGATCTTATCGGACGCACGGTGTTTGCGCCTCGCGACGTACCTGCAGGGGTGTTCACGGCCGTGATCGGTGCGCCCTTGCTTTTGTACCTGCTGATCAAGACAAAGAAAAAACAGACGGAATAGAAAGGGGATATGCATCCATTATGAATAAGCTTGCCGCTCAATCGTTATCGCTTTCTTATGGCGCTGCGCTCATTATCGATCAGCTTGATTTGCAAATTCCGCAAGGAAAAATCAGCATCTTGATCGGAAGTAACGGGTGCGGGAAATCGACGCTGCTCCGTTCCTTCGCCCGCCTGCTGAAGCCTGAGCAGGGCGCGATCCTGCTCAATGGCCGGGGCATTTCCCAGATGTCTACCAAGGAGATCGCCAGGCAAATGGCGGTTTTACCGCAGGGACCTGTGCTGCCCGAGGCATTAACTGTTCTGCAGTTGGTTCGGCTGGGCCGTTATCCGCACCAGAAGCTGTTCCAGCAATGGTCGGAGGAGGATGAGCGCCAAGTGGACAAAGCACTTCGGATGACGCATCTGGAGTCGCTGCAGGACCGGGCGGTTGACTCCCTCTCGGGAGGGCAGCGGCAGCGGGCCTGGATCGCTATGACGCTGGCGCAAAATACGGAGGTGCTGCTGTTGGACGAACCGACCACCTATCTGGATATGGCGCATCAAGTGGAGATCTTGGATCTGCTGTACGATCTTAATCAGGAAGAGCAGCGAACGATCGTCATGGTGCTCCACGACTTGAACCTCGCCTGCCGGTATGCGCATCATATCATTGCGGTACATAACAAAGGAATCCATTCGCAAGGGCTGCCGGAGGAGATTATGACGAAGCAGATGATTAAGGACGTATTCGGCATGGATTGCGAGATCGGCACGGATCCTCTCTTTGGTACGCCTGTATGTGTTCCGCATGGCAAAGGCCGAAAGATCATTGCCCGGCATGACTTTAAGGCAAAACAGGAATTGCGTAAGGCACAAGGATGAAGGGGACATGAAAAGGATGTCTGTCCCCGGGCACGTTGCCAGAAGAGGGACGCGTACTCCGATTGGATAATCCAAAACTATACGATTAGAGCATACTCGTCCCACATTAACCATGATAAGATAATTCACGGGGAGGGATAAAAATGATAATCATTATCAATGTAGAGGGGGCGGGGTGACGAAGGACAGCTGCCTTAAGCAGTTTCCAGTGATATGACCAATTCGTTGCGATGCAATTTTGGATTGCTATGGGGCAGCCATTTTTTGTCTGTTTTAAGCTCGATGGTGATTGCTCCTTTAATGCCGTTCTATATGGAGCAGTTAGGCGCAGGTGACCAGGCCGCGGTTCTGCTATGGAGCGGCTTGGGCTTGACGGCTCCTGCAGTATCGGCCGCATTGACGGCCCCGTTATGGGGCAGGCTTGGCGACGTCACCAGCCGCAAATGGATGGTGATTCGGGCACTGGGAGCCTCCGCCTGCGTACTGGCAGCGATGGGCTTGGCCAACACACCGTTTCAGCTGTTTCTTCTCCGTTTTCTTCAAGGAGCCTTAGGAGGGGTTGTCGATGCCGTAGGAGCTTTCGCAGCCTCCCAAGCAGGCAAAGAGGAACAGGGGAAGGCACGCGGGAAGTTGGAGGGAGCTCTTGCTGCTGGCTCAATGCTCGGACCGTTGCTCGGGGGGGTCCTGATGGGCGCCATCGGGTTCCGTTATATCCTTCACTCCTTATAGCCATCCTGCTAGCACTATGGACGATACTATGCGCGTTTCTGTTGAAGGAGAGGCAGTCGGAGAAAAGAACAGCTGCCGTGACACAAACCGGCATAACAGCCCCATTGCGAGGGCTGCTTCATAAACGTGAGCTACGTCTGTTTCTCTTGGCAGGAATCACAGCTAACTTCGGCATCTTCGGGCTGCTCCCCGTTCTGCCGCTGCATCTGAAGCCTTATATCGGCACATCAGCTCAGACGGCCGTATGGGTAGGTATTTTACAAGCCGTACTTTGGGCTGCCGTATGGCTCACCTCTTCCTGGTGGGGGCGTCGTAACGATGTAAGCCCGGTTCATCGCAATTATGCCCTCGCCGCCGCATTATGCGGAGCCGCGATTGTCCTTCAAGCGTTAGCACCGGGAATGGAATGGCTAGTGTCCAGCCGGGTTGTGCAAGGGGCGGCCTCCAGCGCGCTTGTACAATCGGTTTTTCTCGTAGTCACAAGATCTGCGCCGGAGGGGGAGCTGGGAACGAGATTAGGTTTTACGCGCAGTATTTTATTTACAGGACAAATCGCAGGTCCTATGACTAGCGGTCTACTGGGAACCATGTTGAGCACCTCCGGTTTGTTCGTTTTGCACGGAGCTGCTATCGCCGCAGGTGGCCTGCTGGTCGGGCTGTTCGCTTCCCCGAAGCTTGCACGGCGCGGAGTAGAAGATATTCCGGGCTGCGGTCACCGCCCTCTGCCCAACGAAAAGTAAAGGAGCCAAACGAATGAGCGAACCCTTCAAAACGATGCACTTGAACCTATTTGTACTGAATACAGGCCATCATGAAGCTTCCTGGCGGCATCCTGACACTACGCCTGAAGCTGTAGCGGACATTCATTATTATACCCGGCTCGCCCGGATGGCGGAGCAGGCGAAGATGGACTCCTTATTCATCGCTGACGCTCTTGTCCTGACACCCGCCATTGAACACAAAATCGGGGGAGGACTGGAGCCGCTTACCATGTTATCTGCACTTGCAATGAACACAGAGCGGATCGGTCTAATCGGCACCGTCTCCACAACTTATACGGAGCCGTACAATGCCGCACGCATGTTTGCTTCGCTGGATCATATCAGTGGAGGCAGAGCGGGCTGGAACAGCGTTACATCGGTAGGCGACGTGACGGCCGTTAATTTCGGAGGGGAGCGTCATCCTGTGCACAGTGAGCGTTATGAGCAAGCAAGAGAATTTCTTGACGTGGTTAAAGGCTTATGGAACGGCTGGGAAAAGGACGCGTTACTAGCAGACAAGGAGCGCGGCTTATTCACCGATTATCGTAAAATTCACCCGCTAAACCATAAAGGAAGATATTATTCCGTACAAGGTCCTTTGAACGTCACTAGATCGCCTCAGGTGTTTCCAGTCCTGGTACAAGCGGGGTCCTCCGATGCGGGCAAGGAATTAGCTGCAGAGACTGCAGAGCTGGTATTTACGGCTCAGGACACCATAGAGCATGCCAGGGCTTTCTATGCGGATTTGAAAGGGAGAATGACGAAATTCGGCAGAGATGCGGATGAATTAAAAATATTGCCTGGCTTCAGCCCCATTATCGGGGCGACGGAATCGGAAGCTCGAGAGAAAGAGGCGATGCTCACAAGTCTTATTAAACCGGATTTTGGGCTTATCCGCTTGTCGAACTCTCTTGAAATCGATTTGCACCACTACCCGCTTGACGGGCCCGTACCTTTGCACGACTTACCCGCTCTCAACGAAGTTAAGGGACAGAAAGCACGATTCGAGATGCTCGTGGATATGGTTAAAGCGGAGAACTTGACAATCCGGGAGTTAATTCACCGCACTGCCGCTGCGAGGGGGCATTTTACGTCGGTGGGAACTCCGAAGCAAGTTGCCGATGTGATGGAAGAGTGGGTTAGAAGCGGGGCGGCCGACGGGTTCAATGTGATGCCCCCGTATTTCCCTGGCGGTTTGGAAGACTTTGTTACTGGTGTCGTGCCGGAGCTCCAGAGACGGGGATTGTTTCGTACCGAATACAGCGGCCGTACGCTTAGGGAGCATTTTGGCTTGAAGCATCCGGACGTACAACGGATTAATGCAACCTAGTCTTAAGCTGGAGGAGACGGCTGAAGGCTGCTTGTATTGGCTGCGGGCGGCATGTGACGATTTTACAACATCAAAATGTTTAAGTTCTTTACAGCACTAAAGCGCGTATGAAGAGCATTCTGATTGGCGAATAAACCTACCATGCTTACGAAGTGAGTTTTGCTTTAGCAAAACTTTAAGGTCGCTCATCTTTGAAAGACCTCGATAGAGGTTTATCTCAGTACCCCCTTGCCCAACATCAAAGACGCCGAGAGGCGTTTTTGTTGGTAAATAACCAACCTTACCTATCTTCACGCTAGACGCCGAAACTGTATGCTTGCATTGCCTCATTGAAACACCAGGCTAGAGATGATCCCAAGTAAAACAAAAGTGAAGCAAACGGTCTCGGGAATGGCGCAGCCATATCCTTTTATTCTTAAAAATCAAAATCAATGAAGTCCGGGAGATATCTTTAGGAATTAATACCCGCCTGTGAATGGGCGACGACGACCGGACTTCCATGGGAGAGATGAAATGATGGCTGTTAGAAACTTGAAGCTTACGGTAGATTCTCACATTCAAAATGCGGGCGAACAGGAAAAACTAGCTCGTTTACATAGCTTGATCGTCAGAGCCGTATCGGCCATGAACATTGGCGAGCAAGTAAAAATTACGCTGGAGTATGCCGCACCGGTTGGAGGGTTCAAGGAAGAGCCGTTAAGTTCGAACGCCTACGGGCCGGTTTCGAGAAACCAGGTTTCGGTTCGTCCGTACATGCACGGTTCGAAGCTGAGCGAGCGGCAGCACCAGATTGCCGTCATGTTGTGCAATCACTATTCCATTAAAAAAATTGCAAATGAGTGCTGCGTTTCAGAGAATACGGTCAAAAAACATATGCAAAACATCAAAAAAACATTGGAGATCGAATGCTCCGGCGCAGACTTTATTTATACTCTTAAGCAAATGCTTTTCCCCGAGACAGTAATACGAAACGGATGATCGTTCCGTTCATGCTAATTTCTATCCCTTAAATCACAAAATTACTCCAATCGAATCATTAGGATTATCTGTTCGGAGAATTTACGCTCATTTCTCCGGTATGCTACGATAAAGCCACAAAGAATGATAATGATTATCATAATCATTATCATTCTTTTGTAAGTAGCGGTTCAGGAGGAGGAATAACGATGTCATCTATACTGCATGCGGACGCAAAGACGGCTTCAGTGAAAGGCTCCGTTGCCGAATGTGTGGGGCGGACTCCGCTCGTACATTTAAGCAGGCTGTTTCCGGAAAAGCACGTGCAGGTTATTGCCAAGCTGGAATATATGAACCCGGGAGGCAGCATGAAGGATAGGCCAGCCAGGTACATTATCGAGCAGGGACTGAGGACCGGTGCGATTGATTCCAGGACACATATTATCGAGAGTACCTCAGGCAATCTAGGCGTGGCTCTCGCTATGATGGCGCGCATCTACGGATTGTCCGTGACCTGCGTGGTTGATCCTAAAATCGCAAGCACGAACCTGAACATTTTACGCCAGATGGGCGCACAGATTGAAATGGTCAAGGAACGTGACGATCAAGGCGGGTATTTGATGACCCGAATTCGAAGGGTAAACGAACTTCTGAGGCAGGTACCGCACGCATTCTGGATTAATCAATATGCAAACGAGAATAACTGGAAAGCTCACTACGAAGGCACGGGAACAGAAATTACAGATGCTCTTGACCGCGCAGATCTATTGATTGCCGGTGTCAGCACCTCAGGCAGTATTATGGGGACCAGCCGAAAAATGCGCGAGAAATTTCCTCATCTGAAGGTTATTGCCGTCGATGCAGTCGGTTCGATCCTGTTTGGAGGGGCTCCAGGCAAGCGGGAGCTTCCGGGAATCGGCGCAAGCCGTGTCCCCGAAATATTGAACCGCACTGAAATCGACGGCGTGATTCACGTAAATGACAGGGAATCCGCGGAGGGCTGCCGTGAGCTTCTTTTAAAGGAAGGCATATTCGCCGGCGGTTCATCGGGCTCCGTCATGGCGGCCATTCGCAAGCTGCTTCCTTCATTGGAAGCTCTGCCCGATCGTCCGCTGCGGCTTGTTACGCTCCTGCCTGATCGCGGGGACCGCTATTTGGATTTAGTGTACGATGACGAGTGGGTTGCCCAATTACCATAATATGGGGAAAAGGAGAATGCATTTTATGATCTACCAAGCTGGAGTACAGCATCCTCTTGCTGCCGGAACGCTCTTAACCGCACCGGGATCAAATGGGCCGGAGCTGCTCTATCTGAACCGGGAGACGATCGCCGTGCTGGGCGGCGGTTCATCCCGCATGTATGTGGAGGCATTGGAGGAGGCGCTTGCGCTTCACGCCAAAGGAGACTTCGTACAGCCGCTGAAGCCGTATTTACGCTCGTCTGGGAAAGAAGGGCATATCGCTGACCGGATTATTGCAATGCCGGCGCATATTGGCGGCGAGATACCCTTATCGGGTATTAAGTGGATCGGGAGCAAGCACGACAACCCACAGATGCGGAAATTGGAGCGGGCGAGCGGCATTCTAGTGCTCAATGACGCTGCAAGCCATTATCCTGTAGCCGTTATGGAGGCTGGGCTGATCAGCAGCATGCGGACGGCAGCGGTTACCGTTGTGGCGGCAAAACGGCTGGCAAAGCAAGGATTCCATTCTGTCGCTTGCGTCGGATGCGGGCTGATTGCCAAGGCACAGCTGACCTCGATGCTGGAACACTATCCTCTTATTGAAGAGGTTCATCTGTTCGACCAGTCGGTGACGGCTGCAGAACGGCTCGCGGAGGTACTCCGTGTGCTCTCCCCACAAGTTAGAACAGTGATCTCTGGCAGCGCGGAGCAAGCGGTACGCCAAGGGGAAGTTGTCATTACCTGCACAGTAACGGATACGCCGTATATTCCGTTCGAGTGGCTTCGCAAAGGGGCTTTTGTCAGCAATATATCGATCATGGATGTGCATAAAGAAGCCTATCTACAAGCCGACAAAGTAGTTGTTGATGATTGGGAACAGTCCAATCGGGAGAAGAAGGTGCTGAACCAGCTCGTTTTGGAGGGAAAATTCTCAAGGGAGCAGCTGCATGCCGAGCTGGGAGAGATCGTGATCGGTACTAAGCCGGGGCGTGAAACTGATGACGAAATCATTATTTTAAATCCGATGGGCATGGCGATTGAAGATATTGCTTGCGCCCGCCGCATTTATTTGCAGGCACTACAGGAGGGTGCGGGACAGCGGCTTCCTTTATATTAATAGATCGGTTCACGAAAGGAGTATAGGGGATGCTGCACGAACAACATGTCCCGTTAAAAGCTGCTTCAGACCGATGCAGAGAGCTGGCGGAGCGCTCGGCACTCCGGGGACTGCTAAACAGCTTTTTGCGGGAGACAGGCATACAGGACCCGCGAATCGGAGAAGCATGGCCGGCATTTGTAGAAAGCTCAACAGCCACAGCTGTTAAGGCAGACATACTGCGGCAGCGCTCCGCTGATCACGGGGAAGTCTTCGTTCTGGCACTGGACCGGTCTGAAGAGTGGATTGCGGGGACCGTAACTTATTTTTCAATGATCGGCCAGCATGTGTACGGGGAAGCATTGTACACATCGACTACCGTCTTGCAAAACGATTCTTGCCAGACCGCGGATACTGAACAAGTCGTCGAAGCACTGCTGCTTGAGTTGAGCTATAGGGAGCCAAAGGCATCACGCAAGCAGCGAGTTGCGGAGCTCCGTGCGCAGATTTACAACAGTATCCGCAGGACGGTTCTTTATCTGGAGCGAGCGATGGATAATGCGGGGCGGGAAGTGGCTTGCTTGGATTACATCCGCTCCGAGCAAGCGCTATTGTACGGTCATCCGTTTCATCCGACACCTAAAAGCTCAGAGGGCTTCAGCGACGAAGACTTGACCGCCTATGTGCCTGAGCTGGGGGCAGCCTTTCCGCTGCATTACTTTGCTGTGGCCTCGGAGCTTCTCAGTGAGGAGTGGATCGGTGAAAGCCGTCCACCATCCCCGGCGGCAGCGGAGGCAGCACGCCGAAGACTAGGGGAGCGGGCAATCAATTATCGTCTGCTGCCGGTACATCCATGGCAGGCGGAATACATATCGCAGCTAAGTACCGTACGCCGGCTGATCGACAACGGCAGGCTGGTTCCGCTTGGTGTAGTTGGTGAAAAGGTTTATCCGACATCTTCGGTAAGGACCGTATGGGACCCGAAGGCCGGCATCTTTTATAAGCTGCCCATTCACGTTCGGATTACGAACTTTATCCGCGAGAATACGTCGGAGCAGCTTCGGCGTACGATGGATGCGGCGGCTGTGCTGAACCGTGCGCAGCTGGAAGGTTATTATACAGCAGGAGGACAAGCAGGTAGGGAGGGGGCGGTCAGAGAAAAGTCCGGAGTAGAGGGAATGCAAATTTTGCAGGAAACCGGCTACCAGACGGTATTGCTGCCGAACGAAGAAGCAGACGATGCGGAGCGGGAGATGGTGAGTTCGGCACTTGCTGTCGTCTACCGTCATGCCGTAGCGCTGGATGTGGAAGAGCAGAGCCGCTGTTTCGTCGTTGCATCGCTGTTTGAGGTGCCTCCCGGCCGTAAGGAGCCCTTGCTGTTCGAGGCCGTCCGGCAGTCCGGAGGCGGCAAGCTTCCTGATTGGCACGCATGGCTGTCAGCTTACTTGAGACTGTCGCTGCTGCCGCTTCTCCGCTTGTTTGCCGATAAGGGAATCAGCATGGAGGCCCATGTGCAAAATTCGCTGCTGACGCTTGCAGACGGCATGCCGGTCCGCTATTACGTCCGCGATCTCGAAGGCATTAGCGTGAGCAGGGAGCAGGCTATAGCTCATGGATGGACGCCGGACACCGTACCGGAGACCAGTCCAGTGTTGTATACACAAGCCGAGGCGTGGCTTAGGCTGCAGTATTATTTGATCGTTAACCATTTGGGGGCGCTGATTCATACTGTGGCACGATTCGATCAAAAAAGCGAAGCGGTCTATTGGCAGACGGTCCGGCAGGTTCTGCTCGATGATCGTGCTTATTTGGGGCGATCCGCCGGATTAGTCGTGTGCATCGATGATCTTCTGAACAAACGGAGCCTGCCTGCCAAAGCGAATTTGATCAGCCGGTTTCAAGGACGAGGAGAAACGCCCGATTTTGTAGAGATTCCGAATCCGATTTACTATTGCGGAGGTGAGTTCAAGTCATGAAAGGGTCGAATATATTGCAAAATGAAAACTTCACGCCCATAGCCTCAAAGGACGTCGATTGGGCAAAGGCACTAAGCTCACCGCAATATGCACAGGTAGAGCGAAGAATCCTTCGTCAGCTGGCGGAAGCACTGCTGTATGAAAACATTGCCCCCTACAGCCGATCCTCTTCCGAAGGAGCGGTGGACACGTTCCTTATCCAAGCTGTTGATACGAAGGGGCAAGCTGTCGCTTACATGATCCGTGGACGCACTACAGCAAGCTTCAACCGGATTCGTTTGAACCGCATAGAGCCAATCGTACGCAGGGACGCGGACGGCGTGAGGAGCGAGGCCCGGCTGGAGCAATTCGTTATTGAAGTCCTCGGACCGCACGTTCCTGGGGAGCGATTGGGCGGGTTTCTTGAAGAATTGGTGCAGACGCTGCTGAAGGATACGCAATCCCAGTATGTGAATCGGCATCGGGAGCTATCCGGCGAAGAGCGTATGTACGATGCCCTGGAAGGGAATATAATGGACGGCCACCCGTACCATCCGTGCTACAAATCCAGAATCGGCTTTAACGGGCCTGATAATGCAGCGTATGGGCCGGAGTTTCAACCCTTGCTGAAGCCGCTCTGGTTGGCATTGCCAGCCGAGGACAGTGTTCACGCGATTTCAGCCTCACTGCAGTCCTATGAATCCTTCATGGAAGCGGAGCTGGGTACGGAAACGATCGCTGATTTTACCGCCAGGCTCGAAGCCGCCGGGATCAATCCGCAACAGGTTCGTTACCTCCCCGTTCATCCCTGGCAATGGAGGGAAACGGCACTGCGCGTATTGTACCGCCAGCTGGCCGATGGGCAGGTAGTTGTACTTGGAGAAGGGCAGGATGGTTTCCGGCCACAGCAGTCCATCCGCACGCTGGCCAACGCGACTTCGCGGCATAAACCGTATGTAAAGCTGCCGATGAATCTGGTGAATACGTCCACAGGGCGGATGCTGGCCAAGCATACGATTTTGAATGCGCCATTGATTTCCGATTGGCTGAGCGGGCTGGTGCGTCAGGATCCGGAAGCGCAGCAGATGGATTTTGTACTGCTCCGCGAGGTGGCAGGTGTGGCTTATGATCATGAAACGCTGCCGGAGCTATTGAGACCCCGCGCCTATGGGACGCTTGGGGCAATATGGCGGGAAAGCCTTCATCTGTATCTTAGAGACGGAGAGGAAGCCGTACCGTTCAACGCTTTGTGTCATCTGGAACGTTCGGGGAAACCTTTCATCGATGCGTGGGTGCAGAACGAGGGAGTAGAGGCATGGACTTGGCAGCTGCTGGAGGCGGCGGTTCTTCCCTTAATTCATTTGCTTTTCGCTCATGGTGTGGCTCTAGAATCCCATGCCCAGAATATGATTCTGCTGCATAGAGCCGGAAGGCCCACACGTGTAGCCTTCAAGGATTTCCATGACGGAATCCGGTTTTCCCGGCGACATCTGGCTCATCCTGAAGCTTGCCCTCCATTGCACTCATTATCCGAGCATCATAGGCGGATTAATCCGAATTCTTTTATTGAAACGGAGCAGGCGGACGGGGTCCGGGATTTTGTCCATGATGCCTTCTTCTTCATTAATATGACAGAGCTGTGCTTCCTGCTGGAGGACCATTACGGGCTCTCGGAAAAAGCCTTCTGGCAAATGACGGCGCAGCTCATTCATGACTACTGCCGCAAGCACCCGCAGCACGAAGCGCGGTTTCAAGCTTTCGATTTATTTGCCGACACCATCGAAGTAGAGCAGCTGACGGCAAGACGGTTATTCGGGGACACGGAGCATCGTCTGCAGAAGGCGTCTAATCCGCTCCGGCCTTACCGGTGAGCGCTATGCTAAGAGAAAATCGTTTAAAGCGGAAGCTTGGGCTGGGGGAATCGGTATTCGGCTTGATCGGTTCGATCCCCTCGCCCGTTGTCGTGGAGATGATCGGCTGTGCGGGCTTTGATTTTATCATTATCGATACGGAGCATGTGCTAGTTAATCCGGAGACTCTAGAGCATATGATACGGGCCGCCGAGACGTCGGGTCTTACACCACTGGTGCGCGTGAGCGAGCCCAATCCGAAGGAAATACTGCGTGTTCTTGATGCCGGCGCCCTCGGGATCGTCGTTCCCCATGTGGAGACCCGGGAGCAGGCGGAGCTAATTGTTCGTGCCTGCAAATACGGGCCTATCGGCAGCCGAAGCTTGAACAGCGGCCGGGCCGGAACGTTCGGTAAATATGACTTGACGCGATACATTGAGAGGGCAAACGAGGAGGTAATGGTCGTTCCCATGATCGAGAGTAGAACCGGGGTGGAGCATGCCGAGATGATTTTGTCGGTTCCGGGCATCGACATGGTGCTGGAGGGTGCTGCGGATTTATCGCAATCTTACGGGATTCCGTGGAAAACCCGTTCACCTCAGGTGAAGGAGGGATTGAGGCAGCTGTATGCCGCCTCCATTAAGGCAGGCGTGCCTTATTGCGCCATTCCGCGCGCCGCAGAGGATTATGCTGAATGGCAAGAGCTTGGCGTGAAATCGTTCGTGCTGGGTGATGAACGAGGTGTTTCGTTTCGTGCGTTGAGGTCGCATCTGCAGGCGTTTCACCCTGAGCACAGGGCATAGGTGGCTGGCTCCGGTCAGCCAGGGTCAGACCGAAAGGCTGACTGTGGTGCAAAGCCTGAGAGCGGTCAGGAACTGTGAGTATAATGAGGAAAGGTGTGGGTGAGATTTAATGAGTCAGTTGGTTGCGGAAGATCATAAGGTTATATCCCGCATAGCACAGTGGAAGCAGGAGCGATCGGAGCCGGTGTGCGCCTTCTTCTATGATCTGAAGGCGCTTCGCGAGCATGTGAGCGCGTGCGTCAGCACACTGCCGGAAGGCTGCCGCTTGTTCTATGCCATGAAAGCGAATCCGGCCAAGGAGCTTTTGGAAGCCTTAGCTCCGATCGTTCATGGCTTCGAGACGGCGTCGATCGGCGAAATACGTAAGGTTCGCAGCGTTTCCGGCGATATTCCGGTTATTTTTGGCGGTCCCGGGAAAAAGGATACCGAGATTATCGAGGCGCTAGCTCTAGGCGTGACCTTAATTCATGCTGAAAGCACGCATGAACTGCGACGCATCTCGCATATTGCGGGACAGATGAACGTCAAGGCGTCCGTGCTGCTTCGCATCAATCTTAGAGCGTCTTTCCCTGAGGCCACTCTGGTCATGGCCGGCAGACCGACCCAGTTCGGAATTGACGAGGAGCAGGCTGGCAGCGCCATTGAGCTAGCGGCTGCACTGCCCCATATACAGCTGGAGGGCTTCCACCTGCATTCGATTTCAAATAACCTGGACGCCCGTCTACATGCCAAGCTCGTATCTGTGTACTTGGAGCGCGTTCAGCAATGGCAGGCCCGTTACGACCTGCGGCTCCGCTATCTTAATGCAGGCGGAGGGTTTGGCATCTCGTATACGGATTTGGAACGTAAATTCGATTGGCCTGAGTTTACGTCAGAACTGCGCAACGTACTTGAAGCGACGCGGCTACCCGGTGTAGAGCTGTTATTTGAGCCGGGTCGTTATTTGGCAGCTGCCTGCGGCTATTACGCCGCCGAGGTCATCGATCTCAAATGCAACCATGGCAAGCATTACGCCATACTTCGGGGCGGCTCGCACCATTTTCGGCTTCCCGGTGCCTGGCAGCACAGCCATCCGTTCGACATTGTCCCATTAGAGAGATGGGATTATCCATTTGAACGGCCAGAGGTCCGCGATGTAGACATCACAGCAGCCGGAGAGCTTTGCACACCGAAAGATGTGCTGGCGAAGGATGTTCGTGTATCCCGTCTACGTGTCGGAGACGTACTTTTGTTTCGTTATACCGGAGCGTACGGCTGGACGATTTCGGCCCACGATTTCTTAAGCCATGCCCATCCCGAGCATATCTTTATTGATCCGAGTTGACCAGGAGGTGATTTAAGATGAAAGAGGCCACCACAGAACTGCTCACAAGCAAAGGCAGGATCAGAATCGATCAGGCTTCACAGAATGGGGGCGGCATACGTTCTCTGCAGCAAGCAGAGGAAAAGATACTGTCTGATCTCATCAACGCACTTCTGGCAGAAGGCTTGTGGGATGTTGGCGGACGCGGTGAAATCATCGAAGCGGGAGAGCTGCTGTCTACGGATAGCTTCGCAGGGAGTGTTCTTAGGGCTCTGCTTACGGCAGAGGATCACGAGCTGTCCGAGCGTAGGTCATCTTCTGATTGCATAAAGCTGTTTCGCTGGCGTCGTCTTCCTTCGGATGCATCGTATCTGCTGTTTCCGGTCCGGCCGGCGATCGTTCAGGCCTATCGTCATGTGACCGGGGGAGGCGTGTATGAGGTGTCCCCGGCAGCACAGGCTGTTCCTGTCCGTATTGGTGCTATGGAAGTATGGAGCCGTATAACAGGTGCATTATACCCGGTGAACGCTGGTCAAACGGATTGGGAGAAGGAAAACGGCGTGACCCGCTTGACAAAGCTGCTGCAGCTGACGCTGGAGCAAACCG
This sequence comes from Paenibacillus vulneris, assembly GCF_039543185.1. Classification (NCBI taxonomy): domain Bacteria; kingdom Bacillati; phylum Bacillota; class Bacilli; order Caryophanales; family Paenibacillaceae; genus Paenibacillus; species Paenibacillus vulneris. The sequence goes on along the minus strand of NZ_BAABJG010000015.1, from coordinate 384,573 downwards.
GCTGGACCTGCGAGGAGCAGTCTGGTACCTCACAGGTCTCCATCGGCACGAATCCGCCGCAATTGGAGGATTTGGCAGGTCTTGAGCGGCTGGCAGCCTTCCGGGATCGCCCGTTTCATCCGGTCGCAAAGGCCAAGGGTGGCTGGAGTCGGCAGGATTACCAGCGCTACAGTGCAGAATTCGAGCAGCCGATCACGCTGCGATGGGTTGCGGTGCAGCGACGGCATTTGCTGCAAAGTGGAGGCGCTCGAGTGTCAGAGACGGACGCTCCTCCAAGCCCTGCGGAGCTGCTGCTGAGCGTGGAGGAGCAGGGACTGTTGAAGAAAGCTATGCAGCGACTTCAGCTGCCGGAGGATGAATATATCGCGCTGCCCGTTCACCCTTGGCAGCTGGACGTAATCCTGCCTGTAATGCTGGCGAACGAGCAGGCAGCAGGTGACTTCGTGCCGTTGGATGTGGTGACCGGCACTTATTATGCGAGCTCGTCCGCTCGTTCCTTAGCTCCGGCCAGCGGAGGTACGGCGCATGTGAAGCTGCCCCTTGGAATTGTATCGCTTGGTGCTGTCCGCTATTTGCCTGCGGTACACATGATGAATGGGGAGCGCGGACAGCGCCTGCTGGAGCAGGCGAAAGAACGTGATCCCGTACTTCGGGATCAGTTAAGCCTGTGCGACGAAACATGCTGGTGGGCTTACCTGCCGGAATCTGCCGATTATTTTGACGATCCGCCGAGACATTTGTCCGCTTTGGTTCGAAAATATCCATCCAGCTTGATGGAGTCGGATGGAACGGCACTCGTGCCGATGTCGGCGTTGGCAGCCTATGCGCTGAACGGCTCGCATGTTTTGGATGCATGGATGCGGGTGAAGGGGGAGGAGCCGAGCCCAGCAGGAGCCGAGGTATTGTTCGGCGAGGTATGCCTGCACTTTCTCCATCTTTGCTTGCGGCTGTTCCGGCTAGGTGTCATGCCCGAAATTCACGGGCAGAATGCGGTGCTTGTTGTAAAGGACGGGCATGCAGCAGGTCTGCTGCTCCGAGATCACGATTCTGTCCGCTTGTACCTTCCGTGGATGGAAGAAAATGGGCTCGCTGATCCCTGCTACAAGATGAAGCCGGGTTATCCTAATTCCTTGTATAACGGGACACCTCAAAAGCTCTTGTACTATTTGCAAACCTTAGGCATTCAGGTCAATCTATATTCCATTCTTGAAGCGGTCGCCGAACATTACGCTATCCATGAGAGTCGGTTATGGCAGGTTATGAAAAGCAGCCTCCTGCAGGCTATGGAGCTAGCAGAGCTCTCTTCCGACGTCAGAGCTATTGTCGAGCAAGCGATGTTTGATCAACCGGTTTGGCCATGGAAAAACCTGCTCAAGCCGCTGCTGGAGCAGGAGGGAGTTCCTTCGGGCAGCATGCCTTCAGGCGCCGGGCAATCGGTGAATCCGTTTCATCGTTTGAGCCTCGATTGAAAAGCTCACAAGAATAAAACAAATCCCCACTGAAATATCAGCAGGGGATTTGCCTTTTTTACCATCCATATGGCTTTATATTTCTTCCCTCACATTGGCAGCAGTACGAGAAAACTATTGAAGTGCGAACACTGCTTTACCAAAAGCGCTTGAAGAATCGGCGAATTTCCATTAAAAAGTACCCGCTACCGCAGCTCACCGCGTAAATAACTGCCGGTGATCGATCGCGCAGCATCACCGTGCCCTTCGATCAGCTGTCGCGGTGTCCCCTGGAACATGACGGTACCGCCTCGGGTTCCACTTTCCGGGCCCATATCGATGATCCAGTCGGCGCTCCGGATGATGTCCGGGTGATGTTCGATAACGATGACCGTATTGCCGGCGTCAACCAACCGGTTCAAAATGTCGATCATCAGTCCGACATCGGATATGTGGAGGCCTGTCGTCGGCTCGTCCATGACGTAAATGCTGCCCGCCTTATGCAGTTCGCAGGCGAGCTTAAGCCGCTGGCGCTCGCCGCCCGACAGGGTACTCAGCGGCTGTCCGAGCGTCACGTAGCCTAGCCCGACGTCCGAGACCGCCTGTAGGCGGCGACGGATGGCCGGCTGTTTGTCGAAAATAGCCAAGGCCTCTTCCGTTGTTAGCTCCAGTACATCTGATATGGATCGGTCTTGATACCGGTAGCGCAGCACTTCCTCCTTGAACCTATGGCCACCGCACGTTTCACAGACGGTACGTATCCCCTCCATGAAGGCGAGATCCGTATAAAGGACGCCGAGCCCCTGGCACGTCTGGCATGCGCCCGATGAATTAAAGCTGAACAGGGAGGCACTCACGGCATTCACCCGTGCAAACAGCTTGCGCAGCTCATCCATTATGCCCGTATATGTTGCCGGGTTCGAGCGGACTGAAGCCCCGACGGCCGACTGATCTGTCGCAATCGCCTCCGGGTAGCGCGATAGAAACTCGCCATTGATCAATGAGCTTTTGCCGGAGCCAGCTACGCCGGTCACGACCGTCAGCACGCCTGCCGGGATGTCAACCGATACCCGCTTTAAGTTATGAAGCGTCGCATCGACGATCGGGTACATACCGGTCGGTTTACGGACATCCTTGCGAAGCGGTACCTCGTGCCGCATGTGACGGCCCGTTTGCGTATCTGCACGCAGCAGTCCTTCTACGTCCCCTTCATAGACAATCCGCCCGCCATTCACACCGGCATGGGGGCCAACATCAACGATATGATCGGCTGATGCGATGACGTCACGGTCGTGCTCGACGACGAGCACCGTGTTTCCCTTGTCGCACAGTCGGCGGAGCAGCCGATTCAACCGAATGACATCCCTCGGGTGCAGCCCGGCGCTTGGTTCGTCGAAAATGTATAGCATGTCGGTCAGGCTGCTGCCGAGGTGGCGCACCATCTTGACTCGCTGCGATTCGCCTCCGGATAGCGACGCCGTTTCCCGGTCGAGGCTAAGGTAATCGAGTCCGATGTCGATCAGCTGCTGCAGCCGCTCGGTCAGCGCGGACGTTACGGTCACCGCTTCCGGCTCCCGAATGCCATTAACGACTCGTATGAGCTCTCGGATCTCCATGGCGGCCATCTCTGCGATGTTCAAACTGCCGATACGACAACCTAGCGCTTCTTGATTGAGCCGCGTCCCACGACAGAGCGGGCAGGGGTTGCAGGACATATACGGCTGAGCACGACTTAACGTCACTTCGGCTATTTCCTCCGAATCCCGCTTGATGTAAAGCCGTTCAAATTTCGTAATGACACCCTCGTAGCTGGCTTCCATCGGGCCGGTCGGTGTATCGAACGTTATTTTCGCTTCCTTACCGCGAATACCGTATAGCAGCAAGTTCCATTCCTCTTCCGAGTAATCTCCCAGTTTCTTGTCGTTGTCGAACAACCCCGACATGACGTACAGCTTCCAATACCACGTGCCTACGCGGAATGTCGGAAAGGCAATGCCGCCTTCGTTCAACGATTTCTCCCGGTCCAACAGCTTGCCAGGATCCGCCGTGACGATCTTGCCGACACCATGGCATTCTGGACACATCCCGGCTGGTTCGTTGAAGGAGAAAGCGTTGGAATAACCGACGAACGGTTGCCCGACACGTGAAAATAGAAGCCGCAAGAGAGTGTAGGTATCTGTAATTGTACCGACTGTCGACCGTGAGTTGCCGCCAAGCCGCTTTTGGTCGACGACGATGGCGGGGGAAAGGTTTTCGATCACTTCCACCTCGGGCTTGCTGAATTTCGGGAGCCGGTTACGGATGAACGCGCTGAACGTTTCGTTCAGCTCCCGCCGCGCCTCGGCACCGATCGTGTCAAAGACAAGCGACGACTTGCCGGAGCCGGATACCCCTGTGAAGACCGTCAGCTTCCGCTTCGGGACAAAAAGCGTGACATCCTTCAAGTTGTTTTCACGTGCGCCTTTTATGAAGATGCAGTTTTGATCCATGCTTTTAACACCCTTCCAGTAGTTTATTACACGAATCAGTATACTGGGGTATTTATGCCATCTTCTGTCATATTCAAGCAGGGGATGAAACTAACAGGCAGCATAGTTGAAAAGTTACTCGATCCTGTCGCTAATATGACATAAGGTGACGTATATAAGGTTTATAATGAGGGGTATATTAACGAAAAGGAGTAAAATATCATGAAACGAAGAATAATTTTAGATTTAGCAGTTACTTTAGATGGTTTTATTGAAGGGAAGAATGGGGAAGTAGATTGGTGTATTATGGACTCTGAGCTGGGGTTTACTAATTTCTTAAATCAAATAGATACTATTTTTTATGGAAGAAAAAGCTATGATTTATGGGGACAGTATACTCCAGGAACGGAACAAACTGATGTCGAAGGAGAAATATGGGACTTAGTTCATAGTAAAGAGAAGTATGTGTTCTCCCGGACAAAAAAAGGGACAGATCATAAAGCAATATATATAAATGATAATATTCTCGAAGAAGTAAATAAATTAAAGAGTAAGCCTGGCAAAGACATTTGGCTATATGGCGGGGCAAGTCTTATTACAACTTTTATCAATTTAGGACTTGTTGATGTATTTAGATTATCTGTTCACCCCGTTATATTGGGAGAAGGAAAACCGTTGTTTAATGAAATAAAACAGAGGTTGAATCTAAAATTAGTGGATACTAGAACGTTCTCCTCTGGCGTAGTGCAACTAATCTATCATTTGAACGGGAATGAATAATTGCATGTGAATTTATGGGTTTAAGCTTTTGTCAAACGGAAAGACCTTGTCGTAACTGACGGGGTCTCTTTCTTTTGTGGTCATATTGTATTTTCTCAGTAAACGTTAAGGAAACTTTCATGAGTATTTCAGAGAGAGGAGGCATAATGAAATTTATTATTTATGATCACAAAAATTCTCTCACCGAGATAAAACATAGGAGGTATTGGCTAACATGAAACAATCCAAATGGTTTAAATGGCAGGTTGGTATGGTGGCTTCGGTCATTGCAGCTTTTCTCTTCCATGAGGTGAAAGCAAGCTCAGCATTCGAGCAAGCGACAACAGCTGCCAAAAACAGCACCACGGACCCAAAGATCTCAGCGAATGCCGGGTCAGAAGATTATATGGATCGTTGGGCTAGTCAAGCAATGTCCGGCTCTAGCGATACGCCTGGTTCTTCAAGTTTAACCAACCCGAGCACCAAGAATAACCAAAACGATTTATCCGGTAACACGGAGAGGCGCTCGAGCCACAACTCGGACACGTTCTCCCGCTCAAAGACTGGAAGATCGTAATCGCCGGCCTGCATGTCATTATTGAAAAGAGGGATACATGATGTCGTCCATGAACGTTACCCAATTTAATACGCTTGGTCAATATGAATGTAGCTTCCGCGCCATGAATACCTGGATCGAGGTTAAGTTCCAAGCTGCGGAAAATGAGGTAGAGAATTTGATCCTCCTTGCAAAAAACTGGTTTGAGACAGTTGAACAGTGCTTCAATCGATTTCGGGCGAATAGCGAGTTGAGTTATCTGAATCGGTCGGCCGGCAAAACGTGCTTGGTATCGGACCCCATGCTAGAAGTCTTGCAGCTTGCAGAGCTGTACCGCGTCAAGACAGATCACATATTCGAACCCTTCGTATTGCAGGCGTTGATAGAAGCGGGCTATTGTGAATCTTTCGAGCTGCTCAACATAGATAGAGTGGATTCAAGTCCGTTCCGCGACCGCTATAAGGCCCAAGCTTATCCATTAATCGCTCTGGATATTAAGATGAAATCCGTACTCCTGCCGGCGGGCTTACATCTGGATCTCGGCGGAATCGTCAAAAGCTGGTCGGTTAAACGCTTCGCTTCTTATCTTCGGAATAAGCGTTTCGTAGAAAAAGGCCTCATAAACGCGGGAGGAGATCTTATTGCATGGAACTCTAGTGAAGAAAGAACGCACCAGTGGTCTATCGGGATCGAAGATCCCTGGAATCCCAAGAAAGAGCTTGGCGTAATTAACCGCAACAATTTGGCAGTCGCGACCTCCAGTACTTTAGGCAGACAATGGACCAACAGCCAAGGAGCTCAGCATCATCTCATCGATCCGCGCACGATGCGGCCGAGTACGAGCGATACGGTGCAATGTACGGTCATAGGGCAAGACCCGGTTGAATGCGAAATCTGGTCCAAAACCATTTGCATTCTAGGCAGAGAGGAAGGAACGCAGATGCTCTTGGCACGTGCCCCCGGTTACGAGGCGCTGGTGTTTACGGAAGACTACCAGAGCCATTTTTATGGGAAAAGTGAATTGTGGAAGACAGTCGATACGGATGAAATTCATTTAACGGTTTAAATTCAGAAGGGATAGGAGGAATCACTATGCTGCAAACTATCGTTAACTTACCAATCTGGCAGATTATTCGCTCATTAGGTATCGTATCTTATTTGTTTCTTGCTATCGGGATGTGTCTCGGGATATCCTATAGCATGCCAATCTTACCTGTAACTTGGAAAAAAAATATGTACAAGCTGCATAACTTCTTTACGCTAGCAGGCGCTGGAATCGGTTCGCTGCATGGCATTATTACAGTGATCGATGCATATATGCCGTATACATGGATAGAAGTATTGGTTCCTTTTACATCGAAGCAACACCCGATTTTGAATGGGCTCGGCACGATTTCCGGTTACCTTATGCTGATTGTGATCTTCACAACGGACCTCCGCAATAAGCTGAAAAAGTCGGTCTGGTTCGTTCTTCACTTAATGGCATATCCGTCATTTTTCATGGCCTTCATTCACGGATATTACTTGGGTACGGACACCAGCAATTCTGCGGTTCATGTGATGTATCTCGTTACCCTAGCTGCTGTATTAGGTGTATCCGTGATTCGCGGCTTCGTTCACGGCAAAGCCAGCCCTTCCCAAGCAACGAACTAAGCCTTGGTGTCCCAAGGCTCTTTTGTTTTACAATCTCCTGAGAGCTAGTCTGCAGGTTTGAAAATATGCACTTTCGGACCATAGAGTTCCAGGCAATTTCCACAGGACCTCACGTTAATGAATAGAAACCCATTTTAATTCCCACTCTTTGGACATGCTCGGCATAATTAATCCATGAATGCTCGTTCTTTTCACAAAGGTTCTTGTACGGTAGTAGAGCGGAGCCATTGGCATATCCGCCATCAATTGCTTCTCGGCATCGACAAGCAACTCGGAGCGTTTCGCTAAATCGACTTCTTTGTCTGCAGCTTTCACTAGGTCGTCATAGGCTTTGCTATTGTATTGCATATAGTTGAAAGATTCGTTATCAGATACCCACATGTCTAAAAACGTCATCGGATCATTGTAGTCGGCACCCCATAAGGCAATCATAGCTTCGAAGTTGTTTTCCTGCATGTTTTTCACGCGCTGTGCGAATGGTAATGGTTCAACTTCAATGTCGATACCCAAGTTTTGTTTCCATTGTATTTGAATGAACTTGGTCGTTAAGATGGCTAAGTTCGTATCGTCACTTGTCAGCTTGACCCCAATATTACTCCCCGATCGATTCCGGTTATGATATAGCGGCGTATTCATCTTAAATGCTGGAACGAAAGAGCAGGGAGGAGGGTAGCATTGGCGGCCAACAGATGGCTCTTTAACCTTACTTGGAAATATAGAAAGTATTATTTTCAAATTTAGTTGTCAGCCCTAGCTCCTCGACTGCAAATTTCCACGTCATAGGGAAATAAGTCACATCATTTAAAACCAGCAAAGGATATTCTTCAGTCGAATTATCAATCCAGGAATCATTTACATAAACACTAAAATCAGGGAGTTTAGCATAAAGTTTTGAGTCAGGTGTACCGTTTTCTGCTGTTAACTTAGTTGCTTTATTATCAGATTTTCTAATGACAAAGCCAACATCCGCATCCCATTTAGTTTCTAGTCCTAAAGCCTGAGTATAGTTCCAGGTCATGGGGAAGTATGTAATATTCTTATACTCAAAAACCGGATACTTGGAAGATGAGTTTGAAACTAGTTGTCCGTTAACATTAACTTTGTAGGAAGGTAAGTTAACCTTTACAGCGCCTGACGGAACGGTTTCCTTAGCTGGTGTCACAGCCTTTGGTGAATCTGAAGCTGAGCTTGAACTTGAACTTGAAGAACCTCCGCCACCATTATGGTAATGGTACTCGCCATCTTTTAACCCCCACTTTGCACAGTTGGTTCGGCAAGTATGCCCGCCATTAGCATCCGTCCTGCCCGGATGTGCGTTTGCGATAGAGGAGAATGGTAAAGTTAATAGTGCTATAGTAATGATAGTTTTTCTAAGTTTCATTGTAGTGCCTCCTTGTATTGGTTCCAATTTCCTAGCAGATATTACCATATGCAAGAATGTGAGGCAATGAAAATGATAGGATCATGATGCATTATCCGTTAATAAAAGGGGTGCCCCGGCAGGGACATGCTTGTGGAGCTGCTGCTAGGACAACTCTTTTTAATGATCTTTGAAGTAGAGCGTAAGTGCTCAATTAAATGAGAAACACCTAATATTGAATCGGAGTCATCCACCTTAATAGCATCAAAAACCAACCGTCTGAGATAATCTGACGGTTTCTTCGTTTGCAAGCAACACGAACGCTCGATGAAAGGGTGTTTTGCATAATCGTGTTGACAACTGAAATCGCAAAGTATTATAGTATGTTACATGACTAACATACCGGTATGACTAGTTGTTTTATGATTACATAGTTAGTGGGATCGGAAAATATAGGAGCTGATGTTCCAAGAGGAGGCTATATCATGAAAAAAAAATCTTTTATTGTAACCATGGCCAAATGGAGCGCAAAACATCCATGGTACTCCATAATAGGTTGGGTCCTGTTCGTCGCTCTGTGCATTGCTGCGGGCAACGTTTCGGGAGTAAATAAGACGGAAAATGAAGATTTCTGGGTAGGGGAAGCCGGACGAGCGGAGGCAATTATTGCGGCCGGTCAGTTAGATCCGCCTTCTATTGAGAAGATCCTAATTACTTCTCCAAATGGAGAGCTGACCCGTCACGTAACGGATGCAGCTGGGCTTATTTCTAAGAAGATGTCTGTTCACGAAGCAGTCGAGAAAGTAGATAAACCTATTGGTTCGGCAGATGGAAAAGCACTCATGATAAAGGTCACATTGAAAAAAGACTACAAAGCGAGGGATTATGTACAATCGTTACGGGATCTGACCCATGCTGTGCAAGCCGAATACCCGAACGTGCAAATAGAACAAACGGGGGACGCCTCCATTTCAAAAGGTAATGAAGAGATGCTGGGAGGAGGGCTTAAGCGTGCGGAGATGATAACTTTACCGATCACACTTATCATTTTGTACCTTGTATTCGGAAGGTTCCTCGCTGCGGTAGTGCCGCTAATACTAGCCTTAACTTCCATAATAGCTTCTTTGGTTACAAAGTCGCTACCTATGTGTTCCCAGATGCGGGTGGTGCAGTCACCAACGTAGTTCTAATGATAGGCTTGGCGGTTGGTGTTGATTATTCATTGTTTTTTCTCAAAAGGGTACGTGAAGAGCGGGAACGCGCCAACGGACAAATTAGTCATGCAGCCGCGGTGGAGCTCGCTGCGTCAACCTCAGGAAGAGCGATCCTAGTTTCCGGGTTTGCAGTGCTCGTTTCGCTGTTAGGTTTATATGTTGCGGACGATGTGATTTTTTCCTCCATTGCTACTGGGTCCATTATTGTCGTTTTAATTGCCATGATGAGTTCGTTGACGGTACTCCCGGCGCTATTGGCCAAACTTGGAACGAAGGTAGATAACCGGGCTTACAAACGAAAGGCTCAATCATCTGCCGCAGCCCCTATGTTATCGCGTATGCTGAAAGTTATGATGAATCGCCCATGGCTCACGTTCCTCTTGGCAACCCTGGCTATGGTTGTTATTGCAGTTCCGGTGTTGGACTTACAGTTAAAAGTAGAAGGGAAAGAAACGTTTCCAAGGTCAATGCCGGCCATGTCGGCATATGAACGTCTGACAAAGGCGTTTCCTGATGAGGGAGTATCGCATGTGATTGCTGTTCTCAGTGATTCGGCTCATTCCGCTGAAGTTGTAACTGCTCTGAAGCGAATGTCGCAAAGTTTGCATAATAACCCCCTGTTCGCAGTTGGCGATACTCCAAGGATCCAAACTTCTGCAGACAAAACGGTCAGCACCCTTGAATTACCGATTCCATTTGGGTCCAGTTCCCAGGAGGCTGCCAATTCATTGGAGCAGCTTAGGAACGGATTGGTACCGGAAATGATCGGGTCTATCGCCGGTGTTGAATACGCTATAACCGGAGAAACAGCCAGATCGGTAGATACCGTGACTCATCAAATCGCCAAGCTCCCTTTGGTTGCGCTGTTTGTTCTCATGTTGAGCTTTTTCATTCTAGTTTTCGCATTTCGATCTGTCGTGATAGGATTCATCGGAATTTTGCTGAATATCCTTTCCGCTTTGGCAACGCTTGGAGCTCTAGTCATGGTATTCCAGTACAACTGGATAGAAATACTCGGCTTGGCAGGGGGCGGCTTTGTCAGCTCGCGAATACCGCTCATTCTGTTCGTCATTTTATTTGGGCTTTCAATGGACTATCAGGTTTTCGTAGTAAGCCGAATCAGGGAAGCTACCCTGCGTGGGTTATCTACCCAAGAAGCAGTATTTGAAGGGATTACAGGCTCGGCTACGGTTGTAACAAGTGCAGCTGTTGTCATGGTATCCGTATTCGTAAGCTTCATGTTCGTTCCTTATCTGGAATTGAAAGAAATGGGATTTGGACTTACCGTTGCCGTCCTGCTTGACGCCATAGTGGTCAGGATCATGATTCTTCCCTCTATTATGACGCTTCTTGGTAAGGCAAACTGGTGGCCGTCACGCTTGGTGGAGCGTATGCAATCAGCTAAATCATCTAGCATTTAACAATAGAACGGACAGTAACGGATATTATGCAATGAGCACCTCATTTAACTCCTGATTTACTATGTAGGCCGGGTTAACTGCGGTTCACATAACACCAGAGTTCTGTGTGAATGAAAGATTGACATTGGAATTCATTAGGATTATAGTGTATCGCAGTACTAACATACAGGTAGGGAGATAAAATGACTATTAACTTTGAGGATAGGCAACCGATATTTCAGCAAGTTGCCATAATGATTGAAGATGATATTCTAAACGGTACCTACCGCGAAGATGATCAAATTATCTCTATAGCGCAGTTCACACGAACGTTTCAGATTAATCCCGCAACCGCAGTGAAAGGGATTGCTCTATTAGTTAGTGAAGGCATTTTATACAAAAAAAGGGGACTAGGTATGTTTGTTTCCCCGGACGCCAAAAAGATTATTATGAGAAAGAGACGAGATCGTTTTTTTAATGAGCTAGTGCTGAAGCTGCTTGATGAGGCTGAAAAGCTGGGACTGACGAACGATGATGTGATAGAAATGATAAAACAAATGAAACGGGGGTGAGCGAGTGAGCACTATTCTGAAATGCACGAATATATGCAAAAGCTACGGGAATACCAAAGTGATAAGCAACCTAGAACTGCAGCTGGAAGAAAACACAATATATGGGCTGCTCGGGCGCAACGGCGCTGGCAAGACGACACTGCTCAATATGATAACCGGAAGCTTTTTTCCTGATAGCGGGGAAATTCAGGTTGCCGGATTACTGCTAAACCGGGGGGATACGCCTAAAGAAGCTTGCTATGTTCGGGAGAAAAATCTGTTTTTCAGCGACGCCAAGGTCATTGAGATATTGGATATGGCTTCGGCATTTCATCCAAACTGGGATGGGGCGTTTGCCAATGATATGCTCAAACTGTTTCGGCTGGATCCATCAATGAAAATTCGGAAGCTTTCCAGAGGAATGGAGTCGGTCGTTGGCAACATCATAGGTTTAGCGAGCCGAGCATCGCTGACGATTTACGACGAGCCCGTACTAGGCCTTGATGCGCTCATGCGTGAAAAATTTTACAGTGCACTTATGGAAGATTACGCTAACCACCCCCGTACGATTGTTATATCCACGCATCTGATTGATGAGATCGCCAAGGTTGTCGAACAAGTATTTATACTTGAAGCGGGGAGTATTTTGTTAAAAGATAGTGTAGATCATCTTCAAAACCGTTCTCTTTTACTAAGAGGGAATAGTGAGGCACTCAGAGCGTTCACCCGGGGTAAACGAGTCATTTATCAAGAATCTTATGGTCATGGTATGCTCATGGCTATCTACGATACTCTTAGTGAATCGGACAAAATAGAGGCAGACAAGCTAGGAATTACAATGGACGGTATACCGTTACAGAAACTTTTTGCTTATCTGGTCGAAGGGGGCAAAGGTTTTGAATAAGGTAAAAGTTCAAATGAAGGCGTCCTACTTGCAACTTCGAATTTATTTACTTATTGTCCTCGGGCTAATGGGAATAGGAATTGTCACTAGTGTCATACTGGACCTGACTATGGGAAGCGACAGAAACCACCATGTTTCCGTCGGTAATGTGTTTACGTTATACCTTATTCTTGCGGCCACCGTGCTTCCGCTCATCTATTTTAAACGGATCATAAACATCGGGGCTACACGTACAGAATATTTCATTGGCCTGCTTGCTATTTATTCCTTTTGGGCAGCGGTTAACGCGCTATTCAATTCACTGTGGCTTCAGCTTGAAATAAGTCTAACCTATATCCGTGCGAACAATTACATTAATATCCTAGAGGTTTTTCATTGGGATCAATTCGGGATTATTGGAATGGCCATTTACCAATTCGGGATTTACATGCTGCTCCTATCCATAGTGAATCTGTTATTCTCGGGAATGTGGCATTATATCGGCTGGCTTCTGTGGGCCATCCTGATTGCAGCGATATCGGTCGGCACATCAATCGCTTTTTTACGAGGCTATGTAGCAGATTTCTTCAAAGCGCTGCTATTCAATCAATCACTATTGCAAGGATTCATGCTTGCTATAGGTCTTAGTATTCTTTTCTTATTGGCCGGATGGCTATTAACCAGAAGACGGACGATTTAAAATGGTAACTGCTCCCCTAGTTGCAGTCCTTTCAAGCGTTATCGTGACTGTGAGTTGTAATAAATTTTGTCGTCGAGTTGAACATAATTTGTCGTCGTGCTTGAACATAAATGTAGCAGGCTCGTTCCTTTATGGAACGGGCTTTCTTTATACTGGGCTTTATCTTGCTTTAAAGGGTGGCTATTGTCCATTATTAATTAAGGGCAGTTTTATTATCATTCGGTATGTAATGGGTTATAATGGAATTATACAAGCATTAGGAAACATCAGGCATTTGTTCGCCATCTTTATAATTATCCTCGAGGATAGGGTATACATTGTCGTACCTTCCCTTGCAATAAATATTAAGAAAGCGGGATTTTGTATGAGTCGAAAGAAAGAACTGAAAATGAAGAAATTGGGAATTGAGCATTTGGAACAGTATAGTCAATTACTTAAATATGTTTTTCAAGTGACTCGTAAAGATCTATACCAAATTGGTTGGGAAGAGGAAGAGATGATTCAAGCCTATTCACCTATACTACAGCAAGCCGATGTCTGGGGATGGTTTGACAAAGAAAAGTTGGTTTCTCAATTGGCTGTTTACCCCTTTCAGGTTAGGATATTCAACAAAACATATGAAATGGGCGGGTTGACAAGCGTCGGGACTTTTCCTGAATATTCCGGTCAAGGTCTCATGAATAAGCTAATTTATCAAGCACTAGAAAAGATGAAAGAAAGAAAACAATCCATTTCTTACTTGTACCCCTATTCCATTCCATATTATCGTAGAAAAGGGTGGGAAATTATAAGCGACAAGATTACTTTTGAAGTTCACGATTATCAATTACCTAAAATGAAACAAGTTTCCGGGGATGTTGAAAGAGCTACCGCTGACAGTGATGAGGTTAAACAAGCCTACAAACGATTTGCATTACGAACTCATGGGGCGATGCTGCGGAATGAATTAGCATGGAATGAATATTGGCTTTGGGATTCAGACGACTTAATGGCTGCGATTTACTACAACGAAAAGCACGAACCTGATGGCTATATTCTTTATTGGATTGAAGATGAAGTATTTCATATCAAAGATATGATCTTTCTTCATGAAGAAGCCCGCATCGGACTTTGGAACTTTATTAGTGCTCATTTTTCGATGATAACAAAAGTCATTGGTCACACACACACAGATGAACCTTTAGCGTTCTTACTTGAAGATGCAGATATAAAAGAAACCATCTCACCCTATTACATGGCACGTATTGTTGATGTTGTGCAGTTTATTGAACAATATCCGTTTAAGCCGGATACCGAGAAAAGAGAATGGATCTTTAAGCTGGAAGACCCCCTTCTGACATGGAACCAAGGAACTTTCGCACTACGGATCTCCCCCTCAGGAAAAGGAGAAATCAATCGTACACTAGAGCACAGCAGCTCCAGAATTGATATTCAAACTTTGACAACTATGCTGCTTGGATACAAACGTCCGGATTATTTGAGTAAAATCGGACGGATCACATGCACCTCTGAGACGTTAGATATGCTTGAAGATGCGATTGAACAACAAACACCATATTTCTCGGATTATTTCTAAAAAACAACTTGCCAATTGGAATTGTCCCTGAGGCGAAAATGAAACAACGATTGGATGAGATTTCAGCATGGTGTGCAAGAAACAAGATCAATGAAAGACATCGCAGGCAGGAGTAGTCTAGAATGAAAATAGAGGAGATCGTAGAATACTGTTTATCCTATCCAGGGTCTTATGAAGATCACCCCTTCGGAGAAGGATGGACGGCTATACGCCATAAAGAAAACAAGAAGTTATTCGCCTTGATTTTCAACCGAGATGAACATCTTTGCGTTAACCTTAAATGTGATCCTGAACGATCCGATTTTCTTCGACAAGCATTTAAGGAAGTCAAGCCAGGGTACCATATGAATAAAGAGCACTGGAATACAGTGATTCTGGATGAAGGACTTCCGGAAGATGATCTTCATGACATGGTAAGGCATAGTTTTGAACTCACAAGGCCTAAACGTAAAACCAAAGAATAGTGCGGATAAACCTTAAGGGCTTCGATAGGAGGCTAGGTAGCTTGACAAGGTGTCAGGTACTAATCTAATAAACCAATCTATTTTAAGCCGCTTGCCTTAAGCGGCATTTTGTTTTTAACCGGGGGAACTTTAGAGACCCGACTGATCGTTGCCGCTGGGTAAAGAAGGAACTTTTGCTTCCGAACACCGAGCCGCAATGCTGGAATACTTTACTTGAAACTTCGTCCGCCATCGAATTGTAATTGTGGTACGATATTCACACAACATGTTAATCGAACAGGAGGGGAAACGATGGTGGCAAAACCGAATATCGTCGAAGTGGCAGCGCTCATCGGTGACGCTTCGCGGGTCACGATGCTTTCAGAAATGTTAGGAGGTAAAGCTCTTCCGGCAAGCGAGTTGGCGCGTATCGCGCGTATTACGCCACAAACGGCAAGCTCGCATCTGGCTAAATTGGTCGAGGGTGGACTGCTCTCCATGGAAACATGCGGCCGACACCGCTATTATCGGTTGGCCGGACCCGAAGTTGCCTATGCACTTGAAGCTCTCAATGCTATCGCAACGCAAAAGCCGAGCCAGTCACTCAAGGAATACGATCGCTTAAAAGTGCTGCGGTATGCCCGTACTTGTTACGACCACATCGCGGGAGAAGTGGGTGTTAGGCTGACGGATCAATTGCTTGCTTTAGGAATGATTGACCGATCAGGTCGAGACTTTGTCGTTAGCGAACGGGGTTATGAGCGATTCAGGAACTTCGGCATCGATGTAGATAATGTAAAAAAAGAGCGTCGCCATTTTGCCAGGCAATGTTTAGATTGGAGTGAAAGAAGGCACCACATTGCCGGTAGTCTTGGCGCTGCAATGACCAACAGATTGTTTGAACTCGGATGGATTGCCCGTATTCCCGGCGGACGTGCAATCCACGTAACGGACGCGGGTTTAAATGGCTTGGCTGACGAATTTTGCCCGAAACTATGACAAGCAAATCACTTCAACTAACACATAACATTCATCATTCGATGAATGTCGAATGGTTTTCCGGCTATAATGCTCGTTGAGGTGAGTAAAATGAATAAACAAATAAAAACAGCAATTCGGGCCATTCAACCAAAAATATTGTATTTTGGTACTCCAGTCGTATTGCTTTCAACTTTGAATGAGGACGGGACGACAAATCTCACACCCATGTCATCAGCCTGGGCACTGAGGAACCGCATCGTTCTTGGGCTTGGTGAAGGTGGGAAAGGGGCGGCCAATTTGCTCCGCTGCGGGGAATGCGTTGTCAACCTGCCAGATGCTTCCCACTGGGAACAAGTTGAGAGGCTAGCCAGATTAACCGGCGCAAACCCGGTACCAGACTACAAGCAGGAACTGTACCGGTTTGAGCACGACAAATTTTCAGCCGGTAGTTTCACACCGCTTGCTTCAGATGTAGTGCGACCACAACGCGTGGAGGAGTGTCCTTTGCAAATTGAGGCCAAAGTCGTTAACCTCTACAATACAGACGGATTTACCATCATCGAGGTAGAGGCACAAAAAGTCCATGCTCACGAAGCGATTATGCTAAATGAGCAGCATATTAATCCAACTGCATGGAACCCGCTCATTTACAACTTTCGCCACTACTTTGGCCTAGATCAGGAGTTGGGCAAGACCTTTAAGTCAGAAACATGATGAACATGGTTATCTCGTTTTTGACAACCATTCGATCATTCAGCAATGGATAGAGCAGGGGATGTCCACAGGCTCAATATCCTTCTTTTCACCTCGGCTACAGTAAAGTCAATTTTGATTTTACATCCGTATTTATGGTATGATTTTCCTTAATGAGGCTCTTATCTTTGGGTGATGTGTTATGGATAAAACACAATATCTGCCAAAGGTAAGAGTTTTTTTCATAACCGTCGCATTTCGAAATAAGGGAGGGTTTGCATTGCTTAGAGTTATCTTTGTAGACGACGAACCCTGGGCTTTGACAGGAATCAAAAATATTATCGATTGGAATAAGGAGGGATTTGAAGTCATCGAAACCTTTTTAGATCCGCGGCAGGCATTGGATAGCCTTACACGAATTCAGCCAGATATAGTATTTACCGATATACGAATGCCGGGAATGACCGGACTTGATCTGGTCAAGGAATCCAGAGAAAAAGGAATTCATTCTGAGTTTGTGATCGTAAGCGCTTATAGCGATTTCGAGGTAGCCCGCGGGGCTTTGCAATATGATGTATTTCACTATATTCTTAAACCTCTTGACCGGGATGAAGTAGGGACAGTGGCGGATAGGCTAAGAAAAAAACTTAATTCCGGCAAACACCCAGTCCTGATGGAGGTTTTTCAAACAGGCAAACTCATGAGTAATAAACAAAGAGAGGTGCTTGTAGCTGCTGCAATCCATAATCATTGTTACGTTGCAGTTGCCGATTCCAAAGATTACAGCCTGCCCCATAAGAAGGACATCTATGTTGAACAATTTTTGCTTAGTGATGGAACACGCCTTTACCTGCTTTCATCAAAGCAGAGTCTGGAGCCCCTTTTCAATCAATGGAGGATATCTGCTGCCGCGTGCGGGGTAAGCTTAGGAATAAGTGTGCAGCGTCCAGGTTTTGAAGATTTCGATAATATGTTATCTGAAGCTGTCTGTGCTGCTCAACTGGAAATTGATTATTCTGCAAACGCTATAGTATCGGCGATCCAGGTATACCTTAGCAGAAATTATCAAAATGAGCTTTCACTTAGTGAGATCTCTGAACGATTCTATTTATCCGAAACATACTTATGCGAGCTTTTCAAGAAGCAAACAGGGGTTACACTTACAGGCTTTTTGACTGCGATCAGAATGAAGAGAGCGGCACACCTTCTTGTGGAAAACGAAGCACCTGTACAACAAGTGGCGGACAAGGTAGGTTATTCAGACTATGGATATTTTGGAAGGATATTCAAACGGTTTTTCGGATTTACTCCCAGTAAGTACCGAAAAATTCAGCATGCTGCCATCATCAATAAAAACTTCAGTGCGTTGGAAGAGTAAAATTCGGGCTTAGTAATGTGAGCGCTTTAGGCACGCGGATGATGACTTTGGCGTAGTGACCCTTAACAGAGCGGACCTCAAAGCGATATTGGTCACCATAGCTGTTCTTTAGACGCTGCTGGATATTATAAAGACCTATACTCGTTTCTCCGTGTGAGGTATTATCGTTTATTGGCTGGGTAAAGTTATTTATTTTTCGGAGCTCATCACCGGAGATGCCGGCACCATTATCGGCAATGTTCAATAAAAGGGATCCATCTTCTTGAAGCCGGCCTGATATTCTTATGATGCAGGGTGGTTTTTTTTCAGCAAATCCATGTTTAATGGAGTTTTCAACGATAGGCTGGAGAAACATGGCATGCATAGGATGGTTCATTGCCTCATCCTGAATATCCAGCTTTATTGTGTATTTCCCCGGAAAACGCTGGCTCATTACCTTCACATAATCGCAGGTGTGTTTTATTTCGTCTTGCAGGGTCACGATAGTTCCAGTGCTTACCGAATAACGGAACATGCTGGCCATGGATATGCAGATATCTTCAATACTTCTGACACCATAGACTTGGGCCATGCTTCGTACACACTCCAAGGTATTAAAAAGAAAGTGTGGATTTATTTGGCTTCTGTATGAGAGCAATTCGGCCTTTTGCTGGGCAATCATGGATTGGTACAAATTCTGCTGGGATTTCCTAATCTCTTTTTGGGAAATATCAATTCGCTCCAGCATTTCATTGATATCCTCGGCAAGTCTGGCAAGTTCGACCGTTTTCGGTACACGTACCCTGGTTACATCTTTCCGCAAAGTAAGATTTCTCATATCATTGATAATCTGATCTATAGGATTGGTCACGGAACGGAGCACAAGCTGCATCTGGAAAAAAAGCAGAAGTCCGGCAACAAGAATAATAAAGATACCGATACTTCTTATAGGAATCAGATCGCCAATCAGGGAATGTCTCGTGGCCAGTGAAACAAAACGCCATCCGAATTCGGGTACCGATACGGAGCTGGTGAGAAATTTTTCTCCATTGACGTCCGCCTTGCCCCGGCCCTCTTTAGCGTTTAGCAATATAGACTTCTCTACTTCATTCATTTCCCTGCTAGAATTTATGATTTTATCTTCAAATATGAGTGCAGTTAGACCATCGCTGGATATTCCGGTGCTAAGTTCTCCTGTAAATGATTTCAAATCGACTACGACTGTACATAATGCTATATTTTTTTTCTCGCTATATCCTTCTAATATGGAACGGACAGGAAGAATGTACAGAAAGAAGGGTCCGTTATTGCCGCCGTTATTATCGAAGAATACGTTGCTAACGATCGGATTGCGGAGTGTTATATCTTGAGCCAGTCCGTTTTCCGCCATCGCCTTTTCTCGAATCTCACGGAAAATATCGCTAATATAAAAGTTATTCCTATTTCGGGATGTAAGGACAATGCTTTTTATATTTTTGCTACCGTAAGTGGAGTCATATAGAACCTCGGTAGCTGAAGTCTTCAATTTAAAAAATTCGGATGGTTCATCCGTTAACAGGAACTGCTGAACAGCCGTAGAGTAAGACACCCGCTTGGCGGCTCTGTCGATTTCATTGATAGCCATAACAAGTCTCCGGTCCATCTCATCGGACAGGAGTTCAAAGGTCTGATAAGCCCGGCGCTCAATGATGGATTCGAACCCCATATTGTATATGATGATTAAAACTCCCATGGAGATTAGAAATAGAAGTGTGCTTCCTATAATCCGGCCCCGAATTGACTTGAACTTACCAAACCTCATCATAGATAAACTCCTTCAAATAAATTAATGAAAGCCAGAATAATATGCCTTTATTATATAGAAGATCAGAGAATATTCGCAATATTCCGAATATAATCCTATTTCAACCTAATCCAATGCATATCGCGGTTTCCTTGCACTTGCTAAAATTTATCTATGAAAGCGATTACTTTTGAAGCAAAGTCCAAGGAAAACGTGTTGCCGATTCGATTGCGGGTTTGAACAAGGGACTTAATATAAGGGAGGATGAAGCATGACCATGTTAAGGAAATTAGTATGTTTTGGAACGGCCGTATCCATGATCCTTACTATTGCAGCATGCAGCAGTGACTCAGGCAATCAGCCTGATCCAAAGAGCAGCGACAGTTCCAAGCGTGTCAAACTAACAATGGCGTCCGTACAAGGAATCGAAGGGTTTAATTACACCAATGGCGATGCCCTTGCCAAGTATTATTCCGATAAGTTCAATTACGAGTTGGATATGACGGCCCTGAACTGGGATAACTGGAACGAAAGACTCCGCATATGGATCAACTCTGGCGACATGCCGGATATTGCCGTATATAACTATATTCATGCGGATGCCGCCGCTTTCGTCGATCAGGGACTTATCAAAAAGCTTCCTGACAACTGGAAAACCCGTTGGCCTAATGTAGCCAAAGTGTTTGACAAAACGTCACTCGGGCCTCAGATGGAAAAGGTCTTCGGCGGAACTTATTTCATTCCAAGAGCACGGTTTATGAATAACTTGCCAGGAGATCCATTGTCGAATCATCCAGCCTTATTTATACGTAAAGATTGGGCTCAAGCTGTGGGTTTCCCTATCAAATCCGCATACACGACCTCTGAGATTATTCAGTATGGTAAGCTGCTCAAGGAAAAAGATCCTGGAAAAGTAGGCGACAAACTAATTCCGCTTGCCGAGAATACGAATCATGCAGTTGACTTGTTTGTTGCACGAAACAGCACTTATTACAATAACTTCTACAAGGACAAAGACGGCAAGTATAAATGGGGCGGGGCTTCTGAGGATACTTTGAAAGGGCTTAAGGTATTCTCTGAAGCCTACCGATCCGGTGTCCTGAGCAAGGACTTCTTCACTGTGAAAAACGAAGAGCATGGCTCCTACTTTAATGTCAAAGGCAATGCAGGAGCAACCTACTTCCAGGCACCGACATCAGCTCTTCAGGTATATTTTGATGATTTTCAATCTAATACAAAGCTTGATTCTTATCAAAACATCCATATGGCTATTATTCTGGGAGAAGACGGAAACTATCACCAGGAAGACCTGATTAATTTCTGGGGCACTATTGTCTTTAATCCGAAAATATCCAATGAAAAATTTGAGCGTTATATGGATGTGCTCGATTATAACGCTACTCCGGAGGGCAATACAATTACCAATATGGGGTTAAAGGATGTGGACTGGACTTATGACAGTAATGGCAAAGTAAAATCGCTCTACGATCAAGTGAAAGAAGGCAAGCCGCTTGGCGGAGCAAACGGAAAGTATCCTTCCAATGGTTATCTGCTAGGCAGCACGATACTGTTTGACGATTTCGCATTCGACAATCCCAATACCGACCAAAGATTAAGGGATTTGTCCAAGCAGCTTTATGCTGAAAAATCGAAAAAAGGCACTCCAAACACTTTTACAAAAGTGAACTGGGATCTATACACCTACGATTCGCCAAGCAAAAGAAGAGCCCAAATCGATTACAATACAGAGTACGCTAATCTTGTTACTATGCAAGGGGATATAGAGGCAAACTGGAAGAAATGGGTGGAATCGAAGATGTCAATCATCCAGCCGGTTCTTGATGAACTGAACTCAAAATTGGCTAAATAGTCAGCCAATACACTTCGAATCATTGTCCTCGGGTAGCTGCGGTGGATCCGATTAGATTTGCCCAGCTACTTCATTTAGATCCATTCTGGCAGAAGGGGGATTGTATGGAGAATCTAGTAGCGGAAAAGAAGAAGGCAGCCTTGGAAACGAATCATTCATCTTTATTGAGTCGCGTAGTAAGGTCCAGGGAAGTTTACCTCCTGCTGTTACCGGGAGTCATATGGTATATCATCTTTGCTTATATTCCCATGTATGGGTTAACATTGGCGTTTAAAACATATAAAGCTAATCTTGGAATTTTTGGCAGTCCGTGGATTGGGCTTGATAATTATATCTATGTTTTTAGGGATCCCGCTTTTATTGAATCGATTTGGAAGACACTGTGGATTAACGCAGGACGGATCCTATTTCAGTTCCCCATTCCGATTATATTGGCTCTTATGTTGAATGAGGTGCGTGTGAACAAATATAAAAAGGCTATACAAACGATTTATACATTCCCCCACTTCTTATCCTGGATTATCGTTGCCAGCATTATGATTAATACTTTAAATACTCAAGGTATGGTAAACGGTATTATCAAAATGTTGGGATGGGAAGCAGTCAATTTTCTAGGCTCCACTCAAATATTTCAGCCTTTGTT
This sequence comes from Paenibacillus vulneris, assembly GCF_039543185.1. Taxonomy (NCBI): domain Bacteria; kingdom Bacillati; phylum Bacillota; class Bacilli; order Caryophanales; family Paenibacillaceae; genus Paenibacillus; species Paenibacillus vulneris. The sequence continues at coordinate 362,235 of NZ_BAABJG010000015.1, read as the reverse complement.
ATATATTACTGAGAACTGGAAGTCGTCGGGGTGGGTCATGATCATCTATCTGGCAGCTATTGCAGGGATTGATACGGAACAGTATGAATCGGCTCAGCTCGACGGTGCAAGCCGTTTGCAGACGATGTGGTATATCACCCTTCCAGGAATACAAAGTACCATTGTTGTTATGTTGATTTTATCTGTGGGAAATCTGATGAATGCGGGATTTGATCAGATTTTTAATATCAGTAATGCTGCAACTGCTAAAGCCGGTGAAATCCTGGATATGTATATTTATCGAATTACATTTCAGTCTGCTGCCGACTTCTCTTTCTCAAGTGCAGTAAGTTTGTTCCGGTCTGTAATCAACTTTGCTCTGCTGCTATTCGCTGATCGGGTTTGTAAATGGCTTGGTGCGGAAGGACTTTTTCCGTCCAGGAAAAAGTCGGTTCGGACATAAATCGGATGCGAATATGGGAAAGGAAAGTGAATATGGCGGACATTAGATCCATACCGAAGAAAGCTTATCGTCATAATCAAATACAATCGCTGGATATTGTTTTGTTGGTTATTCTCACCTTGTTGGCTATCGCCATCATATTACCGTTTATCAACGTTACTGCAATCTCTTTATCCACGCAGCAGGAATATTTGAAAAGAACGGTGTTGTTAATACCAACGGAAATTACACTTGAAAATTTCAAGGCCTTGTTTGAAGACGGACGCATATGGGTGGGCTATCGTACTACATTGCTGCTCCTTGTTATCGGATTGCCGCTCAACATGTTTCTGACGACCAGTATGGCTTATGGGCTAAGCCGCCCCGATTTTCCGTTTAAGCGATTTTTCGTTTATTTTGTTGTCGTTACTCTGTTGTTTCATGGCGGAATTGTCCCCATGTACCTATTAATGAAGCAGCTGCAATTAATTAATACCATTTGGTCTGTTGTGCTGGCCTATGGAGTGAATTCGTTTTATTTGATCATTATGATGAACTATTTCATGTCGTTACCGATATCGCTAATGGAGTCGGCTAAGCTTGACGGAGCAGGTGAATGGCGGATCCTGTTTAATATCATATTGCCGTTGTCCATGCCTATCATTGCAACAATCTTATTGTTTTATGCCGTGGACCGTTGGAACGAATGGTTTAATGCAATGATATTTATCAGGAAAGGCAACCTTGTTGTCCTGCAGCTTGCTTTACGGTCTATTGTTATCGATTCCCAGATCAGTCAGCAGATGAATATTTCGAATGTGCAAACCGATGTTAAGTTTTCGGAAGGTATGAAAATGGCCGCAATTATTGTAACGATGATCCCTATCATGTGTGTATTTCCTTTTTTGCAAAAGCACTTTGTCAAAGGCATGCTGGTAGGGGCAATCAAAGCCTAATTCATTCAAGAAATGAGGGTCTTTAATGGTAAAGAAGGCGAAAGTGACCGTACAGCCGGATTATAAGATAGGTAGGGTAGATAAACGCCTGTTTGGTGCGTTTCTCGAGCCGATCGGCAGTTGGGTATACGGAGGGATCTATAATCCCAAGCACTCAACTGCAGATGACATGGGTTTTCGGACGGATGTAATAGACGCTGTCAAGGAATTTGATCTTCCAGCCCTTCGCTTTCCCGGAGGTAACTGGGTTTCGGGCTGGGACTGGAAGGATTCTATCGGACCGGTTGAAAACCGTAAGGCACAGCTGGATCTGGCGTGGTTCCAGGTTGAGCCGAATATAATCGGCCATGATGAGTATATAGAGTGGACCAAACGTGTCAATACGGAACCGATGTACACTCTCAATCTCGGTACGGAAGGTATCAAAAGCGCCGCACACTTGGTAGAGTATTCCCGTCATATCGGCGGCACCTATTGGTCTGACCTGCGCAAGAAGTACGGGCACCCCGAGCCTTATCCCATCAAGACCTGGTATCTTGGGAATGAAATGGACGGCCATTGGCAGATCGGTTCCTGGGAAAAGGATCCGGTTGGCTTCGGCATTCGGACCCATGAGATTTCCAAAATGGTCAAATGGATTGACAACAAGGCGGAAACCGTTTTTGCGGGTACCTCCGACCATTACAAGCATTTCCCCGAATGGGAAATGGCGGCGCTTGAGCAGTGCTACGAATCGGTAGACTACGTATCCCTGCACCATTACCACTCCGCGCCGGAGGGCGACATCGCCAATTATCTTAACATTTCCTCCGTATTTGAGAACTATATCAAGACGACCATAGCCATTTGTGACTATCTGCAAACCAAGCTGCGTACGCCTAAGAAAATGTACATCTCCTTCGACGAATACGGCTGCAGCTTTGGCAAGCAGGGCGAGGTTCTCTTCGGACGCAGAGGCTGGCAGGATGTAACCAAGAGTTATGCCCAGTTTGCTCCCAGAGACAATGTCTTTACAAGATATGACCCGGAGCATTATGTCGAGCGAAGGTTTGGTTCCCACCAAATGCTGAATGCCCTTGCCATGTCTTCCGTGCTTCTGACTTTCCTGCGTCATGCGGATCGGATCAAGATAGGCTGCATGACCGGCGGAATTCGAAACGCCCTGGCATTTAACGGCGCACATGTGTGGAAGAATGCCGCATATTATCCATACTACCAGATGAATAAGCTTGCCCGCGACGGCATCTCGATCCTGCCCGTGGTCGACGGACCGACCTTCAACACCGAGCAATTTGCCCTTACAGGTTCTAATCAGTGCCATGCCTATGAAAATGTTCAAGCTATTGAAGCGGCCGCAGTACAAAATGAGGAAAAGGGCGAGGTCTACATCTTTATCATCAACCGGGGGATTGAGGATGACATCGAGGTTAACCTGGACGTTCGGGGCTTTGATGGTTATAGGTTCGCCGAGCATATTGAGATGTACACCGATGACCTGGAAAAGGGGAATAGCTTCGAGAATCAGGAAGCGATAAAGCCCACGAAAAATTTCGAAACGAAAATGGAAAACGGTAAAGTAACAGCCTTGACCCAAAAGCTTTCATGGAATGTCATTCGCCTTATGAAAGAGACAAATCATTGAAGAGAGGGGCATTAAGTATGCTTAGAGTTGTGAAGGTTGAAAACGGTATCGTTCAAGGGCTGCCGGCGGCCGACCCTCGTATAACAAGTTTCAAAGGGATTCCATTTGCCGCGCCCCCCGTGGGCGAAAATCGCTGGCGTGCCCCACAGCCTGCTAAAGATTGGGAAGGTGTGTTGAAAGCATACGATTTCGCGCCGGTTTCCATGCAGGTAAGACAAAAGATCGATGTAAATAACATCTATACCAGGGAATGGGCTGTGGACCCGGACATCCCCATGGACGAGGATTGCCTCTACCTGAATGTGTGGACCCCGGCTAACACTCCCGATGAGCAGCTGCCGGTGTTTGTATGGTACTTCGGCGGCGGGCTGCAGGTCGGTCATACGGCTGAGATGGAGTTTGATGGCGAACGCATTGCACGCAGAGGCGTCGTGGTGGTAACGATTAACTACCGTCTGAACGTGTTCGGATTTCTATGCCATCCGGAAATAACGGCGGAAGCCCCGGAAGCTCCCGCAAACTTCGGACACCTTGATCAGCAGTTTGCTACCCAATGGGTCAAACGCAATATCGCGGCTTTTGGCGGTAATCCCGACAACATTACGATTGGCGGTCAATCTGCCGGCGGCGGAAGCGTGATGAGCCAGCTCACTTCGCCTCAGAACGAAGGTCTTTTTCAGAGAGCTATTGTTCAGAGCGGTGTCTCAGCACCGCTTTACCCGGGAGGCCGTATGCCGAGAATTCGGCACAATCTGGTGGAGGCTGAGCAAGAGGGTCTGAAATTCTTTGAATTTATCGGAGCTTCCTCCCTTACAGAAGCCCGTAGACTTGATGCAGAATATCTCCGTGACAAAATGCTGGAATATAATAAGGGGTTTGGGTTCTGGGGCACCGTTGTTGATCAAGTATTCTGCATGGGCAACCCGTTTGATCTATTCCTAGAAAACAAGCGCCGAATGGTACCGGTTCTTTGGGGGCACACTTCGTCCGAATTTATCAGTGTTCCGAATGTCAAGACGCTGGAGGAATTCCGGCAAATGGCTGCCCATATGTTTGGCGAGAATGCCGAAGAGTTTGTTGCACTTTGCCAGGGACAGTCGGAAAACATAGATGAAATAGTGAAGAATGCTTCCGTGAGCGGTTTCGAATATGCAATCCGGATTGCCTCACAGGCCAATGCGGATACCGGAGCCAATATCCCGCTCTATTATTACAATTTTGATGCGGAAATACCCGGATGGGATAACCCAGGAACCTTCCACTCGGTGGATCTCTGGTTCTTCTTTGAAACTCTGGCCAAATGCTGGAGGCCATTTGTCGGCAAACATTATGATCTTGCCCGTCAGATGTGCAACTACTGGGCAAACTTCATCCGTTCCGGAGACCCTAATGGGAAAGACTCCACTGGAGAGAAGATGCCGCAATGGGAACCTTATACACCTGAGGCACCGTACGGGATGGTATTTAAAGATAAACCAGAGTTTGTTAGAGAACAACCCGGCGATGTAATGAAATTTCTAGTGAAGCAATATATCAATAAAACCAATAAGGGGATGTACCTATGAAGCTAGTATGCGGCGACTATGCTATTATCTTTCAGGACGGCGGCGTTGAGGTACAAAAGGGCGGAAAGCTTCTATATTTTAATAAACGTCCGATGTTTGTAACGGTAAAGACAACCGTTGCCCTTAGCGAGTTTTATGACAAAGCTTACTGCGAGATTTCTGCTTCCGGCGATACCATCACCGCCCAAGGTACATTAACCGTACCCTCCGGATCTGAATTTTCCTTTACAGATACTTATGAGGCAACTGGAGCCGGATTGAAGGTAAGCAGAAACGTAAAGGTGCTGAAGGCGGGAGGAGACCTTGGTTTTTCCACCAAGCTCTCCTTGGTCATGACAGATTCGGATGATCCGCATGACTATAACTGCTTCGCCCCCGGTGTATGGTATAAGCAAAACGAATTTGCGCGTGAGAATGCCTTTGGCAAAGACCTGGATTGCGAGTATTTCTGGCGGCTCGAAACCGCTTGTGCCCTGCCTTTGTTTGCCATGCAAAACGTCGCATCGGGCGAAATGGCGGCAATATCGCGTTGGACGTCAGACGTAACCATGCGGTCTCTGGATATTGCACAGGCTGCAAATCATGTAGATCCCAAATTTACCATTGGAGCCGTTGGCATGAGCAGGCCGGAAAGCAGAAGCATGAACTATATGTATTATGGTTTTGCCGTACGCAAGGATTTCGAGACGACGGTCGACGGCTTGTCTATCGATTATGTATACCCAGGCTGCGACGGTCAGATGCCTGCTGCAAGAAGGTATGCGGGACTTGACTTCAAAGATGAGTTCAAATTCTTCCAGCGCGTGAGCCACCCGGTGGAGGTCGGTTTTGAGCAAAACTACGCTGTGGCAGTAAATTTCGGACACTATAGCAGCTTCCAACTGATGATGAGAGACATCTGGCGGATGACCTACGACCGGATGCGCGACAAGTTATTCGATGTAGATAATGGGCTCCATTTCCACAACTGCATGAAGATGCTCACCCAATATACGCAGCAGTACGGCGATTCGTACGGGTTGCCTTTCTCCTGCCAACTGCCCGACATGGATGTATCCAGTGTGTCTTTTCAGTTCGGCTTTGTCGGACAACAGCCTGGTATCGGTTACCAGCTGCTGCGTTACGGCGACAAGGAAAACGTGCCCGAAGCCTTCGAAAAAGGCGTCAACATTATTGACTTTTGGGTACGGACGGCGATGACCGAGTCCGGTTTGCCGCATATGTGCTACCATCCCGGCATCCAGGAGTTTGAGCCGTATCCTCATTATATCCGGATGCTTGCCGACGGAATTGAGGCCATTCTGGATGCGCACCTTTATATGCGCAAGATAGGCGACGAGCGGCCGGCATGGCTGGAATTCTGCAGAAAGACCGCCGATTGGATTGTGAACATTCAGAATACAGACGGCAGTTTTTACCGTGCATACAATACCGACTGCTCCATCCGTATGGACTCCAAGGCCAACACGCCCAGTGTGATTCGTTTCTTGGTGCAGTTCTATCTGGTGTCGGGTGATGAAAGATATAAAGCCGCTGCGATCCAGGCGGGAGATTGGTCTTACGATAATGCCTACTTGAACATGGAATACCGTGGCGGAACCTGCGATAACATGGACATCATGGATAAAGAGGCCGGGATCTACGCTTTGTTCGGCTTCCTAGCCTTGTATGATTTGACCGGTGAGAAGAAGTGGCTGGAAGGCGCGATTGGCGCCGCCGATTATACCGAAACCTGGACCTATGCGTGGACATTCCCTGTGACTACCCCTTGGCCGAAGCATCCGTTCAACAAGTATTCCATCAGCGGGCAGAGCATTATCACTATCGGCGGGGGGGCCGATGTGTATATGGCCGCATGTTCATATACCTATTACAGGCTGTATGTAATTACAGGCGACGAGCATTATCTCGATTTTGCCGAGTTCATCGATAAGAACACCCGACAGTCCAATGATGTAGACGGCAGCATTGGCTATATCATGCCCGGACTGGGGCATGAAAGCGGCAATTTTACCAGCCAAGTCCTGCAAAGTCACTACCACTGGCTGCCTTGGTGCACCTATGTGGAAATCGACCCCTCATCGCGGCTATATGATACCTTTGGCGGCTATGAGATTGCAGATGCCCAAAAGCTCAGTCCGGAAGAGAGGGCCAAGAGAAACCGTATCTACGATACATTTGCTGAAATTCAGATTGGAAGCTAGGGGGCGTGCTATATGATAGGAGAAATCTTTTAAAAAAATCAATGTTCAATGAATAGGCACGAATGCAGCTTAATGGGGTGGCGATCGCCATCTCTTTTTTTATTTGTTTCTGTACAAAATTAGCAGCACTAGAAATATAATTAAATATGTACGTTAGTCCTTTTCCTATGTAATGTCGTAATTTATGAATGCGATTGTCTGAATGTTGAACTAATATTATCGCGGGGCTTATGCTACTTTATTATTATCTTATAGAGATGAGGTAAACGTATGAGCAGAATATTGAAGATCGGTATTATTGGCAGCGGGGGGATTGCTGGCTCGCATGTGAAAGCATATCGAGAACTAACCGATGTAGATATCGTTGCGGTTGCGGATGTAATACCTGGGAAGGCTAAACAATTTATTGACTTCTGGAATATTCCATCAGCACAACCTTTTGATGACTATAGGAGGTTATTGGAATTAGATTTGGATTGCGTAAGCATCTGCACACCGAATGTAGCCCATTATCAAACCACTATCGATGCTTTGAAGGCTGGGAAGAACGTCATGCTGGAAAAGCCCATGTCTGTTACTTTAAATGAAGCGATAGAAATGGCCCAAACTGCAAAGCAAACTGGCTTCATGCTCAATATAGGCTTTCAACCCCGTTATGATCCGAATATGAGAATTATTCAGGATATTGTGCAATCTGGTCAGCTCGGAAAGGTATATTATATAGAAACTGGCGGAGGCCGGAGAAGAGGCATGCCTGGGGGAACATTTATTTCCAAGGATATTGCTGGAGCAGGTGCGATTGCAGATATCGGCTGTTATTCCCTCGATATGGCATTGAATGCGATGGGTTATCCTAAACCGGTTACAGTTTCCGCAAGCAGCAGTAATTATTTTGGAACCAATTCCCGCTATCATAAGGAAGCAAGTCGTTTCGATGTAGAAGACTTCGGTGTTGCTATGATACGTTTTGAAAATGATCTCGTACTGAATTTTAAAATATCTTGGGCTATGCATATGGATACTCTGGGTCCAACTTTATTCTTGGGGACAGAGGGCGGACTGAAAGTTACGCCTGCCGGTAAAGGTCCATGGAGTGGTGTATTTGATGGGAGCGTAGGTGCTATATCCTATTTCCACGATGTTAGAGGTCAACATGTTGAGAGCCAGATTCCGGTAATAGAACATAATAAAAATTTGTTTCACGAAAAAGTTCGTGATTTTGTTCATGCGGTATTAGAAGGCAAGCAGGCGCCTATACCTGGGGAGCAAATTGTACGAAATCAAGCCATTATTGATGGTATTATACGATCATCCTTACTGAAGCGAGAAGTAACCATTGATCTTGAATAAATTGCTCTATTCCATAAGTGTTCACCCGATAATTACGGACATTTTATGGTGAAATAACAATATTAATCTACATTGCTGGTGGTACCAGCAATGTAGATGGATATATATGTTAATTCTAATCTGATGCCTTTTTTAAAGTTAAAAAGGGTTTCTTACTTGGTTTAAAATTAGCCTCAATGATCCAAACCTTGGCATTATGGTCCAAACCAATATCAAAGCCTATAATGCTTTGTGATGGATAATAATCACTTAGTTGTTTTGCCGCCAATAAACAGACTTTTTTTATGCTCTTTATTAATTTATGAGTTGGAGTTGGCTTCAGGAATGTTTGTTCAATCGCTTTCTTAACTGGAAGTATTGTTCTGGAAACGTTCGTAACAACATAGTCTCTTTCAGCCACTACCGCCAGCATACAGCTTACTTTCCATAATAATTGTTTTTGTTTTTTTCTTTGTACAAGCACTTTTATATCAAACGGTCTTTTATTTATTTCAGCCAAACATATACGGCGTTGTACTAAATATTTTGATTGACGGATCATTTTTTTTAGTTGACCAAAGACAGCTCGCTTACCATCTAAAACGATTTTTTTGTTTTCATTTTGTAGCACATACCGATTCTCTTCTAATGGAGAAACTTGAATTATGCCGTATCCTGATTTACCGTGATACGGCTTAAGTATCACCGCTCCGTATTTCCTCATATATTCCCATAAAGACTTCCGTGAAAAACTTTGGGTTTCCGGCAAATACCGGTCAAGCTTACTCGTGCCTTTCAACACTTTGAATTTTGCCCACTTGTTTTGTGAACGATCCTTCATCTATTCATCCAACTTCACGTTAGAGATTTGCGCGGATAAATCGTACTGCATTTAATCCGATCATCTGAGCAGGTATGGAAGTATTGCCGTCAGGTAAAACAGGAGCGACGGAAAGATCGGCTACTTTAAGATTTTGGGTACCAAAGACATTCAGGAATCCATCAACGACTCCTTCTCGGATATTTTTCCCCATTCTACATTGTCCACCAAAATGGTCAAAATTCGCATAAGATGCCCTAACATAAGAAGCAAGCCGGTTTCGTTTATCTTCCTCATTCGGTAAATTGAATATATCCTCAGGAGGGAATACAACCTTAAAAATACCGTCTGGATCCAGAGCACGAGCCCTCATCATAATATTGAACGTTTCAATGTATTGATCCACCAAAAAAGTTAAGTCATCCGGATCTTCGAGTGGATTAAAGGAAACCGACGGATAAGCCTCGGGATCACTGTGTGCTGCCGTTATCGTGCCCTTACTTTTAGGGTTTAGATTAATAATTGAAATACTCATTATATTACTTGGTTTCGCAGGATCAAACTCCCAATTATTAATAAACACTTCCTGAACCGGGAGCGCCGCCGGTACCGGAATTCCCAGTAATTGGAGCCGGCGTCCTGATCCGTTATCCTTTTTAAAAGCGCCTATTGTTATCGGCTGGTCGGGGTCAGCAGCCAATACCTGCAGAAGCCGGTTTGTTTCTACTTCTACACCCAATCCAACAGAATGATGAGCCTGAAAATTGTGACCAACATTTGGGCTCTCTACCAATGTTGATATCCCTGCCTGCGCCAAATCAGCCGAACTGCCGATTCCTGAACGCTGTAGTATGACCGAGGACAAATTACCTGCAGAGATAATGATCCCTTTTCGGGCAAAAGCTGCTTGTGACAATCCGTCTCTGACAAATTCAACGCCGTTGGCAATCATCAGCCTGTTCTTTTTCTTGAATAAGACTTTGTTTACCGTTGTTTTTGCAAAAATAACCAATTTTCTCTGGCCAACCCCGAACTCATCCGGACGGAACTCATTGCCTTGAGTAACAATATTTCGATTCAAATACCCGGTTGCCGTAGATGAACGAACAAACATACCATCTACTTCTTTCTGAATAAATTGAGATTTGAAAAATGTACAATCCCTTATGCCTGTATTATAATCTTCGACAACCGGGATGCCTAAAACGTCTGATGTTGCTTCGGCTAATGTGCGAGTAAGCCCGTCATTCGGAATGATTTGTTGCCTGACAAAAATAGGACCTTTTGTCCCCCGGTCATTCGGACTTTGCGTAAGACCTGTATACGTTTCATTTTGTTTAAATAAAGAACGTACACTCTCATAACTCCACTGATCTCCGACGAGACTTGCCCATTCGTCATATAGGTTACGACTTCCGCGTACTGCATACATGAAATTATGTTGAGAACTTCCCCCAAATACTCTGCCGCCTTCTAATTTAAGCTGACGTCCAAGATTTTGCTCCAAGATGGAAAGAATGTTGAAAGACAGCTTATTATCACTGGCTAATAATAAAGCCTTCTCAACAGAAGGACTATCATTCATCATATTCGTTCCAGCTTCAAGAACGAGCACCGAAGTTTTTTTATTATCAGTCAGTTTTTTGGCTATTACTCCTCCGGCAGTTCCAGCACCAACCACGATATAATCAAAAGTATCATTTACAGGAGGCCGAATTCCCACTAAATCCACTTCCTTTTCTGAGTTATCCAACCAGGTTAATGATAATGTTATTACATTACAAGATGCTGCTCAGTGTTGAAGCGTTCTAAGAATTTCCGGTAACGTCATGTGAGTATCTTGCTGACGATATTGATTGAGATTTCACTCTTTATTGGTTGCGATACTTAAACCACTGCAACAGTCTATGTACGTTCGCACAGGGGAAACACGGTCTTTGCCTATTTAGTGGATATATGAACGCAAAAAGATCCCCCATGCGAAAGAGCACTGGGCTAGGATGGTGACTGTATTCCACAAATAATCGTATTCAAAGTGGGTTACCCAACGTTTCGGATCAAGCTTGCTAATTCACCCCATAGAAGCAGAGTTACTACTTTTTTGCATTGTTTTAAAGAGTGGAAGCAGCAAGGGCATAGCCACAATGGCTGGATACCGGTTAGCACAAACCTAGTCATTTTTAAATAAATTCCGTTTTTGGTTTTGTAATTTGAACTTCATTGTGTTTTAGTTTCTCATTGCCCAGTGTCAAAAAAGTGTAGTGGCAGCATTGGATTTATAAGAGTCTGTTGCTGCCATTTTTTTGAACCTATGGCTTAAACACTATTGGTACCGTAATGGCAGATATGGTTTCGTTAATTCAACGAAATCGTGCTAATGGCATGAATGAGCTGCACCCCAACTGTTAGATGGTGTCTAACAATGGGGGTGCAGTTTTTCACTGATTAAGGTCGGTAACGGTTCCTTGGCTTTTCCGCTGGCAGTCGTGCTCTGGACTTACATGCCTCCTGCTGCGGCTATCCCTTTGTAACGATGTGCAAGTGCTTTATGATAGTATTCGCATTCGGCATATTTATAAAATAGTTCAGGATTACCGGCACATGCCATTTTCATTCTCTCGCAGTGTTCTGCCATCACAAAATGCCGCCCTGCTTGATGTAATGGATTATTATGGTACGTATAGATATCACGGGTCATAGTTGCTGACAAAATAAACACTCCTTTTTTAGATGCAAATATTAGGCCATATTACAATATGATAAAAGCCCGTAAGCGGCACATGATAAGCGCCTAAGGAATCTGGAGATCATTAGTTTCAACCGCTTCTGGATGCCGGTGCCGGTCATCAATTCTTTCATTTTCTAATGGTCTACTCGATCAGGAGTCAAGATTCCAACTATACAAGAGTTTTCAACAAATGGAGTTCGTATATCGATGGGAGGATGGTACTTTCGATTTGAATGCTTTTGACTGATAGGTAGAGGCGCCCTTAGCACGTTTTGAGCTAAGGGTTTCATTTTTGTTATGAGCCTTTTCAAGCGATTGCTAGCGGTTTGCGCAGTATACTTAAGCGAGCAGCGGCTAAGTATGTGATATTATTCACATACTAGCCCGTTTTTAGCTTATTCAGAACGGTCACGTTGACGATGAATTTGTAGCCAATCACACGAACGGCTTTGAAGAGATGAAAGAGGTTGTGAAGGAATTCACACCAGAATATACAAGCGAGATCACAGGCGTTGCACCTGAGAAGCTCATTCGCGCAGCTGAAATATACGGCAAGGCGCCCAATGCGATTGTGATGTTTGCTCGCGGGATTGAGCAGCAGCACAAGGGAGCGGACAATGTCTCCGCGTACACGAATATGTGTCTGGTCACTGGCAAAATTGGCCGTCCGAAGTCTGGCGTTGCTACATTTACCGGACAAGGAAACGGTCAAGGTGGACGTGAGCATGGACAAAAGTCCGATCTGCTGCCCGGTTACCGCAAGCTGACCAACCCGAAGCATGTGGAAGAAGTATGCAAAGTGTGGGGGATTACTCCGGAAGAAATGCCTCAGCCAGGCGTCTCGGCTTATGAAATGTTTGAGCTGATGGAGCAGAAGACCATCCGCGGTCTGTACCTGCTCTGCTCGAATCCGGCTGTTTCTGCGCCGAACCAAAATTTTGTCCGCGAGGCGCTTAAGAAACTGGACTTTATGGTTTGCTCCGATATTTATTTATCAGAATCCGCCGAGTTCGCCGATGTTGTGCTCCCTTCTGTTACTTGGTCTGAGGATGAAGGCACCGTAACGAATTTGGAAGGCCGGATCATTAAAATCAATAAAGCGCAGCAGCCTATCGGCGAATCGAAGCCGGATTGGCTGACCGAGGTAGAGCTGGCCGAGCGGCTTGGCAGGGGGCAGTATTTCCGCCACCTGAAGACGGCCAGAGATGTAGCTGACGAATTTCGTCTTGCTTCTAAAGGCGGCTATGCCGATTATTACGGAGCGACATGGGAGAAGATCGAGAAGCAGGATGGCGTCTTCTGGCCATGCCGCAGTGAGGAAGATCCGGGCACGCCGCATATGTTCCTGGATCACAAGTTTTATCACGCAGACGGCAAAGCCAAGCTGTGTGCGCTCCCTTACAGGCCGCCGGCCGAGGAGCCTTGTGAAAAGTATCCGCTCCGCTTAACGACTGGCCGGGTCGTGTATCACTACTTGTCAGGCAATCAAACGAGAAGAATTCCGTTTCTGCGGGATATGTGCCCGGAGCCATACGTTGAGGTGCACCCTGAAACGGCTGCCAAATATAACATTCAACATGAAGAAATCGTTCGTTTGTATACTCGCCGCGGGGAGGCATTTTACAAGGTCAGAATCATCGAAGCGATTCGCAAGGATACCGTATTCGTTCCTTATCACTTCGGTCATGAACAGTCCATTAATCTGCTTACGATTCCAGCGCTGGATCCAATGTCCAGAATGCCTGAATTTAAAGCTTGTGCGGCCCAGATTGAGAAGCAGCCGGAGGGGATGAGCATCCGATGAAACAGTATCTGTATATTGAAATGGACCACTGCATCGGCTGCCGCAGCTGCCTGGCTGCTTGTACGCAATGCGGAGGGCATGATGAAAGGAACCGGAACTACGTATATGACGTGAATCCGCTGGTCACGCGGCAAACGATTCCGCTCATGTGCCTGCACTGCGTCAATCCTGCGTGTGCCCGAAGCTGTCCGGCGCAAGCAATCCAGATCACAGAAGAAGGCGCTGTGCTCTCAGCTCTGGTTGAGAAATGCATCGGCTGCCAGAACTGCACAATCGCTTGTCCCTATGGAATCCCCAAATTCGATGAAGAACAGAACCTGATGTATAAGTGTGACTTGTGCTATGACCGTACCAAAGAGGGCATCCCGCCGATGTGCGCATCGGTTTGCCCGACGAATACCCTGCAGTGGCTGACTGAAGAAGAGCTTGCTGCAAAGAAATCACTGCATCAGTTGGGTAAATGGACGGCAAGCCACCAGCCAATCGACCCGCTTGAAGGGGAAACCAATGTAAAGCTCAGCCTTCCGGGCATTCTGCAAGGAAAGCAAAAATTGTTCTAATCCACATGTAATGGGGTGAGCCTATATGGAACAAGACAAAAAGCGTGATAATAACCATAGTCCGTTTAATGAGGATAACTATACGCATAACATACATAAAAATAACGAAAGAAAGCTGGATCGGCGCGGATTTATGAAGACGCTGGCCGGGGCTGCGGGGGTTTTCGCCGTATCTACACTTCCCTGGGGAGCATTGGCGGCAAAAGAATTGGCAGGTTTAAAGAAGAAAGCATACCCCGAGCTAAAAATAACCGATATCTGCTCACTGAAGGTCGGCGACGCTGTGGAATTCGCTTATCCGGGAGAGCATGATTCAGCGCTGCTCATCCGACTTGGCGAGGATGAATATAAAGCCTATCAGAATGCATGTACACATCTGAAATGTCCCGTGTTCTGGAGCAAGGAACAGGACGAAATGGTATGCCCTTGCCACCATGGGATATTTAATGCCAGAACAGGGGCTCCAACCGCCGGCCCACCGAGAAGACCGCTGCCTGAAGTCCTGCTGAAGAAGGATCAAGGCGCGATTTACGCGATAGGAGTGAAGCGCTATGAAGCGTAGCTATGCAGGGGTGCTTCTTCTATGTGCAGTTCTGTTTCTGAATATTATCTGCACCCAGAAAGCAGTCAACGCGTACTATTTCGAACAATATCGTACGGTTATTATCTATGCAGCATGCAACATCCTGTTGTTTCCATTGGCTTTATGGATCTACCGTCGGGAGCGTGATACTCAATGAATGCAATCAAAAAAATGCAGCTGCCGCTGCAAACCGTTAGCTTAGTGCTTGGCTTCATGGTATGGGTGATTCTCTCTTCGTTAATGCCGTTTATTAAGGAATCGATCAAGCTGACTCCTTCCCAGCTGACATGGGTTACAGCCATCCCTGTCTTGTTCGGCTCAGTAATGAGGGTGCCTGTAGGGTATTGGACGAACCGGTACGGTGCCAGAAAACTATTTGCGATCAGCTTCATTCTTCTGCTGGCTCCTGTATATTGGGTAAGTCAAGCAGATTCCTTCATGGATCTGATTATAGGCGGCTTTTTCTTGGGTATTGGCGGAGCTGTGTTTTCTGTTGGGGTAACCTCTCTGCCCAAATATTATCCGAAAGAACGCCATGGCTTTGTTAACGGAATTTATGGGGCCGGTAATGTAGGTACAGCGATTTCGACATTCGGAGCGCCAATCGTTGCCAACCATCTGGGATGGTCAAAAACGGTCATGTTGTACAGCATCCTTCTTGTTGTCATGGCCGCTTTGAACTTTTTTGCGGGAGATCGTAAGGAACCACCTGTGAAAACCTCCCTTGTGGAGCAGATTAAAGGGGTTTCGGGAAATTCCAAGCTATGGTTCTTACGTTTATTTTATTTTCTTACCTTCGGCTCTTTCGTAGCCTTTACGGTTTATTTGCCCAACTTTATGGTCAGCAGCTTTCATCTTAACAAGGTTGATGCTGGCATGCGCACAGCGGGATTTATCGTTCTTGCCACGCTTATGAGGCCTGTTGGGGGATATCTTGGAGATAAATTGAATCCTTTCAAAATTCTTATGTTTGTTTTCGCTGGGCTAACTGTCGCCGGAATTCTGCTTTCCTTCGCTCCGTCCATGACTTGGTATACGGCAGGGTGTTTGACGATCGCATTGTGTGCGGGAACAGGTAACGGCACGATTTTCAAGCTCGTGCCCATGTATTTCTCAAAGCAAGCCGGTATTGCTAATGGAATCATATCAGCGATGGGCGGGTTGGGCGGATTTTTTCCTCCATTGATGCTAACATTCCTGTATAAGCTCACAGGTCACTACACCATAGGCTTTATGGCTTTATCCCAGGTGGCTTTAGCAAGTTTAATTCTCATTGTCTGGATGTTCTATCAGGAGGCGCTGGGACTTTCGTCCAAAATTATTGAAAATACGGTAGAAGGCATCATGGTTACCGATTCCAGCGGTAATATTCGTTCAGTCAATGCGGCATTTACTGAGCTTATGGGTTACGAAGCCGAAGAAGTCATCGGCAAAACACCAAGTTTATTGAAATCGGGCAAACAGGACCGCGGATTTTACAGCGCAATGTGGGATCAGATTCGCAGTCAGGGTTTTTGGCAGGGGGAGATCTGGAATCGTAAAAAGAACGGAGAAATCTATCTGGAGTGGCTCACCATTAGCGGGGTCAAGAATGAAGCAGGGGATATCGTCTATTATGCCGGAATGTTCAGCGATATTACCAAACAAAGGGGACTTAAGCAGGAAGGAAGAGGATGATGGCTAGCGAATTTGCATTGGATTTGTGTTTTATTCGCGAGCATGCGCAGCCCCCGTTTAGGACGGCGCTTGACCAACAGCTACAGGAACTCTTTGCCGGGCGGGGAAGCTGGTATATCGATTACCGGGAAGAAGACGGGCTCGATATTGCTGTCGCTGAAGTGAAGGGGCTCGGGATCTGGGAGTCAGAGGATGACCTGCTCCACTATATCGAAGATTTTAACGAGAATGACGCGTATTCCGCTTCCAGCTCTTGGAAGCATCTGCAGGGTTATCAACTGAAGGTAACACCAAAAGAGGATGCGGGCTGCTGCCGTGTAAAGACGAGGTGAACGTGGATGAAGTGGGATGAAAAGCTGTCATGCTGGCTAGGCTCAGAGATTGAGGTGCATATTGAGGATCAAGCAGGTTATGATCCCGTAGCGCCACCTAAAAAAATGACACTTGTCAAAATAAAAATGACCGATAACGATGAATACCTGAAAATTTATATGAATGAACATCAATTTCTTGCCATTCCCATCAAGGAGGAAGCATTGACCAGCCTTGTCACAACCGATCATGGCGCTGTGCTTTGTTCCTCCGATTTGGGTGCTCAGCTTGTATATAAAGTGCATTTTGGCCAATAGGTCCCCTGGTTGCATTCCTCAATATCATAATAGCGTTCCTTACCTACTGACCTCTTGAGGTCAGTTTTTTGTTGTTACATGCACACCTGAATAATGGATTATGGAGCTCAGGAAATACAGACTGGATAATATTTCCAGACCTATGCCTATCTAGCAGTATAAGCATTATGGTGTATAAAATATGAATAATCGCGGACATCTTGATTTTTTACCCTATAAACCCATATAATGGCGACGAGTTCTTCATAGCACATGAGAATTAAAGATCATGCACGGAAAAAGGGGATACTACATGATAATCAAAAAAAATATTTTCTCAAAAATCAACGCCGTTATCTTTATTTTTCTAATACCCATCTTACTCCTTTACGGATTATCGAATCAGGTTAGCGTTCGTGTCGTGGAAGGGCTCTTACAAAAAGAAAAAAGCAATCAGCTGGAGTTTTTCCGCAAACAATTGGATTCGATAGCTGTTAGCTTAGCTATGAATGCGATCACACTTACTAGAGATACAACAGTTCTGGGTATGGAAAGAACCCTATTGACCGGCAAACAACAGCTATCTAGTCGGATCGAATCGACCGTTCAGGAAAAATTGACTCTTCAGAGCTCCGCCAGCAGTTGGTACAACGATATCACACTGTACTTTCCCTCTGTTCAAAAAACTCTATCTACCACTTTTCGACAAATCCCTTATGATGAGCAGCAGCTAGACAAAAATATAAGAAATACCAGTTGGAGCTACAGATCGGATCCTGACCACCCAGATATGTCATCCTTTGTTTACTACGCAGGCGGGCCGATAAATGATAACGGGAAGCTGGATCAAAGCGTCGTTATTGTAGAAATGACTTTTTATGAGCAAAATATTACCTCTCTATTGGATCAGTTGAAGACGGGCAGCAAAGGCGATCCCTTCATGGTTGACCGACAAAATCATATCAGCTATAACCGAACCTCGGATACACAAACTACGGATGCGATCGTCGATTTTCTATTTCAAAATGCATTAGAGGAAAAGGGTGACTTTGTAACGGAAGTAGCTAAAAAAAGCTATATGATAAATTACGTCTATTCACAAGCACTCGGGTATTATATTGTCGATTACACACCGCTGGAGCAAATTTTAGCTCCCATCACCGAGATTCGAAACTTATTTTATGGTTTTATTATCCTCTTGCTAGCGGTAGGAATACTGACATCCTTCCTGCTGTATAAACATGTTCAGGCTCCTCTTCACGAACTCACCAGTGTATTAAAGAGATTTAAAAGCGGTGATTTTAACGTGAGGCTGAATCGTTGGTTTCATAATGAATTTGATTTTGTAGTTGTTCGATTTAATGATATGGCAGGGCAAATTCAACACCTGATTGAGGATGTATATGAAGAAAAAAACCGGTCTCGGCTGGCTACACTGAAGCAGCTGCAGGCTCAAATTAATCCGCATTTTTTGTACAACTGCCTTAACTTCATCATCAGTTCTGCCAGTCTTGGGCGCAATGAGCCTGTTATCGCCATGGCTTACAATCTCAGTGATTATTACCGTTATATCACCCGGCTGGACGATCCCCACTCCTGTCTTGGAGATGAACTGAAATTAGTGAAAAACTATTTGGAAATTCACTTGTTAAGGATGCAGCGGATTCAATACGAAATGATAATTCCTGATGAAATGATGAATTTGCGTATGCCAAGGCTCCTTATACAGCCCATTGTAGAAAATGCGATAGTTCATGGCTTGGAACCCAAGATGGGGGAAGGCGTCATTCAGATTACCGGAGAGCTTACAGAGGATTGCATTCGCATAAAGATCGAGGATAACGGCGTTGGCCTTACAGCAGACAGGCTGCGTGAGTTAATGGAAGAGCTTGATAGACCAATGGATGAAACAACCGGATATGGACTATGGAATGTGCAGCAGCGTTTGAAGTATTGGTTCGGTGAAGAAGCCGGACTGGAATTGCGACCATCATCAGGTCTGTCAGGACTTAGTGTGACTATTTACTGGAGAAAGGGGACTCAACATGATTCGATTGCTTCTCGTTGACGATGAACCCGTTATTTTGGAGGATTTGGCCTTATTTATAAGGAAAACTACAAACTTTGATTGCGTATATACAGCTGCCTCCGGGCAGGAGGCTGTGCAGGTCGTTGAGCAGTTCCCTGTCGATATTGTTGTCACCGACATTCGCATGCCGGGAATGACAGGGCTTCAATTTTGCGAGTATATCAAACAGAATCAGATAGATATCGAATGTATCCTTTTATCTGGCTATGCTGAGTTCGAATATGCACAGCAAGCGTTAAAAACTAACGCAGCGGCATACCTGTTAAAGCCGGTCAAGAAAGACGAGCTGCTGCAGACCATTCTTCAAACAGCTGAAGGATTACAACAAAAGAGGGCAGCCGTGGTCTCCAACAAAAAAGCGCAGGAAACGCTTCGTTCTCATATCGTGCGCTTACAAGCATCTCTACTGCTCGATGTTCTTAAAGGCGGAAAGCAGACCCCGGAGAAATTGACCGAAGAAATGGAAAGGTTAAGTATTCCTTTCTCATCAGGGGATAAGACAGCTTTGATGCTGTTAAGAATTGAAAATCGCTTTTTGGAATATGAGGAGCGGGACATTTCCTTGTTTGAATATGCAATAGTCAATATTGCAGAAGAAGTGCTGCGAGAGTTTTTTGAAGTCTGGTCCTGCAAAGACGACAGTCAATATCTGGCTTTCTTAGTAAAAACAAAAAACAATGATTTGCTGGATGCCTCCCGAATAAAACTGGAGCAGCTGATCCCGCAATTACAGCATTATATAACGATATACCTTCAAGGAAAAATCTCGGTCATCATCAGTGACTTTGAAGCTTTCCCCCAAGGTCTTACCGAGCTGTATCAAAAAGCTTTGATGCTGTTCAGAAGGCTGCCCGAAAGCGAGCAGGAGCTGTTTCATCGTCTGTGGGACCAACCGCCTCATACACCACTGCGGCCTCTTCAGCGGTTGTACGAACCTCCTACCGTTCTACAGCTGTTAGAGACGGGCAGGTGGCAAGATGCACAGGTGAGATTGAACTATATTTTTGAAGAGCTGAGCAGCAACGGAATGGACTCCGCTGAATATTTATCGGAAGTATATTTTGCTTTATCGAATGCCTACACCTATGTGATTCACATGTACGGGCTGCAAATGGCGGATGTGATAGAGGCGCCCTATATGAGAGGGAATAACACTCCTGCGTTTCGTACCGTGAAACTGCTTCATGATTGGGCGGTTCAGGTGCTGAATCGGCTTAAAGAACGCGTTGCTATTCGCGGTAATGTGAGTAAGAGTAAGAGCCCCCTTGTATTGCAAATTCATCAATATATCGAGCGACATCTCTCCGAGAATGTAACCCTGCAGGCGATCAGCGAGCATGTCCATCTTCATCCGTCTTATTTGTCGGCCGCGTACAAACAAGAAACCGGCGAGAACTTGAGCGAATATATATACCGGTACCGCATGGAGAAGGCTGCTTACTTGTTGAGAAATTCGAAGGCCAAAATCTATGAAATCTCCGCCATGCTAGGTTATCAATATACCCCCTATTTTACAAAACTGTTTAAAAGCTACTATAGCGTATCACCGCAAGAGTATCGCGGCATGTCGGGTCGGGAATAAATCGCAATCTTTAGATTGTCCTCTATGATCTTAAAATATCATCCGTTTTCGCCTCCCCCTATACAACCTATACTTTAGTTATGAATCGGAAATATCTCAAAACAAATAGGGGGACTCCAGTTATGAATCGCATAGTACTCGATACGGATATCGGAACGGATTCGGATGATGCCGTCGCACTAGCGCTTGCGCTAAGATCGCCGGAAATCAAGCTTGAAGGAGTTACAACCGTATACGGTAATGTACAAGTCCGTGCGGAAATTGCCAAGAAAATCATGGCCTTGTCCGGTAGCAGCGAGGTCGATGTGTATCCCGGGATTGTACAGACCCTACTACACAACCGTGAGGTGTTCTGGGCTGGGATTGAAGGAAAAGGGCTGGACATTGAAGACCGGGATAGGAACGACGGCAAGCATGCCGTTGATTTTATCATTGAAACGGTGATGAATAACCCGGGTCAAATTACTTTGGTGACCATCGGGCCGCTGACAAACATCGCTGCAGCTATCATTCGAGAGCCGCGTCTAGTGAGGCACGTCAAGGAAATCGTCATGATGGGCGGTGTCGTTCGGTTAGGCAGCATCGCAGCGGAGCTCCCTCCCATTGAGCATAATGTGAAATGCGATCCTGAAGCAGCGTCGCTGGTGTTCTCCAGTGGAGCCCCAATCCTTATGGTAGGGTTGGATGTGACCAGACAGGTTGCCATTACGAGACAAGATAAAGACGATTTGGCAGCCTCAGGGACCCCATTGGCCTTTACTTTGACCAAGCAAATTGAAGGTTATATGGATTACCGAAAGAGGGATTTCACATTTATGCACGATCCTTTAGCTGTTGCGCTGCTGATAGAGCGCCAGCTTGTAACGACCCGCAGGATGAGCATCCGCGTTGATTACGATCATCGACATCCGACGGGAATCACAGTTGGGGAGCTCAGTGCGGACGGGAATGTTGAGGTTTGCCTGGAAGTGGACCGCGAATCCTTCCTGACGCTGTTGAAAGAAAGAGTGTTTTGCTGATATATACGCATTAATAGAAGGGGGCTTTTACTTTGAAAAAAATACAAACTAGCGTCGTTTGTTCGCTTGCACTATTGCTCATTGCAGGATGCTCCGGGACCCCGGGCAAAAATACTCAGTCCGCCCAGCAAGAGGCTAGCTCTTCAGGCACGACAGAAATTTCGTACTTGGCTAATTCCATCTGGGAAAAGCCTATTAAGAAAGTTATCGAAGAGTTCGAGAAGGAAAATCCCAATATCAAGGTGAATCTGCAGCTCAGTCCTTCGACCAAACTGACCGAAACCATTGAAATTAAGCTTGCTTCCAAGGCACAGGATCTGGATGTTATCTCGGTCGATGTTCCGCTGACAATGGGCTATTCGTTAAAAGGTTATTTGGAGCCGCTCGATGCCCTGATAGGTGCTGACGCAAAGAAGAAATGGATAGCTTCGGCAACAGAGGCAGGCTCCTATCAAGGACAGCTAATGGCGGCGCCGATGAATACCTCCAGTGTCGTGCTGTTTTATAATAAAGATTTGTTTCAGAAAGCAGGCATTGCGTTTCCATCGGATCAGTTGGAATATCGGATGACGTGGGAGAATGTACTGGAAGTTGCCAAGAAATTATCCAAGGATACGAACGGCGATAATCAAAATGACGTCTATGGTTTCAGTTTCGATCAGGTTGGCAAGGCTTATCAGCTCATTGCACTTGGACAAAGTAAAAACGCGAAGGTGCTGAGCGACAACGGTCTAACTGCTACAGGATACACGAATTCACCGGAGATGGTGAGCGCGTTCCAATTCTACTCGGACCTGTTCAATAAAGAGAAGATTAGTCCAAAGATCAAGCGGGAGGAAGCTCTGGATTACTTTATTTCCGGAAAAGTGGCGATGTTCTTGGCTTCAACCCAGAATATGCCGCGAATTAAAGATGCCGGGATGAATTTTGGGATAGCTCCTCATCCTTATTTTGCCGGGGGTAAGATAGTAACACCTACAGGCAGCTGGCATGTAGGCGTCTCCAAATATTCGACGAGAAAAGAAGCGGCAGCCAAGTTTGTCAAGTATTTAACGTTAGGAAAGGGCTCGCAAATTTGGTTTGATGAAAATGGGGCGCTGCCGGCGAGCTTGGAGCTGCTGGATCAGATCGATAAAGACCCTAAATATAAAGAATTTCCCAATAGCATTATGAAATTAGCAGCAAGGGAAGCACGCGAAACAGCAGTTGCACGCCCCAAAACGCCAGGCTACTTGGAATGGGAAAACAATGTTAACAAGGCATTTGAGGATATAAAAAACGGATCCGATCCGAAGAAAGCGTTAGACGATGCCGCAACATTGGTCGATAGTCAGTTAAAGAAGTATCAATCTGTGGTGAAGTAAATAAGTGTTCTGGGGATGAGGGTGGGTAATCCCATCCCTTTATTCAGAACTATTGAACAAAAGATGACTGAAGGTGAATGACATCAGAATAGAGAGGATCACCCCTTATATCTTCTTATTTCCAGCCATGCTCGGATTGCTAATGTTTAAGCTGTATCCGGTGTTTAAGGGCTTGGAAGACAGCTTTTATGCACCTTCTTTTCTAAGCGACAGTGGAGCATTCATCGGTTTGAAAAATTATAGCTTTCTGCTCAGCGATCCGGTTTTTTGGAACTCTTTGAAAATTACGTTGTTATTCAATGTATTCGTCAATCCGATACAGGTCATTCTTGCTTTTATGCTGGCGTTATTACTAAATGCCAAGCTCAAGCATATCGGGCTGTTTAGAGGGATTCATTTTGTTCCCGTAGCCGTTTCGGTTTCTACCGCTTGTATTTTATGGAACATCATGCTGAGTCCTGAACAAGGAGTCGTCAACTCCATGCTGGTCGGCCTGGGCTTAGAGCAGCAGCCCTTTTTAACAGGTTCCAAACAAGCTCTTGCTTCAATCATCGGGATTGCAACATGGAAAGGTATCGGGTATTGGGCTATCTTTTTTCTTGCCGGGCTTCAGGAGGTTCCCGTTTCGTTATACGAGGCGTCATCCATAGATGGGGCATCGCGGTGGGAGCAGTTTAAACAGGTCACATTTCCAATGATGAAGCGGTCCATAACGTTTGTCGCTGTATCGGTAACGGTTTCCAACTTCCTGCTGTTTTCCCCCATGTATATTCTTACCCAGGGCGGACCGGAACACAGTACGAATGTCCTGATGCTGGAGAGCTACAACAGCGCTTTTCTTTACTCTGATTCGGGCAGAGCCTCAGCGATCGTTATTATTCTGCTCCTTTTAACTTTAAGCATCGTTGCTCTGCAATTCAAATTTCTTAGGGCCAAACATTAGAGAGGAGATTCCATGAAACGCAAACAAGGTACGATCCCACTGCTGTATATCGCACACATCCTTCTGGGGTTAGTGATTTTGCTCCCTCTGGGGTTTGCGCTGGTCTCATCACTGCGGCCTTTGGACGAGATCTTTCGCTATATGTCTCCAGTATCTTGGAGAACGTTTGTTCCGACTGAAATTACTTTTGATGCTTACATCTCCTTATTTGTAGAAAGAGGCTTTGGACGAATCTTCTTTAACACGTTTTACGTTTCCATTGTTAATGTTGTCATCGGCTTGATTATCGCTTCGATGGCAGCCTTTGCTTTTGTCTATTTCGAATTTAAAGGAAGAAATTTATTGTTCTTCCTCGTTATTCTGACTTTTATGATACCGTTTGAGGTTATCGCGATCCCTTTATACGGCCTGGTTGACAGCCTGGGGTGGATTGATACCTACTCCGGCATTATTGTTCCCGGGTTGGCTAATGGTTTGGTTATTTTCCTTTACCGGCAATTTTTCCTTGATCTTCCTAAGGCGCTTATCGAATCGGCCCGTATCGACGGAGCTTCATGGTTCAAAATTTATGCGGGAATCATCCTGCCGTTGTGTAAGCCTGTAACGGTAAGTGCCGGATTATTAATCTTTATCCATCAGTGGGAATCCTTTATGTGGCCGTTGATTGCAACCCGGTCGAAAGAGTATAAAGTCATCCAGGTTGCGTTGAGCGATTTTGTCACCGAGTTTGCAACCTATTGGAATGAAATGTTTGCCGGCATCATCATAGCCGTAATCGTGCCTGTCCTTGTTTTGCTGCCGCTGCAGCGTTATTTTGTCAACGGAATCGCAAATACAGGGTCGAAGGAATAGTTCCATGAATGGAAGCGGCAAATGAAATCGGGTGCAGTGGAAAGTTCAATATCCGCTAGGCCTATGGGAGGTAAATTCAATGGGAAACATAGTGGTCGTTGGAAGTATTAACATGGATTTTGTATGTTATATTCGAAAGCTT
Organism: Paenibacillus vulneris; assembly: GCF_039543185.1. Lineage (NCBI taxonomy): Bacteria > Bacillati > Bacillota > Bacilli > Caryophanales > Paenibacillaceae > Paenibacillus > Paenibacillus vulneris. Next base: position 337,347 of record NZ_BAABJG010000015.1, on the reverse strand, counting down.
CCACATCCGGGAGAAACGGTTCAAAGCTACAAAACGGACACGAAATCTGGCGGTAAGGGAGCCAACCAGGCTGTTGCGGCAGCTCTTTCGGGCGGAAATGTTACTTTAGTCGGGGCGGTTGGTAATGATTTTTACAGCAGAGATATCCTGTTTGCCATTAAAAAGTACAAAGTAAATACAGATCGGGTCTTATGGAAGGATAGCGATATTGGTACAGCCTTTGTTGTTGTAGATGAGTCAGGCCAAAACAACGTTTTCCTAAGCGAAGGCGCGAATGGGTGCTTGACGGTTAAAGATTTACAAGGGCTGCCGGAATTGTTCGACTCCACATCGATATTACTTGTACAGAACGAAATACCGTGGGCCTGTACGCGATACGCACTTGAAACTGCAAAGCAACGGGGGGCACAAACTTATTTCAATCCTGCACCCGCACTAGAGATAGAAGAGGATGTATTTCCATTAGTAGATGTAATGATCTTGAACAAATCCGAGGCCGAATTCATTACTTCAATACGACTAGAGGAAGATTTATCGAACGTCAGACAAGCCGCCAGGCAAATTATTGATTTAGGGGTCAAGGAAGTTATCATAACGTTAGGCGAGAAAGGGTCTCTCTATATGAACGGCCAGGAAGAAGTTGTCTTTACGTCAGCTTATCCTGTCCATGTCGTGGATACAACGGCTGCAGGCGATACGTTTATCGGTTCTTTTATTGCGGCCAGGCAACAAGGTATGACGATTAAGGATGCTTTGCAGCGAGCTAGCGCCGCTTCAGCTATTGCGGTGTCCCGTGCCGGAGCCCAAGAATCAATACCCAATACTGAGGAAGTCATCAACTTCTTAAATGAACATAGCCGTTCTAGAGGAACATTGGCAGTATATTAATAAGTTTGGTGGCAGATTAATGAACCCCGTATCTTAGGACAGTGGAGATCGTAGGGTATCCGGCGTACAGAACAACCAGTTACGACTGGATAATATGCTGTACCTTCAGAACGAAAATTTCGTTGTTGTGAAATAGGAACCGTCAGTCTAAAGAAGACTGGCGGTTTTTTGTGTGTAAACCGCCGAAATCCTGCAGCGATAAAACCATTATTGCTTGTTGTAGTCATCAAGGCCTTTCTGCATAATCACGATCATATCATCCACGTGCATGCTCTTCAGCTTCGCGACGTAGGCATCCCAATCCTGCTCAATGCCGCCTTGGACGACCCAGCGAATGAATGTCTGTCTTACATAGTCCCTAACGTTCATCTGCAATTGCGTCAGTTTGTCGCGGTCGTCTGCCGAATAGGCGACATAGTCTGGGAAAAACTTGTCAAGCGGCGCAACAATAGGCTCGTACATCTTAACAGCTTGAGAACGGTTATTATTGCTATTTCCCGGTAAGAAGCGGAGCTTGGAGGCTAAGTCTGGTGTGATCGCCGAAACTGCATCCACATTAGGGACTCCACCATCGTTTGCGATTTCCGGCAAGATGTCATAAGTACCGTCACTATTTTTTTTCGTGCCTGCTCCAAACAATCCGTAAGTTTCCTGCACAGACCAATCGGGATCAGCCAGCAGGTCGGCCAACCGGGCGGAGGCGATAGGATACTTATTATTTTTGAATAGGGTGAACTGATTAGTGCGGACAATCCATGTTTGTCGTCGATACAACTGCTCTTGGGTACCCTCAGCTTTGGGCGGAAGCATCGGCACATAAACGTCGGGATTAGGATTGCCGTAGGCTGCAATGGCACCGACCATTTCCGGTGTGGCTGCCAACTTGGCATAATAAGCGCCCCAGTCGTCCGTAAATACTTCGGGTGGAATCAATCCTTCCTTATACAATCGGTGCAGATAAGCCAGCGGCTTTTTGATATCCGGGTTAAGAGCCTGGAAACGGACTTTGCCGTTCTCGACCGACACATAGTTATCGTCTGGAACCAGGATGCCGAAGGAACCGCCGTATAAATCCAATTGACCTCCTACATATTGGTCCCATCGAAAATAATAAGGGATCATGTCTTTTGGAATGACCCCGACTCCAGCGTTCGCCTTGAATTGTGCCAGGACAGATGCAAATTGCTCGGTTGTTGCCGGAACCTCCGCGCCGATCTGATCCAACCATTTCTTGTTGATCAGCCATTGGTCGCGTATGCCCAAATAAACGGGATTTTGTTGAATAAGTCCTAAGCTGTAAATGCTCCCGTCTGGGGCAGTCATCGCTTTTTTGGCCGCCGGGTTTGACTCAAGCACTTTTATCCAATTAGGTGCATATTGCAGCAAGCTTGAAAAAGGGATAATATCCCCGTTGTTTTGAGCAATAGTAATTTGATACGGAGACGCATCGGAACGCAGTAACAGATCGGGATACTGACGGGAGGAGAACATTAAATTCAATTTATCCCTATTATCGACGGAGACTTGCTTAATATCGAGATGAATTCCGCTCTTTTTCTCCAGTTCCTGAAAAAACTTGGATTGATTGTAGTCGCCTTTATAGGAAGTAACAACAATGGTTTTCAATGTAATGGGCTGATTGACAATGGGGTATCCCGTCAAGTTGACGGTGACACCGTTCTCTATGATTTGGTTACCGTTCGTTTCTTCATAGCTGCCTGAAGCATTGTTGGTATTTGAAATGTCCGATGGTTTGCATCCCGATAGAAAGATGGCATTCCATAATGAAACGATTAGAAGCAACCGGGCTTTATTGTTCACACACACTTACTCCTTTCACAGAGGTTCATCCGTTGATTCAATTAAATATCCTAACCATAACAAAAAGAACATCGATAAGTAAATATGCCATTGTAGAGGCATTGGTCATTGTTCTAAAAGGGCATTTCCATGCTGGATGAAATATACAATCAATGAAGGATATGCTATATTGAATACACAAACCCGTGAAAGCGCAAACAATTTCGAACAGGATTCTGAGAAAGCATATAAGTGAGTACAAGAGAGTAAGAGGCTATCAAAGCGGGGTGAAATTATGTTTTGGCCACAACGAAATGTTTTGCAAACAAACCGGTTGTTTCTGCGCTATTTGTTATCGTATATGCTGGTATTGGCTATTCCTCTCTCGATTATCGTCATCCTGGTTTACAATTATTTCTTCCATATGTTGCAGGAAGAGGTAATCAAGAACAACGTTAATATTCTCCAGCACGTCGTAACTTCCGTAGATCATCAAATCGCGGGGATGAACACGATTGCCTACCAAATATATAACAATCCGGACCTTACTACGCAGCAAATCGGCGATGGCCCGTATAATACTTCCAAAGGGATTCGCCAATTAAAAAGCTATATTTCCGGAAATAACTTTATAAGCGATACTGTCGTTTATTACAAACAATTGAATAAATTCGTTTCTTCGACGCGGACTTATACGTTAAAAGAATTTTTGTCAGCCTATTATGGCGATACAATTTCGGAGGAGCAATTTCAAGCCGTAGCCCGGGATATTGACGGCAATGGGGTATGGGTACCGGATGGTGCAAGCGGAGGAGAAATGGGTCATGTCGTAAGCTATCTTATTCCCAATAGCTCGAATTACGATAAACGCATGGTATTGTTTATTATCAAACAGCATGCATTTGAACAAATGATGAGCAGCAATAAAGGCAATATCCTGGCAATAAATCCAGAGCGCAAGATCGTCGCCGCTTCGAAGGAGAGCAATCGTCCTCAAGAACAGGATTTAATGGCTATCATTCAACCTAACCAGGTTGAACATTCTGTCATCACGAAATTCGGTTCCTCTTCCCATTTCGTCTCTTATATCCAGTCCCCAGAAACCGGCTGGAGCTATTTTATAGTCATGCCTGTAAAAGAAGCGATGAGCCAAGTCTATGCCGCCAAGAATGCTTTCCTTGGAGCACTTCTTGTTATTGTACTAGCAGGTGGTACGGTCATCTTGTTCAATATGCGCTTAAACTATCGTCCCATCCGCCAGCTTCGTTTGTTTGCCGAATCGGAAACAGGTAGCGTAGCAGAAACCGGAAATGAGTTTGAAGCGGTACGAATGACGATTAACCGGATCAATCAAACGAATAAAATTTTGAAAGATCAGGTCACAAGCAATCGTAGTGCCGTCAAAGAATATCTATTGTCCCATTTGCTCAGTGGGATTTTCCCGAATGCAGAATCGTTTAACGAAAAAGGCAGCGATTTTGGCCTTTCCTTTAGCCTGCCATTTTTTCGCGTCGTCATCTTTTCCGCAGCTGCTTTGGAACCGCAGCAGAGAGAGAGGGCTTCCATGCTTCAAGAGCTATTGGAACAGGCGATACCTGACGAAATTGAAGGCTATGTCCGTTTAAATATCGACAATCGGTTGATTCTTATACTTGCCTGCGGCCGGGAATCGGATCGTCAAATGCTGCATGATACTTTAACGCATATGCAGCAGCTCTTAACAAATGAGCTGCACTCTCATATTGCGATTGGTGTAGGTAACCCGTACGAGGCAGCAGGACAGGTCGGCAAATCGTGCCTGGAAGCCTATACGGCACTTGATTACCGATTGGTCAAGGGAACGGATCAAATCATTTACTTTGAAGACATCCGCATTGCCGCCGTATCTGATTTTCCTTACCCGGTAGATGAACTAAGAGCGCTGGAATTGTCTATCATAGAAAGTAATACGGAACGAATCTCCTTCATTGTGGAGGAACTGGTGGACAAAATTACCCAGTACGACATCCCGTTGTTCGAAGCTCGTTGCCTCTGCTATGATATTATCAATACGGTGCTGAAAGCTATGCAGCAGATTAATAAAAAGTTCATTGGCCTGGACAAGGGAGCTATAGATGTCCTATCCCTAGCCCAATTTGAAACGGTAAAAGAACTTGGGCAAAGTATCACTGTTGTTTGTCAAACTCTGTGCAAATATATTCAAGATACTCGTGAGAAGCATGATGACGAGTTATTGAAGCAATGGGTCGCGTATATAGACACGAACTATCACGATATAAACTTTACAGTCCAGAACATGGCCGATCATTTTAATATGTCTCTTTCCAACTTAAGCTATTATTTCAAGAAATGCTCTGGGCAAAGCATTTCCGATTACATCAATTATCTGCGTATTGAAAAAGCCAAACAGCTTTTAAGCTCGACCGAGAAGCCCCTTATCGAGATTATTTCTGAGATTGGTTACTGCGACGTTTCCAGTTTCGTACGGAAGTTTAAGAAGGAGGTCGGGACGACTCCGGGGGGGTTTCGCAAATACAACAATATTTAAACGGTTTATACTTCGCCATAGAAGAGGACTGGATGAACCGGCTTCCGGTATAACGCATCATCGATGTGTTGTTCGGAAGCCGGTTCTTTTGTTGCGGGAAATGAACAGAAGATTATGCCATCCGTCAGAGGCTTCATCTAAGAAAATATAGGTTTTGTTGCTTGAGCAAATAGGCTTTGCTTAAGAATGGCATATCGTCATTTAACGGCATATTTACGTTCCGAGCCTGCATCTGCTAGTTTGAAAAGGCGATCGATTCGTAATATGCATATGCAAACGATTACATTGTTCACGTAATTTTTCTGCGGAAGGTACAAATGAGCGGACATTATTTTCACGAGCTCATGGAAGGACGAGAGAGGGCCTGTATATGTTCCTGTGATGCCATCGAAAAAACATGCTGAGGAGGTATGGGGCATGACCGATGAAAAAGATTCAAAGGAGAAGTTAACCCGTAGAAAACTTCTTGCTTCAATGGGCATGGCGGGAGCCGCAGCGCTTCTATATGGAGTATCGGCCGGAGGAGCAAATGCCAGGGAATCTTCATCCGTCACCGATTCCGTTTATGGAAACCATGGTGATTCAGAACATACGCCAGGCAGTTTTATCCGTGCCCGCGGCGTTTTTAGACCCAAGGTACGGATCACGCAGGAGTGGGAAGTATTGGAATTCACTACACCAGCCGGTGTCACAACCGGATATCGGTGGGCTGGAGCACGACCGCACACGACTACTTCAGATAACCCGCTTGCTGACGGAGGTATTGGCGTAAATGCATGGGTAGCTGTATATCAGACCGGTCTTGATAAATCATTGGCCCGTATCAGCGGTGCAAGTCTTGTCGGTGGGGCCAAGCCGATCTGGCGTGTTATTGATTCCGATTTGTGGCTCACGGATCCGACGGCTGCAGTCAAGTATGTTCTGGTATTGGCAGCCGAGAAGGGTGGGACAGTGCTGCTTCCCGCCGGTACGTACGACTTTACAGCATCAGGAGGGAATATAGACCTACCTCCAAATGTAATTATTTGTGGAGAAGGGGTTGGCGTTACCAATCTACTGTGGAATGGTGCCGGATACTTGTTCCGTTACTGGAGAGATTCGACTACCTGGAGCGGCGCAGTCGGAACCAGTCATGCCATTGTAGATTTATCCATAAACGGAGGCATCAATCCAAATTCGATTGCGATTGAAATCTCGGATACATATGGGTTCAAGCTTCGCAATGTCAGTATGTACGGTTTTACTGGCGGTGATGGCCTTGTATTACATACCCGTAATTTCTGGGTTGAAGGAACGACGTTGGAAAATGTCTCTATCAGTAACTGTAAGCGTCATGTCGTATTCAAACGTCAACCGGGCACATCCAACATGCCATCGTATGGTTATACTACGTTCCGCAATGTCTCCCTAAATGTTCGGGACGGTCAGATTGGGATGCTAGTCGGTGACAATACTTATAACAACGCCCAGCATGAAATTTATAATGCAATATTGGAAGTGAATATTTGGACATCAGGCGGCTCGATCGGCATTGGCTTTGGAAAAAATGGCACTATTCGTGACTCCAGCGGTATGTTCAGATGCGAGACGCCGCCGGAGGGAGCGGGGTTTACCGGCAAATTCATTCAAATCGATGATCCGGAAACGTCCGGAATTATTAATTTCGACGGGCCGGTAAGAACCTCTCATTTAAGCAAAGCGGAGGATTGGAAAAATACATGGCGTGATCTGAGATACCAAAAGCTGCGGGATATAGGTGAACCTAAGCCCGGTGTACAAAACTATGCGCAATGGTTTCGGGTGTGTCGTATAGGAAAGGATAAATCGTTATTCAGCGGTCGTGTCAGAACTGTTACGGATTATGGCAAAGCCTCTTACCGTACAGCATCAGCCGAATTTGCTTTCGGAGTTCGAGGCAATGAGGCCGGAGGATTTAGACCGGTATTTACGGTAGATGGAGACGGATTTAACGGATCGGGGGATTTATTCGCGAAATTTGCTGTATATGCCGACGCGGCCTCCAATTACTGGTTATACTTCCGCCGTCCCAAATATACGAACTACTGCGTGTTCGAGTACACATACGACTTGTATCCGCAAGGCACGTACGAATACTGGGATAAGGTAGATTCGCCGGAGACGGATACAACTTTGACCAAAGTGTGGGACTCTGTATCGTATCCGTCACAGTCTTCCTATATAGGTGATGAAATTGTATTTACGGGGCAGCGGACTATCGTTACGGTAAATGGCGGTAATGTCACTTATTATGTCCCCCACCTGTTAGGCATTGCCCCTGAGTGGTATATGGCTTCAGCGTTGTCAGCCGATGCCAATATGACTGGTATTTCTTCGGTTACCGCAGATAAGAGCAACATCACGATCACATTCAAATCCGTGACACCTGCCGGGACCGGAAACATCATGATTGCAGTAGAGTGGGGGCGGAAGCAGTTTAACAACCGGTTCCGGCCATCGTGATCGAACAACACAATACAGGAAAAAAGGGGTTACGAAACATGTTGAAGGATGGCGTCTGGCCTACAATGATTACTCCGTTTACGGAAACCAAAGAAATCGATTACGAAGCGCTGGAGCAGCTGATCGAATGGTATATCGCCAATGGCGTCGACGGCTTATTTGCGGTATGCCAATCGAGCGAAATGTTTCATTTATCATTGGCTGAACGGGTTCAGCTGGCCCGGTTTGTAGTCGAACAGGCGGCAGGCCGCGTTCAGGTCATCGCCTCGGGACATATATCGGATTCGCTAAAGGATCAGGTGGAAGAAATAGGTGCCATATCGGAGACAGGGATCGATGCTTTTGTCATCGTCAGCAACCGGTTAGCCGGAAAGGAAGAATCCGACGACATTTGGAAGCGGCATGCCGAGCAGCTGCTGCACCAAATCCCTGAGACGAGCTTCGGGATCTACGAGTGTCCGCATCCTTATAAGCGGCTGCTAACTCCCGAGCTGCTTCGGTGGTGCGCGGATACGGAGCGGTTCCTGTTTTTGAAGGATACCTGTTGTGATCCCGATCAGCTTACAGCCAAACTGAACGCCGTTCAGGGGACCCAGCTAAAACTATTCAACGCAAATGCAGCCACTCTGCTGATGTCGCTGCAGGCCGGGGCATCCGGCTACAGCGGCGTGATGGCTAATTTTCATCCCGATCTGTATGTCAGCCTGATGAGGCTAGCTCGAAGCCGACCTGAAGTTGCTGCCAGGCTGCAGCAATTCCTCGGATTGGCATCAAGTATTGAACGACAGCCTTATCCTCTAAATGCCAAATATTATTTGGGCTTGGAAGGCTTGCCCATCCAATTGCAGGCTCGTTCAAGCAATGCCGTAAGCTTAACCGCTTCGATGAAGCTGGAAATTGAGCAGCTGAGAGGTGTAGAACAAGAGATTCGAACCATGGCTGAAGCCGCTGTATTGTAAGACTATCTATTTATTCTAGGGGGACTATTCGATGGGGAATAGAGTTGTTGCCGGCATACTAAGTACCGTGCTCATCGGTGGAACATTGATCGGCTGCACGGATACAAAGCAATCCGAGAATGAAGCTGAACGTGAGATTTCCGATAGCACTAAGCTGGATGGAGGAATAACGAACGCAACGGGATATCCGATCACCAAAGAACCGATTACTTTAACAGTAGGAATCGCGTACGGCGCCCATATGGGGGATATCACCAAGTACAGCATATGGAAAAAAATAGAAGAGAAGACGAATATTAAGATTAACTTGAAAGTATTCAGCGATGTAGAGAAAACAAACTTGATGTTCAGCAGTCGCGACTATCCGGATATCGGGCTGAGAATGGACGCTTCGGATCAGTCCATGACCGATGCTATCGAAGCCGGAGATATTATCGGTATCGATAAATTGCTGCCCTATACCCCAACATGGCAAAAGTTTTTTGATTCAAACCCCGGCTTGAAGCTTCAGGCGATGATGCCGGACGGCAAATTATACGGCTTTCCTTATGCGGTTATTAATGAAACTTCCTATAATTTGCGTGATCAATGGTTTATCAACAAAAAATGGCTAGATGAGCTCGGACTTCAGATCCCAAAGACGACGGAAGAATTCAAAAGCGTACTCTTGGCTTTCAAAAATAACGCAGGAAAAGGCTCGATTCCTAAAAACGTCATCCCATACTACGCTCTATACGGCAGTAGCATCGGCGGTCAGTTTGACATTTACGGAACATTTGGCGTGTATACCCCCGGCAGCTACTTTATTGTGGAGGACGGCAAGTTCAAATCGCAGGCAACGAATCCCGACCTGAAAGAACCGATCAAATATATGGCCGATTTATATAAAAATGGACTGATGGTTCCGGAAGCCTTCACCGATGACTGGGGAAAATATACAGCGGCTGTTTCATCCAATCCTCCATTAGTCGGATCAATGACCTCTTTCTTGGATCAAGGGCAAAATAGCACGGATGGCAAATGGTGGTACCCAATGGCACCTCTGAAGTCGCCTAATGGCAAGGATCCATATATTCGCCGACAAACGAAAAGCATTTGGCCGAGAAACTTCGTTATCTTCAAAAACAACAAGTATCCAGTTGCATCAGCAAGACTAGCGGAGCTGTTGGCTGATCCGGAGTGGTCTTTATCGGAAAACTATGGAAGTCAAGGTGTGATGTGGAAGAAAAATGCAGAAGGCAAATATGAGTTATTGACGCCGGCGGCCGAGGTTGCAGATGCGGATAAGGGGCTAGGTAACTACGGTATAGCGCTACTTGACGAAGATATGTTCAATAACAAGATCGTCAACACCAATTTTACAAAAGAAGGTACTCGAGAATGGGCGTATGTAAATATTTACAAGAAATTTTTGCCGACCAAAGAACTGAACTTTCCTCCCTTGCCAAGCGGATTACTGAGTGAGACGGAAAAGCTGAGAATGGCCGATTTAAGTAAATCAATCAATGATTACATTAAAACGACGATTGCAGGCTGGATTTCTGGAAAAGGAAGCATCGATGCCGAATGGGATGCTTATACCAAAAAGTTGAAAGATCTTGGGCTGGATGAGTACATGCAGCTGAATCAAAAACAACTAGACGCTGCAAACAAGCTTAGAAAATAGTTTGGTCCTTAAGGTCCGCATTGGTAGTAAGGAGATGAAAGCGATGAATCCGGAACAAGTTATAGCTACGCGTACTTCAGTTAGATTGTTCAGTAAAAAGCTGCTTAAGGTCAAGGAAAATATCGGCCTATACTTTCTTGTGCTTCCAGCACTGATCTATGTCATTCTTTTCGACTATGTTCCTTTATATGGAGTGCTGATTGCCTTTGAGAACTTCAAGCCTATCAAGGGAATATGGGGTAGCGAATGGGTGGGGCTATATCATTTTCAACGGTTATTTAAATTGGATCTATTTTGGGTGCTGATCAAAAACACATTATCTTTAAGTCTTTACTCCTTGGTTGCAGGATTTCCAGCTCCTATCATCCTTGCGTTGGCACTACATAGCGCTGCAAGCAAGAAAATAAAGCATATCGTGCAAACCGTTACGTATGCGCCTCATTTTATTTCGATGGTCATTTTGGTGGGAATGTTGAATGTTTTTCTTTCACCCAGATTAGGAATCGTCAGTCAACTGCTTAATTCTATCGGGGTTATCGACGGGCCGCTTATGATCTTGACGAATCCGGATGCATTTGCACATCTGTACGTCTGGTCGGGCATTTGGCAGGGAATGGGCTGGGGAAGCATTATATACTTGGCTGCGCTATCGGGTGTTGACCCTTCATTGCATGAAGCGGCTACCGTGGACGGCGCCAATAAGTTTCAAAGGGCTTGGTATATCGACATTCCTTCCATTATGCCGACCATTGTAACCCTGTTGATCTTAAACTGCGGGGGCATATTGGGGGTCGGGTTCCAAAAGGCTTTTCTGATGCAAAACTCCTTGAATTTGCAAACCTCGGAGGTCATCTCGACTTATGTGTATAAGGTTGGGCTGCTTCAATCCCAATTCAGCTTTTCTGCTGCAGTCGGGCTGTTCAACTCAGTTATTAATTTAGTCATGCTGCTTACCGTCAATAAATTAGCCAAGAGATTAGGCCAGTCCGGCATTTTCTAAGGAGGGACCCATGAGCATCGTTGTGCGCAGAGGCAGGGCTGATAAGATCTATGATATTGTTAATTTTACCTTTTTGGCCGTACTATTCATCATCGTGCTATATCCGCTGTATTTTGTTGTTATCGCCTCCTTCAGTGACCCGTCTGCTGTTGGTACGGGGAGAGTCTTTTTATTCCCCAAAGGGTTTAATTTAAACGGGTATGAATTGATTTTTAACTATAAACAGCTGTGGATCGGTTATAGGAACACCGTATTGTATACGATAGGAGGGACGTTACTTAGCGTCTCTCTGACGCTTATGACCGCCTATGCATTCTCACGGAAAGATATGGTCGGACGGGGATTTATCGTGACCCTGTTCATCATTCCCATGTTCATTCACGGAGGCCTTATTCCCACCTATTTGCTTGTACGAAATTTGCATATGCTGGATAATCCGTTGACTGTCATTATTCTGGGCTGCGTCAGCATGTGGAATATCATCATCACACGAACTTTTTTTCAATCCACCATCCCTCACGAGCTGTTCGAAGCTGCAAAAATGGACGGATGCGGAAACATCAGCTATTTTACGAAGGTTGTTTTACCGCTTTCCAAGGCGATTATTGCCGTATTGGTCGTATTCGCTGCGGTCGGACAGTGGAATTCATTTTTCAATGCTCTAATCTACCTGAACGATAGAAACTTGATCCCTCTCCAATTGGTGCTGAGAGAAATCCTGACAAGTCAGACGCAAATGATGCAGCAGCTTGAAATGGGAATTGGAGATCAGGATATGGCTCAAAAAACGTTTCTGGCTGAATCAGTCAAATATGGAATTATCATCGTTTCCAGCCTGCCAGTGCTATGTATTTACCCTTTTGCCCAAAAATATTTTGTCCAAGGAGTCATGATCGGCTCGCTTAAAGGATAGGAGGTAGTTAGATATGAAACCGCTTGCGGACGAATTTATCAAAATATATGAATCGAGTGAGCCGTCATCTGTTTATTGCTATAGCCCGGGTCTCGTTCGGCTTGCCTCGGGGAGACTGGTGGCGACCATGGACCTGGGAGGTCCAGGTATGAAGCAACCCATCGGAAAAATATTCACGTCGGATGACAAAGGGAAAACATGGGTTCATCGAGGGGATTTTCCGTTTGGCCACGCGAGGCCTTTCGTTGCGGGCGAATCCCTCTATATACTAGGCCATCATGGAGATCTAGCGATCATTCGCTCCGATGACGAGGGAGAATGCTGGACGGAACCGGTATCACTGACGAATGGAGAGCAGTGGCATCAGGCGCCATGTAACGTTCACTATGCGAATGGCTCTGTATATTTGGTCATGGAGAAGCATCTTTATGGCAAGATCGAAGTTTGGGGTGTCGGTGAATTGGCGCCTGTCCTGATGCGTGGCCAAACGGATACGGACTTGACGAAGGACAATAGCTGGACGTTCGCTTCTGAGCTCGCCTTTTGTGACGCCGTTCCTGCTGAGGAGCTGGATTATTTCGGAGTTCCGTTCTTTCACACTGATCCGAAGCGGTATATTGATCTTGCACCGGGCAGGGGATGTGCACCAGCAGGGTGGCTAGAGACCAATGTGGTACAGTTTGTAGATCCCGACCATTATTGGCATGATCCGAGCGGACGAACGTTCCATTTATGGATGCGATCTCATACGGGAGGCAGTGGCTATGCCGCCATTGCCAAGGTCGTCGAGCAGGAGGACGGTTCGATGATCACAAAGCTGGAGCAGGTTCCTTCGGGGAAACGGATAGTGTACGTTCCTTGTCCGGGAGGGCAAATGAAATTTCACATCCTCTATGACGATGTGACCCGTCTTTATTGGCTGTTGAGTACGCAGGCGACCGATAGTATGACTAAAGCGGAACGGCTGCCAGCCGACCGTTACAATCTGCCGAACAATGAAAGGACGAGGCTGCAGCTGCATTTTTCCAAAAACTGCATCGATTGGTGCTTTGCCGGACTAGTCGCGGCAGGGCCTTCGGCCAGGCAGTCCCGTCATTATGCAGCTATGGCTATTGACGGGGAGGACCTCCATATCCTCAGCCGGTCTGGCGATGAGCTGGCTTACAGTGCGCATAACGGCAATTTTATCTCCTTTCATACCGTCAAGCATTTTCGCGAACTCGTGTACTGAAGCAAGCTAATTTAGGGAGGGGATTTCTATATGAAACGTGCCCAAAAGAATGGCAGCACTTTACTATTTCTGTTCATTGTGCTGTTCGTTATGCTTGCGGGAATTCCTGTTGCATCCGCCAACAACTATAAGGATGTAGTAAAGTCGCAAATCGATTATTCCGATCCAAGTACGGGCGTTTACATTGGGAGTCCCAGCCTCGTGAAGCTCTCCGATGGGACGCTTCTTGCGAGTGATGACGACTTCGGGCCGAATGCATCGAACAAAACCACCAAGGTTTTTCGTTCTTTGGATGATGGAGCCACCTGGACGCAAACGGCAACGATCGACGGTCAATATTGGAGCACGTTGTTCGAGCATAACGGGGCTGTTTATTTGCTGGGGACCAACTACAGCCTAGGCTCCATCGCCATCCGCAAAAGCGTCGACGATGGTATCACCTGGAGCGATGCTTCCATTCTTTATCAAGGGGATGACAAGAATGTTAAATATCACACTGCGCCTACACCAGTGATTAAAGCGAACGGGCGCATCTATAAGGGCTTCGAGGTCTTATATCCATGGGGGATGTGGGCGTTTATCGTTTCCGCACCGGACACGGCGGACCTGATGAATCCTTCGAGCTGGACAAAATCTAACGAATCCGACGTCAATCTTTATATCGAAGGCAACGCCGTAGTCGGACCGGATGGTCTGGTGTGGGATGTGCTCAGACGCTCGGTAATCAACCGTGCCGGCATATACAAGCTCAGCGCGGACAACGAGACGTTTACCAAATACGGAGAATTTGACTTCCCCGGAGGAGATGTGAAGTTCACCATTCGTTACGACGCCGAATCCGGCAAATATATCGCACTCGTTAATGAGCATACCGACTATAACGTGACGCAAAACAATCAGCGCAACGTACTGTCGCTTATGTATTCGTCCGATCTTGTCCATTGGACGCGGGGCAAGCTGCTCATCCAAGAAGACGAGAACTTAAGCTGGGCGAATTCCACCGCGAAAGACGGCTTTCAATATGTCGATTGGCAATTTGAGGGCAACGATCTGATCTATGTGTCCCGCACTTCTTACAACGGCGCAAACTCCAAGCATAACTCCAATCGGCTGACGTTCCATCGCCTTGCCGATTTCCGGAATTATTTGCAGCCGGCCGAGTTAATCGGAGACTACTCCTTCAACGGCTACTCTCACGACGATTCTGCCCAGGGGAACGACCCGATCCGCATAGGCACGGGCGGGTATACAGACGGTAAATATGGGCTAGCGATCTCGATGAAAGGTACGGATTCCCTCAACATGCATTACATGATCGGTAATGAAATAGCCAATGCCGATGCGGTTTCCGTCAGCGTATGGATCAACCCGAGCCTAATGCCCGCACAAGGCGCGCGTTATGATATTCTCAGCACGCGCATCGATGGCACGAATGAAGGGTTCGAGTTGATTGTCGACTCCGATTCAATACGGCTAGGAGGACGAAGCGACAAGGTCGACAGCTACCAAAGTAAGAGCTTCAGCTTCAACAGTCCGAACTCGTGGCATCATGTGGTAGGGGTTGTCGATCTTAAGAATAAGGCCATCAAGCTGTATTTAGACAAGGTTGAGCAGTCCCCCGGCGGAACGTTCACGTTCAGCCAAGATTATTACCGGCGATATTCACCTTCCCAGGAGGATCGAGTCGGCATGAATCCTAGCGGCGGCAAAAACTTCTATGGCATGCTGGATGAATTGAAAATATACCGCAAAGCGCTGACACAGACGGAGATCGAGAGCTTGTACTATAATTTTGACATAACGGCTCCCGTTACTACCGCGATTGTTTCGCCAGCACAGCCAGACGGTACGAACGGCTGGTATGTGCATCCGGTTATGGTAACGCTGGCTGCCTCTGATAATGGCTCAGGAGTAGCTTCATCCGTGTACAGCCTGGACGGCGGAGCATCCTGGCAGACGTATACGGGCCCCGTAACGTTCGATCGCGATGGCGAGTATGCGCTTAGCTATCGTTCGACGGATCATGCAGGGAATGTCGAAGCAGCGAAGACCATCTCGTTTAAAATCGACAGGACCGTGCCGACAGCGACGATTACATACGGTAAGGCGGCCGATGGACGCGTCGTTGCGACCCTCTCCCCAAGCGAACCGGTAACGATTACGAACAACGGGGGTTCGCCTAGCTACAACTTTTATGATAATGACAGCTTCACCTTCGAATTTGTTGATGTAGCGGGTAATAAAGGGACGGCAATGGCTTCTGTGAACAATATCCCGTCCCCAAGCACGGGTGCACCTGGAAAGCTCGTTCTGTCCGATGATAATGGGCACGATACAGGCATTCAAGACGGCAATTACAACATCACCATGAATATGTGGTGGGGTAATAACGGTGAAATTTATAAATTGTATGAAAACGACATTCTGATCGATACCCAAACCCTGATGGACCGGTCGCCCAATGCGCAATCGACCGTAACGGCGGTGACCTACAAGAAGAACGGCTCGTACCGGTATTACGCCGAGCTGACCAACGCATACGGCACCACGAGAAGCGATGTTCGGACCGTCAACGTTACGCAAGCGGCTCCGGGCAAACCGATTCTATCTAACGATAACTGGGACGGGGATGGGAATTTCAGTCTCAGTATGAACATGTGGTGGGGGACGAACGGGACGACATACCGATTGTATGAGAACGGTATTCTTGTTGATACGAAAAAGCTTATAAGCGCATCGCCGCAAGCACAATCGGTGGTTACGGCGATTCAAGGCAAGCCGGTCGGTACGCACGAATACCGCTGCGAACTCGTCAATTACGCGGGAGCGACTTCGAGCGAAACGATGATCGTGCAGGTAACCAAGTAATCGTGCTTACAGTTTAGTTGAATAAAATGAAAAAAAAATGACGACCAAAAGGAATATTCCTTATTCCTTTTGGTCGCCTTTTTATTTTAACAGGGTGAGGTACAGGAAAGGGTTCGGGATCTTTTGGGTTGCCCCCAATTAGAGCCATCCAGCGCTTACTTGAAACGTTACCTTAAAAAAGACATTGAGTTCACCTTATCACTCTATATTTTGCTGCAAGGGTCATACATCCGCTTTACCTACAATATCATAAGTTTAGATCTGCAATCTAAAGAGGTGAGCCAATGGCGGTCGTAAAAGCCAGGAAACAGGATATTGATATGCTGGCAAGGTTGCTTCGAGCTGAAGCTGAGACTGAGGGCGAAATGGGGATGCTCCTTGTTGGAAATGTTGGCATTAACCGAATAAGAGCGAATTGCTCCGATTTTAAAGGCATCCGGACAATTCCACAAATGATTAACCAGGCGCATGCGTTCGAAGCGTTGCAACATGGTTTGTACTATCAAAATGCAAGAGATAGGGAACGCCGTCTGGCGCGACGGGCTGTGAATGGGGAGCGGAACTGGCCAGCCAAATTCTCCCTATGGTATTTCCGTCCAGGAACGTTCGAAAATCCAGGACCATGTCCGGAAACCTGGTATAATCAGCCGCTCGTAGGACGATTCAGGAAGCACTGTTTTTTTGAACCGACCGGGGAAGAATGTGAAAATGTATATAGAACGTTTTAGTTTTTATAAACGAAAAGAGCCCAGGATCTCTTAATCTTGTCAAACAAAGAGGGTGCCCTCAGCCATTTTCATGGCTTTTGGGACACCCTCTTGACTTGTTCATGAAAATTCTTACATGCTAAATGATAATGACCACAAATGCCTGGTGGGGGTTTAGTGGAGCAAACGAAAGCCAGTTTGCATTCTTGGCGAATGGAAACTGGCTTTCGTTTACCATGAACCTGATTTTTCTAAAGGAAACCGTTCTCTACAGTCGGATATGGGGTGGAAAGTGGAATGTCCCATTTACGACAAATATCTTTGAACCTCTCGTGAACGTTCTTTTTATTGTTTGTTTCATACCGCTGACAATGAGCTCAATAGTTGCTTTGTTTGCAGTTAAAAGGTAAACTACATGCCCGTCTGACACCTTTTGTCTTATCCAATTTTTGTCGAAGGTTGCCAGCAATAAGTGGGGATGAAAGGGACACATGTGAATGAAAAGTATTGTATTTATGATTTGCTTGATTGGAAATTCAGTCCGTATTACATAGTTGTTTGACCCTTTGAACCCCACAATAACTAAAGGCAATCTCTGGCAAAGTAGAGAAAGATTTTAGGAAAGGTAATTTTGCTAAAGGATTGTAAGTAAAAAATTGTTAAATAGAAAAAATTATAGTAGTATTTTAGGAGCAGTAAGCTAGTTATTGTTTTTAAATCATGAACCCTCTGAAAGGTAGATTGAGATTATGTTTAAAAGAAAGTTGTGCATATTAGTGCTGATGCTGTTGGCCACGGGATGCGGAAAGTCCATTGATGTAAAACATGAGGAAATGATCAAAACGACAAATACAGTACCAGAATTGAAGGAAAAGAAGATCGAGTTGGCTAAAACAGAGAATGGCATTATGCTATTTGCAAATAAGCAAGCAGAGGGGGACTTATTTAAGGAGATTACCATCCAAACTAAGGAAAGAAGTAAAGTTTTTCCTTGGAGCACTTCAACAAACCCCGCCTACTATCCGGTAGTTAAAGTTGGTGATTTCTATACGGACAATAAAGAAGAACTAGCTGTTATCCTTACAAAAGGCTACGGAACGGGTGTTTTAGAACAAAAGGTTCATGTATTAAATGTAGCAGACCTTTCAGAAATTCCAGTTGAAAACCCTATGGACGCCGCATACGAACAGGTTCCTTCGAAAATTACCACTGCAGGCGACTCAGTTACGGTTGAATTAGAAATAAATAAAAAAAAGATTGAAAAAAAATACAAAAAATCAGATGCAGCTGCTTGGTTTGAAAAGGTTGGCTATGGAGCAATAACCGAGTATACATTTAAGGACAATAAGTTATTGGCAACCTTATCGGTAAATATATCTCCTGCAGAAACTGCAGGTAATTTAGTTGTGGAGTATGGTAACGATCTAAAAGTAAAGAGTATTACTTTTAAAGATTGAGTAATCAAAAGAGGATCCTTTTACTGCCTGGAAAAACGATTTCTCCCGGTAACCCTGTTATGCCCATCACACGACCCCCCGGCTTGAAATGACCCGCTTTTCCGCCAACCTCTTTTACTTTAACCTACTGGATAATGCAGTAAAATTCTCTCCACAGGTTTGAGAAATACATATCCGAATTTATGATACGACCGACCAAGTATTCGTTCTGATCAGCGATAAAGGACCGGGTATTCCATTGGAAAAACAAAAGTATGACTTTTTGATAAATTTTATCAAGGTGCGAAGTTGCACATCCTCTGAACTAATTACGATAATTTGAAAGGGAGCTCCTTAAATGAGGAGTTCCCTTATTTCGTGGTGTTCTATTATCCCTGCCATATATTAGCGATTAACTGATATATCCTGATATAAATATAACGATATATTAAGATAATATTAACAATATCAAGTGATTTACAAGATCTCAAAATATATATCATTGATTATGTCAGTGACATAAAGTAAGCTCGATTTAGATCACCAATCTGGGGCACGCTTCATACGGGGTCGAGAAAAATTTAAACCAGCTGCAAGGCTTCTAAAGTACCACAGCGGCGTATGCAGTCTATGGACAAATGTCCGAATGATAACGCTTCCTTTTTTTTGCAGCTCCGTTCGTTACTATCGTTTAAACAAAGGATGACCATGGATGAAAAATGTACGTGTGACGAAAAAACCGAATCAACAGCTATATTTGCAAATTGCGGATAAGGTGATGGAGATTATCCATAGCCGCAGGCTCCAGCCGCATGATCCGGTGCCGTCGGAAGGGGAGCTGGCGAAGCTGTTCGGCGTCAGCCGGATGACAAGCAAGCTGGCGCTGGAGCGTCTGGCGGAGCAGGGGCTGGTGTACCGCCTGCCCAGAAGGGGGACCTTCCTGGCGGTCCAACAGGACTATGAGCCTGACAGCCGTACTCTTCAGGAGGTCAGCAAGCCGGAGCGGGAGGATGTGAATCGCAGCAGGCAAGTCGCTTTGGTGGTGCCGCATCTGTCCGATTACACATCGAAGATCATCGCCGCAGCGGAGCTTGAGGCCAGGAAGCATGATTGCGATCTGATATTGAAGATCAGCAAGAATAAAGACGACGAAGACCGCTGTTTGCAGAAGTTGGTGGAAGGTGGGATCGACGGCATCATTTTATTCCCCCAGGGGCGCAAGACGTGCAGCGACCACGTGCTGAGATTGAAATTGCAGCAGTTTCCGCTTGTGATTATCGACCGGATTTTCCGCGAGGTTCAGATTGACTGCGTCTACCACGATCATTACCGGGGCTCCTACGAGATGACCCAATATTTGATCAAGCAGGGGCACCGGGAGATCGGATATACCTCAAACGCGATCGATAATATCACGAGCAGGGAGGAGCGATATCAAGGATACATCCAGGCGCTGCTCGATCATGCAATTCCTGTTAAAACTCAGCACATTCATTTTCGAAGCGTGTTATGCGATCCTAGCCGGATGAATGAAAGGGACCCTGAGCAGGAACAATTTCTTCAGGATAATCCGCAGATAACCGCTCTATTATGCGGAGATGACCATGTTGCCATTTCTACCTTGAATACGGCCTTGAGCATGGGAATCCAGGTCCCCGACAAGCTGTCGATCGTCGGATTCTCGGATATTCAGCTGTCGGCGCTAACGGCTGTTCCGCTTACTACGGTGAGACAGGACACAGAAAAGCTTGCGCTATCGGCGTTCAATCTCATTATGAAGCGAGTTAACCAGTCTCAGGAGAAACCGATAACTATCAAAATTCAAACAACAATCGTAGAGAGAAAATCTGTTCTCAAAAACGACCAGGAGGTTTAAGATGAAGATTCATTTTCTTGGAACTGCCGCCGCGGAGGGATTTCCCAATGCCTTTTGCCGCTGCGAGTATTGTGTCCGGGCTCGGCAGCTTGGCGGAAAGAACATCCGGACGCGAAGCTCGGCGATTATAGACGATGTCATTAAATTCGATTATTCGCCGGATTCCTATATGCAGTCGCTGCGCGACAACATCGATTTTAGTGCGATTGAGCACCTGCTGGTGACTCACACGCATATGGACCACCTCAATGCTCTCGATCTGGAATGCCGGAGAGCGGGTATCGCCCATAACCTGGATCGCCCGCTTCATATTTATGGAAACGATGCGGTCATGTATCACGTGCGCACTGCCATCGGACGTTTTGAGGGAGAACGCTTCGCCTTCCATCTGCTCCGCCCGTTCGAGACGATCACTGTAGGGGATGCGCGTGTGACCCCATTGCTTGCCGATCACGACCGGATGGAGACCTGCCTGTTGTATGTGGTGGAGAAGCAGGGCAAGAAGCTGCTGTACGGTCATGATTCCGGCTGGTTCCCGGAATTGACCTGGGCTTGGCTCCAAGGGAAGCAGCTGGATGCGGCTATCCTGGATTGTACGCATGGCTACACGGGGAAATCACGCGACCGTAACCATATGTGTATAGAGACCGTCCTCGAAGCTCAGCGTGAGTTTCATAAGGAAAACATCTTGAAAGAGGACGGCCGCATTATCGTCACGCACTTTAGCCATAATTCAAGGCTTCTTCACGATGAGTTCGTAGAAATCTTTAAGCCGTCTGGAGTCGTAGTAGCCTACGACGGAATGATCCTTCACATTTAGATTAACCAAAATCAACATACACCCAAAGGAGAGTCGAACAATGAAGAAAACAATGGTAAGCCTGTCTCTTTTATCGGTATTGTGCCTTGCTGTAACAGCTTGTGGCGGAGGCGGCAGCAATAACGCTGGAAGTACGCCTCCGGCTGCCGCGCCTTCCGCGTCTGCACCTGCTGCGAATGAACCCGTAAAGAACGAGAAGCTGATCGTTTATACGAATGCAAACTCAGACGGCCGCGGAGAGTGGCTGATTGAGAAAGCGAAGACAGCCGGCTTCGAGATAGAGTTAGTAGGGGCGGGAGGCGCCAACCTGACAAACCGCCTGATTGCCGAGAAGAACAATCCGATCGCCGACGTCGTCTTTGGCTTGAACAACATGCTGTACGAGAATCTGAAGAAGGAAAATGTCCTGACCAAATACGTTCCGAAATGGGCCGGAGATGTGGAGCCGGGACTGAACGATCCGGAAGGTTATTACCATGGACTTGTAAAGCAAGCGATCCTGCTCGGCTATAATCCGAAAAACTTCACCCCTGAAACGGCACCTAAGGATTGGACCGATCTTTACAAAAATGACGCCTTTAAGGGCAAGTACGAGGCTCCGACTTTGCTTGGCCAAATTACGCCGCAGCTTGTCGTGGCAGGCATCTTGACCCGTTACAAGGATCCGAAGGGGGATCTCGGCATTGCCAAGGAGGGTTGGGATGAAATCAAGAAGCTCTATGACAACGGCGTTAGAGCGGTTGAAGGCGAAGACTTCTACGCCAATCTCGCCAGTGGCAAAACGCCGCTTGGAGCTGTCGTTTCCGGTACGCTGAGCAAGAAGGAAGAGCAGTATAAAGTGAAGGCCGGCATCGTAAGCCCGTCCGTCGGCGTTCCGATGATTGTCGAGCATGCGGCGATCGTTAAGGGTACGAAGAAGATGGCAACGGCCGAACGTTTCGTTGAGTGGATGGGATCGGCTGAGGTGCAAGGAGAGTTCGCCGCCAAGTTCAATGCTATGCCTGCAAATACGAAAGCGGCAGATAAAGCGTCCGATTCCGTCAAAGCCCTGTATTCCTCGCTTAAGGCGCAGCAGCTTGATTGGGGCTTCGTCGCTGACAACATCGGCAAATGGGTAGAAAAAATCGAACTGCAGATCATGAAATAATACGAAAAAAGGATCAGGGATAACGATGATAACCTTTCGCGATATACAAATTAAATTCGGACAATTTCATGCGATTAAAAACCTGAATCTCCATATCAACGAAGGCGAATTCTTTACGTTTCTCGGGCCGTCCGGCTGTGGGAAAACGACGATTCTGCGGAGCCTGGTCGGCTTTATCAAGCCGACCAGCGGACAGATTATGCTGGCTGAAGCGGATATTACCCACGTGCCTATCGAGAAAAGAGGCATCAGCATGGTGTTCCAAAGCTACGCCTTGTTCCCGACGATGAATGTGTATGAGAATATCGCTTTCGGGATGCGCGTCAAGAAGGCTTCCAGGGAAGAGGTTGACCGGGAGGTCAGAGATATCGCCCGGAAGGTGGATCTGAAGGAGGAACTGCTGTTCAAGAAAGTATCTGAGCTGTCCGGCGGGCAGCAGCAGCGGGTCGCGATAGCGAGGGCGCTGGTCCTGAAGCCGCGCATTTTGGCGCTCGATGAACCCTTGTCCAACCTGGACGCCAAGCTAAGAGTGCAGCTCCGCAACGAGCTGAAGTTTTTGCAGAAGAAATTCGGCATTACGACGATCTATGTCACCCACGACCAAGAGGAAGCGTTAACCTTATCCGACCGGATTGCCGTCTTCAACAGCGGAGCCGTGGAGCAGGTGGGTACCCCTCAGGAGGTATATAATCAATCGCAGACGGAATTCGTTTGCAACTTCATCGGGGATATCAACAAAATCGATCCTCGCATTATAGAGAATAGCAGGTTGAAAGAGCATGTCGGCGCCGGTAAAGTAGCGTATATCCGCAATGAGAAGGTCAGCTTGCTGCCACTTCCGGGCGAGGATGTCGTGACACTCGAGGGAACGATTGCAGAGCAAGAATTTTATGGACTGTACAGCAAATATTTGATTGAGGTGTCCGGCGGGGGCGTGCTGAAGACGATTGAGAAAGAAAGCGGCCTCACGAGCCACAAGGTCGGCGATAGCGTCCGGCTGCACATCCTGGCCGGAGACATTTTACAGTACTAGGGAAGGAGGAAGCGGGTTTGAACACAGAAAGATTAAGAAAAACGTTATCATCCTTCAACCCGGCCGCAATTATTTTCTACGGGCTGATTGCCTGGTTCGTCATAGCATTTCTGATCTATCCCAATATCAATATTTATTACGAAATCTTCTTCAAAGGCGGCAAGCTTTCGTTCGGAGCAGCCGAGAAGCTTCTATCGTCCGAACGCGCTATGCGAAGCTTGTACAACAGCTTTATTCTAGCGGTGTCCCTGGTTTTTACGGTCAATGTCGTCGGCGTTACGCTGGTTTTGATTTCCGAATATTTTGATATTAAAGGCGCGAAGGTGTTAAGGCTCGGGTACTATACAACCTTGATCTACAGCGGCGTGGTACTCGTGTCGGGATATAAGTTTGTATATGGCGAGAACGGCTTTATGACCAAGCTTTTGGCCGGGATTTTTCCTTCCTTTGATACGACGTGGTTTCATGGATATTGGGCGGTGCTGTTCGTGATGACCTTTGCGTGTACGTCCAACCACGTTCTCTTTTTGAGCAATGCCATCCGTAAAATCGATTTTCAAACCGTCGAGGCGGCCAAAAACATGGGAGCGTCTACCTTCTATATTTTGCGGCGGGTAGTGCTTCCGGTTCTCAAGCCCACGATGTTTGCGCTCACGATTCTGATCTTTCTGACGGGTCTGGCCGCCACATCCGCTCCTCTGATCCTCGGCGGGGTGGAATTCCAGACGATCACGCCTATGATCCTGACGTTCGCAAACAGCACGTCCTCCAAGGATTTGGCAGCGCTGCTGGCGCTCATTCTGGGCCTAGCTACGCTGGTGCTGCTCACGCTGATGATCCGTTTCGAGAGAAAGGGCAACTTCATGTCCGTCTCGAAAGTAAAGTCAGAGCTTGTCAAACAGAAGATCGACAACAAGCTCGCGAATATAGCCGTACATGTTCTAGCGTATTTTTTATTTCTCATTTATATGATCCCGGTAGTGCTGATTGTCGTGTTCTCCTTCACGGATGCGCACAGCATCTCCACAGCAACGCTCGATATCCGCGGATTTTCCTTGAACAATTACATGCAGGTGTTCTCCAGTATGTCCGCGTTCAAGCCTTATCTCGTGAGTATCGTCTATGCGGCGGCCGCATCCGCTGCCGTGGTCGTTTTGGCTTTGATGGCATCGCGAATTCTGCATAAATTCCAGAACAAGTGGACGCTTGCTCTGGAATACTCGCTGCTCATCCCGTGGATGCTGCCTTCGACCCTCATTGCTATCGGCCTTATCGTCACATTCAACACACCGAGATGGATCATCGGCAATTCGGTTCTGGTCGGTACGGTCTGGATGCTGTTCATAGCCTATGTCATCGTGCATATTCCGTTCACGCTGCGCATGGTAAAGGCGTCCTTCTTCAGTCTGGACAGCAGCCTGGAGGATGCGGCGAAGAACCTGGGAGCGAAGTCCTTTTATACGTTCCGAAAGGTTCTGCTGCCGATTATTTTGCCATCCACACTGGCGGTATTGGCCCTTAACTTCAATGGCATTCTGGCGGATTATGACCTCACCGTATTCCTGTATCATCCGCTCTACCAGCCGCTCGGCATCGTAATCAAAAACAGCACCGACGCTCAGGCACTGGCTGATACCAAGGCGTTAACTCTGGTCTATTCCGTCATCCTGATGGTCATGTCAACCATCACGTTATATTTCGTTTATGGAAG
Organism: Paenibacillus vulneris; assembly: GCF_039543185.1. Taxonomy (NCBI): domain Bacteria; kingdom Bacillati; phylum Bacillota; class Bacilli; order Caryophanales; family Paenibacillaceae; genus Paenibacillus; species Paenibacillus vulneris. The sequence continues at coordinate 312,263 of NZ_BAABJG010000015.1, read as the reverse complement.
AAAAAGTAAATCCTAGTAAAACACATAGAAACCTGCCGCAATCCCATCATGGGAGGTGCTGGCAGGTTTTTTTAGATGGAAAGACATTTGTTGCCGGACCGGATTTCGGGCTCACAAAGCAGGATATTTTGAACGTGCGCTCCGTCAGTGTGATAGGTATGATGCTGTCCCCGCTGTCCGGACGGTTGGCCGGTCACTTCGGCGTTCGTAATGATGCCATTTATTCGCCGATAACACCATTTAAAGAAACGGCCATCCCGCAAAGGATGACCCTAGTATTTGCCGTTTCTATTACATGTGCTCGCGGTATCTCTTGCGGGTTTATTTTTGTTTCCTAATAAGAGGAGCAATGGATGGAAACAGCATGATGCATAACAAGACAATTAAAGCGACATATTCCGAATCTGTCATAATTTGAAAAGGACTAATTGAATTTCTTATGGATACGGAAAGCTGAAGCCCCATGAGTAAATCGACTATGACAACAAAGCACATATTGATTATTAAAAACAAGATAAAGTAACCAATAGTTCCTATGCAAATCACACCTGTCCATTAAAATTTCTGTATGCACAATCACGTTTAGTATTGGAAAATGGGTGCGCTCCAATACATTTCTGGAAAGGTATAGAAACAAATTCAAATGTGAATAAATACTTGTATTAAGAACGGAGGGATTTCATTATGTTTGATTGGAGGCGATTTCGTAAACATAAAACTGTAGAAGTGCAAAACCAGAATGAAGAAATGCTTGGTTATATAAATGAAAGCACTTTATATGTTAGTTTAGAATATAACCTTCAACAAATAATGCAGGAGTTTGGAAATAGTCCCGATGTAAAAATTCGGGAGTTTGCGATTGGAAATCCAGGAGTTCGAGCAGCCGCAGTTTTTATCGACAATTTAACCGATAAAACGATAGTCGATGATTTTATCATGCGTTCCTTGATGATTGACACCGCCAAAGAGGCTATCAAAGAAACGGCATCGGGTAAGGATGTCTTTGAGTTCATAAAAAATCATGCTTTTGTTCTGGGAGAAGTCCAAGTTATTAAAAATTGGAAAGGATTCATGTTGTCCTTATTATCCGGTAATACGCTTATCTTGATTAACGGCACGAATGAAGCGATCAGCGGCGATACGAGAGGCGGGAAATTGAGAGACCCATCGGAACCGACTTCACAGGTAGTCATTCGTGGGCCTAAGGATGGTTTTACTGAAAATTTAGCCACTAATGTGTCTCTTATACGTCGTCGTATTAAAAGCCCCCATCTATGGCTTGAGTCTAAAAGCATCGGCAGTGTCACACAAACAACGGTAGCGATCATGTATATCCAAGGAATCGCCAACGATCAACTTGTCCAAGAAGTCAGACAAAGGTTGAATGGCATCCGGATTGACGGTATTTTGGAATCCGGTTATATCGAAGAATTAATTCAGGATCAACCGTTCAGTCCATTCCCGACCATTTACAGCACCGAACGGCCGGATGCTGTGGCCGCGAATCTGTTGGAAGGCCGAATAGCTGTATTGGTAGACGGAACTCCGTTTGTCCTTGTTTTACCGAGCTATGCTGCAATGATCATCGCTGCAGATTTATTCCAACTGATGAAACCGCAAAAGTTGGCATTGCCCATAGGAATAACCATACTTTTATCGTCGATGATGACGGCAGGCAGCTGGACGGAATTTGAACAAGAAGGGAAACAAGTTATTATAGGGGTGTTCTTGCCTCTTCTAAGTATTATCATACCTGTCTTGCTACTTGTGGTCCATCTTATTCGTAAGCGATTCGGTCTGTATTAAGATAGTAAACGCGTCCTTCTTGATCACATATAACTTAAAGCTTTCTTTCTAAGTTCCAGTTTTCGATATCCAAGCGCAAGCACCATGGAGGGTATGGTACATACAATCATTCCGATAAAGGCATACCTAGGCTCGATTTCGTATAAATAGCCGCCGAAAATTGTGAATATGGCAGTACTCCAGCTAAGTGCAAGCGCTGAATACATGCCTTGAGCTTTCGGAATCTGCGCGGGTGGAATCTGTTTGATCAAATATTTCATAAATGCATAATGCGCCATTGCAAATGAGCATGCATGCAAGGTTTGTGCAATACAGAATACGATCACAGTAGGAAAAGAAAATACCAGTAACCATCGTATGGATGAACCTAGCGCCGCAAGTGCCAACAAGGAGCCAACCGAAAACCGCTGAAAGCGTTTGTCAGCAACGGAGAAGAAAATGATCTCTGCGATTACGGCAATATTAAGAATTAGTCCAATCAAGTACTTTGGTGCATGGATTTCCTGTAAAAAGATATAGCCGTAGCTGTAATAGGAGGCGTGTGCCGCTTGTAATAAAATTACGATAACAAGGACTAACCCGAAGTGTTTTATGCGGAACAAGCTCATCATTCCGTGTTTTTTATTTTGATCCATGTTCGTAATTTCCGATAAAACGACGGGGGAATGCAGGAAACCTAGTAATAGGAATATCAGCGCCCCAACTAACAGGGACCATAAGATGACTTCATCACCCATTGCCCCTGTAAACAAAGTTAAGATCATGCCAGCCACAACAAATCCGATCGAACCAAAGGAGCGGCTTTTGCCGTAATCCCTTAATTGTTTATTTTGCACAAGTGTGCTAGCTGCACTATCTAAAGCTGGCATTAATGCTGGATAAAAGAAATGTAGAAGCAGGGTAGCTAAAAGTAAGCCGGTAAAGGAGGTTGCAGGGATATAACTCAAAAGGCTGATGATTGTACCAATGGCCATTGTATTTACTAATGTTTTACTACTGAATTTTTCCGAGAAATAGGGAAATACGGCCATCGTAGAGAGACCTCTAGCACCCAATCCCAAGCTCATAATCAAACTAGCCTGTGAAACGGTAATCCCTTTTGTATGAATCATCCATCCGGTCCAATACGGCAGAAAAATACCCCATGTCATAAAAAAACTAAAAAACTGACTACTCATCCAACGTTGTGTGTTCATTTGTTCTCACCCCATTGGTTGCATAATATCATGGTGATTCTTACAATAATATGAGATATCTCATGTTCCAAAAGGTGATATATGGAGATTTATAAAAATGGAAAAAGACAGAGCTATCTGAAAGAACACTCCATCGCACATTTATTTTCATTTCCGGTCGAAGAGTTTTTACAAATCCACGAATATCAGCGTGATGAATGGATTATTCAAGAAGGGATGCGCCCGGATTTTCTTTTTTATATTATGGAGGGAAAAGCAAAAATCTATGTGACACATCAAAATGGGAAAGTTTCCTTAATTAATTTTATTGGCGCAAACGACTACATAGGGGAAATGGAATTATTACATGATGTGTACTATACAAAAGGGATTCAAGCCTCAACCAAGACCGTTTGTTTTGCTCTTCCTATTCATCGCTATCGCGCACAATTGCTGGAAGATTCAAAATTTCTACGTGAATTAACCAGGTTTCTAAGTGCAAAGGCAACACTTATGGCGGCCAAGTACTCGCAAAGTCTTGCTTTCCCGCTTGAAAACCGGCTTGCGGATTTTATTTTGGAAACTGCAGATGAAGGGGTTTATAAGGAGAAACACGTAACCGTTTGTGATTATTTAGGCACATCGTATAGGCACTTATTGCATGTATTAACACAATTTTGCGATAAAGGGTATTTGCAAAAGGAAGGACGGAACTATCAAATTAAACAGTACCATTCCCTATATGAACTTGCTCAGGTATTGAAGTATAAGTAGTCATGCAATTTTGTGCCTTCGGAAAGAAGTTGGGAGACAAAATAGATTAATTCTGCTGGGTATTTTTAAAAATGTGATTCGAGGTAAGGTTCGGCTGTTCTGTTGACATATAAAGTTAAAAAGTGGTACGATTTTTCATAAATTCATTATATATAGGTGGCTTATGAGAAAAAAATTGCAAGTCTACATTTGTTCTACTTATTACGATTTGATTGAGGAAAGACATGCCGCTGTTGAAGCTGTACTTAATAACGGTCACATCCCTGTTGGAATCGAGCAATTTTTCAATGAACGACAACTAAAAACGATAAAGAGATCCATTGATGAATCTGATGTATTTGTCCTCATTCTCGGAGGATTTTACGGTTTATTGCTTCGTGACGAATCAAAGAGTTATACACAGTGGGAATATGATTATGCCGGAGAAATCGGCAAACCAAGATTTGCTATTGTTGTTACGGATGAAGCCTTAAGACAGAAGCCATATGACTTTACAGAAATAGAACACTATCAGAGGTTCCAAGAGTTTAAGCAAACTGTATTTGAAGAAACACCTACATATTATGCTGAAAATGAATTGCACGTTAAATATGTTATTCAAGAAAAAATGAAGGAGTTTGCGGGAAGGGACGATTTGTCCGGGTGGTATTCCGGCAAGGATATCCCGGACGTGAAACAGTTAATGGAAGAGAATGCACGTTTGTTGAAAGAGAACGCAAAGTTACGCGCAGAGTTAGGGAAAAATGATTAAGCGAATACGTCCTTTCAAGCACGGGCTAACACTCATTTTATGGCGTCAGCCCGCTTTTTTATGTTTCAGAAAGATGCTGCTGTGCGCTGTCCGTCTGCCACGTTGCAACCATAGCAGAGATTTCGATAACATTCATATGCCAACATGATAAAATAGTTTTATTCTGACTTTATCAGACTAATAGAAAGGACTGAAGTTTGGTGGGTATGCACGAAATAGAAGGCGCTGTCGATGGCGCTGTTCTTGTATTGGATGGAAGTCCCCTTGGCGAAGGATTGGATCTGCGCTCTTTTTACCACTCCCTGGCAAGTTTTGTAAATAGATGGGACGCTTCGTTCCAGCATTTTCACGTTCTCAAGCCTTTGTTGAAACATAGGTATACCTATGCGTTTCCGGTAACGGAGCACCCTGAGTATGAGCGGCATAAGGCGTACTTCGACGGGTTGAGCAAGCAGAAATATCTGCTGCTTCATCCTGACCGCGAGTGGGACGAGGAGACAAACCCCGATGCAGGCATCTATTGCCATCCGACGGAAGCTTGGGGAGGGAACTATTTGGACCAGATACCGGATCATTTGCGAAATGTCGGCATGATGTATTTCGATGCGGGCAGCGAGCTGTGGCAGCTGTTTGTGGACGCGGGCAAATTGATCGGCAAAGATGCGGAACCGCCTCGGGACATTCCTTTGGAGGAGATCATCAGCACGACGCTGACAGAAGCGCGCAAACAAAGTCATACGATTCTGATCAGCATCTGGTATCCGCTAATGGCAGCCTATGCCATCTTGAATGCGATGGATACGGCTGGGCAAGCCGAGCGCACGGAGATCGGCATGCCGCAGGACGGATACAGCGCCCAAGCGGTAATGGCAAATCCGCATTTTCAAGCGATTCGGAACGTAGTGATTGAAACCCGCGCATACGAATACAACAACGATTACGGTCTTACCCGATTGCCGGCCGAGAAAGAGTTTGAAACAGGATTCGAAGTGCTCGGCGGCGGTTTATCGGAGCAGGGCTGGGGGCAGTTTCTCGACTGGTGGTATGCGCCACTAAAGAACATGTATGTGGAACAACGGAATCAGGCATAGCCATACAAACGTAACAGCATGGAGGTATCGGAAAGTGAATAATCGACATCAAATCGTTCCGCTGCTTCAGGTGAAGGATAAGCTGCCAAGCGATAGTTTGAGTTATTATGTCTGGATTGAGCGGAGGCCGGAAAGACAGGAACAAGAGCTTGTCGCCTACTTCTCCGGGGATACCACGCTGGAGAGCTTGGATCTGGATGCGCCACTGGGGAATGAACAGATAAGTATAATCCTGGTTGACGGCAATTTGACAGTAAACAATTACATTTATAACGAAAACACGGACGGCGCTGCGGGACTGATCGTGATCGGGCATCTATCCGCTAAAAATATGCTGGTGGGCGGCCAGCAAATCTATGTGAGCGGCAGTCTGACGGTACAGGAACTGTTCTGGGGCGATTACAACCACGGGCAACTTGTCGTAAAAGGAGACGTAAATGCGACGGTCTTTGCCGAAACGGAAGAGTATCACGTGGAAATTGCAGGATCGCTGAATAGCAGGCAGCACCTTAAGCAATATGATGAGCAATGGTACTTGCCGGGTTTAGACATCGTGGCGCTGGGGAAATGGCTCGTCGAGGAGCTGTATGCCGCGGATGAAGAAGAATGTTGGCTAACCCGGGGAAGCGATGTGCTGCAGCTTTTGAAGGCCGGGAAGTCGCTGTTAAAGGTAAAAAGCGAGGAGTCATTGCTTCAGCCTGAGGATGATTTGCAGAAGCTGCGAGGGACGGTCACGGTTCAAGCCATCGAAGAGATTTTGGCTTTGCCGCTTGTGCAGGAGAAATACAACGATTATTACGATATGGATAAGGGCGGCTACTGGTACTTGAACCTGTTTCTCGGCTTTCGTCTGCCGAAGCCTGGCTTATCCGCGCGCGTTGTGATCGGGGAAGAGATTGTTAATGAAGACGGCGAGGACGATCTTTTCTTTTTCCATTACGATATTGCGGTTGATGAACAGGGAGACAAAACGGTCGCCCTGTATTATCAGGAAGGTAACGGGTATGAAAAAGAGTTAAAGCCGCTGCCGCCCGACGACACGAATATGCTGAAGAAAGCTCTTCGCCATTTCAAACGCCTTGTCGCAAAGGTCCGGGTCGACAACAAACAATATGTGAAAGAGAAAGACCGTCAAATAGCTGAGAGCGATGCCTTTAAGATAAAAAAGGAACAATTTATGAAGGAGCTTGCGGAGCAGGAGGATCTTGCCGATCGGACATGCACGCTGCTTGGGCATACGTTTCGCATCATCACCGTCAAACAGGCGGATCGTATTTTGAATGCGATCGTTCATCCCGCGCACAATACTCCGCTGTACGATATCTTTGGCAGCGCCTTGCTGCATCTTAACGATAAGCAACCGGTTTATTACTTGCTTTCGGAAGAAAACGCGCATCTGCAGCGGCTAGATATGACGCAGCTGGCGGAGGAGGCGGAGCGGCTCCATTTATCGATTGCAGGTTACATATTTGCCGCGAATGTAGTGGTAGACACCTATATTACAGCATATGATATCGATCATTCGCCGCCAATGGTCGTGTTCGGCGATCTGACCGCAAAGCACATCGCTTTGTTTGGCGCCTCTTTCTATGTAAGCGGGAACGTGAGCTGCGAATGCTTGTATGGCTATTACAACCATGGTCAATTGATCGTAGCCGGCCGCCTGGAAGCCGATGCGGTCATTGCCAAAGATTTCGTTATGCATATCGGGACAATCGGCAGCAATGTGCTCATATCTCACAACAATATCTATGGCATCGACAAACTGGAAAATGAGAGCGGCTCGATGATCGAGCGATGGACGCTGTACCCTTCGACACATCGCGCCAAGGATGTTTTGTATGACATTTTGATTGATTACGATGCCTCACCGGAAGGCCTTTGGCCGGATCGAAGCAAGCTCCTTGCCTGCTTTGAGGAAGGGTTGCCGGTGATCAACGAGGAGAAGCTGACGCAAACTTATGCGTCTTTTGCCGAAGAGCTCCCCGCCGCATTTTCCGAAATTTTTCACAGAATGAGTCCTGATAGCACGGGTGTATACAGAATCAAAGCTGACGATGCCGGGAGCTGCTTTTTCTACCAAAATCATAATCAGGATTGGCAGCAGGTTGGATTTATCGACGGCATGCAATTTTATATTTTGAGGGTCACTCGGTATATGAATGACGAAGAATGGCAAATGTCGTACGATGTTTACAATGATAAATGGGAGATGCAGTGCCAGTTTCAAACCGCTCCAGAGGATCGCTACACATCGACGCTGGCTGTGAAAAAAAGGTTACGCGATGCGCTGCAGGCGCTGCGCGGCCAACGAATGCCGGGAGCGAAGCTGCTGGACATACTCAGAGCAGGGGAAAATCACCCCGATGTGAGGCAAATCGTTCGTTTGCCCGATTTATACGTGCCTACCGGCAGCATTGTCGCCACCGATCCGCTCGCAAACATGGAAAGGCCGGCATTTTCGCGCCGTACGCCTGTCGGAATGTTTCCGGTCAACTTGTATATAGAGCAGCAATACGGTTGGATTTGCTGCGCCGAAATCCGCTTTTCCGACGATGAGATCGCGGCTTGGGAAATGGCGGTGCTGCCCGGGCAGAAGCTTGAAGAATTAATGGCCGGGGAAATATACGGCTATCCGGTCGATGCGGGACTCGGCTGCTTTATGGATGAGGAAAGCGCGAAGCGATTCAGGAAACACCAACAGGAACTGACGGAGCAGCTAGGCGAAGCATACGACAATTATTATGACGATTATCTAAGCGAGCTTCTGGAAGGGGACGAAGCGGTCAGTTCGGATTACTGCAACGCGGTTCCTTATCCGGGACAGCCGCATAATGCTGCCGTATTCAGATCCGGATGGGGCGACGGGTTCTACGCCTCCTACTTCGCCTTGAACGAAAAAGGAGAAGTTGTGCGGCTCATCACCGATTTCGCATGCTTAGGGGAATGATTTTTCCACATAATCCAATAGAAAAGCTTGAGCATTCAGGCTTTTATTTTTTTATGTAGGGAAGGTTGTGTCACAAAAAAATGCACAAGATTCTCTGGTAGAGATTTAACTTTCATCTGCTTCATATTCTGTTACAAAGTTAAGAGAAAGCACAAATATAAAGGATTACCCTATGTTTAATAACATAGGGTAAACATGCGTGTCCAGCTGGTGGAGAGGCAGCTTATGTTCGATTATGCCCAAGTCGTAGTGGTTTCAACGGGAAGGCGGTAAGAAGGATAACCTTCTTTGGCTGCTTTTCCGATTGAGATTAACATGACCGGTTTGAACCTGTCTTTATTAAGACCAAAGACTTCAGCAATCCGTTCCTTATCATATCCTGCCATTGGGTTAGTATTATATCCATGGGCTCGTGCAACAAGCATGAGCTGCATGGATACAATACCCGAATCAATCAAGTTCATGTCTCGCAGGTCGGATTCAGATAGGTTGGCATAGTAGGATTTCGCTTGTTGTACCTGCATGTTCATAATGTCCTGTGGCATGTATCCATGTTCTACAGCTTTGCCAAATATCTCGTCAATATATTCCATGTTATTAGCATCGTAAAATACCGCGATGACAGCGGAGGAAGTCAGAACTTGCGTCTGATTGAAGGATGCTAGCGGGGCAAGCTTTTCTTTGCCTTCTGGGCTGTCGATAACAAGGAAACGCCAGGGCTGCATATTTATAGCAGAAGGGGCACGGGAAGCTTCCGTTAATATTTCGGTCATTTCCTCCCGGCTAATTTTCACTTCTGAATCGTAGACTTTCACCGAACGGCGCTCCAAGACAATTTCATTGAAATTGTTAGTTTTGTGGAATTTGCCAGTGATTGTGTTCATGTAGTGTTCTCTCCTTCATCTATACTAATAGTGAGATTCCGGTCCCTTAACCTCACTATTAGAATTGTAAACTATGAAGTATACTTTATAGCAAGAGAAGGCATTGGGGTGATGAATATAAAGATTAGTGAAGTTGCAAAAATGGTTAACCTTCCTATATCAACTATCCGTTACTATGAGAAAATGGGAATTATTACCGATGATTATATTAGGAGGGAACAGAATAATTACCGGGATTATGCTTCAGAAATTATTGCTTATTTAGAAGTCGTAAAAAAATGTTTATCCATGGGATTTTCCATTAACGAAATAAAAGCCATGATCGAGAGAAATGGAATGTCCAAAGACGTTCAAACACATATCATTAAGGAGAAAATATCTGAAATCGAGAAGGCTCAAAAAAAGTTAGAGGAATCAAAAAGAAACCTCTACGATGTACTTGAATTGGATATTACATGTGAAGATGGGTTTGGAAAATATTAATTCAAATATGCAAGAGGATGGATTAATTAATCGTAAAGTTTATCCCGCATTACCTCCGATTGTTGAGTATTCAGTAGCATCAAAAGGGGAGCCATTGATTCCAATTTTTGATCTAATGGAGAAATTCGGAAAGAAGCTTGGAGACAAAATAGTAGGAGTTCAATAAAAAGGACGCTCCCGCGCCTTCGCTTGGGCTACGTCCTCCTCATTATATTTCATTTCCAATTATCGTGAACAGATAACAAGAAAAAGCCACCGATTTTTATTTGATGTGCTGTGTAATAAAGAGCGCGGCGCGATCCAGGGCTTGATCGGCTTCATCAAGAATACCGGCGAACGCCTGAAAAACGTGCGGGACGTCGGCGGTAACGTCAAGGATTACATCCACGCCAGCTGCCCGTGCACGGTCGGCTAACTGCGTGGAGTCGTCAAGGAGGACCTCGTTGGTTCCGACTTGTAGCAGGAGCGGTGGGAATCCGGTCAGATCGGCAAACCTCGCGGGGCTTACGAGTTCATGGTTCGGATCCTGTCCAGCGAGGTACATCGCATCCGTAAATTCAAAGCTCTCACGAGTGAAGAACGGATCGAGCCCAATTTTGCTATCCATACTAGCCCCAGAGTGCGTTTTATCTAAACCCGCCGAGAACGCCACTACCGCTGCCGGCATCGGCAGTCCTGCGTTCCGTGCCGTCAAGCATGTCGATACAGCAATACCACCGCCGGCGGAGTCGCCGGCAAACGCGATAGACGCCGCGTCAACTCCAATCTCCAGAAGCTCACGGTAGGCCGCAAGCGCGTCGTCAAGGGCAGCAGGAAACGTATGTTCCGGAGCCAGACGGTAATCGAGTGAGATAGACCGGATCCCGGTCCTGCTGACTAGATTCGCGGTAAGGGACATGGCCGTATGGGGAGAACCCATAATATACGATCCGCCATGAAAATAGAGGATTATTCCCGGAAGGGCATCCTTTACAGGGTCGACGATGACACCGGGTCTATTACCCAGCGTCGTTGGCTTGTTCCGAACACCCGAAGGTACTTTCATAGTCGCCATCATTGCAGCGAAGCCCGCACGCATCTCCTCAATAGTTTTTGGCTTTACGGGTCGGGGACGCCGCAGCATAGTATCCACGATCCGACGTTGTTCTTTTGTCATAGATATACCTCTTTTCCGTAGTGTTTGTCCAGAAATTCTACTAGCCACTGTTCCGGCTTATTCATAGTGTATAATACAAATGCGACAAAACTTGTCACTGTTTTTTGGAGGAGGGGGAAATTCAATGGGAAAATCAAGGCGCCTGATTGAATTGATGATGGCGGTAAATCGGAAACGGAAATTCACCGTCAAAGAGCTTGCTGAAGAGTTTGGTGTATCTACCCGGACCATGCTGCGCTATTTGCAGGAGCTGAGTGGAATGGGAGTGCCTTTATACTCTCAAGTAGGTGCAGGAGGGGGATACCAGGTTCTTACGGAGCGAAGTCTTCCACCTATTTCAATTACGGAAAATGAAGCATTCTCACTCTTTTTTGCTTCCCATGCTCTTCGACACTTCAGTTCGCTGCCCTTCGAGGCATCTGCAGAATCCGCACTTCGTAAATTTTACAGGCATTTATCGGAGGATGTGAAAAGCCAGATAGATGAGATGCGGCACCGAGTTGACTTCTTTACGCATACACGCCAAGAACGCTCCGAATACCTTGAAATATTGCTCCAAGCATCCATTAGAAGGCTGCCCGTAACAATCCATTATGGAATTCGTACGTATGAGGCCAATCAAAGAACGATTCAGCCGATCGGTATATATGCCTATGAGGGATATTGGTTTTGCCCAGCTTACTGCTATCTGCGAAAAGCCTTCCGGTTGTTCCGGGTTGATCGGATACGTTCGGCCGCTTTGGCGGACGCCGAGACGATAACGCCTCCAGTGGATATTTCAAAGGTGGACTTAACGAACTGGGGATTTCATTTTTACAGCGAACAAGAAAGCGTTGAGGTCAAAGTAAAATTGACGGTAAAAGGAATTGAGTTATTCCGGGATAAGAGTTGGATTTTCCCTTGGGGAGAAGTTCATGTTTCCGATAACGGTACAGGCTTACTAAAAGCGGCTATTTTATCTTCAGAGATACCATTCTTTTCCGATTATTTTTTTGCGTTCGGTACAGAAGCGGTCGTGCTTCAACCGGAAGAACTAAGAGAAGCTGTCAAAAGAAAGTTGATCCGCACTCTCGAAGAGTACAATACCTGAAACTCCTAGTCTCAACGGGGAGGATAATGGAAATGTCTGGTGAATAGATTAGGGGATGAAAAAGTAAAAATATATATTTTGTGATATGCCAGCAAGTTTAATTTGCAATGGCGTATAAATCGGAGGTTAGATTATGCAAAGTAGATTAGAACAAGACATTATTTCAACGGCAGAAAGCTTCAAAAATAACTTCTCCGATAAAGGAAATTTTGATTTTAGTGTACAAAGTCTACGTAAAGTAGACGATATTCTTGAAGAATTATGTGAGTATGAATTAGATAATGATACTTTGGATTCTGTTTCTTCTATGGTTGGAAGTTACATTTTCGAAGTGGCAAGAAGGAACTACGGCGGGAAGTATTATTGGGTACAAGAAAGAGAGCAGCCCGTTTTAGTTACTGGTGAGCCTGAATTTTCAATTTCAATATTTGCATTCGATAAAGTAAGAGGCAGAATTCAGAATGGAAAGGAAGATGAGATCCCTTATTACTTTGATGGCTATATCCAGTCAGTTGAAAAAGGTAAGCAAACAGGATACTGTGCAACAATTGTTTAAAGTCTAGGTCGTGTCTGAAAACTCTTCATTGAGTCAATTTGAAAATGGCAGCTACGTACACAAAAGCCAGGAATGACTTGGCCAACTTGTCGTAACGAGTAGCCACACGGCGAAAGTGTTTGATTTTATTGAAAAAGCACTCCACTAAGTGGCGTTCTTTGTAGCGGTACCAATCGACTTTCCATGGGTTTTGACTATTCGTTTTAGGCGGGATGGTGTAGGATGCCTGCTTAGCTGTAATCCAATTCCGAATCGCTTCTGAGCCATAAGCTTTGTCGCCAAGAATATGACTTCCTGTAATATCAAGCTTCTGAAGTAAATCGATCGCTGGAACGGAATCGTAGACTTGACCACCCGTCAGAAGAAAAGCAAGGGGGGTCCTAATCCATCGACGACGGCGTGAAGTTTGGTTGTCTTTCCGCCACGACTGACGCCGATGTGCTGATTCACTTCGTGTCCTGGGGCGTTTTTTTAGCACCAGCACTATGTTGATGGGCTTTGACCGATGTAGAATCAATGCTCAAGTTTTCAAAGTCAGGTTCGACCTGAAGAGTTTGGAAGATCGCGACAAGCAGTCCGGTATCTCGCCACTTGCAGAAGCGACTGTAGACCGTTTTCCATGAACCATAGCGTCACTCCGGTAGATCGCGCCAGGCAGCACCACTTCGAGCGATCCATAGAAAAGCGTTAAATATGGTTCTTTCACTTAATTTTGTCGGACGTCCTGTTTTGTAGGGTGGAAACATGCCCTTAATTTGTTCCTACTGTTCATCGCTTATTTCGTACCGTCTTTGAATCCTGCTTGACGCCCCATTCGTTCTCTCAAATCTTACCATGTTATTTAGTTTTCAGACACATCCTAGATATTATAAGAACCATTTTCGCTATAGCACTCAGCTTAATGACTTTCTATTACATCCTAAATCGAAACTATACATTCTTCCAATATATCATTTTAGATTACCCAAAAATGACGTCTGATGAATTAAATCAATTTATGCAACTCCTGGTACAGTCTTTGACCTTCCCTGCAGGATATCCGGGACCTTCCGTCCGAGATTGCCCAGTATCTCGGGTATGAGCACAGGCGCTATTTCAGCGAGGTGTTCAAGAAATATACCGGCATGACCCCGTCCGACTTCAAACTGCATTATCTTGGAAAAGAATAAGAATGCGCAGGGGAGGCATGTCCGCAGGGCGGAGGTGGCCTCCCTTCTCTGTATAAAGCTGCTGCAGAAATCTGCCCTTAATGTGGGCTTACCCGCCTTATCCGGATGCGCCAATCCGTCTATAATCAGGTTGTAAGCGAATACAGAAGGGATATATAAGGGTACTACCAATGATGAAGCGTATGCTAATAACATCTCTGAGGTTACCGATGATCTGGAACACTTCGAGGTGCTCAGCCTGTCTACACCGGACCTGCGCAATAAGGTACTGTTTCCCGAGTTGATCGGCGGCAAGTATGTCCGGCTGGAGCGTCCCTTCATGGTATACAGCCGCGGCGGCCGGGACCGCTTCGATGCCTGGATCTCCGAGTCGCCGGACCTGAAGCATTGGGGCAACTCCAGCCTACTGCTCGCCGTCGAGCAGGTGCCGTTTGCCAATGACAAGATTGGCCCGGCCGCACCTCCGGTCCGGACGGATAAGGGCTGGCTGACCACCTTCCATGCGGTGGATGTGGACCCGGCCAGTGGTAAGCAAGGTTGGGAGGACACCTGGAAGAAGCGCTATACCGCCGGAATTATGCTGCTGGATCTGGAGAACCCCCGCAAGGTGATCGGCATGAGCAGGCAGCCGCTGCTGGCACCGGAGACAGACTATGAGATTGGCGGGGGCTTCCGCAATCATGTGATTTTTCCGGGAGGGATAATTCTGGAGGATGACGGCGAGGTCAAGATCTATTACGGCTCTGCGGATACGGTGGAATGTCTGGCAACGGCCCATGTGGACGATCTGCTCCGGCTCTGTCTGGAGCCGGAGCATAGATAAGATTGGAAGCAGGCTGAGGGCGGAAATGCGGAGTAACAGTGGGGCCATGTGCCATGATTGGAGCGGCTTGCGCGGAGATTGTGCATGAAGTGCAACAATGCTAAATCAATAGCAGCGACCGTGGGGAGATTGTGCATAAAATGCAACAATACAGCTCAGTAGTAGCGACCAACGCAGAAATCCTGCACAAGGTGCAACAAAACCGGGGCCGTATTTTAAAAGGAAACTTTGCTGATGCAGAAAAGGTTAGTATTACTCTGCCACTTCCGAAGCTGAGCAGGAATATATTTACTTTATGAAAAGAGTAAAGAGCATCGCTGGTGAAATCATCATTCATTGATGATAGAGTGTTTTCTAAAAAAATATGAAAGAGGTGTTTATTTATGTTAAAGCGGTTAAAGTTTTTAAGCTTAATTATTTGTATGGTGGCCAGTCTTGTAACTGTCGTTCCTTTGACAGCAAGCGCGGCTACAGTTGTAAGCTATCCATTACCGTCGATCTATACCACGACCAGTCAATACACGGTAACAGCAGACTCTACGAATATACCGGTAATTGACACTTCGGAGGTATTTGTAAACTATAATTATTGTAATTTCTCTTTTTCAGGTACTACTACAATCACAATTACAGCAAGCGAGCCAATCAATACATATAATATTTCTCCCAAAGCTTTGGGAATCACTGCAACAAAGAGCGGAAATACACTTACATTTACACTTTCATCACCAAGATATCTTATAGTTAAAATCAATAACCTGAAAGATCTGGTTATTGCGGCAGATGCTCTTGAAACCAATGTTCCGGCTTCATCCGGTACAGGTATATACAATGTTAAAACTCAATACGGTGCCGACAGTACCGGGTCCGCTATGGCTACAACTGCAATACAGAACGCCATCAATGCGGCTAACGCAGCAGGTGGCGGTATAGTATACGTTCCAGCCGGAGTTTATAAGTGCGGAAACCTTGTTTTAAAAAGCAATGTTTCGGTTTATCTGGAGGGTGGTTCTGTTATAAGGGGTTCAGGAAATCCAAGCGATTACACTACCCATTTTCATAAGAATTCTCTGAAAAAGGATGGAACATGGTTTATCTATACCGAAACAAATGCAAACAATATTAAGATATACGGCAGGGGGACTATTGACGGCAATGGCCATTATATGAGAAATACAAACAATTATTTGAACAATATTCTTGTACCCTTGCAGTGCAGCAACTTCACGGTTGACGGCATAACCATAAGAGACAGCGGTGGCTGGGCTACAATCGTTACAAGATCTAATAACGTAACATTCCAGAATACAAAGCACTTCAACAACAATGAACTTGATTATGAAAATGATGCAATAGACATTCAAGAGAGCCAGAATGTACTCATAAAGCACACTGTAGCAGTATCAGAGGATGACACCTACTCATTTAAGACCTGGGATGTAGCAACTACGGATATAGCTGCAAACTGGCCGGGAAGTCCTGAAAACCAGTCAAATGTAGTTGTGGATGATGCTTTCGCTTGGAGCAGATGTGGAGCATTCAAGGTTGGAGATGGAGTAAAACAGCTTCAGGATGGCATCGTTGTTAAAAACTCTTATGTATACCGGTGCTGGCGCGCTTTAGCGGTAGGTCATCTTTATGGAACTCCAGCAGCACAAAACATCATATTTGACAATATAGATGTTGAAGGCTTCTGGCCAAGATCCGGTGTTCACTCCAGATGGTTTGATCTTTCTGCAAAAACCGGTCCGATAAAAAATGTGGTCTATAATAATATCAATTTACGCGCTTTAGGTGAAGTTTCAATAATGAAGGGTTGGAGTGACACATCTACTGTCTCCGGAGTTACATTAAACAATGTTCGCGTCGGTGGAGTTGCGGCAACTACATTGGCAGAATTGAAAATAACAGATACTAACAGCTATGCTGCAGCTCCAAAATTCAACACATTGAAATTTGAAGCGGAAGGCTATAACCTTAGTTCAGGTGTTATATCCTATGAGGCAAGCACTGATGGTGGGCTGGATGTTGGTGGAGGGAGTAATGGCGACTATATAGCATTTAAAAATGTAGACTTTGGTAGTACAGCTAAAACAAGTATTGATTTGAAGGTTGCATCCGCTAATTCCGGCGGAAGGATAGAATTCCACTTGGACAGTCCTACAGGCACTATGCTGGGTTATTGGACGGCAGAAAGCACAGGCGGATGGCAGACATGGTCAGTCAAGAATATCCCGCTTAATACCGGGACAGCTGTAGGAACCCATACTGTATATGTTACTTTTGTTAAGTCAGATTCAACCACAGTTGCAAATTTAACTTGGTTCCAGTTCAAATAGAATGGAAACTGTTTGATGTAATTGCAATAAGATGGATAGAGGGGGGTATCAAATGATATGCCTCTTCATTCTGCTAAAGTTTTTTCTACGACTGATCAACTAACACAAAAAAACAGCAAGTCTCCTAAGTGAAGTGAAATAGGGACTTGCTGTTTGAGGTTTCAATTATTTCTTAAAGCTATGAATTGGAGCTGGGATTCGTCCGCCACGATTAACGAAGTTCGCGCAGTTGAAGCCGTTTACTGCTATAACTGGTGCATATCCGAGCAGGCCGCCAAATTCGCAGTTTAAGCTAGCTTGATGTTTGGATAACATGGTATCCTTAATCCAAGTCTGGGACAAGTACAGCAGCCAAGGAGAGCATCGTTATATATTCGACCGATTGCCGGAAAAACCTTGGACCCTTGAGGAAAGGACGGAGGAGAACCATGAGCGCGCGGAGAGGGAGAGTCATTCGAAAGAAGTTTTACGATCTGTTTTACGGGATATCTTTCAAACAAAGAATTCGCTCCTCATTCATTCTGTTAATCATATTGGCCATTAGCGTTGTAGGAACCAGCTCTTATTGGATTGCATCCAAGGAGCTGCAAAAGAACGCTTTCACCTCGAGCCAGGAGGCAGTGGACAAGACGACGCAAATTTTGGACGATAAGCTGAATAGCATCTCAATTTCTCTCCGTTCGTTGATGTTAAGCGACGCATTCCGGCAAATGATGCTCGACGTTCAGAGCAACAATATATCGAATTATTATGTTCATTTGTCCGGATTCCAGTATGTTTTCTCTCAATTGAGCTATAATGATCCTCTGATCGAGAGCATTCTTATAGCTACCCCGATCGGTGATTTTTACCCGACGGCGCAGCGAAGGTCACAGTCCCTATCATTCTACGAGTCGAATTTGTATTATGAGATTAAAGACAAACCGGATGGATTGTGGGTCAAGGGACATACGGATATATTTTTTACTGGAGAAAAGCGTGTATTGTCCTTCGTCACCAAAGGAACACAGGATAATGTGACGAGCACTAATGTATTTATCGTCGTCAATATAAATGAAAACAGTTTGATCGGGGTTATCAATAAGCACTCATCCCAAAATGACAGTAACTACTTTATGATCGATTCTAAAGGCGAGGATGTCATCCGCACCGCCTGGTCTACACAACATAATCTAATGAAGGATGAGCTTTTTCTGCGTAACGTGTCTTCGAATACCCGCGGGTCCTTTTTTCATAGCTTTGATAAAACGGATTACTTGGTAAATTATACACGCTCTGGCGTTGTGAAAGATTGGCTTTTGTTCGGTATGCAGCCCAAAGACAAGCTGCTGGAGCAGATGAATCTTGTGCAGCGTACAACGATTTTCATCATGATCGTCTTTTTATTGGTGGCGTGGTTGTTCTCGAATAAATTGACGGCACTGTTGCTCAACCCCCTGTTCAAGCTGCAACGACTGATGCGGGAAGTGGAGGATACCCGGCTTTCCGTCCGTTTCGAGAGCCGCTACCGCGACGAGGTGGCCCAGGTCGGCTTTCAATTCAACCGGATGCTGGATGAGATCAATCGTCTGATAGATGATGTTAAGTCGAGTGAGGCTGGCAAGCGAAAAGCGGAGCTACGCTCGCTCACAGCGCAAATGGAGCCTCATTTTTTGTACAACACCTTGAACACGATATATTGCAAATCGGTTATGGGCGAGAATAACGATGTCAATGAGATGATTCTTGCATTGAGCCAGATGTTCCAATTGGGGCTCAGCGGAGGCCGTGATTGGAATACGCTAGAGGATGAGCTGTCCCATGCACAGCAGTACTGTGCTATTCAGCAAAAATGCTACGAGGGTTTATTCGAATACGTTATCAACATAAGCGATGAGCAGCTGTTAACCTGCTATGTACCGAAGATATTGCTCCAGCCGATCATCGAGAACAGCATTCAGCATGGCTTCAGCAACCGCCGGTCCGGGGGAATCATTCGCGTATCGGTAAGTAGAGAACATAATATGCTGCATCTGGTGATCGAAGATAACGGCACCGGCATGGAAATGGACAAGGTCATGCAGGCGATGATTCATCAAGTTAGCTCGAAGAAAGGATATGCAATTTATAATATATTAAACCGGCTCCAGCTCTATTATGGCGAGAAAGCAAGCATGGAGCTGTTCAGCAGCTTGGGAAGTGGAGCCAGAACCGATCTCTGGATTCCCATTAGGAAAAGAGAGGGAGAGTATTATGAATGAGAGTCCGGTCGTAAAATTATGTGTCATCGATGACATCCGCAGCGTCGTTGACATGATTGCCCGCAAGCCATCGTGGCATGAGCATCGTGTCGAGGTTGTCGGCACTGCTTTAGATGGCGAAGAGGGACTCAGACTCGTTAGAGAGTTGAAGCCCGATATTGTCCTAACTGATATTCGAATGCCAAGAATGGATGGACTTGCTATGACGGAGGCGATTCTTGAAGTGTCGCCGCATATCAAAATCGTGATTTTAAGCGCATATACTGACTTCTCCTATACGCAGCAGGCGATTCGACTGGGGGCATTTGACTTTATCAAAAAGCCGTTCTCGATCGATGAGATTGTGAAGGTTGTTCTCAAAGCGAAGAAAGCCTATGAGGAGGAGATGAGGGAACATTCTGAGAGGCTAGAACTCGAGAAGAGTGCGCGTACGAGTATGCCTATGCTACAGCGGGAATATGTATCGCTTCTCGTGCATCATCCGGCAAGTGAAGAGCGGGCATTGAAGGAATGGGAGCAGCTCAAGATCGAATTGGAGCCGCGTCACTTCAACATTTTCATCGTTGAGCTCGACCATTTCCCGGACAAGTATGGCAGCCAACCTGCGCGGGAGATTGAATTAATTCAATTTGCTGTGCGGAATATACTGGAGGAGACGATAGCTGCCTGGACACGTGGAATGGTGTTTCGTGAAGGTGTGAGCCGGTTCATATGCATCGTTAACTGCATAGACAATATCACAGCACAGCAAATTTCGGAAGCGTGCCGTGCGAATATTTCCCAGTTTGCGAAATCTACCGTCTCTGTCGGCGTAGGTCTGTGCGTCGATACCATTTCGGAACTACCTCATTCCTATGCCCAGGCGTTAAGTGCGCTATCGTACCACTTCTACACGGAAGGTGACGGCGTCAACAGCTATTCTCCTTCGGCGGGACGGAGTAACAGCCTGCCAACGTATTCGATTTCAACAGAGCAGGAATTTTTGTTCGCTTTGCGTTCTGGAAATAAGGACAACTGCCTGCATATTCTGGAGCGGATTTTTAACAGATGGATAAACAGTGATCCTCTACCCAAACCGCAATATGTCGAGAATCTATGCATGGAGCTTTCGAATAAAATAAATCGGTTGATGCTCGAATATTTTCCGCCAGAGAGGGTTTTCACACTGGAGCGCCAATACGGTTCGGTGAACCTCCGGGGGTACAGCACCTTTCAGGAAATGCGGGAGCGCATAAGGAATCACTGCACGGAAGCCTGCGGCTGGATGGAAGAGGAACGTTCGGATGAATCCGTCAAGTTGATTTATCAGGCAAAAGACTACATCTGTGCGAATTTGCAATTGAATTTGTCTTTAGAGCATTGTGCCAAGCAGGTAAATCTAAGCCCGGGCTATTTTTCCAACCTGTTCAAAAAAGTGCTCGGCATCTCCTATCAACAGTTCGTTACCCAACAAAAAATGGAGAAAGCCAAGTCCATGCTCATTGACGGTTACCAGGTACAAGAAATAGCACTGACACTGGGCTATGAGCATAGAAGGTATTTCAGCGAAATCTTCAAGAAATATACCGGCATGACGCCTTCCGAGTTCAAGGCCTACAGCATGGGGAAGAGCGCTTCTTCACAGGATAACAAGCCCTAACCCGTCACATCTTTACGCCCTCGTTTCCTAGGAACCGGGGGTGTTTTTATATAACGGCTAAAAAAACCTGCCCTTAATGTGGGGATTACCGCATTATGTAATAATGCTTTCAGGTTTAAAATAAGGACATAGAGATCACGAATTGAAAAGGGGAGGCAATGAGATATGAAAACACGTATAGTTCCGGCGTTGCTTGGATTGGCTATGGCAGGCAGCTTGGTGGCCTGCAGCAGCGATAACGGGCCAAAAGAAGGACAAGGGAATAAACCCATAGCGAAAACGAAGATTACTTACTGGACGGGTGACCGCCACGACTCTGATTTTATTAAAGAAATGGTTGATAAGTTCAATACGACAAATCAGGACAACATTGAAGTCGAGCTGGTGGTCAAGGGCGACGATTTCGACCAGGCGCTCGATCTATCGTTCCAAACCGCAGAACCGCCTGATATTATACGGGTCAAAGAAAATACGATTCAAACGTTTTATAAAAAAGGCTTCCTAGCGCCAATCGATGAATTCATGACTGACGACTTGAAAGCCAAATTCCCGGAGATGAAAGATCTGAACAGCTTTGACGGAAAAAGATACAGCCTTCCGAATTACGGCACGACGATGCGCCTCATCTACAACAAGGAGCTTTTCGCTAAAGCGGGTATTACAACCCCCCCGACAACATTGGCGGAGCTGGTCGAGGATGCAAAGAAACTTACCGAAGCTGGCAAAGCGATTGGAGCTTACGGATTCGCACAAAATTTCAAGAATCCAGGCAGCGCGCTCGGCCGTTCTTCCCGCGTCATAGCTGAGGTCAGCGGCTACGGAGGGTTCGGATATGACTTCAAGACTGCCCGCTACGACTTTAGCGGCATGAAGCCGATCATCCAGGCGTTCAAACAAATTAAAGACGATGGCAGCATGCTGCCCGGTGTGGAATCACTTGATATCGATCCGCTGCGTGCGCAGTTCGCCCAAGGTAAAATCGGGATGTATCTCTCATTCTCAGCCGAAGCGGGTGTATATCAATCGCAGTTCCCGGCCAAAATCGATTGGGCGGCGGCACCGGTTCCATCAATCAATGGAAGCTTCAACGGAGCCTCGGGTTTCCTGGGGGGCCAATGGCTTGCACTCAGTTCAAAAACGGCTAATAAAGAAGCGGCCTGGAAATTTATGAAGTACATGTACAACGATTCTTTGCTGCAACAGTACCAGGAAAAAGGATTCGGCATTGCGATGGTGCCATCGATAAGCGCGGTAGCGGCCAAGCCTCAAGTGAAGGGCATCGAAGGGTTCCTGCCTAACAAATATGATGGTGTCTGGCCAGTCTATCCTGTCGTGCCAGTACAAGGAACAAAATCCGATGATGCCTTCTTCAAGTACATTCTAAGCGGAGGCGACTTGGACTCCATCATAACTGATTTGAATACGCGCTATAATGCTGCGCTGGATACGGCTATCGCCAAAGGCGACGTCAAGGTGCAGCCTATGCCGGATTTCAAACCTTCAGACTTAGCTGGGAAATTTGTCAAATAACATTTCTATGAGGATGGGGATGACCGACGCCCCATCCTTATGTATACAAATAAGGAGTTGAGATGGATTGAATAAAGCCAAACATGCCGCTTTTGCCTACAGTTACTTGCTTCCCAGCTTTATTCTAACCGCTGTTCTAGGGATCTACCCGATCTTATGGGCCATGAGGTATATGTTTTACGATTATAAAGGGTACGGTCAGGAACGGTTTATTGGATTGGATAATTTTGTCCGGGTAATGAAGGACCATGATTTCTGGGATTCCGTCGTAAATACATTCGTTTATGCCGGTGGGAAGCTGGCCATTTCGATTCCGCTGTCACTACTTTTAGCCGTAATACTTAACCGGGGGATTCGGGGCAGGAACCTGATGCGGGCGATATTTTTTATGCCGACGATCATAAGCACGGCCGTCATGGCCGTTGTCTTTTTTACAATATTCAATTCGTATAACGGCATCCTGAATCAATTTCTGATGAAATACAAGGTTATTCATCAAGCTTTCGATTGGCTCGGTGTGGATCATTCCATGCTGACCGTGATCATTGTAGCTGTCTGGGGGGCTGTCGGCAACTACATGCTGCTTTTTCTTGCGGGTCTCCAGAACATCCCGGAGGACGTCTATGAGAGTTCCTCTCTCGACGGAGCGAATAAGCTGCAACAGTTCTGGTATATTACGATACCGATGCTGGGTCCGGTGCTGCAAATGATTATCATGCTTGCAATTATCAACGCACTCAAAGGGTATGAAAGCATTATGGTTATGACCGATGGAGGTCCGATCGGTAAGACAACGGTTATGTTTCTCTATGTATACAAGCTTTTTTTTCCTACTGCAGGCACCGGAGCGGCTACGCAGGTACAGGAAATCGGGTATGGCAGCGCCGTTGCCTTCGTCACCGCGATTATTGTGGGGCTGATCACGTTACTGTATTTCTTTGGTTCAAAACGGCTGAACCGCAACGATTGAGGAGGATAGCATCATGAGAATCGTATGGAACATCGTCTTATGGGTTTTTCTGCTTCTGGTTACGTTAGTCACGTTGTTTCCGGTTGTCATCACAATCTTCGGCTCTTTCAAGACGAACATCGAATTAACCACGGGCGCGACCTTGCTGCCCTCCAGCTGGCAATTCGGCAATTACGTGGAAGCCTGGAAGCAAGCTAATTTTTCGACCTACACCAAAAACAGTTTATTTGTTGCGATTACCGTTACGATCGGTACGTTGTTAGTATCTTCGATGGCCGCATATGTTGTAAACCGGATGGAATTTCGAGGGAAGAAGCTGTATGTCGGAATCCAAGCCTTTACGATGTTCGTCGCAATCGGCGCTGTTGTCTTAAGACCCCAGTTCGAACTAATGATTAAACTTCAACTGCATAATACACTGTGGGGTGTCATCCTTATTCTGATCAGTGCACATGCATCAACCTTTTTCATTCTTCTTAGCTTTATGAACGGCATTCCCAAAGAATTGGACGAGGCGGCGCGCATCGACGGCTGTTCACGAGGAGGAACATTCTGGAAGATTATTGTTCCGCTGCTGACGCCGGGACTGGGTGTCAGCGCGCTGTTCACGTTTCGCGGAGCATGGAACGAATACCTGCTGCCGTTTGTGTTTACTATGAGTAAGCCCAAATTGCAGACGCTGACCGTCGGTCTCGCCAATTTGAAATATGGGTTAGCTGCCGCTTCGCAAACGCATTTGATGATGGCGGGGGCCTGCTTGTCCATCCTACCGATCCTGATCGTCTACTTGTTCGCCAACAAATCATTTATGCAGATGACAGCAGGTTCGTTAAAAGGTTAGCCTGCAAATACTATGGGGTCCTTACAGGTCTTCGTTTGTTCTTAAGCTTATATTATGACTAGGAGGAAAGTATTTTTATGACATCGTTACCTTTGATTGGAGACCTGTTCTCCAGCAGCATTATTAAGCGGTATCCGGCGAATCCGATTCTGGATGCGGCTTCTGTGCCTTATCCGACAGCACTTGTCTTTAATGCGGGCGTCACCAAGTTCAACGGTAAGTACGTGATGGTATTCCGCAATGATTACGGATCACTTGAGAAACAATCGATAGAACCGCATCATACGACGGATTTAGGCATTGCGTTCAGTGATGACGGCATCCATTGGAAAGCGGGTCCGAAGCCCTGCTTTAAAATGCATAACGAGGAAGTCGTTCGCGCTTACGACCCACGGTTAACCGTTATCGACGGACGCTGCTATATGTGTTTTGCTGTGGACACCTTGCACGGCATTCGTGGAGGCGTAGCGGTAACTGACGATTTCGAACATTTTGAAGTACTCAGCTTGTCGACGCCGGATCTGCGAAATATGGTTTTGTTCCCGGAAAAAATTCATAACCGTTACGTTCGTCTAGAGCGCCCGTTTACCGTATACAGCCGGGGTGGGATCGATCGGTTTGATACCTGGATATCCGAATCGCCAGATTTGAAGTTCTGGGGAAATTCCGACCTGCTACTGGCAGTGGAGCAGGTGCCTTTCGCAAACGATAAGATCGGTCCCGCTGCTCCACCCGTAAAAACAGAGAAAGGTTGGCTAACTCTGTTTCATGCGGTCGATATCGATCCTTCCAGAGGCAAAAACGGATGGGAGCCGACGTGGAAAAAACGGTATACGGCCGGCATTATGCTGCTCGATCTGGATAACCCGAAAAAGATCGTCGGAATGTACAAAAAGCCTCTGCTTGCGCCTGAAGCAGACTACGAGGTGGACGGAGGCTTCCGCAATCATGTTATTTTTCCAGGTGGAATGGTTCTCGAGAAAAGCGGCGAAGTTAAAATCTATTACGGGGCCGCCGATACAGTGGAATGCTTGGCGACAGCCCATGTGGACGATTTGCTCAAGCTTTGTCTGGAAGGATGAGTCAGCCCGTTAGGAGGTGGAAATATTGACGTTCTGGGGAGAGCTACGGCGGCCACCGAACCGTTACCGTAGTGTACCGTTTTGGTCATGGAACGACAAGCTGGAGATAGCCGAGTTGGAGAGGCAAATTGAAGAGATGCATAATGCGGGAATAGGCGGTTTTTTCATGCATGCCCGGAGCGGGTTAAAAACGCCTTATATGGGTGAGGAATGGATGGCGGCGATTCGAATTTGTATAGAGAAAAGCAAATCGCTTGGAATGGAGCCGTGGCTTTACGACGAGAACGGCTGGCCGAGCGGATTTGCTGACGGTCAGGTGCCCGCAATGGGTCTCGACTTTCAGCAAAAGCGGATTGCATATGAGGAAGCCCCGTTCCGATTATCGCCGGAACGAACGATTGCTTACTATGCTAGAGCCGGGAACGGTTACCGCAGGCTAATGACCGGTGAAGAGAGCAACGCCGACTTACGTATTTTTTACATGGTGAATCCGTATTATATCGATACGCTCAGTAGGAAAGCGGTTCGCGCTTTCATCGATTCGACCTACGAAGCGTATTGGGACAAGTTTGGAGAGGAATTCGGAGAAGTTGTAAGAGGCGTATTCACCGATGAACCTCAATTCGCGAGGGGACAAAATCCATGGTCGTTCGACCTGGAAGAAGAGTTCGGCTCCCGTTATGGATATGATATACGGGATGTTCTTCCGTCGCTTTTCTTCACGACGGAAGGATGCGGGAAGGCGAGGTACGATTACTGGGAATGCGTCACCGCCATGTTCACTCAGGCTTATGCGAAGCAAATCGGCGAATGGTGCCATAGCAGAGGCTGGGTAGCTACAGGTCATGTCGTTGATGAACAGGAATTAATGAATCAGATCACCTCTGTCGGAGATCCGATGGCATTTTATGAATATTTGCAAATTCCTGGATGTGACTGGCTGGGGCGGTTTGTAAGTGAAGAGCCGATTGTTCCCAAACAGGTTAGTTCGGTAGCCCGGCAGCTTGGCAAGAAGAGGACCATCACAGAAAGTTACGGGTGCTCCGGATGGAATGTAGGCTTTCAGGATTTGAAAAGGATCGGGGAATGGCAGTTCGTTCATGGCATCAACTCCATCTGCCAGCATTTGCAGGGATATTCGCTCAAAGGGCTGCGCAAGCGTGATTACCCGCCTTCCTTGTTCTATCAGCAGCCATGGTGGGATGATTACCGTGCATACAACGATTACTTCGCACGGTTATCGCTTCTGTTGTCAGAAGGCAATCGTCAGGCAGACGTCCTCCTGCTTCATCCGATCCGCTCGGCATGGGTGGCGCAATGCGGACACGACTCCTCAGCTATCATCCCATATCACCAATCCTTCGCTCAACTTACGCGCTGGATGTGCCAAAGCTTTCTCGAGCATGATTACGGCAGTGAGAGCATCATCGAAACGCATGGCAGCGTCTGTGACGGACGATTCATCGTAGGGCAGGCTTCCTACAATGTGGTCGTTATTCCACCGAGCATCTCTTTAAACAAGAGGACAGTACAGCTGCTTCAGCAATTTATGGAGCAAGGGGGACGCCTTATCGCATTTTCTCCGTATCCGACGCAGATGAACGGAGCGGAAAGTGAGGAATTGAAAGAAATTCTCGGTTATGCACAGAAACCAGGGTGGAGCCGGGAGGAACTGCTGCAAGCGGTATCCGCTGCAGCAGCGCCATTCATCCGGGTGACGGATAGTACAGGAAAACCAATAGCTGCGGATTCGATCAATGTGCAGACATTAACACTGGAAGGTGCTTTCTTATACTATTTGGTGAATTCCGGTGAAGAATGCTATGAAGAAATTCAGGTAGAACTGCTGCGAAGTGGTACTGTAGAAATGATTGATTTGACTACAGGCGATGTGGTTCCGCTTAACCATGTAGGAACGGAAGATGGCGTTCGGTTCACGCTCTGCTTGCTTCCGGCGCAATCGCATATGCTTCGGCTTGTGCCGGTAACTGCTAAAATCTTTAAGGGGGAAAACTTACAAGCGAACCGAATTGGAGCCGCCGCTCGTACAATGTCTGACGGAGCGAAGGCAAGGATCGCGTACTCGCTGGACCGGCCATGGACTATTGCATATTCAGATCTGAATAGCTTGACGCTGGATACTTGCCGACTGCGAATAGAGGACGGCGAATGGTCAGACCGCCAGCCGATTATTTTTATCCAGGAACAGCTGCTGGCCATAGGGGGCCCGGTTCATATAGAGCTGGAATTCGAATTTCAGGTTGATTTCGATGTGTCAGTTCCACGAGAGCTGTATATGGTTATGGAACAGCCAGAAACTACGCAGATCACGCTGAACGGTTGCGTGGTGAATCCAGTAAGTTGCGGATGGTGGAGGGATACCTCCTTTCGCAAGATCGATATTCGCGGACTGGCCGTAAGGGGAAGCAATACGCTGATTATTGCATCGTATTTCAGCAATTCGAGCGCTACCTATGAAACCATAGAACGGGCGGCCGTGTTCGAATCGGAAGGTAATAAACTGACACTTGATTCCGAGATCGAGAGCGTATATTTGTTGGGGGAGTTCGGCGTCAGATCGAAATCGTCTTATACGGAAGGCGAGAGGCGCGCCGTTCGCACCGACGGTCCGTTCGAGCTTACGGAGCCGCCGACAGAAGTACAGGCGGGGGATTTCGTCCGGCAGGGGCTTCCGTTCTTTGCAGGAAAGCTACGCTTG
Organism: Paenibacillus vulneris; assembly: GCF_039543185.1. Lineage (NCBI taxonomy): Bacteria > Bacillati > Bacillota > Bacilli > Caryophanales > Paenibacillaceae > Paenibacillus > Paenibacillus vulneris. The sequence continues at coordinate 284,195 of NZ_BAABJG010000015.1, read as the reverse complement.
CGGCAGCAAATTCAGCTGAACCATGAAGTTTGGTCCGTGGCTAGACTGCGATTCCCGGTGCCGCCGGATGCCATTGTCACGCGCTTGATCGTCAATGGCGAACAGGCTCATACTTTTCTGTGGGAGCCTTACGAGGCGGATATCGGAGCATTGCTCCGAAGAGGGGATAATATCATCGAGCTAGAGCTTGCGAACAGCTGTCGCAATCTGCTGGGTCCCCATCATCATATAAAAGGCGAGGTATACAAGGTGGGACCGGATAGCTTCAAAGATAAACCCGGATGGACCGATAAGGACCTGGATCCCAATACTCGGATATATCAAGACCACTATTCATTTGTCCGATTGGGCTTTCAGGATGCACCACGGATAGAACTGCAGTTGTAACTGCAGGAGTTCGAAATACGAGACAACAGCGGTGATAGGTAAGCTTAGGCTATCCCCACACCGCTTTTCTTATTAGCTTAGTGCAAAGGTTTCCTGCCCTAGATATATGGTTACCCGCATTGTAACGATTACGGAGAGTCTTCTTTCCGTGCTTGATGAAGAGCAATTTATTGATGGCCGAGCGAAGTATAAGCAAGGTGAGTTAAGCTCAAACGGACTACGATAGCCTAATAAAAGGCTCAGACGATCCAGGAAGATTCGATTCGTGAAACGATGCGGAATGGATATCGGGAAGTCTGCATTGTCCCATTATTAAAAGAAACTGTTCCTTGGTAAAATGGAAGTACCACCCACCATTTACGAAAGGAACGGTTTCTTTGTATTTTCAATATACCGTGGATCAACTTTGCCTGCTGTTATCATCCCAAGATGATCGCATCCATCACTTGGAAGAAACTGCAGGAAAAACACCGAAGGATAAGCCGCTTAAGAAGACCGTGCGTACACTCAGCAAAGATCTCCTGCTCGCCTTCAAAAGTATGAGACGCATAAACAAATTTTAGGCAGCCGGAACAGTTACAGTAAGACCGACAAAGATGCCAATTTTATGCGAATGAAAGAAATCACATGAGAAACGGTCAGCTCAAACCGGGCTGCAATGTACAGATAGGTACCGAAAATCAATTCATCTTCGGCTGCGCTACAGATTGCTATTTGTTCGCTGCAAAATATCTGGCGATCGGAGCCGGAGTGTTCACCGACTCGCTTAGAATTGCGTTCATAGAAAAATTAATGCCCGATTTTCGGCGCAACGATTTTTTGAAAATATTATAATCATAATTGTGTTCGGAGAAGGCTTCAATTCATTTTGAAACTGTTATGAAAAAAGGAGGAGCAGAATGATACCGCCCGACAGGAAACTCACGTATTATCAGGCGCTTATCGATAAGAAGTCCGAGTATGAAGGCATTTTCTATGTAGGAGTCAAGACAACTGGTGTGTTTTGTCGGCCTACCTGTCCGGCAAGAAAACCTAAGTTTGAAAACTGTGAATTCTATGAGACTGCTAAGGAAGCCCTTCTGGCATCATTCAGACCCTGCCAACGCTGCCGTCCGTTGTCTCATCCGGGCCATGTCTCGGAGCTGGTTCGTAAGCTAGTCAACGCGGTGGAAGAAAACCCCGAACACCGCTGGACAGACGAAGACTTCCGAAAATTATCTGTGGATGCCTCAACTGTGCGCCGCCAGTTCAAGAAGAGATTCGGAATGACTTTTGTTGAATATGCAAGAGCTCGGCGAATGGGAATAGCCTTAAAGCAGATCCGAGCAGGCAGCGCGGTCATCGAAGCACAGTTATCCGCAGGTTACGAATCCGGCAGCGGCTTCAGGGATGCGTTTTCGCGCATTATGGGTGCAGCGCCTGCCCAATTGGGCAATCAACAGATTTTAAAGGCATCGTGGTTGGATACGCGTCTTGGCCCGATGATCGCAATCGCCGATGAACAAGCGCTATATTTACTCGAATTTATAGATCGCAGAGGATTGGAGCGAGAGATCGAGCGTCTAAGAAGGAAGACAAAATCCGCGGTCATTCCGGGCAGCACACCGCCGATCGATTCGATTGAAAGGGAGCTTAGGGATTATTTCGAAGGCAAGTTAACCGAATTCAAAACGCCTGTGAAACTAATTGGAACGCCTTTTCAGAAAAAGGTATGGGAACAATTACAGAAAATTCCGCCCGGTCAGACGACTTCGTATGGCAACCTTGCCTCGACGATTGAAAAGCCAAGCGCTATTCGCGCCGTAGCCCAAGCAAATGGAGCCAATCAGCTGGCTATTGTGATTCCATGTCATCGAGTGATCAACTCGAACGGCGAGTTGGGCGGTTACGGAGGAGGGATATCTCGAAAACAATGGCTGCTTGACCATGAGAAGAATGAGAGAGTGGTGGATTAAATAAGATGATGAAAATCAAGCAGTCGGGCAAATGGTCCATTTTATTCGTGGTTACACTTGTATCATTTATTACTAATCTAGACGCTACGATTGTGGTTAACGGTCTCCCTTCGCTCATGGAGGACTTGCATCTTTCGATTGGAACGGGGATGTGGACGATTACTTCGTTCTATATCACAAGTACAGTATTCCTCCTTCCTTCTGGCCGATGGTCCGATATGTTCGGTACCAAGCGCATTTTTCTATGGGGGTTCGCTCTGTTCACGATTGCTACTGCTTTTTGCGGTATGTCAGACTCCGGCACAGTTCTGATCACGGCTCGCCTTCTGCAAGGTACCGGTGCTGCCATGGCGATGGCGGCATCTACTCCGATCTTGATACGGACATTTCCACCTAATGAACTTGGGGTCGCACTCGGCATTAACAATATCGCATGGGTGACAGGCTCTCTCGTTGGTCCTGTTGCCGGAGGTTTACTAATCGGTGATTTTGGATGGCGTTCCATGTTCTACTTGGTCGTTCCGATCGGTATCGTTGGTTTGGTTGCCGGTATTCTACTTCTAAAGGATGATAAATCAAGCGAAAAATCGAAGACTGACTGGCCCGGCGTGTTGACGTACGGAACAGGTTTAACCGCGCTGCTTATCGCCTTGTCCGAGGCCCAGACTTGGGGATGGGTATCGGGAAGAACATTCGGACTGTTCGCAGCAGTGCTGTTCTCATGGATTGCGTTCGTTTTCATTGAGAAGAAAGCTAAGCATCCATTGTTTCATTTGGGTCTTCTCACTTATCGTGATTATACCATAGGGCTCGGAATTACAATGAGCTACTGTATCGGTTATTTCGCCGTAACCATACTGCTTACGCTGTATTTGCAAGGTGCACTACACCTCAGTCCATTGGAGTCGGGGTTGTTGCTGATTCCGCTATCAGTGCCCCAACTGTTCACAGCTCCCTTCGGAGGTAGGCTTGCCGATCGTATAGGCCCCGCAAGAATGATTGTGCTGGGATCATTTCTAATCGGTCTCGCGCTACTGATGCTTGGACAGCTCGGCCCCAAGCTGTCGAATATAGCAGTCATCGCTCCGCTTTTGATCATTTCTGCTGCAACCGGACTTTCCTGGCCATCACTTGCAAAAGCAGTGCTATCAGCCGCTCCGCAAGAGCAAGCGGGTTCTGCTTCAGGTATGTTCTGGACCGTATACAACATGTGCCGGGCTATTAGCCAAGCGCTTGCGTTGGCAGTTGTTCAGCTGGTGGCCAAGTCCGATGTTGCTTCACAATTATTATCTAGTGCAGGGGGCCAGGAATTGGGTCAATCGAAAGATGCTTTGATCCAAGCTTCTAACATCGGTTTCCGATTCTTCGCAGTCTTTCTCGCACTCGCAGTCTTACTTGGACTATTTTTACTACGACCGCAGCACAAGACCGGAAGGGAATCAGCAAACATTTTCACTAATGAATAAACATACCTCCTGAAAATGAAAATGCCCCCTCGAAAAAGGGTGGCGATCGGCAGCTTCATTGCGTTAACGGGCAGCATTTAATAGCTCTTGTTTTTATGCTCGAGGTAATGGTAACATAGGAACATGCGTTTGTTTTTTTGCATTTTCCAGCGGATCGGGGGAGGAATTAGCGTGGTTGAAATCATTGAAAAAGAGCAATTTTCGGTTAGTGGAAAATTAGGAAGGGGGGTTGCTAATGAAGCACCCCAATGGATACCATCATTAGAAGCACTTAGTAACTTTATTGAGATAAGCAATCCCGCCATCCATCATCATGTGCAAACGGCTCTCGTTTGTTTAGTTAAGGAGCCGATGTGTACATGATCCAATTGACGAACCGCCAGGCACGGCAATTTCTGCTATTGAAGCACGGGTTGTTGGGCGAATATCATTTTACCGGAAAGCAGGGAGTATTGGATTTTGTACGGCAGGTCGGCTGTATTCAATACGATCCCATCGATGTTTGCGGAAAAAACGCCGAACTGGTGCTGCAGTCGCGAATCAAAGGATTTACCAAGAACATGCTCGCCGAGTTGCTTTATCATGATAGAATCCTTGTCGATTATCCCGACAAGAATTTGGCCATTATCCCCGTCGAGGACTGGCCGTATTTTGAGCGGTATAGGCAGGCAGCCAGACAACATGCCAAGCGTTATCCCGAAATGGAAGCGTTGATAGAGCAAGTACGAGCTCACATCCAAAATCACGGTGCGCTAAGTTCGGATGATCTAAAATTGGATGGAAATTTCGCTTGGCGATCGGCCATCCACTGGAGCAGCGGAAACAATTCATCACGGTCGGTGCTGGAGCAGATGTATTCGACAGGCGAGTTGATTATACATCACAAAAAAGGAACGCGTAAATATTACGATATCGCGGGGAAGTACATACAGCCAAATCTGCTGAATGCGCCGGAGCCGCTGGAGGGCGAGCTGGAGCATCACAAGTGGCGGGTACTGCGTCGAATCGGTGCAGTTGGCCTTTTATGGAATCGCGCATCCGATGCTTGGCTGAACATATGGGGATTGAAAGCGGAGCAGCGCAACGAGGTTTTCCACCAGCTGTTGCACGAAGCTCGCATTGTTGCTGTTGCCGTGGAACAAGTGAAGGATATACTTTATTGCCGCGTGGAGGACTTGCCGCTTATTGAAGCCGTTCTGCAAAATCCTGCGCCGAAATGGCGCTGCGAGCTGATTGCTCCACTAGATAATTTCATATGGGACAGAAAACTGATCAACGAATTGTTTGGATTCGATTACACCTGGGAGATTTACACACCTACAATCAAACGAAAATTCGGCTATTATGTGCTGCCTCTATTATATGGAATGAGCTTCATTGGACGAGCCGAGATAATCGTGGAGCGAAAAACTGGAACGCTCGTTGTTAAAAACATCTGGTACGAGAACGGTGTGAAGCAAACAACGCAATTGCGAACAGCTTTAAAAAGTTGTTTCCAAAAATTTGCGTTATTCAACGGGTGTGAGACGATTTCGGTAGAGTCTATGAATTGATATATACTGTATTTCTATAGAGATGATAAAGTTGTTTTATTCGTTGCCAAATCTTCATCCGTATACTTTAACGAGGATGCTCCTTGATAGATGAATGTGACACTGCAGCAGCTGGTCCCACGATCAGCTGCAGTCAGTCTAATACTTTTTTTCCCAAATTGATTGCACCTGCATCCGTATTGCAAGGTTGCCGTTATCATTTGTCCGAGAGGTGACCGGAAACCGTGAACCGTAATCACGTTCTCGTTTCCCCAAAAAGATTTCTTGCATTTAGGTTGACAACTGCATCCGGATGCCATAGAATAACAAATAATTAATTCGATAAACAAATGTTTCAATTAGAAATAGTAGAAGTGATACGAGTTTTCAGAGAGCCGCTGGTTGGTGCGAAGCGGCAGCATCATTCATTTCGAACTCGTCTATGAACAGCTGCCTGACAATGTAGGGTAAGCCGGATTTCCACCGTTACAGGGATAGATGGTGATGGCCATCGAATTGAGCTCATTTCGTATGAAATGAATTAGAGTGGTACCGCGGGTCTAACCTCGTCTCTATAACATAGAGACGGGGTTTTTTTGTTGGTTAAAGACCGGGTTTAATCAACCCCGCTTGACATATATGACACGTTAAGGAGCTGTTGCCCGACAGCGATGGTCCGATCGATGATTCGCCGGCTTAAAACTGCGGATGCTAAGGGAGGCTGCTGAAGTGAAGAGTGCGGAATCGTTCTGTAGAAGTGCAAGCGTTCACCTTTTTTCTTGTTGTTCCCATCTTCTAAAGATAGAAAAATCAGCACTAAATTTATATTAGGTACGGTCTTTCAGCAAAGACCCATCAAGAAAATGCTGATTTACAACTCTAATGTAATTCCAATACCAAAAAGCAAAATGCCTTTTCGTACTTTATTAAAGTGCCCGCTTAAGAACAGACTTACTTTGCTTTCGTTACGGTAAACTGAAATTTATAAACATATACGGAGGGTTTAACTAATGTCATCAAATCAAGAGAAAATTCGAGTGAACTATAAAGATGCTTTAATAGAGGATAAAAGATTTTTCCATGATAAGGCTAGCGAGATGGAGTCTTTCTACACTAAAAAATATATCGGTGAGTATATTTCCTCAGAAAAGAGTGTTATTGAAATTGGTTGCGGAACAGGTCACTATGGAATGTATTTTGCTGAGAAATGCAATACGTATTTAGGAATTGATATTACGCCCGAAAACATCGCATTGTTTAATCATAAAATATTGAACAGCGGCCTAAAAAATATTAAAGCTCAAGTTGGTGACGCAACAAAACTTGAAACCATATTAGATAAAAGCTATGATCTTGTACTAATTTTAGGCCCGATGTATCACTTACCTCCAGAGGAACGCAATTTAGTAATACATGAAAGCAAACGAATATGTAAAGAAAATGGTATTATCGTTTTTGCATATATAAATAAAGTTGGTGCTTATTTGGGAGGATGCTTTATGGCACCGGAAGCTTATCCGAGTAAAACGGCCAACGACTTCGTTTTCAATAAAGGTACTGACGATGTACGACCAGAGGTGTTTTTTTTCACAACTCCTGAAGAAATGGAAATGTCAGCCACCAATAACAACTTAACCGTTATTAAGAATTTAGGAGTTGATTTTTCATTCTGTGCAACAGCAATTAATGCAATGTCTGATAAACAATTGGAGGAATGGATGGTACTGTCTGACGTTATGAGTCAAAGCCCGTCCTGTGTTGGTGTTAGTAACCATGCATTACTTATTTGCCAAAATAGCTAAAGTATAGTAGTGGGGACAAAAAAGACTCGTACAACGATTATTGTTCCCGTATCTCCGACTGAGGGAGAGAATAACCTGCTTTTCTTCATGAGAGGTCGTTTAGAGTGTACCTTCGATCAATTAACCGAATACCTAAAAATGAATGAGCTATTACCGCATGATAACTAGATTTGTCGAGTGTCAAGAATATAATTCGATTAAGGTCCGCTGATATAGCGGATTTTTTGTTTTATCGTTTCAATTTTTACATCCAGCTCGAATCTCGACCTCAATCGATTAATTAAAGAAATAGGATGTCTACTGTAAGCCCGTTTAATTGCAAAAACATGCCTATTTGTCATGTCACGAAACACCAGCAACTGGTTAAGCAACAGATGTAGTTAAATATGTATAATTTGTGATGAAAAATGTTCCTTACTTATTCGCAGGTTTTGATGTTACTATAAAGACAATATTATGCTAATTAATCAGGGGGTTGAGGAGGGCGGTAGCGATGAAGCGATGGTTATCGGTTTGGTTTCCACAGAAAATCAAATACCGGTTTTTCGTTTCGTTTCTATTCTTTATTTTATTGCCTGCCGCGTCCTTTGTCATGTATTACTTCTGGGAGCTGGAAAGCACGTTGAAAGAAAAGATAAGCTCCCAAAGCGCAGCGCAGTTGGGCTATGTGAAAGAAAGCATGGAAAATATCAGGGTCGCGCTATTTAGAGAGTCTTTGGTATTAAGCAATGATAAAGAACTTCAGGCGGCCCTCCGGGATGATTCAAGAAACACTGAAGCACGACAGTTATTAGTGATGGAGCGATTGCGGGAAAAGCGGTTGCAGGACGGATTTTCTCCATTGCCCACCCATGTATATTATTCGCTGATCGACCACCGCCATCAGGAGGTCATTACAACATTTGAAAATAAAATCAATTATTCAGATCTTGCCAGCGAAGATTGGTGGAAAAATTCAGAAGGCTACGAAAAGCAGAACAACCAAATAATCGGAAAAAGTCTCCGGGACATGTACACACTTACGGTTGATATGGTTGGCCCGGACGGTAGCTTGGACGGCCATATATTGCTCAGCTTCGATTATGTGGAATGGCTGAACGCTATGTACCGTATTTTTACGATGAGACAGGATTATTTCATAATGAATCAATCGGGGGGCATTGTTACCAAGACAAGTCCGGCAGCATTTATTTCCGATCCGGCTGCAGAGGTTGTTCGGAGGCAAGCGGCAACAGGAGGTTTTTGGACGAATGGTCAGGAGCTGATGAATGCGGTCTATTTGCCTTCTTATCAGTGGTACGTAATTAATAGTTTTCCACTTCATACGTTTTTCGGGGACATCGATCAAGCTAAGCACAGGCTGGTAATCATTCTTGCCTCCTTTGTGTTTTTATTCATAGTCATCACCTTTATTATCTCCCATCGAATTACACGCCCGTTGCAGCTTCTTCAGCATCATATGTCCATCATTGTGAGAGATGAGTTTAGGTCGTCTTTGCCCGAAAAGTTGGGAACCGGTGAGGTTCGTGAATTAGGGACAACCTTCAATCGAATGATTAGCGATATACGCCGCTTGATACAAAAGTTAAAAGTGGAGGAAAGGGAAAAGGAAGCATCAAGGTTCCAAATGCTACTCGCTCAAATGAATCCTCATTTTCTTTTAAATACGTTGAATGCGATCAAGTGGACCGCTTTGGAACGCAAGGATTCAGAGATTGCGGAGATTTGTGTTTGCCTGGGCGAACTATTGGAATCCAGCTTGAATGTCCAAACCGAATTGATCCATCTGGACGAGGAGTTAACATTGGTGAAGGCATATGTGCGCATTCAGAATTTCAGATTCGACAGTTATATTAATGTCCGTTACGAATATGACGAAGCGCTTCGTTATGCGCTTGTTCCCAAGTTGAGTTTGCAACCGTTGGTTGAGAATTCGTTCTATCACGCTTTTGCGCAGATGCAGCAAGACGGCTGCATAACGATCCGGGTCGTGAATGAGCATCAATCGCTGATCATGGAAGTGGAGGACAACGGGATTGGGATGGAAGCATCCGCTAATCGTCAACCGTTACGCAAGAGCAAAGGGATCGGAATCAACAATCTGCGGGAACGATTGCAATTGCTTTTTAAATCCGACGGTCAGCTCGAGGCGGTTTCGAGAGAGCAAGGAACTCTCGTCCGTTTGAAATTCCCACTGCTTCTTTCGGAACCGTACGGGAAGGGAGAATGATATCATGTGGAAAGTGCTGTTGGTAGAAGATGAGACGCGAGTAAGGCGATTAATTAAAGAAATTATTGATTGGGAGAAGTTGGGGTTCGTTATTGCAGGAGAAGCCGCCAATGGGATCGAAGCGCTAGAGGTGATGCGGGAAGAGTCTCCACATTTCATTCTGTGCGATATTATGATGCCTCTCATGGATGGGATCGAGTTCCTTCGAAAGGCACGTCTGCAAGGCTTTGAGGGTCCATTCGTTATGTTGACCTGTATGAATGAATTCGAATTGGCCAGACAAGCGCTTGAGTATGGTGCGACCAGCTATATTTTGAAGCTTTCGCTGAATGTCGATACGATACGCGAGATGTTGGAGAAGGTCAGCCGAGAATTAAGCAAAGCCGCCATACCTGCTCGACAAGTATCGTATCGTGATTTCGAATTGTTATACCAATTTACGTGGAGGCAGATCCAGGGTATAGATGAAGCGGATCCGGAACGGAGAGTCTTGCTGCAGCGCATCTCCGCAAGTGGCTTTACGCATGCAGATCTTTGTATAGTACTGCACGGGACCGACGGGATCAGTGAGGAGGATCTGACTCGATTCGGGTTAATTCAATCCATCGAAACATTGGTTATTCACAAATTCAGAATCCATGGCTGTACCACGTTTTTTTCCTGGGTTCCACGTTCCGAGCTAATTGTTGCGCAAGCTCCGGAAGAGGACGGGGCAATGGCATATTCAGTCGTATGGGCCTCATCCGTGCCTATTTCCGAATTGGAGTCTACATGGAGAAGTATGATCAGACTCATTGAGAGATCCTGGTATAAAAGCAGAAAAAGTAGGATAGCCTATTCAAAAACAGATTCAATCATCCAACAGCCAGGTATATCCTCTCAAACCCTATGGAACATGGAACGCGAAATATTGCAAGCGTTTGAGCGCCGAGATAAGATAAATTGTATTCGCCAGTTGAATGTCATGTTTGACGAAATGAAAAAGAACCATGCAAGCATGGCCATTGTTGTGGAAACGGCGGAACGATTGGACAATAGGTTTGCTGCTATTTCGGGTTATGGGAAAGTTCAAACCGATGATTGGTTGTCCGCAGCAAACCATGAAGAGCTTCGAGATGTCTTGGAAGACAGAATCGATGATTGGATAACAAAATGGATAAAGACGACAACATTGCCATCGGCCCATCCCGAGATCAACAGGATTGTGGATTATATCCAAAGCCATTATGATACGGAAATCACGTTGAAATCGATGGCAGAGCATGTCACCTTGGATGAGCACTATTTAAGTGGCTTATTCAGTAAAAAAATGGGCTGCACATTGATCCATTACTTACATAAAGTGAGGATTGACCAGGCCCGGTTTTATTTGCTCCAATCTACATTAACTGTCGGGGAAATTGCAGAAAGAGTCGGATTTGCGAATGCCGCATATTTTGTGAAAATTTTTAAGCGCTGGACAGAACAGACGCCCAGTGAGTTCAGAAAGAGTCACATGTCCAATGAATAGATTTTCTCGCCCCTTTCCTGCTTGTGGAGAGGGGCCGATTTGTTTCTGAAGGCTTAATTTTGTATAAGAGGCCACTAAATCTGTTTCTTATCTGCTTCCAGGTACGATGGTATGATAAAGGTGTCTTACAGAATGGGAGAGGCGTCTACTGCAGGGATTCATCTTCCTTCTGCGATTCCAATCTATAGTACGACAGGAAAGAAGGGGGATATCGATGTTTAAATATAAAAAGATCGTGTTGTCCGCAACCTCCGTTGCACTTTGTTGCAGTCTGCTTGCAGCCTGTGGAGACGAAGCGAAGGATAACGGTTCATCTGCGGCTCCAGAATCATCGAAGATGGTCAAACTGGAAATTATAACAAGCGGAGCCGGCCTGCCCGCTCCGGAGAAGGACTTTGTTCGGGAGAATCTGAATAAGGCACTGAATGCCGATATCAACTTGACGGCTTATGCCTCTGACTATGGAAATCAGCTGAATGTCCGGATGGCTTCTGGTAATTACCCGGATTTGTTTTCCGTTGACAAAGCTTCGTTGAAGCAGCTATCGGAACAAGGACTTCTACTCGATCTGACTCCCTATTTCGAAAAAGAACTTAAGCCGGTCAAAACCTTCATAGGAGATTCCAGCCTGAAGAAAGGTATGGTTAACGGCAAAGTGTATGCGATAGCCCAAGCGCCGCAAGCTCCGAAAGCATCTTACTGGATTCGTAAGGATTGGCTGGACAAGCTTCAATTGAAGCCGCCCGAAACTCTCGATGATCTGCTAGCCGTGTCCAAAGCATTCACGGAGAAGGATCCAGACGGCAACGGAAAAAATGATACTTATGGTATCACAGGACTGATGGGACTCACAGGGGTCAACTTGTTGTCCGCTTTTTCCCCTGTATTCGGAGGATATGGTGTCCCAAATCCAGGTGAATTTTTCGTCAAGGATGGTAAGGTCGTCCAATCGTTATATGATCCGGGTATGAAGGATGCACTTGCCTTTATTGCAAAATTCACTGCCAGTGGTTCGGTTGATCCAGATTATGTATTGAATACCGGCACGCAGCCCAGGGATAAGGCCATCAAGGGTCAGGCGGGAATCATTTGGACGGAATGGACGAATTTGACCAACGAACAGTACGTCGAGCAAATCAAGAAAGTGAATCCGAACGCCGAATGGGTGCAGTTGCAAGCGCCGAAGGGTCCTGCAGGACAGTTCTCCGGGTCATTGGATATCGGTAAAGCAGCCGGATTGATGGCGATTCCGAAGGCACTGGAGAAGGACAAAACGAAGCTGCAAAGAGTGTTCGACCTATTGAATTATATCTCCGGGGGAGAAGGCTCGAAGCTTGTCCAGTTTGGCGTGGAAGGCAAACACTATAATTTGGCAAACGGCAAGGTTGTCCCGACTCCGCTTATGGCTTCGGAAGCCGGCTTTACCTACATGTACCAATTCACCGGCCGGCCGGACCTTGATTATTTGTCGATTAAATTCTCATCCCAATATCCATTTATCGATTTCGCGAACAAACAACCCCGTATTCAGTCGCTTAACGGTTTCCTGAACTATCCGGACGGTTACAATGATGCAGATGCCAGCCGATACATTTCGGAAGAGATCACGAAGTTCGCCTATGGAAAGCGGCCATTGAGCCAATATGATGACTTCTTGAAAAACCTTGAAACGACTATGAACTACAAGACTTTTTTAAACTCGGCGACCAAGCAATTAAATGAGTTGGGTTACGGTAAATAGAGCAATCAGTCTGTGCAGCAACATGGAATGACTCTTGGAGGCGAAGAACCGTTTCATCTCTTCTTGGTTCTTCGCTTTTTAGTACTTTCAATAAGATAAATAAGAATGAGTAGCAAAGAATATCGAAATTATGACCACACGTGGATAACCAAACATACGCAAAAACCCATACGTTCCGGAAAAATCGGTTGGATGGTGCCATACCCAAAATGTCCCGATAGCTTAGCGGCAATCTAGCGAACGATCCTGAGAAGCCGCTGAAAGAATAGGAGATGGCCGATACCACTTGTTAGGTCACAGGGGAATCCAGTTGATATTGAAGGAGGGAACCGACGATGGATCAAGGAAGTTTGCCGGTAAAGAAAGAAATAGCAGTAAAAGGACTTCAGATGAAACGGCTTGGAAACGTGATATGGAGCAATCGGGCCTTTTACTTCATGCTGCTGCCGGGAGTGATTTATTACATTATTTTTAAGTATATCCCTATGTATGGAATTATTATCGCATTCAAAGATTTTAATTTCTCTGACGGTATTTTGTTTAGCGGGTGGGCAGACCCTTGGTACAAATATTTCAAGATGTTCTATGAATCGCCTTACTTCACACAGGTCATGTCCAACACGTTTATTATCAGTTTGTATAAGCTGATTTTCGGAATCGTGCCTCCGATCTTTTTTGCAGTCCTACTTAATGAATGCCGCGTTCGATGGTTCAATTCGTTCATACAAACATTAACCTATATGCCTCACTTTTTTTCATGGGTGATTATTTATGGGATTCTTCTTGCACTTCTGTCCGAAAATTCAGGCTTGGTAAACCAGTGGATTAAGGATTCGGGCGGTAGTCCGATCAATTTTCTCACCTCTACTGAGTTGTTCCGTGGGGTACTTGTTGGTTCGGAGATTTGGAAGGACTTAGGGTGGGGCGCCATTATTTATTTGGCGGCTATGACCGGCATCGATCCGACGCTGTACGAAGCCGCCAAGGTGGACGGGGCAGGAAGGTTTCGAATGATATGGCATATTACGTTGCCCGGGATTCGCTCGGTTATGGTCATGCTTCTGATTCTGAAGCTTGGGCACATTCTGGATGCGGGATTCGATCAAATTTACATTTTATACAATGTTCAGGTATATCCAGTTGCGGATATATTGGACACATGGGTATTCCGAACGGGATTGCAGCAATTGAATTTTAGTCTGGCGGCTGCTGTCGGATTGTTCAAATCTTTCGTAGGTATGATACTGATCGTGCTTTCTAACCGGCTTGCGAAGCACTGGGGGGAAAATATATGGTAAATCGCTGGGACGAAAAGTTATTTGACGGTGCGGTGATGGTTATATTGGGCTTGGCAGGCTTGGCTGCCGTCATTCCGGTCATGTACGTAGTTTCCGTATCGATTACACCCTTCTCCGAGGTGCTGAAAAACGGAGGATTCGTTTTCATTCCAGGGAAAATTGATCTAACTGCGTACAAAGAACTATTTACGACAACAGGAATTCCACGCTCGTTATGGGTCACGGCCGTATTGACGGTTATAGGAACCGCCGTCAATTTGGTTTTGACGCTTCTTATGGCATATCCGTTGAGCCGGAAGAAGATGCCTGGCCGAAGTTTCTTTCTTCTGATGGTTGTCTTTACGATGCTATTCAACGGAGGATTGATTCCTACTTATATCGTCGTGAAGAATTTAGGATTACTCAACTCCATATGGTCCATGATATTGCCCAATGCAATTTGGACGTTTAACATTCTCATCATGAAAAGCTTTTTTGAAAACCTGCCCGAGGAATTATTCGAATCCGCACGGATGGATGGAGCCAAGGAACTGAGCATTTTAATGAAGATTGTCGTACCGTTGTCGGTTCCATCCTTAATGACCATCGGATTGTTTTATACCGTCGGCCATTGGAATGAGTTTTATCAAGCCATTATGTATATGACAGATAGAAATTGGTTCCCATTGCAAGTGGTTGTAAGGGAAATCCTGGTGCAGACACAGAAACCATTGGAGAATGTCGAAAACTTGATGCCCACCGAAACGGTGCAGATGGCAGCTGTAATCACAGCATCCTTGCCGATCATTGTCCTGTACCCATTCCTGCAGAAACATTTTACTAAAGGCATGCTGTTAGGAGCGATCAAAGGTTGAAAAACGGAGGGGTTCAAATGCAAATGCATACAGAGGTACTAGTTGCAGGCGGCGGTATTTCAGGCGTGTTGGCTGCACTGGCGGCTGCCCGCAACGGTGCGAAGGTTGTGATATGTCAGGATCGGCCCGTATTGGGCGGTAATGCATCATCCGAGATTCGCATGCATATCGTTGGTGCGGCGAATTCCAAGCGGAGGCAGGCTTTGGAGACGGAAGCGAGGGAAGGCGGCATACTGGAAGAAATCCTGCTTGAATGTGCTGTCCGCAACCCACAGCGAAGCGCATCGATGTTTGATCTCATCTTATATGAAAAGTGCAGAGCGGAACCAAACCTAACATTGATGCTCAACACGTCGGTGACTGGCGTGCGGATGGAGGACAGCCGGATTCTGTCCGTACTGGCTGCTAGGGAAAGCACGGAGCATCGCTTCGAAATCTTTGCCAAGATCTTCATGGACTGTACAGGAGATGGGCGTCTCGGCAAAGAAGCGGGAGCATTGTTCATGACAGGCCGGGAATCCTCCAGTCAATATGGGGAGTCCCATGCAGGAGAATATGCCGATTCGTACCGCCTCGGTTCCTCGCTGCTGTTTACGACCCGGAATATGGGCAAATCGATGAAGTTTATCCCGCCTGTATGGGCTAAAAAGTTTACGGAAGAGGATTTAAAGTTCCGCAGCCACTCCTCATGGGAATACGGTTATTGGTGGGTAGAGTTCGGTGGTTTGCTGGATACGATTGCCGATAACGAAACGATCCGTGACGAACTGCTTGCCATCATGATGGGCATCTGGGATCATATCAAAAACAGTGGCAACCATCCGGAGTCAGAGAATTGGGCTTTGGACTGGTTCGGCTTCGTCCCCGGCAAGCGGGAGTCCCGCCGGTTTATCGGCAAGCATCTCCTTACACAATCGGATTTGGAAGAAGCCGTCCACTTTGAGGATGTGATAGCATATGGCGGGTGGCCGATGGATACGCATCCTCCGCAGGGAATTGAAGCAAAAGACCGGGAGCCAAGCAGCCAGCCGGTGACCAACTATGTGTATGGCATTCCGCTCAGGGCCTTGATCAGCGTCAATGTGGACAATCTGATGTTTGCCGGACGGAACATATCCGCTACGCATATCGCCTTTTCAAGTACCCGGGTTATGGCCACCTGCGGCGTAATGGGACAGGGTGCAGGTACGTTCGCCGCGATGGCAATTCGCAATGAGATTCCGTTGGATCTGGCATGGCAAGACCGGGAGCTGATCAGGAACACACAGCAGCAGTTGATCCGACAGGATGCTTATTTGCCTGGCATTCAAGCGGAGGTCAATCTGGCGAGCCAGGCTATCGTCCGGGCATCGTCTGAGCAGCCAGAGGGGTTGGCATCGAATGTCATCGACGGACATACCCGTTCCATACATGGAGCAAGAGGGGTCAGGCCGAATCTGTCCGTTCCCGGCACCCACCGTTGGATGGCGCTGCCGGAAGACCGGGAGCCTTGGATCGAGCTGGAGTGGAAATCACCGGTATCTATCCGCGAAATCACCGTTGTGCTTGATACGGGCATGCACCGGAGGCTAACGCTGACACACGAAGACTATCTGCATCAGCAGAACGTGTGGGGGCCTCAACCGGAAACCTTGAAAGAGTTTCGGGTATCGGCTTATTTAGCGGATTCCCGTGAAGATGGCTGTCAAGTGATGTACATTCGCGATAATTATCAACGGCAGATTACTTGCCAGGTCCAGTTGAAGCAGGTGCACAAGCTTCGTCTCGAGGTTCTGAGCACAAACGGCTTAGATCATGCGAGGATATTTGAAATCCGATGTCATTGAAGGTAGGGATATGAATGAGTCAACGCAAGCCGCTTTTTCCGCAACTAAACTGGATGCTGCATGGGGCGGATTACAATCCCGAGCAATGGATTCATATGCCGGAAGTCTGGGATGAGGATGTGCGCCTGATGCATCTTGCCAAGTGCAATGTCATGACCATGGGCATGTTCTCATGGTCCAGCCTGGAGCCGAAAGAAGGGCAATTCGAGTTCGGATGGCTCGATAGAATCATCGATAAACTGAGCCGCAACGGCATCTCTTTCATCCTGGGCACGCCCAGCGGGGCGCGGCCGGCATGGCTGGCCCGGAAATACCCGGAGGTGCTGCGGGTCAGACCGGAACGGGTGCGCAATTTGTACGGAACCCGGCATAACCATTGTTATACGTCACCTGTATATCGCGAGAAGGTCAGGACCATCAATACGCTTTTGGCGGAACGTTACCGCAATCATCCCGGCTTGCTGCTGTGGCACATCTCCAACGAATACAATGGGGAGTGTCACTGCGATTTGTGCCAGGCAGCATTTCGTGGATGGCTACGGAAGAAATATGGCGATGATTTAGACCGTTTAAATTATGCGTGGTACACGACCTTTTGGAGCCATAACTATACCGACTGGGAGGAAATAGAGTCACCCTCCCCTATCGGGGAACATATGTTACACGGTTTGCAACTGGACTGGAAACGGTTTGTCACCGATCAGAGTATTGATTTTATGCTTCAGGAAATCGAGCCGTTGAAGCGGCTTACCCCTAATATTCCCGTCACAACTAATTTCCTGGGCGGGTGCGTCATCAATTACGAACGAATGGCGGAGCATGTGGACATCATCTCGTGGGACAGCTACCCGTATTGGCATGGAAAGAGTCCCGACTGGCAGACGGCCTGCCATACGGCTTTCACCCACGACCGGTACCGTTCGTTCAAGCCCGGGAAACCTTTTTTGCTGATGGAAAGCACTCCCAGCATGGCGAACTGGCAAGAGGTTGCCAAGCTGAAGCGGCCTGGCATGCATGCGTTGTCCTCTATTCAAGCGGTAGCCCACGGTTCCGATTCAGTGCAATATTTTCAGTGGCGCAAGAGCAGGGGGAGTTCAGAAAAGTTTCACGGCGCCGTTGTGGACCATAGCGGGCACGAGCATACCAGAGTGTTTCGCGATGTTGCGGAAATAGGCGATTTCCTGGAACGGCTGGAGCCAGTCACTGGCACGATTGTCCCGGCAGAAACCGCGCTCATTTACGATACCGAAAATAAATGGGCGGTAGAAGGAGCCGCAGGACCGCGAAAACCTAATCTTAGCTACGATCAGGAGGTGCTGCGCCATTACGAGCCATTCTGGAAGCAAGGGATACCGGTGGACATTGTATCCATGGATCGTCCGTTGGATCGATATAAGCTCGTAGTTGCTCCGATGCTGTATATGTTGAAGCAGGGTATGGCTGAGCGGCTTGAGGCCTTCGTCCGTTCAGGAGGCACGCTTGTCCTGACATATTGGAGCGGAATTGTCGACGAAAACGATCTCTGCTTCTTGGATGGGTTCCCGGGACCGCTCCGCAAGCTGGCCGGAGTATGGTCGGAAGAGATTGATGCGCTGTATCCTGAAGATTGCAATTCACTTGCTATGAAGGAGGGGGGATTGGACTTTATGGGAACGTATTCGGTATCTCTGCTGTGCGATCTGATTCATGCCGAGACAGCGGAGGTTCTTGCGGAGTACCAGGAGGATTTCTATCAAGGGTATCCTGCACTGACCTTAAACCGATTTAGAGACGGAGAGGTCTACTATATGGCGGCGCGAACCGAACCTGCTTTTCTGGACAGCTTTTATCGTGCGATGGCCGCCCGTTGCAGGTTGAGTCGAGCACTTCAAGCGGACTGGTCGGAAGGCGTCAATGCTCAGGTGCGTACGGACGGCGTCCGGGATTACATCTTCCTTCATAATTTCACCGATCAAGAGCAGAACATTCTATTCAAGGAGTCTATCATCGATCTGGACGGTACTCCGGTCAAACAATATTTACGCCTTCCGGCATACGGATACCGTGTGTTCGTTAGAAAAGAAAGTGAATATAGCAGTGGTGTTAAATAAATTAGAGAGGTTATATCGATCAAATTCTTTGTCAACCGACAGCCAGCTCTCGCTGACGATCCTATGAATCTACTGTATTTTCATATATTGTTACATGTCATATGTGGACACCCGTTCATTGAAACGGATATGTCCACTTTTTTTGTGAAGCTAAAGGGGAGAGGAGGGGAGGAAATGGCTTCATTTTTTTATATATACCGTCCGGAGGGAGTGAACAGCAAATACCGCCTGATCGTGTTTGATGATTCTAAGGAGGCGTATGCTGGGGAACGATGGCACTTCATTCTAAGAGAGCTGAAAGGTTTCGGGAGATAAGAAGAGTTTCAGGGATGAAGACTGCGTTCTCGAATTTGTCAAAGCAGAAGAATTGGAAAAAAGTAATTAACTTTCTTAATCATTAGGGATATGAAATAGAAGATGGGAAGACAACTGCCCCATTTTTGCCCCGAAATCCCGAGCTGTTAATTCAAGGGTTTGAAGCTGCTCGAACTGCTCCGGTACGGACATGAAGTCTTCTACTCGATCACCCCGCAGTCGGACAGTCCGTTTGAAAGCGGATTTAGGTAAAAAACAAAAATCGTACAGAAAGACCTAAAGATTCTTAAGGCCTGGAATGAAGGGATCACAGTACAGTGTAAGCATCCATGGAGCGAAGCTTCAGACAGAATGGAAGCGCTTTATTGTAGAACGATCATTTCCTGTGTCAAAAAGCTCAAATATAAATCCCTAAGGAGGAAATTGTTGGAATGAGAAGAATTGGTTTGTTTGCTGTGTCCCTAGCGGTACTGCTCGTAATGATGCTGACCAATATCGCCTATGCGGATGTATCATCCCATTATCTTAACCCGCTGATGAAAGGAGCCGACCCTACCATTGAACGGCAAGACGATGGATACTATTATTCGGCGGCAGGCGATGGCAATGTTGTATTGAAACGGCATGAAACCATTCTTGGCGTTTCCACCGCGAAGAGTAAAGAGGTATGGAAGTTACCTGAAAACCTGGAATTTATATGGGGTCCCGATGCGCACAGGATCGATGGCAAATGGTACATCTATTTCGCTTCCGGTCCGAAAAATAGTGATAAAGCGGGGCGCTTTGCTTATGGCCATCCCAGCTCCTATGTTCTGGAGAACAGCTCACCCGATCCATTTGAAGGGACCTGGGAACTGAAGGGAACCTATGATAATGGAGACGGACTTACACCCCAACAAGGATTGCTGAATACGCAAAGCTATGGACTGCCTACTGGCTTTGTCACCATCAATGGGCAGAGATACCTTACCTACACCAAATATTTCTATTTTATAGATCCAAAAACGGGAAAAGAGAGATTTGATGAATGTCCCACGATTGTCAAAATGAAAAACCCGTGGACATTGGAAGGCGAAGAGATTACGTTAGCCAGGCCGATCTACGACTGGGAGAAGTATGTTGATAATGTTAACGAAGGCGCAGCCGTGGTGGAGCGAAACGGTAAAGTTTATTTTGCCTATTCCGCCAGCAGCTACACGCATGATAACTATGCTGTCGGCCTGTCCTGGGCCGATCTGGCTCAAAATGTGGAGAATGAAGCGGCATGGAATAAATATCCCGAGCCGATCATGAAACGTTCGGATGAAAACAGTTCTTACTCGACAGGCTCGCCGTTATTCCTGAAATCCGAAGATGGTACAGAGGACTGGATTACATACCATGGCATACCGACCCATAGTCAAGGGGGTAAGAACAGAGAGGTTCGCACCCAGCGGATTAATTGGGATGACAATGACTTCATCAATCTGGGCATCCCGTCCAACCCCGGCACCGTGCTTAGCCGCCCCTCCGGGGAGGAGAAGAGCGAGATCTATGAAGCGGAAGACACGCAATTAT
This sequence comes from Paenibacillus vulneris, assembly GCF_039543185.1. Classification (NCBI taxonomy): domain Bacteria; kingdom Bacillati; phylum Bacillota; class Bacilli; order Caryophanales; family Paenibacillaceae; genus Paenibacillus; species Paenibacillus vulneris. The sequence continues at coordinate 263,632 of NZ_BAABJG010000015.1, read as the reverse complement.
CAGGGGCTGCCAGAGCAACCATGAACAGCATCTATGCCTCGTCCGGCCGATATGCCCGGTACAGCAATGGCGCTGCCAGCGACTATGTGGAGTTTACAGTCAACACCCGTACAGGGGGGATGTACTCGCTGGACTTCCGCTACAACAACAATACGGCAGAGCCGATCACCATGACGCTCAGTGTGAACCAGGAGGCACCGGCCTCGCTTGTATTCCCGTCTAATGCCGGACCGAAGAACAAACTGAACTTCGACTTAAAAACCGTTCACAACATCCGGCTGAATGAAGGCAGCAACATCGTGCGTCTATCCGGCAAAAGCGCTTTGGGGCTGGACGCGATCATTGCCAAGAAAAGCGTCTTGTACGAAGCGGAGGGCGCGGAGCTGTCAGGCGGCACGGGCATCGCTCAAAATCATGCGGGATATAGCGGTTCAGGCTTTGTCAGCGGGTTCACGGAGCCGAACGCAGCAATCAGCTTTACCGTAAACGCTCCTCAAGCGGGCAGCTATTCGGTCAAGCTGGCTTATGGTGCGGGAGGCGAGGACGATCGAACCTTGACCATGTATGTGAACGGCGCAAAGATCAAACAAACGAGTTTCTTTGGTCTGAAGGAATGGGATAAGTGGGCCGACCGATATGACAACGTATTCCTGAAAGAAGGAAGCAATGTCATCACCTATAAATATGACAGCGGCGATACGGCGAATGTCAACCTCGATTACATCACCGTTACCGAAGCGGCGACCTGGACGTATGAGGCGGAATCCGCCAAAATAACAGGCGGTGTGGATGCCCGAATCATCCAGGCTCAGGACGGCAATACGGGAATCGGTTATGTGAGCGGTCTGTCCCAGGTGAACTCGTCCGTGGAATTTTCTGTGGATGCCGAGTATGCGGCCAGCTATGATCTCAAGTTGAGATACGCCACCGAGCAGGGCGGCAAAACATTGTCGCTGGATGTGAACGGCGCGCCTGCGCAGGACATCGTTCTTCCCCACTCCGGAGGCGCCGGGATGTGGAAGGAACACACTGTAACCGTTCCCCTGAACAAAGGGAAAAACAGCATCGCCTATAGGAGCGCAGCCGGAGATTCAGGCGTCATCCGGATCGATCATATTCATCTGAATAAGCGCACACCCTGGAAATATCAGGCGGAAGCGGCAACCCTCTCAGGCACGCCGGGGATCGGCAGAGATCGTCTGTGGTTTGAAGGCAACGGTTATGTCGGCTTATTCCAGAAACAAGGGGATGCTGTCCGATTTGAAGTGAATGTTCCCTACACGGGGGCATATACTTCAACCCTGCGCTATTCGGGCGTACAGTCGTCGAATCGAACCATGACCCTGTATGTGAACGGCAACCGGGTCAAGCAAGTTTCCATGCCGCCGACAGCGAATTGGGATACTTGGATGGATGCGACCGAGACGGTCAATCTGCAGGCCGGGAAAAACAGCATTGAATTCCGCCGTGAGGAAGGGGATACCGGCCAGCTGAATATAGACAGCCTGATCCTGGATAAATTCAGCGGTGGATTCATGAGCACGAAGGCGAAGGAGCTTACCCCCGAGAAGATGGTGAAAATCCAGCCGAAGCACAGCGGCAAGGCGCTTAGCGTGGCAGGGGAGAAGTACAATCAGGGAGCAGCCCTCATCCAATTTTCCAATGGCGAAACCAACAGTCAATTGATGCGATTCGTGGATTTGGGAACGGGCTATTACCGGATTCTGATTATGCGCGGCGAACGCTTTCTCGATATCAAGCCTGATTCGGATATCCAGGAGCTGATTCTAAATCAGACCATGGGGGAGGCCCCCATTCCTTCCGATACCGAGCAGTGGCGTCTGGAGAAGGAAGGCGATTATTACAAAATAATTAACAAAAGCAATGGAAAGGTAATTACGGTCAATGAAGCGTCCAAAGGAAACAACGCTGTTATACGGTTGGCCGATGACGAGGGGAAAGACCATCAGCGGTTTAAGATTGAGCTGCGCAACCTGTATGATAATACCTTCCACGAGGTGTCGGACATTACTGCTGTTTCGGAGGCGATGCAGGCAGGCCAGGAGCTGACTCTCTTTGGAACAGTCTCGCCGGATTGGGCCACGCGCAAAAGCATTGTCTGGAGCATCAAGGATGCCGGGCAAACGAGAGCTGCCCTGGCCGGGAATGTGCTGTCCGCAACCCGAGCGGGAACCGTCATTGTCACCGCTACGATTGAAGAAGGAAGCGAGATCGGTGTGAACTACTCCAAGGACTTCACCATTACCGTCTTCAAGAAAGACGCGGATGTTAGTCCCGAAAAGGCCACCTATGATCTCAATGTTCCCGGAGATGTAAGCACCAGCATCATATGGAATGAAGCCCAGTCTGTGACCGGGGTGGTATACGCAGCAACTGTAGCAGGTGCCGTACACAATGGCACATTGGGAAAGGATGATTATACGATCAGCGGGGATATGTTGACCATCAAGCGCGAGACTATGGCCGCACTGGGGTTGAAGCGCGGTGATAAGGCGGACTTCTCTATTCTGTTTAATCAGGGGAATCCCGCTGTACTTAGTGTCAATGTGGTGGACAGCTTTGCTTTGACCAGCCATCGTATTACAGTGACAGCCGAGGGACACGGCATTGCCATCGCCAATGTACCATCGGCGGTCAAGGATACGGCGATTACTTTAACCGCCACGCCAGATCCAGGCCAGCTCTTCAAGGGCTGGAAGGTGATCAGTCCTAGCAGCTTGAATGTGACGGACAATACCTTCATCATGCCGGACGAGGCGGTAGCGATCATGGCGATATTCGGAGCGCCGTCCTACAGAGTGACCTATAACGGCAACGGCGCGGCAAGCGGTCACGTGCCGATAGATGACATCGACTATGATCAGGGCGTCACGGTATCTGTCTATGGCAATACCGGCAATCTGAAGAAGCCGGGCTATCTCTTTGCCGGCTGGAATGTACGGGCGGATGGCAGCGGAACCGGCTACAAGGAAGGCGAGGTATTCACAATGGGCGGGGCCAATGTGACCCTGTATGCGCAATGGACGGCTCAACATCCGGGCGGTTCTACTGGAAGAGGTTCGTATGATGGGGACTCATCCGATGACAGTTCAACAGCAACGGGCAAAGGAATGATTCCGGCGAACAGCAGCCAATTTGCGGTTCCGGCAGACAAGAAAGGCGAATACGGCATAGGGGACGAGATCAAGATCGAGATCCCTGCCGGCGCTTACCGAAAGGAATTCCAGCTTAGCATCAGCAAGATAACGGACACGCAAAAGCTGCTTGCAGGCAAAGCTGCGCCGGCCAGTCCGGTGTTCGAGATCTGGAAGGATTTCCCCGGGGATTTCGACAAGGAAATCACGCTGACCCTTGCTTTCGATCCGGCTCAAATAAAGAAGGGTCAACAACCGGCCGTGTTCTACTATGACGAAGTGCAAAAAAACTGGAGGGAATTAGGCGGACAAATCAATAGAGCCGCTTCTATTACGGTGAAGGTGAACAACGCTGCCAAGTTTGCGGTATTCGGCGTCGATCAGACGGCCAGCCTGCCCGCTCCTAAACCGACGGTCAACTTGAGCGACCTGGCGGCGCATTGGGCGGAGGCCGATGTCAAACAAGCGATTGACCTGGGAATCGTCAGCGGTTATCCGGACGGTACGTTCAAGCCGGATCGAACCGTAACGCGCGCCGAGTTTGCCACCATGCTTGTCAATGCGCTTAAGCCGCAAGAGAACCGCCTCTACAGTACGCCATTAACGTTCAACGATAAGGAGAAGATCGGCGCATGGGCGCTGAATGCCGTGGCGCAAGCGGTGCAAGAAGGGATCATTTCCGGTTACGAGGATGGTTCATTCCGACCGGATGCCGAGATTACCCGTAGTGAGATGGTCAAGATGATCGCAGGCGCCCTGGGCCAGTCAGGCGAAAAGGCTGATACCACAGGGTTTGCGGATGACACGGCTATTCCTGACTGGGCGAGGGGTGCCGTGGCGACCTTGAGCAAGCGGGGCATTATTGAAGGCAAAGGAGGGAACCAATTCGCCCCCGGCGATCAAGCTACAAGAGCAGAGGCGATTAGAGTATTGCTGAACATGCTGCGTAACAGATAAGAGAAGCGTGAATGCCTTCTTCGGTGCCGCAGGCCCATAGGCTTGCGGCGGATTTTGCGTTCCTATCAGAGCAATCATTTTGTGTAGAGCAACCATTTTGTAAAACGGTTACAAAAAGTTTATAGTGATTTTATTTTAAGGGAAGCGAAAACTCGAAACTTCTGAACAGCCCTAGCTTGATCTCAATTGGGGCTGTTTGCTGTGTAATAACACTACTTGCCATTACACCGCTATCCTTCCAAAAAAATGATGAATGTACAGGTATAGCTTGTTGAGAAAGCGGCTGGCTCCCTAAACAAACTAATAAACGAATGTGCCGAAAGTTAACATAAGGACTTGATAATTAAGTGGAGAACCATAAATAGAACTGCTGGATGAGAATAAGAACTATACAGCATATGGAAGTTAACGTACGATGTGCGTAGTTCTTCATTGTGGCGCTGCAGCAAATGCTTTTGATTCTATCTATTAAAGAGAGGTGAAGAGGTTTGCAACAAACTACTTTAGGAGATAAGCAATTAACACAAATCCATTCTGTTAAAAAAGGGAAGATAAATACTATCCTGACCCGACTTAGCCGAGACAAATATTTATATTTTCTCGCCGCACCTGGAATCTTGTATTTTTTGATTTTTAAGTATATTCCCATTGGCGGAGTAGTCATTGCATTTCAGGAGTACTCGCCGTTTAAAGGAATTCTGCATAGTAAGTGGGTGGGCTTTGAAAACTTCGAAAGGTTTTTCAGTAGCAGCGAATTCTTGAAATTATTAAGAAATACAATGGTCATTAGTGTTTTAAACCTAGTTTTTTTCTTCCCTGCGCCCATCATTCTTTCTTTGCTTCTCAATGAAGCAAGAAACAGCAAGTTCAAAAGAACTATCCAAAGCATCGTATATTTGCCACATTTCTTTTCCTGGGTGATCGTTGCGGGGATCACGTTCCTGTTGTTTTCCCAATCCGGAGGCATTGTAAATGGTGTCATTCACGCAATGGGTTACTTTAAGATAGACTTCTTAACGAATGAAAATTACTTTTGGGTGATGCTGACCCTGCAGTCCATATGGAAGGAAGCTGGCTGGGGCACCGTCATTTTTTTGGCAGCCATAGCCGGGGTCGATCCTGCGCTTTATGAAGCGGCTAAGATGGATGGGGCTAACCGACTCCAGCAGGTGAAGCATATCACGATGCCTGCCATACAAAATGTAGTTATTACATTATTAATTCTAAGAATGGGGCATGTTCTGGATGTAGGCTTTGAGCAGGTTTATCTCATGATGAACAGTGCAGTGACTGATGTTGCCGATGTATTCGAAACCTACGTGTACAGGATGGGCATACAAAATGGGCAGTTTAGCTTCACTACGGCGGTTGGACTGTTTAAGTCTGTTGTAGGACTTCTATTGGTAATTGCTGCTAACAAATTGGCTAGGACATACGGCAAGGAAGGCCTATATTGAGGGGGTGGAGACATTGAACAATAAATGGAGCAGTAGATTAGCAGATGCAGCCGTTGTGTCCATACTGATCATATCTGGAGTAGTCACGATCCTGCCATTCCTTTACATTCTGGTTATATCCTTTACCGACCCCTCTGAATACATCCGGACTGCCGGTCTCATCCTGATCCCGGAGAAATGGTCGCTAATTAATTATCAATATCTGTTGTCTACCAATACGTTTATTAGAGCGATGGGAAATAGCGCCTTCTTGGCTACAGTCGGCACTGTATTGAGTCTTGCTGTAACCTCGAGCTTTGCTTATGCCTTATCGAGGAAAAGATTGATGGGAAGAAAAGTCATGTTAATGCTTATTGTGATCGCAATGCTTTTTAACCCTGGTATCATCCCGCCGTATCTGCTTGTGAAGAACTTAGGGCTGATCAACAGCATGTGGGCATTAATCCTGCCGGTACTGACAACAGCGTATTATACATTTCTTATGAAAAGCTTCTATGATAGCATTCCACCCGGCTTGGAAGAAGCGGCCCATATCGATGGATGCAACGATTTAGGAATTTGGATGAGAGTGATCCTGCCGATCTCTTTGCCCTCTCTGGCGGCCTTCGGTCTATTTTATGCGGTTGCTTATTGGAACGTATTTTTTTCCGCGATTCTTTATTTGAACGATTTCAAGAAGTGGCCTTTACAAGTATTGCTGCAGCATATGCTTATCGATTCATCAACCAGCGTAGGTGGGGAATTAGCGCAACAAATTTCCTCCGAGCAAACCTTGCCTCAGGAAACTCTTAAAATGGCCGCAGTTATTGTGGCAACAGTACCTATTATTATGGTGTATCCTTTCCTGCAGAAGCATTTCGCCAAAGGCGTCATGGTAGGTTCTGTGAAGGAATGAATATAAAATTTACAAATGGAGGTAATAGTATGAGCAAGAAAAATGCAGGAATTAAACTGTGTTCCCTGCAAGTCTCTTTAGCTTTATTGTTAGCTGCATGCGGAGGAGGCGGGGGAGAAGAAGCAAATTCAGTGGAACAAGAGGGGGGAAAACAGGGAAAACCAACTCAAATCAGCATATTGTCGTCCTTTTATTCGCAAGAACCACCCTCAGAAGACAACCCTATAATAAAAGAAATCGAAAAACGGACGAATACCAAGCTGAACATTGCCTGGACATCATCCAACAACTATACGGATAAATTAAATGTGACGTTGGCCTCCGGTGAGCTGCCGGATTTAATCTTGACAACCGACCCGCTCAATTCATCGGTTATTAAGGGGATGGCTGCTCAAGGAGCCTTTTGGGACCTGACCAATTTGTATAAAAATTATCCGAATTTAGCAAAGTTTCCTGAAGAAACCTGGAAAAATTTGGCCTACGCGGATGGACATAACTATGGTATACCCCGGGTAAGACCGGTCTATGGCCAGAATGGGGTAAGCATTCGCAGAGATTGGCTTGATAAACTGGGCTTAAAAATGCCGACCAACATGGATGAACTCTACGAAGCGATGAAGGCATTTACCAATAACGACCCCGACGGAAACGGGAAAAATGATACGTATGGAGTCATTTTAAATATAAGAACTTTCGAGAACGTTTTTAATAAAACTATAGGCGACTGGAAAGCGCAGGATGGAAAGCTGGTTCCTACTGTTTACTTATCAACAGAAAAAGACGCGCTTATGTACGCCAATAAATTGTACAAAGAAAAGCTGATTCCCGAAGATTTCCTGATGCTTAAACCGAGTCAAATCCTGGATATGTTAAAGGCAGGGAAGGCTGGTGTCGCCACACAAGCCATAGATCAGGTTTGGAATATAACAGCCGAGCTTAGAAAGCAAAAGCCTGACGCTTATATGGAGCCGATTGTTTCATTAAACGGAGTGAGCGAGACAGAAATCGGCTCTTTTGGAATGTTTCTGATTCCCAAGACCGTTCCTGAAGCGAAGTTGAAGAAAATTATGGAATTCATGGATTACGGGGCTTCCGCTGAAGGATCGGATCTTGCGAATTTCGGCTTTAAAGACGTTCATTTCGTTGAAAAAGACGGCTTTAAAATCCCTACGGAACAGGCTGTAAAGGACAATGTATCCCAACAAGCGTTTGGTCAAATTTTTCTTAGCTACAACAAATATCTAAAAGCGTATGTTCCGGGAATTCCGAAGGAGTACTATGACCGTCATGTAAAAATAATGGATGAGCGGGCAAAAAATGCGGTTAATGATCCGTCGGTCGGTGTGGATTCCGAGGCCTGGATTAAGTTCTGGCCGGAATACAACAAAAAAATTACCGATATGAAGCTGCACGTGATTATGGGCAAGGAACCGATAGAAAAATGGGAGGCGTTCGTCAACCAGTTAAAAACGGAACCGAATTTCACTAAAATTGTTCAGGAAATGTCAGAGTCATACGTTAAAAGAAATTCAACCAAATAATCATGCTGGAGAGGCGGTATTGAAATGAAAATAGCGTATACAACTTTGTCTTGCCCGAATTGGAGCTGGGAACAAATTTTGAACGAAACCACACGTTTAAAGTACGACGGGATTGAGATCAGAGGCATGGAAGGGGAAATGTTCCTGCCCAAGGCAAGGCCCTTTCTCCCTGAGAATCTGGAAAAAACCCTGGAGGAACTTCATTCAAAGCAGATACAAATAATCGGTTTGAATACATCCTGCCAATTCCATGACCTTGACAAATTCGATGATTTTATTGCCGAAGGGAAAGCACATATAGATCTAGCACAAAAGCTAGGCGTACCCTATATAAGAGTTTTTGGGAATAAGGTGCCGGATCCTTTCCAAAAGGAGCAAATTATTGAGAGGATTTCAAGGGGCATAAAGGAGCTTTGTGACTATGGTTCGGAAAGAAATGTCCGCATCCTTTTGGAAACTCACGGGGACTTCTCCGATCTGGATCATATGCTGCCTGTACTGGAGAAGGTGGCCAGTGCCAATTTGGGCGTGCTGTGGGATATGGAGCATACTTACAAAAGATACGGCAATACCATTGAACAGTTTATCGAGAAGATCTTTCCCTATATCGAGCATGTCCATGTTAAAGATACGAAAAAGGTCAATGGCAAATTCCAGCTGTGTTTCATTGGCGATGGTGAAGTTCCCATTAAGAATAATATTGAACTGTTAAAGAAATATGGTTACACAGGATACTTATCGTTGGAGTGGGAAAAGAAGTGGCATCCTGAGCTTGAAGAACCGGAAGTTGTGCTGCCGGCATTTATTCAATACATCCGCGCATTCGTTTAATCCGAGGAGGAGTTAGAGATGACTATTCATAAAAATGTAAAAATAGCCGTAGTTGGAGTAGGGGCAATGGGATCGGGCCATATCAAAAATCTACGGCAGCTCCAGACTGCCGGAAAGGTCGAAATTGTCGGTGTTTGTGATGTAATTAAGGACAGAGCTGATAAATTTGCAGAGGAGCTGCAAATTCCGGCTTATGATAGCCACACAGAACTTCTCAACAAACCGGGTCTTGAAGCTATTACGGTGGCGACACCCCATTATGATCATCCTTCAGTTGCTATCGATGCATTTAACAGAGGTATTCACGTGCTTTGCGAGAAGCCTATCGCTGTCCATTTAAACGATGCGAAGAAAATGATAGCTGCTTATGAAAGGGCTAAAGAGGCATACCCTGAGCTTGTCTTCGCCATAATGTTTCAGGAAAGAACGTATCCGTTTCATAAGAAGTTAAAGGAAATTGTCCAAAGCGGGAAGCTCGGCAAGCTGATTCGTGTTACTTGGATCAACACGCAGTGGTTTCGCCCGCAGTTTTATTACGATAGCGGCGACTGGCGGGCGACTTGGGCCGGAGAAGGCGGGGGAATTCTGACCAACCAATGTCCGCATAATATGGATCTTTATCAATGGTTATTCGGAATGCCTGCGAAGATCAGCGGTTTTGTTAACATTGGTAAATATCACAATATTGAAGTTGAAGACGAAGTGACGGCCTACTTTGAACATGAGAATGGAATGATTGGACATTTTATTGCAACCACGGCCGAGACGCCTGGAACAAACCGCTTTGAAATTGTAGGAGAACACGGCAAGCTGGTTTATGAGAATGAAAAGATTGTCATGTATCAAAATCAGATTTCGGTATTTGATTTCATTCTGGAATCGAAAAGTAAATTCGGTAATGTTGAAAGCTGGTATACGGAAATTCCTGTTGATATTACTCAGCCTAAAGGCCATCTTGTTGTTATCGAAAAATTTATTAACGCTATTCAAAATGGAGACGGCGAGTTAGTAGCTCACGGTACAGAAGGGATCAATGGGTTGACTTTAGCCAACGCCATTATGCAATCTTCATTCACTGAAAGCAAGATTGTATTGCCCCTGGACGCCGATGCTTATGAAAACAAGCTGAAGGAGTTGATACAAAGCTCAAAGTATGTTAAACCGCCAATCACGCGGCTGTAGAGGAAGTTATGATATATTCGTTTTCAAAGAGTTAAATAGGATTGAGGACTGACAATTTATAGCACTCTAAACCCTGCGGATCACAAGTCCTAAAGATCTGCAGGGTTTTTGTTAATCCCGGTCAAATACAAACTTGACGATAAGCTAATGGAGGAATACCTTTAGATAAGATACATCGGCGACAAGGAGGGATGACAATGCTTCGTGGTCTGCTGCCGCAGCAATTGCATTTACGAATGTTTATATATATGGCCTTAGCGTTCACTGTGACCATTTATATATTTTCTTATATTTTAACTAGGCAATTGACTAATAATGCAATAACTGAAATTGACCGCCTGACTCTGCAGCGAATTGCGCAAGTTAAGGACAACACCGACTTCACGCTGCGAAAACTTAAATTATATTCCGTCCGTATTTTCCGGGATCAGAATGTAAACGGTTGGATGACCGCTTCGGAGGTTGACTACTGGGTTTTTAAACAAATGGAATTGAGCTTGACGGATTACTTGGGTATTGAGCCATTTATTCAGTCCATAAATGTGATTAATCCCTCCATTAACCGTATGTACGCTTCGGATAAAGGTCTGACTAAGTTAACTGACGAGGAGAACAAAGAATTTATTGAACAAGCCCGATCGGAAAAGAGTCGAAACTTAAACCTGCGAAATTACGAGATTCAAGGCAAAAGTTATTTGTTACTGGTTGTGCAGGATGTGATTGATAGAGGGGAGAACAACAGTAAATTGGCGGTGCTGCTGGATAAGGAAAAGCTGCAGCAGTACATCCTGCAGATGAATAAGCAAATCGCGAATGATGTGTTCATACTGAACGGGGAAGGGGAATTGATGCTGGGGAATGTTTCGGATAAAATGCTCAAGAAGGTAAGAACGTTAAGTTCAAACGGTAACTTAGAGAAATCTCATTTTTCGGTTGATGGCGAGGAGTGGTCATTACGTTATCAGACGCTAAGTATTTCGGGTTGGAAGATCTTTCATCTAACCTCGCTTGAAACGTTAAATCAAAGTATTTCCGTCACCAGATGGACGATTTTACTTTGCTTCAGTCTGCTTGTTCTGATTATCTGGATGTTACTTTATTGGTATTCCAGAACCAATATACGCCCCATAGGTACTATGCTGCAAGCTATTCAAACGCGTATAGGTCAGCCCTATGTCCCTTCCAACACCGTGGAAACTACAGTAAGCATCACTTCCGGTATCGAATCGCTTATTAACAAAATGGAGCAAATGGATCGTTCTATCAAAGATAGTAAATCATTAATCAAGGAGGAGCGGTTGCGCCAATGGATACTTAACGGCTCCCTTTCGGAACGTTATAAAAAAGAATGGTTTCAAGAGATACCGGTGCTTGCCGCTGGATCGATCCGAATAGCGGTTTTAAGGATCCGGTATTATGCTGCATTCTGTGATAAATATGATTTTCCTTCAAGAAAGCTAATGAAGTACGCGATGGGCAATATAGCTATTGAGGTCATGAGACAATATGGCTTAGCCGGAGAGGCAGTCGATATTGGAATCGATCACACCGTACTAATATTCCCTGACACGAAGAAGAAAGAAACAATCGATACTATGCTTCAAGAAATCAAATCAAATATTGATCAATGGTTGCATTTCGGAGTTGTTGCAGCGGTCAGCGATCCTAGGGCTTCGGATGAAGCACTGCTCCAGAGCTACGAGTTGGTTATGGAGGCATCCATGCTTAATTTTATCGATGGCAAAGACCGTGTATATTCGGAGAGTGATTTAAAACAGTTTGAGGATAGGCCAAATTATCTTGATGAAGATGTGATAAAAGAACTCGTTGCTTCAGTGCGTATCGGTAACTTGCTAGCTGTTAAAGGATACTTGGAGCAGCTGGCTGGGGATATGAAGGGAATGACTTATTCGGAATGCAAAATGCAGCTTATCCATTTAATATATGAGTTGATGAAAAATTTTAAAAAGCTAAACACGGTAAAAGGAATGGAAGGAATTGAGCATACACTAAATCAATTCCATCATTTAAATGAAGCGTTCCATTGGATTGAAACGTTCCTGCATCAAATTGTTGACGATTTAAAACAGCGGTCAACTAATAATCGAAAAGAAGAAATTGTTACAGAAGCCGTTCAATATATTCGGAATAATCTACATAACCCCATACTGAGTGTAGATTCCATCGCCGATCATACATCGGTCTCAGTCAGCTATCTTCGGGCCGTGTTTAGGGAATGGATGGATTGCCCCATATCGGATTTTATTTCAAATCAGCGTTTGGAGCGGGTAAAGGAGCTTCTTTTAAGCACCGACTTAACTGTAGCAGAAATTGCAGAACAGGCTGGTTTCCAAACAAAAAGCCACTTCTTCACAACGTTCAAGAAAGTATTTGGAACAACCCCTATCCAATTTAGACAGCAGCAAAAAATAAAGTAAGTGATGCGCTTATTCATGATGACGCTCGGCCACCCAGAGGAGTTCGACATGCCGGAATTCCAAACGAATCAACATACCGTTCAAGCATCTTTTGTGATTACATATTTGCGAACATCATGATTTAGACGGTTACGTGGAATTTCATGTTTATTCGATGGTATCAACATCGTGTGCCGGGGGCAGCAGAGGATGAGAAAGGTTAGTAACGAGAGCTTGTTGTAACATGCTTTCTACGGTAGTCACCCGGTGTCATGCCTTTCAACTCGCGGAAAATCCGCGAAAATGACTTGTACGAACCGAACCCGGTTTCAATCGCTATATCAACTCCCGCCATTCCGGTCGATGAAAGCAAGCTGCAAGCATGTCTAATGCGCACCTCGTGCAAAAAGCGGACAAAACCTAAGCCGGTACGCCGTTTAATCTCTTCGCTTAAATAGGATCTGCTTATGCCGAACTTATCCGCCGTTGCCGACAGTGTAATTGGCTCCCTGTAACGGGCATGAATGTAATGAATAATTGGCCATACCGGTTTTTTATCGATTGTTCTGTTTGTTTGTACTGTGTTTGGAACACCTTGCCGGCGGAACCGGTCATATCGCGCAAGCGTTTCCAACAGCTTCAGCTTGAGCAGCATGTTTCTCCATAAACCGTTGCCCGCAAATTCGGCAAGCATATCCTCAAAAGCCGACGATACAGCCGTGTACAGCTCCGGGCTTAAGAAAGCTTGAGGGGGCATCTCCTCCCCGACCAGCAGCTCCGACAAACCCGGTCCGACCTCTGCTGATTGGTATAGCAAATCCATATCAAACATGCAGTTATACAACCGGAGTGGATTCGCCGATTCCACATAAATTTCATGAACTTGATAAGGCAGCAAAAAAGTAGCCGTCCCTGCAAGTAGAGGATGTTTAACACCGTTAATAACCTCGTAGCCCTCTCCGTCTATTACAAGAGAAAATTCCAAAAAGTCATGGCGGTGAGCAGGAAAATGCCTTACCACTTTGTTAACGGACACATGAAATGGAAAACCCGGATGAATGTCCGGATAGTCGGTTAAATGTTTGTTGGTTGGGTATACGGTCATTTTGACGGATCGCTCCTGAACGAAAATATGAGATAGTCTAGCGGAAAATTGTCATACCTCCTCTTCGATTTTATTCTATGATAAGAGCATGTTGCAACCCAAATCGAAGAGGGGAGGAATAGTGTTGTCTATTCCAATTATTGGACCGCTAAAGTCAAGCCCGGTTATTACCCGTCATCCTGCAAATCCGGTATTATCCGCCCGTGATGTGCCTTATTCTCCGGCACTTGTATTTAATGCAGGCGTTACCAAATTCCAAGGTCGTTATGTTATGGTATTCCGCAACGATTACGGTGATCTGCAGAAGCATACGCTGCTGCCAAGTTCCACGACCAATCTTGGTCTAGCCCACAGCAGCGACGGTATTCATTGGGAGGTACAGCCCGACCCTTGTTTTAGCCTGAATGATGACGAAATCATCCGCACCTATGATCCGCGCTTGACTGTTATGGATGGGCGCTGCTATATGTGTTTTGCCGTCGATACGAAACACGGTGTTCGCGGAGGCATTGCCGTAACCGATGACTTCGAAAAATTTGAAGTACTCCATATGACTGCGCCTGATAACCGCAACATGGTGCTGTTTCCGGAAAAAATCGGCGGCAAGTACGTCCGTTTAGAGCGGCCGTTCCCTGTATACAGCCGGGGAGGCAAAGACCGTTTCGATATGTGGATATCGGACTCGCCAGATTTGAAATATTGGGGCAATACGGATTTGCTGCTTGCGGTTGAGCATGTGGCTTATGCTAACGACAAAATCGGCCCTGCCGCCCCGCCAGTCAAAACCGCTAAAGGTTGGCTAACTACGTTCCATTCCGTCGATCTTGATCCAAGCCGAGGAAAAAACGGTTGGGAGAAATCCTGGAAGAAGCGATATAGCGCCGGCATTTTGCTTTTGGATTTGGAGAACCCCAAGAAGATCATCGGCATGTACAAAGATCCGCTTATCGCACCCGAAGCCGTCTATGAAACCGAAGGCTTCCGGAATGATGTCATTTTCCCGGGCGGTATGATTCTTGAGGATGACGGCGAAGTCAAAATTTATTACGGCGCTGCCGATACTGTCGAGTGTCTGGCAACTGCCCAAGTCGACGACCTTGTCCGGTTGTGTTTGGAAGGCAAGTAAAGGTCCCACCAAACGCATCTATACCGCTAGTGTAGCAACCAAACGGAGGCGTATTACGATCGACTATCCGTTCGAAAGACATGGACGTATTGTCTAGTGGAGGAAGATGGAATGACAGTGAATCCCGCAATATGGCACATTGACAACCTGGAGATCGCCCTAAGGATCGAGATCTCCAGGTTGGTTGGCCGTATAGTCTGCCTGGAGCTGATTGTAACATAAAATGAAAGCGGAACCAAAACGACGAGGCGTTCGAAGAAGAATGAAAGTGAAACTGGAGGTTCCTGCATGGTAAAAGTGTATGGAAAAGCTGTAATTGGCGCGGCTTCGTTACTCTTATTCTCAAATGTAATGCTTGGATGCAGCAATGATAAGGAAGCGATACTGAACACCGAAGGCAATACCGGCAAGCCGAAAGAGCCGATCACGTTAACCATTTTTAACGGGCAGCCTGGGGCTTTGAATTTTGAGAGTTTGGGAATTACTGAAGCGATCAAGAAGAAGTTTCCCCATATCACGCTGAACATCATTCTCAGAGATCCCAAAAGTACGGACTATAAGGATCTAATTGCCGGGGGAACGCTGCCTGATATTATTTATGAATCCGCCAGCTTTACGGTAGACCGCATCATTCAGAACGGATTTCAATATGATCTGCAGGAGCTCGTGAAAAAAAATAACTTCAATCTCCAGCAATTTGAACCGAACGTACTCGCGCAAACCCAAAATGCCAACGGCGAAGGAAAGCTGTACGGCCTTCCGTTTACGATGAACCGGTATGCCTTATTTTATAATAAAGATATATTCGATAAGTTTGGCGTTGCTTATCCGAAAGACGGCATGACATGGGATGAAGTCTACGACCTGGCGAAAAAAGTAACGCGTGTGGAACAAGGAACGACCTATATGGGCTTCGCCGCTATACCGAATAATATGATGCTGAACAATCAGCTCTCCTTAAGTCCTTTGGATCCGAGGGAAGATAAGGCGGTGCTGAATACGGACGGCTGGAAGCTGATGTTCGACAACCTGAAACGGTTCTACGAAATTCCGGATAATGCTCTCGTTCCTACATCCGAGACAGCTAAAGGGAGTATTGCGATGGCTCTCGAAAGCCATCCGCTCATGATCGGCTGGGTGAAAGCAAACCCAAATTTAAATTGGGACGTCGTTTCGCTGCCTGTTTTAAAGGAAAAACCGGGCACCGGCTTAAAGCCTGCCACTCTTGCTTTGTTCATTTCCCAAACGTCCAAGTATAAAGATGAAGCGTTCCAAATTGTTTCTTATCTTGTATCCGAGCAAGTTCAGACGATGCTTTCCAAACAGGGAGTAGGTACGCCGCTCGTTAACGCAAACGTTAAAAATGCATTCGGCCAAGAGGTGCAGGAGTTGCAAGGGAAAAATACGGGTGCATTTTATTATTACAAGGATGCACCTCCGTCTCCGTTAAGAGCTGCAGATCTAACGAATGTTAATGTGGATTTCGGCAAGCCGTTCGGAGATATGGTGAAAAATAAAGCCGACACGAACACTGTACTCCGGCAATTTGAAGAGGCAATCAATCAGGCTATTGCAACGGCGAAGTCGGATAAGGCTAAAAAATAAGACGGATAAATAATGCCATGAAGCACCGGTACGGGCAACCCAGAGGACGGCTTCACAGTTTGCGTACACACCCTAAATTTCTCATGTTGATGATTGATTCCACTACTCAACAATTCAATATAATAATCGACAAAATCGGCAGTGTAGCGTATCCAAGGATGCGCCTGGGTGTAAACGGGGCGCATCCGTTCAAACTTTACCGGAGATATGCACACTTGGATCTACGCCAACAAAGGCCACAAGCTTCGTTGCTGCGATTTTCTCTCCGATACCGGGGATCGATTGGATAATCTTATATTCTTCAACTTCATTTGCAAGGCGTCAAATTCAATATTTCATTTTTCTAAGCAAGGCTTCTTTATCAAATGATTAAATAATCATATGTATTTATTTACTCCCTCTATTAGTGTGTTTGATTCCCTGCAGCGTTCTTAGTCGTGCTGTAGGGCTTTTTTTTGTTTAACCTGATTAATTGAATTATTCGGAAAATCAAGTGCAATGCTGAAACGATTATCCCTTGCGTATCACAATATTAATGTTGACAATTTTTATCGGATTACCCTATAATAAATCTCATCTTGTTATTGCACCTATTATTTTTCCAATTGTCTGGAGATTAGAACATGAAAAAGATTAATAAATGGTATAAAAGCCAACTCATCCCATGGCTGCTCCCTATCGTAACGATTGTGCTATGGCAAATACTAGGGCAATCCGGCATTATCAGTTCATCCATCCTGCCGACGCCATTGAAAGTGGTAGACGCGGCCATTCAATTAACGAAGTCCGGTAAACTGCAAGATCATGTTTGGATTAGTACCCAACGCGCTTTAATTGGATTTTTCATTGGAGGCATCATCGGTTTTATACTTGGCCTCTTAAACGGGACGATTAAAATTTTTGAACGAACAACCGATACCACGATGCAAATGATCCGCACAATTCCCCATTTGGCGCTGATTCCGCTCGTCATTCTCTGGTTCGGAATTGGGGAATCGGCCAAGATTTTTCTAGTAGCGCTAGGCGTCATGTTCCCTGTATATATCAATACCTTTAGCGGCATTCAAAATGTGGACCGCAAGCTCATCGAGATGGGAACCGTTTATGGGCTATCAAAATGGAAGTTATTTGTGAACATTATTTTGCCCGGCGCCTTGTCTTCCATTCTGGTAGGGATTCGTTATGCGCTAGGTGTCATGTGGATGTCTTTAATTGTGGCGGAGACCATTGGCGCGGATTCAGGAATCGGCTATATGGCAACGAGCGCCCGTGAATTCATGCAAATGGACATCGTCGTGCTCACCATTGTTCTTTACGCGATACTAGGAAAGCTATCCGATGTCATTGCCAAACTGTTTGAATACCGATTTTTAAAATGGAATCCTGTTTACCGTAAGAAGTAGCCAGCCGAATCATCTGGGGGGTGACGCCATGATCAATATTGAACTGAAAAATGTCGGCAAAAGCTACGGCGATAATGAAGTCTTGCATCATATCGATTTATCGATCGAGCAAGGAAGTTTTACGGCCATTGTCGGACGAAGCGGCTGTGGGAAGAGCACATTGCTTCGAATCATTGCAAGGCTGGAGCAGATTACAAAAGGAGAATTGCTTTTTTCCGGCACAGATTCAGGCGATCCGAAAATCCGGATCATGTTCCAAGACGACCGCCTTCTACCCTGGAAAAGCATCATAAAGAACATTGAGCTTGGTGCGGTCAACTCGACTGTCGCAAGCGAGTCCTTGGAAAAGGTAGGGCTGATTGAGAAACGGCATGATTGGCCTGATCAGCTGTCAGGAGGGCAAAAGCAGCGCATTGCCCTAGCCCGGGCACTCGCAAGCAATCCCGATATCCTGCTATTTGACGAGCCGCTTGGCGCTCTTGATGCGCTAACCCGGATTGAAATGCAGAACTTAATTGAAGATCTCTGGCAGCAGCAGAAATTTACCTCCCTTCTCGTTACCCACGATGTGACGGAGGCTGTACGTTTAGCGGATCGCGTTATCGTGATCGACCGGGGTGCCATTCAGTTGGATGAACGCATTGACTTGCCAAGACCTCGGGAACGGGGTGACAAGTTTACGGATTATGAGAAGAAAATATTAAATCAAATCTTAGGGGTGTAGAACATGAAAAAAACATTTTTGATTTCACTAGTTGCTATATTTGTTTTGGTTTTAGCGGCTTGCGGAAACGCTTCTTCCGGCAGACCTGCTAACAGTCCTTCAGATAGCGGTTCTACCGGCAGTACGCCTGCACGCGATCAAAAAGGCGTGATTACGATTGGTTATCAAAAAGGCAATACGCTAAACATTTTGAAAGAACACGGGAATTTAGATAAAGCATTGAGCGAGAAAGGTTACAAAGTAGAATGGAAAGTATTCCCTACCGGAACGGTACTGCTTGAGGCGTTAAACACGAATAATATTGACTTCGGACATGCATCGGACGGCAACGCTGTATTTATGCAAGCCGGCGGACATCCGCTCAACTATGTCGCATCCGAATCTCCGTATCCGAAAGGTGTCGCGATCGTCGTCAAAGAAGATTCCAAGATTCAAAGCGTTATTGATTTGAAAGGCAAAACGATCGGCGTCACCAAAGGCGGCAACCAGCATTACTTGCTCTTAGTCGCATTGGAAAAAGCAGGCGTTTCCTTGAACGACGTAACCATCAAGTTCTATAAAGATGCTGCGGAAGGCTTGGCCGCATTTACGAAAGGTGAGTTCGACGCCTATGGCACATGGGATCCGTACCTAGCCATTGTAGAAAACACATTAAAAACGCGCACCATTGTCGATGGAACCGGCAATTCGGAAAATCGAACATTCTATTTTGCGACCAAAGATCTGTTGAACAAAAAACCGGAAGTCGTGAAGATGATTCTTGAAGAACTGCAAAATGCCGATAAGTGGGCCAATGAAAATAAACAAGAGATTTCGAAAATCCTATCCACCGAGTTAGGGTTGGACGTAGCGCCTATTCAAAAAGCCAATGATCGACGTACATTCGGCGTTCAACAGATTGATGATGCGGTTGTGACAAGCCAACAAAAATTGGCCGACAAATTCTTTGAGGCAGGACTGCTGAGCGCAAAAATTAACATCAAAGACGCCGTTCAAATCGACAAGTCCCTCATTCCAAACAACGTCAAATAAAGGAGATCTGAACATGACCCAAGTGATCGAAAATGCATTTTTGAGCTATGGTAAGGAAAATGCGCCTGTAAAAGTAGAAGTGTTTTTGAACCTGGCGTGCCCGTATTGCGCAACATTCTTTCAAGCAGCCGACGAAACATTGACCTCTTATACCGAGAACGGACAAGTTCAATATGTGGTGAAGCATTATGACAAACCGCGCGAAATGCTTTTATATGGAACGTTGGCGAACGCATTCTTAGATTATAAAGATCCGCAGCGAGTCTATGAGCTTATGAAGGATTTATTCGCCAAGCAAAGCCAGTGGAGCGAGTCCGACAGCCATTCGATTAAAAAGCTGCTAACCGAAGAGTACAGATTACAAGAACAACCAGATAATATTGACTTAAGCTTAAAAATCACAGCAGAAGCAATTAAACGTCATGTGAAGATGGTACCGACGGTATTCATTAACGGCAAGGAGTTCCAATACCCCGTTGAAATTGATGCAAGCGGGTTAAAACAGGAAGTCGAACAGGCTTTGGCAAAGTGAAGCAGAAATCCCCGAAACCATTTAAGTTGCGGGGATTTGCCTATATGGGGGACAGTATGAGCTGTCGTACGAAAAATGAAACCGGAAAAGCGAGTTGCCCGATTTGACGTAGGACAACCGTTGCAAGATCGCTCTCCTCACTGCTTATTCAGGGGAATAGCGATCTTTTTTCTGTAACCTTCTCGGTTTGTTTAATGGTCCCTAATTATACTTATAGCGCCTGCTTAGTCGTTTGTATTACAGCCAGGTTCTGATGGAGTATGCCCCAAAATTTAAAACTAACAGAATTAATAAAATCATATTTAGCATTTGCATTTTATCGAGAGGGTGGTGGGGCATCCAACGAATATTTGCCCCTACGTTTAAAGCATAAATAATGACTAACGGAAGAAACAAGCAGGAATAGGGGGCTGCTATACGTCTGGCATGTTTTAGTTAATGCGTTCTATCACTATAAATTTGCGGTCGTTCTTCGCCTTCTGAATGACTCCTTAGGGTCCATTTTTGAAACGATGAGGCGGAAATAAAAACACTCTTCCAGCCGGCTTCCCTGTGAATGTCGTAGTAGCCTTCATCGGCGCTGTTTTGATAATCCGCGCATTAACTTACTTTACGTGGATTTCCGATTCTAAAATAAAAAACAGATCCTGTTTTGCTAACGTGATAAAGATTAACTCCGCGTTCCTCCATTAAACGAAAGTTAGGATGGATGTATGCTCCTGATGTCGGGTGACAAGATCATTATCTCATTAATTGCCGCGTAAATCGCGGCTTTTTGATTTTATGGGATAAAGTTCTTGTCAAACTTCAATGACAAGAACTTTATCCCATTCCCGACGGATCACGATGACACAATTTCACCTGCATTTTAGCATAGCTCAGGCACAGCAGACTCATGTCGGCCCAACCAACGCCACGACCCGACGGAGCTCCAGGGTAGGTCTAAGTTTCCTAACACTTCCTCCAGCGAATGTCCCAAATCGTCACGACAAACAACATACACTTGCTCTCATTTTTGAAAAAAGTTTTTCTACGAGAGGGAATAAGCAGCTTGATAGACTTCTAAACTAAATTAACGATTAACAAATCATATAATACCCACTTGACAACGCGGAATTATGGGACTATATTAATTTCAACATCTTTTATTTGATAATTAATTATCGATTAATGATAATTTTGTTAGAGGGGGTTGGCTTTTGATTCTCGCACAACGTGGTTATGAGCTTCGCTGTAAAGGCTGGAGGCAAGAAGCGCTCTTAAGAATGCTGGAGAATGTTCTAGAGAACGGGGAGAACCAAGACCAGTTGGTTGTCTATGCTTCCTTTGCCAAAGCAGCTCGGAATTGGGCATCCTATCATGCTATTGTCGATACGCTACGGGGATTGGAGGACGATGAAACTCTGGTCATTCAATCAGGCAAGCCGATTGGGATATTCAAGACGCATCCTTTTGCTCCGCTTGTCATCATGGCTAATGGAAACTTGGTAGGCAAATGGGCCACCAGTGCCAAATTCTATGAATTAGAGCAGAAAGGACTCCTAATTTGGGGAGGATTAACCGCTGCAGCTTGGCAGTACATAGGTTCACAAGGCGTACTTCAAGGAACCTACGAAATTTTTTCATCGATTGCCCGATTGCATTTTAATGGAAGCTTGTCAGGCAGGTTTATTTTGACCGCAGGCTTAGGCGGTATGGGAGGAGCTCAACCGTTAGCAGGGGTCATGGCCAAAGCAGCCATTTTATGCGTGGAAATCAACGAGGAGAAAATTAATCGGCGCTTAGAAACCAGCTATTTGCAGAGAAAGACGCATGATTTGAACGAAGCGCTGCGCTGGATTGTAGAAGCGAAGGAGAAGCGGGAAAGCATCTCCGTTGGTTTGCGGGGCAATGCCTCTGATATTTATCAGCAGCTGCTGGCGCAAGGAATCATCCCGGATATCGTCACGGATCAAACAGCGGCTCATGATTTGAAATACGGCTACGTTCCTGTCGGTTATACATTCGAAGATTGGTTAAAGGCGAGGGATAAAGATGCGGATGCGCTGGCAATTGAAGCTGGAAGCTCCATTGCCTCTCAAGTTGCAACGATGCTGGAATTTCAAAAGAGAGGCTCTATCGTATTCGACAACGGCAATAATATCCGCACACAGGCAAAGGAGTTCGGCGTAGAGAATGCATTTGAAATTCCGATCTTCACCGAAGCCTATCTGAGACCCTTGTTCGCACAAGGAATAGGTCCTTTTCGCTGGGTGGCGCTATCCGGAAATCCGGAAGATATCCAAATAATCGATGATTACATTCTGAGTACGTACAGCGACAGCGAGATCATATCGAACTGGATTGCACTGGCGAAGGAGCATGTTAAGTTCCAAGGCCTGCCTGCACGGATCGCCTGGTTCGGCCATGAGCAAAGATCACAGCTGGCGATAGCTGTGAATCGATTAGTCCGCGAGGGAATCATCGGACCGATTTCTTTTTCACGCGATCACTTGGACGCAGGAGCCATGACACATCCGAACATCATGACTGAGCGAATGAAGGATGGAAGTGACGCCATTACGGATTGGCCGCTTTTGAATGCGATGCTTAACTGTTCCTCGATGGCCGACCTGGTAGCGATTCATTCCGGGGGTGGGGGCTACACGGGGTATATGACGAGCGCCGGAGTAACCGTCGTAGCTGATGGAACAGAAGTAGCTGATACAAGACTCAAATATGCTTTGGATAACGATACGGGTATCGGGGTGCTGCGTTATGCCGATGCCGGCTATGAAGAGTCGTTCAAGGTGATCCGCGACAGCGGTCTCCGACGAATTGATTTGTAAGCTTATGAACTTATTGGGAGGTTTATATGGGAAAAACGTTAACTTTGGATGATGTAAAGGCCGCGGTCAAGGGTGGTTCGGTTTATGCGGCAGGCGGTGGAGGCTGGCCAGACCATGGACTGGAAATAGGCACAGCTGCCATAACGGTTGGAAAGCCTGAGCTGGTATCGATTGATGAGCTGCCAGATGATGCGATTATCGTTACGACCTCCGCTATAGGTGCACCTGCAGGGAGAGACTGGGAAATGCGGGGCATCGATTATATAAAAGCAGTCCAATTACTTGCGGAGCAGGTTGAGGGTAAGGTCGTTGGCGTAATGACACCCCAAAACGGTATGTCCAGTACGATTAATGGCTGGCTTCCAGCAGCCGCGCTTGGATTGAAGGTCGTTGATGCGACAGGGGATATCCGTGCCCATCCTACAGGTAAAATGGGCTCTCTTGGACTGGCGTCGCGGACGGACTTCGAAACCATTCAGGTCGTCGTTGGCGGGAGACGGGATACTGGTTCCTATCTGGAGCTCGTCGTTAAAGGCACTCCGGCCAAGACTTCGTCGGTGCTTCGTACCGCAGCCGATTTATCCGGCGGATTCATAGCTTGCGCCCGTCATCCGCTTCCAGCAAGCTATGTTAAGCAAAATGCGGTTATCGGCGGAATATCGAAGGCATTGGATTTGGGTTATGCCATCCTTGAAGCGGAACCACAAGGCGGACAAGCTGTTATCGATACGATTTGCTCCACTACTCACGGAGTCATTCTCGGTGCAGGAGAGGTTATCAGTTATAGCGTGGCTTATTCAGGAGCTTTCGATATCGGGACTATCGTCATTCAGCAAAACGATGAGCGTTTCACTCTGCATGTCATGAACGAATATATGGCAGTAGAAAACAGTGAAGGTCAACGATTAACCACCTTCCCGGATGTAATCACTACGTTGGATGCGCGGACGGGAGCGGTAGTACGCGTTGGTGACGTGAAATTGGGTGCGGAGCTTGCGATTCTATCCATTAATAAAAAGCATTTTTCATTAAGCGCAGGGGTGCTGGATCCTACCGTCTATCCGGAGGTTGAAGAAGCATTAGGAATTAGCATTGCTGATTATGCGCTTGGCAACTAACAGCTAATATTATCCATTACCTAAAGAGAAGAGGATCTATCTATGAAAACATTAACTGGATTGGCTTCCATTGTTCTGGCGTTAACGGTTGTTTTATCGGGCTGCGGTCAAAAGGCTGCTACCTCGTCGCCATCCACTCCTTCCAAGGAAACGGCTGCAGCGCCGACTTCACAAGCGGCAGCACCTGCAGCTCCTGCTGACTCTGGCAGTCAAGCTACGGATGAAAACACATTGGAAAAAATTAAAAAAGCAGGCAAAATCGTCATCGGCACCGGCGGAAATTACCGCCCATTTAACTACATGAACGAAAAGAATGAACTGGTTGGGTTCGATATCGAGTGGGGCAAAATTATCGCTGAAGGCTTGGGAGTGAAGCCTGAATTCGTTACGGGTCAATTCGCAGGATTAACCCCTGGCTTGCTTGCAGGCAAATTCGATATTTTGCTTGCTGGCGTCAATGTAACGGAGGAACGCAAAAAATCGGTTGATTTCGCAGAGCCTTATGGTCGTGACGGGGTTGTAGCGGTTGTGAATAAAGAAGGCGGCAACAACGCCAAGAGCATCAAGGATCTGCAAGGTAAAGTCGTAGGTGTTATTGCCGGAGCCACAGCTCAAGCAGTGGTGAAGGAGATAGGCGGCTATAAAGAAATTAAGGAATACCCCGGTGAAACGGAATTATTCAAGGACTTGACTAATAAACGTGTGGATCTTGTATCTATCGGAAGAGATGCGGCAGGCGATTTCATTAAAACGTCCCCGGACGGTAAAAAAGTAGAAATAGCAGGCGATCCCTACACGGTGGTAGATGTAGCGATTCCATTACGCAAAAACAATGCTTCATTGAAAGCAGCTATCGACAAAATCATATTGGACAAAAAGAAGGATGGCACGTATCAAAAGCTGGCTCAAGAGCACTTCGGATTGAAGTTTGACAAATAAGACAACCATCTTTCGGCCTCTACATCGGTGGTATAGCTGCCGGATGCAGGGGCCGGAATTGTTTTTGAATCATTGGGCGAAATGGAAAGGAGGCAGCGTTGTTGAATCTGGAAAAGGTCATGCAGGTCTTGCCCTTTTTATTGGAAGGGGCAGTTGTTACATTTGAAATCTCTATATTAGCGATTATTATAGGTACACTGCTTGGATTTTTGCTGGCGGCTCTGCGATTATCCAATAATAAGCTCGTACAGCTGTTCGCGATCGTATACATTTGGGTATTTAGAGGCGTTCCCATTCTAATGGTTCTCGTGTTCATCTACTATACGCCCCCGTTCGGCATTACTTTATCGGCATTTGCAGCGGGTTTGCTTGGTTTATCGTTGAATGCGGCCGCCTATAAGGCAGAGATCATCCGGACAGGGATGCTGGCCATTCCCAAGGGTCAGATTGAAGCGGCGGAAGCCATCGGCATGACGCCTTGGCAAATTTTGATCCGGATTCGGATTCCGCAAATTATTCGTTTTATTATACCGACTTACATCAGTAATTCTGTAGCACTGCTCAAAGAATCGGCCCAGGTTTCGGTTATAACCGTTCCCGATTTGATGCTCAATGCGCAGAGCCAATTCAGCAGCACTTATATGCCACTTGAAACACTTGGCGTAGCGGCAGTTCTTTACTTAATTATGACCAGTGTTCTCATGTCACTGCAAATATACTCGGAACGTAAGCTGAAGCTGAATCATGGATATAAATAATAGATGGAGCAGGCCGTATTTCATTAAGTAAGCGGATTAGGAGGATCAGGTTATGCCGATTCTAGAACTAGAACACATTACCAAGCAGTATGGGGGAAAAGCGGTTGTTAACGACATTAACTTTTCCATTGAGAAAGGGGAGGTCGTTTCCATTATCGGCCCGAGCGGTGCAGGCAAAAGCTCCTTGCTGCGCATGATCAACTTGCTGGAGGTACCTACGTCCGGAGGTATCATGATAGAGAATGAGCCTGTGCATTATTCAATCAACCGTGCAGGAAATTTGACCTTTATGTCAAAATTTAAATTGAGCAAGGTGCGCAGCCGGGTAGGGATGGTATTCCAGCATTTCAATCTGTGGAACCATAAGACGGTTCTTCAGAACATTATTGAGGGTCCTATGACCGTGAATAAAACTTCAAAGCGTGAAGCCGTGCAAAATGCCGAAGAGCTGTTGTCCCGGGTAGGGCTTCTGGAGAAAAAGAATGATTATCCCGGAATGCTGTCAGGCGGGCAGCAGCAGCGGGTCGCTATCACTCGTGCGGTTGCGATGAAGCCGAGTGTTCTGCTGTTTGATGAGCCTACCTCATCTCTCGATCCGGAGCTGGTTGGGGAGGTTCTGCAGATGATGACTCAGCTGGCCCAGGAGGGGATGACGATGATTGTAGTTACCCATGAAATGCGCTTTGCCAGGAACATATCGGATCGGGTGCTTTACATGGAAGAGGGCCGGATTATGGCTGAGGGCTCTCCGGAGTTTATTTTTGGTTCCAATGATAACCCGAGACTGAACCGCTTTTTCAATACTATAAATTCGGAGTAAAAGGAAGTTTTCATTATGAATGGTTCACAAACGCTGGTTCGTGCACTGGATATCATCTTTGCTTTGGGAGATGCGGAGTCGATGCTGACGGTCACTCAAATTGCGGAGAAGGTTTCAATTCCGGAAAGTACAGCGTATCGTTTGATACAGACCCTGGAGAAAAACGGGATACTGGAGCGTAAAGAGAAAGGGCAAATCAGTCTGGGCTTGCGTATTCTGGATTTGGCCCGCAGCCTTCATTACCAGATGGACCGCGAATTATATATGATCGCACGACCTTTCATGGAGCGGTTAACGGAGCAGGTACAAGAAACCACTGTACTAGCAGTTCGAGTCGGGAGCAGCACTTGTGTCATCTTGGCGATAGAGAGCCGTAGATTTCTGCGGTTTGTAGTGGAGAATGGGAGAACATTTCCTATAGAGCTGGGAGCAACAGGTAAGAGTATCTTGGCATTTGAGAAGAAAAAGGTCGTTGAGAAGATACTGAATGCGATTGTAGATAAAGAAACCCGAAAAGAGGTCAATGCTTCTATAGAAGCGATCAAAGAGCATGGCTATGCGGTGACTTTAGGAGAGGTGGATCAGAATATTTTTGGTGTTGCAGCTCCAATTTTTGACGATCAAGGCCAAGTGGTCGCAAGTCTGACGGTGGCTGGCCCCAAAGAAAGATTCGGAGATCAGGAACGGGCCGCTATTATCCAAGCGACGCTTCAGACAGCAGGCGATATTTCCGAAAAACTGAACGGTGCGTATTCACTGAGGCTGGAACGAGAGTAAATCCACTAGTGAGGAGGGAACGAGGAAATGCTGGGACTATTAACGTTGGGGCACAGTCCCCGGGCAGATTTGGAAGTGCCGTTCCGCAGCATATTGCCGTCTTCTGTGCCTATTGCTATGAAAGGCGGACTTGACGGTTTGACGCCTGACGCTATTCTCCTATTAGCCAAGCAGGCAGGAGAGCATCCCCTTCATGTCATAACTCAGGACGGCCCGGTCGTCATTCAGCAGGAGGCATTGATAGGACCTTTGGAGCAAAGGGCAAATGAGCTGGCAGATGCTGGAGCCAAGCTGGTTGTACTGCTGTGTGCCGGTGATTTCCCGCCATTCCATTCACAAGCTGTGGTAATTCTGCCTGGACAGCTGTTGGAAAGCAAGGCTCGTTCCACAGCAGGCAGCTCTCGGCTGGGTGTAGTCGTTCCAGCCGAGAGTCAGGTTCAGGCTGCTGGGCGCAGATGGCGACAGGCGGGATTTGAGCCTGCAGTCATGCTGCCTCCTGATGGAACAGGGGCAGTAGAGGAGCTGATCGACAACCTTAGAGCAGCCGAAGTGGAGCAGGTAGTCCTTGACTGCATAAGCTTCACATGGGGATTGAAGCAGAAGCTGCATGAAGAGCTGGGCGTACCGGTATGGCTGCCCTCCGAGCTTGCTGCTAGAGAGGCTAAAGAGCAGCTGCTGGTTGTATAGCGTATCTGTCGGGTTGCTGAGGAGATGAATATAGTTGAACACAAGAGACGATGTAGTTAAAGATATATTGGACTTTTTGCAATCTGATAAAAAGTCACTGCTTCTTACTGGTACTCATCAGTATGAAAAACACAGGTTGATTCTGCACATTTTAAAAGAATATGTACCAGATAGCTCGAAAGTTCTATTTCGTGCAAATTATATGCAAAACATAGGCTCGTTTTTTAATGAATCTAAGGATTTTAAAACAGGAATAGGCTATAAACTTGGAATACATACTTTATATTTCGATAGTATCAAAAAGACGAATTGGAATAACACTGGGATGGAATATGATTTTGCTATTTTATATCCTCTTGACAATGTACTTAAAAGTAAGCAGCAGATCGAGATACTTGATGACTTATTTGAAACAAGAACTATCAATAAGTTGTTTTTGGTATCTTGGGCTGATAATTTGTCCGATGACTACTCTGAACTAAAAGATTATTATGATCAGCATGTTGTTTTCGATGAGATAGAAAAATAATTGAATTTATGGGCGGGCTGTTAATCTTATTGTCGAGGGACAATAACATGGTCCCTTAGAAAGTCGCTAATTTAGCGGCTTTTTTGTTTTATCGGTACAAGTTCTTGTCCCGATTGCCGTAATGGACAAGAACATAGTCCGATTATCGATTAGATAAGTATCTAACTGGGTTTCAAATTCATGAAGCTAACGGGCAGTATAGTTTGACAACTGTATGGGCAAAACAATTTCAAACTCTCCACTTAACCACCACTGTATAATTTGGTGGTATGTTTTTTATGCTGACTCTGTAGCATAAAAACGAACCCTGTAAGGAGGAGAAAAATAAATGTTCGTCACGATCAAAGGAGCAAAAGAAAATAATCTGAAAATATAAAACTACAGATTCCTAAATAAAAGCTAATTGCATTCACGGGACAGTCCGTCAGCGGGAAATCAATGCTTGCGCTTGAAACCTAGCAGCGGTTATAGTTTTAGCGCCATATCCAAAGAAAAGGGGGTGGATTCATTATGACATATAAAACCGCCCAAATAGCAAAATTAGTAGGAGTCCATCCCAATACCATACGGCTTTATGAAAAGCTGAAACTGCTACCTCCGATACCAAGGACTGAAGGCAACTACCGAATCTTTAATGACAGACATCTTGAACAGCTTCGGCTGTTGCGTACTGCATTCCGCGCGGAGATTATCAGTGACAGGCTCAGGCAGGAAGTCTATGAAATTGTGAAGATTGCGGCAACGGATGATATTGAGGGGGCGTATCAAAGCACATTGAACTATTTAGAGCATTTGCGGATAGAAAAAGCCAGAGCTGAGGAAGCAATCAGCATCACGCTTAATATCATTGAGAACAGCAAAAAATCAGTAGAAACGATTGTGTTCAATGGCAGAGTTGAAGCTGCAAACGCTCTCGGCATCACAAAAGACGTGCTGCGTGATTGGGAGAGAAACGGCTTGATAGAGGTGCCGCGGAATGCCAACGGATACAGAAGATACGGCTCAAAGGAAATGAGTCGACTGAAAATCATCTGCATCCTTCGGAGTGCCCATTATTCTATGATGTCCATTCTGCGCATACTGAATCGTCTGGATCGTGGAGAAGGGAATATACGGGAAGTTATTAATACGCCAGGTGAAGAGGAAGACATTGTTTATGCTACTGATCGGTATATTACGGCACTCGACATGGCAGAAGCGGATGCACTGGAAATGCTGAAAATGCTTGATGCCATGAGGAAAGGCAATGCTTGAATAAAAAACCATCTATATAAGTCGGGTAAATCGCAATGCGCATTAATTATCAAAATTAGGAGTAAAACAATGACAGTTATATTATCTGATGAAATAAAGCATCTGAAAATGATCATAGGAAAATTGGAGGATTCTTTAGAGGAATTGAATCAAACGGTCTCAAGATATGAAGATGAATTTAAAGAATCCATGAAATATCTTTGGGAAAATAGAAGTGATATGGATTCCATGGAGATTTTTTCAAACAAACAGTCGATTGGCCGAAACGTAAACTTGGGTGAATTCACCGTAAAAAGGCGAGAAATGATCGAAAAGTTAATGGATTCGCCTTATTTCGCCAGAATTGATTTTAGGCCTAACGATGAGGACGGAGCGGAGCCGTTTTATATTGGGCGGTTTTCTTATGTTGATCAAAAAGGCAATATGCTGATATGCGACTGGCGAGCCCCAATATCCGGGATGTATTACGATTTTGAGCTTGGGCCTGCCTTTTATGATGCTCCTGTGGGCAAGATCGAAGGTGAAATGACCCTGAAAAGGCAATTTAAGATTAAAAACAGCATTATGGAATATGCTCTTGAGAGCTCAATCGGTATTAGTGACGAGGTGCTTCAAAAGGAATTGAGCCATACCTCGGATCAAAAAATGAAAAATATCATCGCGACAATCCAAAAAGAGCAAAATCAGATTATCAGAAATGAAAAGGCCAATGTCTTGGTCATTCAGGGCGCCGCCGGATCGGGGAAGACATCCATTGCGCTGCACCGGATAGCTTACTTTTTATACAAGTACAAAGACCGATTAGCCGCTCAGAATATTATGATCATTTCCCCTAACAGGGTATTTGCCGACTATATCTCCAACGTATTGCCGGAGTTGGGCGAAGAGCCTGTGACAGAAACGGGATTTGAGAATATTGCGGCGGAGATGCTGAATAATTCTATCGATTTCGAGAGATTTACCGAGCAGATTGAACTGACCCTTGAAGGGAATGACAAAAAGCTGTCGGAACGAATTCAATTCAAGTCCTCAATGGAGTTCCTATCTCTTTTGGATAAGTACCTTGAGTATGCGGATGATAACTTTTTCTTCCCCTGTGATTGTTCTTTTGGAAAAATCACCATTTCAAAAGATTTTATCCAAACGAGATATCATACTCTGAAAGCAAAACCAATTCTCCAAAGGATGGAAGAAATCGCTGGAAGCATTCTTGAGAAAATAAAATCGGAAACTAGAACGAAGCGAAACATCCCTGGAAAAAAGGAGGTCATAAAAAAGCTGGTTTCAATGTTGCATTATGATAGTACGTTATCATTCTATAATGGCTTTTTTGAATATATCAAAAGACCGGATTTATTCTCGCTTAAAAGCAAAAATAAATTAGAAGCATCGGATGTATACCCTTATCTCTATTTAAAAATATGTTTTGAAGGAATACAGGGATATGATGACATTAAACATGCCGTGATTGATGAGATGCAGGACTACACGCCGGTGCAGTATGCGGTCATCAACAAGCTGTTTCGTTGCAGGAAAACAATTTTGGGTGATTTCGGTCAATCCGTTAACCCTTATAACTCCATTTCACGAGAGGATTTTGTTAAGCTCTACGAAAATACAGAGTACGTAACGCTCACTAGAAGCTACAGATCCACCTATGAAATCATCAAATTTGCTCAAAATATACAAAACAACAGCATCGAGCCTATAGAACGACATGGAAAGGAACCGGAGATTCTCCAATGTGATGATTGGATTTCTGAACTGTCTGTGATAGACGATAGGCTTGAGGAATTTAAAAACAGTGGTTTAGCAACAGTTGGTATTGTCTGCAGATCAATCGGTCAAGCAGAAGAACTCTACCGAGAATTGAAAAAGAAACATGAAGTTATCCTCCTGAATTCCGACAGCTCAAAATTTGAAAACGGGATTATCATCACCACTATATATATGGCCAAAGGTCTTGAGTTTGATGAAGTCATTGTTCCTTCCGTAAACTCTGATGTTTATCAATCGGATTATGACCGGAGCTTACTGTACATTGCATGCACAAGAGCTATGCATAGGCTTACACTGACCTATCACGGAGAACTTACTAGCATCCTTAGGGACGTGAAATTCAATTTATTGAGAGCTCTGAAGAAGAAGAACGTGAACAGATGAGAAGAATGGGTGTTCAGGAGGATGCAATTGATTACGTGATTAGTTGGCACCTTAATCCGCCTAAATCTGCTTATACGGTTTTGCCGACAGTTGAGGAAGTAACAGGACACAAGCCGTATACTTTCGCAGAGTGGGTTAAGCAGAATGCAGGACTTTTTATAAATTTGGGTATCTCTTAAATCTATTATCTTTGAGGGAATGAAATAGACAAACGTGTCCGAATGCATCGCTGGCAGCGGTGAGGTCAGGGGTTCGTCCGCGCAAGGAACTTCGAATTGTTCCGCTAAAACCAGCTAATATCTTGTCAACATTTTTCTCTTAAAATAAGAATGGGATGACGGTATACTGAAAAATAGGTGCACTAAAGAGCCTTCACTGCACATGCTGGAAGGTTTTTCATTTCAATCATAAATGTGGTAACTAAGCTAAGTCGACAAACCTTTCTTGCTTCACTAGCAGGGCATAAATCCAGTGAAGGAGTTTGTTAACACAGGCTATGAGGGGCAACGCGATAAGGCTTACCAGCTGCACGCTTCTTGTCATAAAACTCACGTAATTTCTTGCTCCCGGTCTTTTTTAGACCGCATAGTACGGCGAGATATAAGGCATGAACTTACCAGAAGAGTAGACACTAGGGTCAATTCCTGCGAAAGCAACCAGCTTTTTGGCATGATTAAACCGATGGATTTCCCCGATCTCGGACAGAATCGTTGCAGCGATTTTGCTACCAATGCCGGGAATCGATAGGATAATCTGATAAGCTTCAACTTCTTCAGCAAGGGCATCGATCTGACTTCGCAGGTGAGAAAGATGCTCTTGGTACTGAAGGAGTAAATCGATGAACATCATGAGGCTTATTAGATGGCTGCTATTGAGGGTCAAAAACAAAAATCAGGGGTTTTGGATGATAGTTATACATATGTACAAAATACGGGTTTTGTGTAAAAGTAATTAAGTAACTTTTTGATACAGATGGTTTTCGGTCAAAACTTTTAAAAAATCATTTACTTTTTTACTTTTTCAATTTCATTTCCTTATTCACGCTTTTTTATTGTTTATCAATAATTTTTCAATTTTGCGAATGCGAATTGCGATTTTCTTTTTAACCCAAAAATAAACTGTTCATTGCGAACAGTTTATTTTTGATCTAATCATATATATTCATTTATTTTTAACCGGCTTAAGCCATCTTTGAACCATAAATCTTTAAATGAATCGCAATGCCTTATCAAGTCTTCAAATTGACCTTCGCCAACTACGCGGCCATGTTTAACGACAATGATTTTATCAACGTTTTTAATACATTCTAGCCTGTGTGCTATGATGATGACGGTTTTATCACGAAATTCTTTGAAAACGGTTTCCATGATGCTCTTTTCGGTAATTGGGTCAAGGGCCGATACAGCCTCATCTATAATTATGAGGTTCCTTTTCTGCGCCAGTATACGGGCAAACGCTAACCGTTGTCTTTCCCCGCCGGATAATTTAACCCCTTTTTCACCGACTAAAGCATCCAATCCCTCCTGTAAACTTGCTATTTTGTCCTTTAGATGAACTTTTTCCAAAAGACGATAGATTTCTTCATCTGACATAGCGTTATCAAACGCAATATTCCCTCTTATGGTTGTATCAAAAATCGGAGTGTCTTGGGACAGATACGAAATATGTTCATAATACCGATTTAATTGAAGCTTATCGATCTCTGTGCCGTCCAACTCAATATGGCCTCCGCTCTTTTTGAGTAAGCCTGCTATCAATTTTACAATCGTCGATTTCCCGCTCCCGCTTAACCCCACTAAAGCGACGGATTTTCCAGGTTCAATGGAAAATGACAGGTTGTGTAAGATTCTAACGCTGCCATAATGAAAAGAAACATTTCTGAATTCAATATGACCTTGAACTTGCATTACTTCTATTCCGGAATCCAAATTTTTATCCTCCGGTGCATGAATGAATTCCTCCAGCCTCCTATAGGTCACTTGATTCAGCTTGTAATCGACAAATAAAATATTGAATATGGCAATAGGCGAATAAATCTTATCGATAAACATAAATAATGCGACTACAACTCCAAGCGTTGTCTCCCCTCTTATCATGCTTCGGACACCGAAAATGATGACGAAGATCTTGATTATGGTGATAAACAGCTCGAAGATGGCGAAAAAAGCTTCATGTATCATTTTAAGCTGGGCGTTTTTATTAATGATAGTCCGAGCCGTCTGGCTTAATTTATCGATTTCTTTATCGTAGCGTCCATTGGTTCTAAAAACAACCAGCTCCATAAACCCCCGAATGGAGTATCTCGACATTTTCTCTTGTTCCTTCAGGATGGTCGATTTGATTGTATATAAATATCTCAACAGCAGATTCGTTATAACAAAAATGACGGCATACCCGCCTGCGATCAGCAGCATAAGGCCGCTGTTATAAAAGCTGATAAATAATAAACTGAAAATCAAGGTGGGCAATAGCTCATGCAGCGTTCTAAGAAAAAAGGAAAACAAGATCCCGTTCCCGGCCGCCGCCCCGTTCTCAATCACCTTGATCATCTGCCCCGTCCCTATCTCTTGGTATGCTTGATAATCGATCTTGGCGATTTTCTTTAAAGCCATAATTTTCAAGTTTTCAGAGATGCTATTCGATAAATATACGCCGGGATATTCATCAAGATAGTTAAGAATGGCGGACCCGCCTAGAATAATTCCATAGATGATAATGAATTTGGTTGCTTCTGTCCTATCCGCAGCCGCTGCATCCAGTATGTTTTGGAAAACAATGATCCCTAATTGGTTTAGCAATTGGATGATGAATCCCATCAGAATATAGCTTAGGACCCACCATTTGCATTGCACAAGGCATTTCTTTAACATCCTTGTTTCGTCCCCTATCTTTTATAAATGAGTGCAAAAAGCCAGGGCACATCGCATTTCTAACCGAAGCACCAGTAATAACCGGTCCCCTGTAGTTAGATGACATAAGTGCCCTGGCCATATAAGATGAATGCACGACACCGTTCAAAGCTCTAGTTTCTGTACGATCAAAAGGACATACGTTCCCCTTGATAGCTGGTACGCGTTTTTACCCAGCCCGGTAACTAGTTACTTCGAACAGTACGGAAAGCCATCCATTTCACCTCAAATGTAAAAGATTACCTCCATTATATACGCTAAATCGTATGTTTTACAACATAAGCAGCGTGAAAAAAAGAACGTCTAAGCTTGAAACCGATTAGCTTGCGTATCCAGTTCTTCTGCGGCTTCACTGATCCTGGCGAATTCGTTGACAGCCAGCAGAATCTGTTCTTGGCTATTGGCAATGGCCTTACTGGCATCGCTCGAGCTTTTGTTAACAAGATCGATCTGCCGCGAAATACCGATTACGTTGGTTTGAATCTCTTTTGCAGCCGCTTGTACTTGTTCAGCTAATCGCCGTACCTCAATGGCTACAATTTGAAATCCGCGGCCATGATGACTGGCATGGGCAGCCTCAATAGCGGCATTTAAACCAAGCAAGTGGGTTTGACTGGCAAAATCGCGGATCATTTGCACAATGTTTTGAACCGAGCTGGATTTATGCTCCAACTCCTGCAGCAAGGCTCTATTGGTTTGGTTGTCATTAACGACGCATTGCATTTGGTTAGCTGCTTCTTGAATGCGGTTAATGCCTTCCTGCGTACGCTGAAGTAAGCTCGCCGCCATTTGCTGCAGCTCATGGGTGATGGCAGCTGCGTTTCTTTCGCGCTCCGTGATATCTGAGGCCACTTTCAGTACAGCCATCACTTCCCCCTCGTCATTCCGCACAGGCATATAGGTAGCTTCCAGCCAAATCAAAGCTCCTTTTTTAGATACGCGAACTATTTTTGATTGAAAGGAAATCCCGCTTCTTAATTGATTCCATAATGAGGCGTACTCGCTGCTCTCTGCAAAATCCCGCAAACACAACTGACGATGATGCTTTCCGATCAATTCCCATGCTTCGTAACCCATTGCCCTGGCGAAAAGATCGTTTGCCCAAAGCACGTTCCCCTGCATGTCAAATTCTATCATAGCCAAGGATTGCTCCAGTGCGGATAGGACCGCTTTCCCTTCTAATACCTGTGTGCTTTCAACGCTTGATGGTTTCGTGTAGGTCATGTGCTGCGCCTCCCTCTGTCTTTTCAAGCAAGAAAGCTTGAAGCGTTCATGTTGTCCCTTACCTGCATGTAATTGCCAAGCCTAAGTATATCCAACCGATCTGAAACTTTTCTGAACCAAAGTAACGTATTATGGATACTTTTAAAGGATATAGAACAAATGTTCTGTTGCCATTAGAAAGGTCACCCGGGCTATTAATGAATTGAGCAACTTCTAGTTTTACGATATAGTAGCTACATAGAACTAATCCTTTGTCAGCCGTTATTTGAATCCGCTTACAACCAGTGGCTGTTTTAACCACTTAACTCGATGGGATTAACTCAGTTAGCCGTACTTTTGAAAGGATGATGGTTATGATAGACGATCACAGCCAGCTGGAAGTCATGCGATCCTATATGGATTCTTTACAGGTGAGGGTGATTACCGCCAGTTATGCGCATACCGTATCCAAAACCTGGGGAAGACCGGTACGGAAGGATGATTATTTTCGCCTCTATTTCATGGTCGAAGGACAATGCTGGATTAAGGTCGATCAGGTGGAGCTGCACCCTATTCCGGGTCAATTGATCATCCTGCCTCCCGATACGCCTTTAACATATTCCACTATAAATTCCACTCCGTTTATCAAGCATTGGCTGCATTTTTCGGTTAAGGTAGACCATTTGCATTTGTCTCAGCTCATTCAGTTCCCTTATTCCATTCAAGTTCACGATGTTGAATATGTATCGGGGCTGTTCAGAACCTTAACAGATACGTACAAGACGCGGGATGATCTCACCTCCCCTTTGAAAGCCAAAATGTTTCTGCTTGAAATTCTTACTTATTTTCTCGATCATGCGCCGGCGCAGTCCGTAGGGCTGCACTCTTCTTCTCCATCTCCATCGAATCAAATTCTTAAGTATATAGAGGATCATATTAAAGAGCCCATTACGTTAGAGAAGCTGGCGGGGATTTTTCATTATCATCCCAATTATTTCGTCAGATACTTCAGATCCATGTTTAACATGACGCCGATTCAATACATAAACCGAGTGCGTATCGAAAATGCCAAGAGACTGCTGATTAGTACGGACATGTCAATCGAACAAGTTGCAGAAGATATCGGCTTAGACCGGTATTATTTCTCTAAAATTTTCAGGCAGCTCACTACCCTTTCACCAAGTAAATATAGAATGATGCACCGTAATGCCGCGCATAACCAAATAGCCGATCGCTCATGAGAACGACCGGCTATCACAGGTATATCTTTATTTCGTCACGATTCCATGTACCAAAACTGGCGCTTCGGCATGGTCTGCAATCCGGATGTTGGCGTAAATCTTATCCATGACTTCCTGTACATCCTGCCGATTGGTATGGATAGTTACCAGCGATTCGCCCTTCTTGACCGGGTCGCCGATTTTCTTCTTCAGCATCAAGCCTACGGCAAGGTCAA
Source organism: Paenibacillus vulneris (assembly GCF_039543185.1). NCBI lineage: Bacteria > Bacillati > Bacillota > Bacilli > Caryophanales > Paenibacillaceae > Paenibacillus > Paenibacillus vulneris. Next base: position 226,229 of record NZ_BAABJG010000015.1, on the reverse strand, counting down.
TTTCCGACTCCTTGGTTGCCCGGCCCGCTCCTAGCAGCATGGCTGCGGTACCTATTTCATCTGCGACGATTTCTGCCACGATTCCGTCTTCCTTGGCGGGCACTTCGATTTGATAGGCTGCCTGCGGCAGCTTCTCAGGATGATCAACTACGGACGGATCTCCACCTTGGTTGGCAATGAACGACTTGAACTTCTCAAGCGCCTTGCCGTTCCGAATGACCTCTCTCAGCTTTTCTTCCGCTTCTTCAAGGGATGCCGCTTTGTTCGCCAGGAAGACCATTTGACGCCCCAACGCGAGGCACAGCTCCTCCAGATCCTTAGGACCCTTCCCCTGCAGCGTATCGATCGCTTCTTTCACTTCGAGCGCATTTCCTATCGCATAGCCCAGCGGCTGACTCATATCGGAGATAACCGCCATCGTTTTGCGGCCGACATTATTGCCTATACGTACCATCGCTTGAGCCAATTCCTCGGCATCCTCGGCTGTCTTCATGAACGCTCCTGCGCCGGTCTTTACGTCGAGCACGATAGCGTCGGAGCCGGCAGCGATTTTCTTGCTCATAATGGAGCTGGCAATCAGCGGAATCGAATTCACCGTGGCCGTCACGTCCCTAAGCGCATACAGCTTTTTGTCCGCCGGGGTCAGGTTGCCGGTTTGCCCGATAACCGCAATTTTGTGGCGATTGACCAAGTCCACGAATTGCTCTTTGCTGATTTCGACATGAAAGCCCTCGATCGCCTCCAGCTTGTCAATGGTTCCGCCTGTATGTCCAAGTCCTCGGCCCGACATTTTGGCTACCGGAATACCCAGCGCGGCTACCAAAGGCGCCAAAACCAGTGTCGTCGTATCCCCTACGCCGCCCGTGGAATGCTTATCTACCTTGATGCCTTCAATCGCGGACAAATCGATCGTTTCGCCGGAATTGACCATCGCCATTGTCAAGTCGGCCCGTTCCCGCTCCGTCATATCCTGGAAGAAGATCGCCATCGCCAATGCGCTGACCTGATAATCAGGGATCTCGTTCTTGGTATAGCCGTCTATAATGAAATCGATCTCTTCTGTTGTCAGTTCTTTGCCGTCGCGTTTCTTCTCGATTAGATCTACCATTCTCATCGTCTAGTCACTCCTCCGTAAATAATGTGGAACCCGTCCGGCAGACGGCCCATCGTATACCTTATTATAAGGATACTGCCGTATCCAGCGCTACTTCCATCATTTCGTTGAACGTATTCTGGCGCTCTTCAGCCGTCGTTTCTTCACCCGTCAACAGATGATCGCTGACAGTGAGGATCGTCAATGCCTGGACGCCAAATTTCGCCGCGAGCGTATACAGCGCCGTTGTTTCCATTTCTACGCCAAGCACGCCATAGTCCATCAGCTTTTGTACGATAGATTTATCATCGCGATAAAATACATCGGAACTAAATATATTACCGACATGCAGCTTTAAGCCTTTGTCAGTTCCCCGTTCGTACGCCGCCTTAAGCAGCGGGAAGCTGGCAATCGGGGAATAATCAAATCCGCCGAACACATGGCGGTTAATGCTGGAGTCGGTGCAGGAAGCCTGCGCCAAGATGACATCACGCACCTTGACATGCTGCTGCATAGCGCCGCACGTACCGACGCGGAACAAATGCTTGACGCCGTATTGGCTAATCAGTTCATTGACATAGATGCTGATGGATGGGATCCCCATACCCGAACCTTGAACCGAGACGCGCTTCCCCTGGTAGGTCCCGGTATACCCGAGCATTCCCCGTACCTGGTTATAACAGATCACATCGTCCAGATATGTTTCGGCAATGTATTTAGCCCGCAGCGGGTCACCGGGAAGCAGTATAGTTTCAGCAATTTCCCCCTGCTTGGCGCCTATATGAACACTCATGTTACATCCTCCTCGCTAGACTAAATCCTTATAGAAGCTGGTGCCATGCTCCGGCTGTGCCACGCCGAAATTTTCCGCTACCGTGGCGGCAATATCCGCGAACGTCTTGCGGAGCGGGAGCTCACGTCCCCCTTGGGTGAAGCGTGGGGAATAAACAAGAAGCGGAACATATTCACGCGTGTGGTCGGTTCCCCGGTAGGTTGGATCATTGCCGTGATCTGCAGTAATGATCAACAGATCGTCATTCGTCATTTTGGCGAAAATTTCAGGCAGCCGCGCATCGAATTCTTCTAGCGCCTGACCATAGCCTTGGGGATCACGGCGATGCCCGAACAAAGCGTCAAAATCCACCAGATTCACGAAGCTGAGACCGGTAAAGGGTTCATCCATGGTTGCTATCAGCTTGTCGACCCCATCCATGTTGGAGGTAGTCCGGATCGCTTTGGTTACACCTTCCCCATCATAAATATCGGAAATTTTCCCCAAAGCGATAACATCGTATCCCGCTTCCTTCAAGGTATTCATCGTGGTCTTGCCGAATGGCTTCAATGCATAATCATGCCGATTGGCCGTACGGGTGAAGTGTCCCGGTTCTCCCACAAACGGACGGGCGATAATCCGGCCCAGCATATAAGGATCGTCCAGAGTGATCTCGCGGCAGAATTCGCAAATCTCATACAGCTCTTTCAGCGGAACGATCTCTTCATGGGCCGCAATCTGAAGAACGGAATCCGCTGACGTATAAATGATCAGGGCGCCGGTCTTCATATGCTCTTCGCCGAGCTCCGCAATGATTTCGGTACCGCTGGCCGGCTTATTGCCGATGACCTTACGTCCGGTCCGCTCTTCGATCCGGGAAATCAATTCTTGCGGAAATCCGTCCGGAAAAACACGAAACGGGGTATCGATATAAAGACCCATAATTTCCCAGTGGCCGGTCATGGTATCCTTTCCTTTAGAAGCTTCCTGCATTTTGGTGAAATAAGCAAGCGGCTTTTCGGCAGCAGGAACCCCTTCGATCTGACGAATATTCGACAAGCCCAGCTTGGCCATGTTCGGCATCTTCAGACCATTGCGTTCGCGCGCAATATGGCCGAGCGTATCGACATCGAAGTCGTCAAACTGCGCAGCGTCCGGCGCTTCCCCAATCCCAACCGAATCGAGAACGATGAGATGAATTCTTTTAAAATCAACCATGTTTCAACGACTCCTTTTTTACCTTCTGAATATTATATAAACAATCCTGCTACCGTAGCGGATAGAACGCTGACCAAGGTTGCGCCGTATAACAGCTTAAGACCAAAGCGGGCCACGACGTTCCCTTGCTTCTCATGAAGTCCTTTGACAGCCCCGGCGATAATTCCGATAGACGAGAAATTGGCGAAGGATACAAGGAAGACCGACACGATCCCTACCGTCCGAGCGGACAAGCCGGTGTGTTTACCGAGATCCAGCATCGCAACAAACTCGTTGGAGACCATCTTGGTAGCCATAATGCTGCCGGCCTCCACGGCTTCTTTCCACGGAACTCCCATAATGAAAGCAAACGGAGCAAAGACATAACCGAGCAGCTGCTGGAACGAAATGCCGAAGATGCCGGTGAAGATACCATTGACAAGAGCAATCAACGCGACGAAACCGATAAGCATGGCCGCGACCGTGATAGCAACCTTGAAGCCGTCCATAATATATTCGCCCAGCATTTCGAAGAACGACTGCTTCTCCTCTTCCTGTACTTCAAGGATATCCTCTTCCTTGGAAATGACATAAGGATTTAATATGGAAGCGATAATAAACCCTCCGAACAGATTCAATACCAGCGCTGTGACCACATATTTCGGACTAATCATTTGCATGTAGGCGCCGACAATGGACATGGACACGGTCGACATGGCCGATGCACAAAGCGTATATAGACGCTGTTTTGGCAGCAGGCCGATCTGTTTTTTCACGGAAATGAATACTTCCGATTGCCCCAAAATCGCGGAAGCAACCGCGTTATACGATTCCAGCTTACCCATACCGTTTACTTTACTCAATACGAGACCAATATATTTAATGATGAAAGGCAAAATTTTCGTGTACTGCAAAATCCCTATCAGCGCGGAGATAAAGATAATCGGCATCAATACGTTCAGGAAGAAGGGAGCTTGTCCTTCGTTCGCAATTCCGCCGAACACAAAATTGACGCCTTCTCCGGCATAAGACAATAATTTCTCAAAGGTAGAGGCGAAGCCTCCGATAAGAAACTCACCAATGCCTGTATGAAGCAGGACAAAGGCTAAGATAGCTTGCAGAACGAGCATGACGATCAAAGGCCGATAACGAATACTTCGCCGGTCATTGCTGGCAGCGTAAGTGAGGATAAAGACGACCAGAACACCTAGAACGGCAACTAAATAATTCATGATGTAATTCCTCCAATGTTATATTAATTTCAGTATGCCTATCTTAAGCGCTTACAACACCATCACGGGAAGAAATTCCCCGCCGGGATTATTTCTTCTTCATGTCTTGAGCCTGGAAGGCCCCTGGAAGCAGCTGCTTCATCGTCCATTCCTCGCTGTTTCCATGCAGATTGGTCAAATAAATTTTGGTGTCCTGGTTACAAAATTCTGCCAATACCTGCCGGCAAGCTCCACATGGAGATACCGGGCCGTCTGTATCAGCTGCGACCGCGATGGCCTCGATACGGGTATGACCCTCAGAGACGGCTTTAAACACCGCTGTCCGCTCGGCACAATTCGTCAGTCCGAACGAGGCGTTCTCTATATTGCAACCCCGGTAGATCTTTCCGCCGGCTAACAGCGCTGCTCCTACCGGAAAATGGGAATAGGGTGTGTAGGCTTGCTTGCGTGCCTCAATGGCTTCTTGAATCAGCTGCTCTTTCATGAACGAACCTCCTTGTATAAGGATTAATAGGAAGCTTCGGATTGGCCGCCTTCCATAATCTTGACACCGGAGCTGGCCCCGATCCGGTTGGCTCCCGCTTCGATCATCTTCTTCATGTCCTCGAGACTGCGTACGCCGCCGGACGCCTTGACTCCGACCTGCTCCCCAACGGTTTTGCGCATCAACGCAACATCCTCCGGAGTAGCTCCACCGGTTGAAAATCCGGTCGACGTTTTTACGAAATCAGCGCCGGCTTTGACAGCCAATTGGCAGGCGCGAACCTTTTCCTCATCGGTCAAAAGGCAGGTTTCAATGATGACCTTCACCAGTGCTTTACCTGCTGCCGCATCAACTACGGCCTTGATATCCTTCTCGACGAGCTCGTTATTCTGGTCCTTCAAAGCGCCGATATTGATGACCATATCGACTTCCGTTGCGCCATTGGCAATCGCATCCTTCGCTTCATAAGCTTTCGCGGCAGAAGTTGTGGCACCAAGGGGAAATCCGATGACTGTACATACCTTCACTTCGGTTCCCGAAAGCTGCTCCGCCGCATAAGCGACCCAACCCGGGTTGACACAGACGGAGGCAAATTTGTATTTCTTCGCTTCTTCCGTTAACTTGGTAATTTCAGCACGGGTAGCATCCGCCCGCAGTAATGTATGGTCTATCATACCTGCTAAATTCATGAAACTCTCTCCTTTAATTTGAGGTTGAAGGCATCTATTTATGAATGGTTTGTTAAAGACTTCATCGTTATCATAGCATGAGATTGAACAATTGTAAAACGATATATGAAATTATGTTCATGACAGTTATTTACTTATTTTGACGCTATGTCAAAGGGAAATGGCATACAGAAAAAGCCTGCCGATTCTTACCTCGGTAGGCTTTCCCAAACGTCCTGCTGGCTATTCATTTGTCTCTTAACAATGCCTGCGCTGTGTATTGATCCGTTATCAAAATATTGGCGTATTTACCCGTAAGCGCAGCACGGATCGCTTCGATTTTCCTTTGTCCTCCGGCAACGAGAATCGATTTTTCCTTTTTGCGGAGCTCCGGAAGATCGATGCCGACCGTCCGGTCGTTGATTTCATCAATGCAGATGTTGCCCTTCGCATCAAAGAAGCGTGAGCATATGTCCCCTGCCCCCGTCTTCTGAAGACGCTCCTGCTCTTCCTTGTTGAAATAGCCTAGACGGAACAAGAGCGCATCCTCCTTCACGGTTCCGACCGTGAATACGGCAATATTGGCCTGCTTGCCCAATTGGATAATTCTCTGAATATGGCGGTCCTTTTCCACCATTTCCTTGACGGCAATATTGTCAAAGATGACTGGCAGAGGCAAGTAACGGGCGGCCGTATGGAATGCTTCGGCAAACAGGTTTACCGTTTCTGCAGCATACGTATTTACGTGAGAGTGGCTGACGCCGCCTTTTAACTGAACGACCTCAACCCCCTTAACCTGCTTGGGCTGCAAATGCCGCGCCACCGAATACATCGTGGTCCCCCAGGTCACTCCGATAATATCCGAGTCCTGGACAATGTCATGAAGATATTCAGCGGCGTTACGGCTGATGTGCTTTTGGATCTCCTGGTATTCGTTTAAGGGAGAGTAGCACACATGGACCGTGTCCAGCATGAATTTTATTTTAAGATTATGAGCCAGAGTATCCAGATCCTCTTGAGGATCGACGATGTCAATGCGCACATAACCGCGTTCTTTGGCGTTCTGAAGCAGTCTGGATACGGTAGGACGCGAAACCCCGAGCCTTGCCGCGATATCCTGCTGGCTATAGTCGGATAAGTAATATAGCCTTGCCGCTTCGATGCTTAACCTCTGTTTTTCATCATCCATCAGTCCAACCTACTTGTCTGTATAGTTTAGGATCACTCCTCCTCATATTATAATCTCCGTACATAGAAGTACAAGTGTTCTCGAAATTACAAGTGATGACGGTACCAGCCGAATCATGTGCCTCCCAACTCAAGGCTTCAATGAAATCTTATAATCCCGATTCACAGATATCGTATCACGGGAGCGGGAAAGCTGCAGCGTGTATTTCCCCAGCTTGCTTGCCGGAATATATACGTCGAGATATTCCTGCTTACGGTAATCTTCAGCAATGCCAAAGCCGCTTACGTTGAAGGCTTCCCGGTCCTCTCTTTCTTTTTGTATATAGGCTTCATAAGCTTCCGGGCCTTCTCGTTCAAACCGCTGCGTCAAGTCTTCTTGTTCCGCTATATGGAAGGAGACGCCTTCCAGCATCGTTTGCTCGGGGCTCTCTTTTTGTATCTTCAGATGCAGGTACCCTTCGGGAGCATAGTCGGCCCCTTCGATGACGATATCCTTATGTTTAAATCGTACGGTTTGCGGGAACGTCCCGCTCAAAGATAGCTCCAATGCTTGGCTTGGCTTCCATTCGCCAACGGTCAGATCACCGATGTGCAGCGTAAGCGAATGTACCTCCGGATCAAAAAAGACCGACGAGGAAAACGGCAGCTGCAGCTTTCCATCCTCATAATAGAGAAGCCCCGGGCCCGACGGATCGTAACGGTACTCACGACCTTGATCATCCTTCAAATACGGCGCTGACGCAGTATCCCTAGGAAAATCGTAATACCAGCCTTCGGGACCTTTTACAATCAGGTTCATTGTCGTCGGTTGAATCGTCAGCTTCTCCAGACTCAGCTCCTTCAAGTCAGGATCGCCCACAGCCAACACTTGCTTGGGTTCAAGCACCTTATTGTGCAGCAGCTTGTCGCGCTGGATCGGCACCTTAATCGTACCAATGTCCTGAACCTCCGATTTGCGATGCTCTTGTTGAAAGGTAAGCATCTGGACGTCCAGTATCATTTCGGCCCCAGTGTCCAAAAATTGCTGAACCGTTCCATCCGCCAGCTGGTACTTGTATGTTTCCTGAAGGATAGGTTTCCCGCTGCCGTCTGTACTTGAGATCACGGAGGAAGCCGTTGTCCCCCCTCCCCCCTTCAAGCTTTGATGAGGGGAGATCGAGAGATGCGCCGGACTCCGGGTATCGGTGATATCGAATAAGTCCGTCTGGATAAAGCTTTTGAACAGCAGCTCCTCTTCGGTCAAGTACATATCGCTGATGGTTATCACTGTCCCGTCCGTACGGAACGTGACCGGCTCAATCGGAATATAATCGTGATTTATCGCCGTTTGTACGCCATCCTGCTCCCGTATCTGCCTCAGCCAATCGACGGCAATCTCCATGCCGGGGACTCCCTTCACCCATTCTGCAAAAGCAGGAGACATCTTCACCCCGGCAGAGAAGGTGACAGCGAGCAGCACCGCAGCCGCCGTGCTTTTCCATACGATAGGCAGAACCTTCCTCTTAGGTAATCTGGAAGGCGTTCTCGCCTCCATCTCTTGAAATTCTCCCCTAGCATACCGGTCAGGAACCTCTTCGGCGAACTGAAACAAGGATTCAGGCACCGGAATAGCTTCGAGGGATTGCTGCAATACTTCCTTCAACTCCGCTTCTTGCTTCATATCATCAGCTCCTTTGTTATGCCTTGTGCTCTATGAAGTACAGAGCTTAGCTTGATTCTGGCATGATAGAGTCGGGATTTGACCGTTCCTGCCTTAATGTCCAGAAGCGATGCAATTTCTTCGATTTTCATCTCCTGAAAATAATACATTCCTATAACCATTCTCTGATTGAGCTCCAGTTCCATGACCGATTCAAGCAGACGCTCGGATTGTTCTTTTCTGAGCAGATTCTCGAGCGGTGAAGTAGCCGCATCCTGTATGTCAAGTCCGTCGATATCGACGGTTTGCTTATATCCCTGCTCTTTCCTGGCAATATCCACGGCACGGTGTGCCAGCAGCCGGTTGAACCAGCCATGAAGACGGATGATTTCCTTTCCGCTCATAATGGTCGAATACAATTCGATCAATGAATTTTGTACCGCTTCCTCCGCTAACGGCTTGGACTGCAGCATCATATACGCCGTCCGGTAAGCTTTAGGAATTAACGGATTGACCAGCGTCCGAAACGCCTCTTTATTGCCGCGCCGGATATCCTCCATCAAACGCTGCTCGGCTTCCCATTCCATGCCCCCACTTCCTTTCCCATGCTGTCTCTATTCATTAGGCGTAAAGAAACGGTTTTCGGTTCAATTGGTCGTAAAAAAAGTTTGTAGATGATCCCATAATGCTTCCGCGGTAATATACGGCTCACCGGCATTGATTCGTTTTACGATCCGGCTACCGCTCTCATTCAATCCTTCCTCGATGGTGAAAAACAGCTCAACCCCTGCCTGTCCCCCCGCTTCCAGGACCGCATCGTTGTAGGCTCCGTAGGGAAACGCAAGCAAGGAGGGCTGGTGCTGACCGCCAAGCTCTTGCCGCAACCGCTTCTCCATAAAGGTCAGGTCGCTTACGATTCTTGTTCTATACTGCTCCTCCGACTCCAACGTCCCAGTCTGTCCGAGCCTTAACGCATTGGCAAGCGCCGGCTTCAAGGAGCCAGCGGCTCCGGCACTTCCCATCCGGTGAAGATGATAGGTATGGCTGTAGAAGCCCATCCCGCGAGCCTTCAAGCTGCGCATCTGGTCCCAGCTCATATGAGGCAGAGCCTCAGGATGATACAGATCCGACGATGCTCCCACGATAAAATTGGATGCCGTGACGCCAAACCTTTGCAGAACCGGCGCCGCTTCATGATAAAAAGATTCGTAGCCGTCATCAAAGGTCAATACGATAGCATTGGGAGGAATTCTCTTGCCATGGAGCATGAAGGAAACGAACTCTTCCATCGTGATAATATGAAACCCCTTATCTAGCAGCATCTGGATATGCTCTTGGAGCTGTGTGGAGCTGACCGTCGACATCCCCGCTTCTCCAGGCGGCACTTGCTTACGTACATCATGGTATAACAGCACCATGGCTTTATCCTGATAATACCATGGTTTGGACGGTCCCTGCTGGTCAGAAATTCCCGTTAAAACAACCAGCAATCCGATCCCCAGCAGCCAAATCATTATTTGGAACCAATTTCTTTTTCTCATAGCCTTTGCCTTTCCTGCTTTGTTACGCGCGTACGATTCCTAGGCGAAGCAACGGCTCAAAAGGTTCAATAAGGTGGAAGAAAAAAATCGGATCATTGGGTTTCAGGGGTGATCGATGGATGAAGAGAACCGGCTGTTTGACTGGCTGTATTTGAAGTATACACTTCGGATGTGCAGGAATTTATTTGGAATGGTTCCCTCTATCCATACGCAAAAAAAACGGCCGGATGGTTTTGCCCATCGCGACCGCTTCCTCTTGCGGGTTCAAGCTTTAAAACAGCTTGCGTAAAGCATCCGGCACTTCACGGCTCTTGCGCGATTGAATATCCATCGTCACACTGGTTACCGCTGCGTCGGCACAAAGCTCCCCGGCATCATTATAAATCTCCTGCTTAAGAACAAAGCTTGTGCGCCCTACACTTTGGGGCTGCGTCAGGATCGAGAGCTTGTCCCCCTGCCTGCATTCCTTTCGATAATTAATATTAATATTGACCGTTACCGTATGTACCCCTAACTCGCTGAAAGCTTCGTAAGGCAGGCCGACGGTTTCGTACCATTCCTCCCGCCCCCATTCCAAATACTCTAAATATTTGGCATTGTTGACATGACCGTTAACATCAATTTCCGTTGAACGGACTACAATATCGAGTCTGGCTTCCATGACTTGCTTCACCCTTTGCAGCATGAACTTTACTTCTGATTCTTACGAATACTAATCATTATAACAAATTCAGCCAGGAACAATCGAGATAAACACGATGATTCCGCTTGCCTTCCGTCCTTGTATGGGTACGGCTCTTTAGCTAGTCCATATATTCTCATTATCGGCACGAGATTATGCTGATGTATTGTAGTTCAATAATGAGGGTAAGCACCATTCTAATATGTTTACATAATTATTATTATGTTAAACACATAACCTTCCACTTCCTTCTCTTGTAAAAATATTACATTGCATTCAGATGATAGTTTACATAATATTTAATATGTAATCACCGAAAAGTGATCGTCCCCTTTTTTCTCTCCTAAGAAGTCACGAGATGAAGTCACAGAATCAACTCCCCTTCAGGCCGCAATATTGTACCTATCCGTCTGTGAAGCATGATAAGACAGAGCTCGCTATGGTCAAGTTGATCAATTGGTCACCTACTTAAAAAAGCGACAGTATAGGGACAAGCTCCTGAGCCCTACACTGCCGCTTCTTAATATTTTATAACGTTGATACCTCTTCCATCCCTTAGCCTATATATAGCCTTAAGTGAATGAAGCAGAGCTACTTTTTCTTATTTACTTCCTGCTCAATCGCTTTGTCCGCATCCTCTTGCGTCTCGCGAAGAATCGTGTTCACATCCTTTGCTCCCGATGCCAAGTTGGACACAACCCCGTTTATTTTCCCTGCGACAAGTACATGGTACGGATTCGGAGGGGCCATTTTGGCCGGTTTGATGGCTAAAGCACCTTGGATATTTTTTCCTTTCGTTAAAGGCAGATCGGCCAGAAAATCCTTCCTGATGGATTCATCCGCAAGAACCGTCAATCGGCTCGACCGGTTCAGAATCATCTGTACTTCAGGCGAAGCCAAAAACTGAATCACTTCAAATGCTTCCTCCTTATGCTTGGAGGTCTTGGACACAACCATCATTTGTGCCCCCGGATCAATAGTCACTCCCGGCTTATCTTGAAAGGCAGGCGCACCGACCAGATCGAAGTTGAGCTGTCCCCCTGCCTTCTGTATGAATCCTAACGTATCGGGGATCCAGTTCAAGTACATAGCCGTCTGCTGATCCTTGACAAAGCTGTCCTGACCCGGTGGCAGCTTTCCGTCGACGACCATACCAGGTATTTGATAAAATTCATGGACCCGCTCCAAAACGGACTTGAACGCATCATTGTTAATAAGCGACTTGTTGGTTTTCTCATCAACCAAAGGCATGGATTTCATTCTCGCGATAAACTCGGGGTTGGGCGGAAGACTTCCCCGAAACTGGACGCCGCCGTCGTTATACGTCATCTTTTTAACGAGTGCAATGTACTCGTCCCAGGTTATCCCGTCCTTCGGATAAGGGACGCCGCGCTTATCGAATAAATCCTTGTTATAGAACAACGCCATCTGGTTCAGTGCGAACGGGATGCCGTATATTTCCCCCTTCGTCCCCAATTCCTTAATCCAGTCAATATTCGGGCTGGAGAATTTGGATAGATCCATATTATGCGACTTGACCAGCGCGCTCAGATCGGATGGGATATCCAGATCCTGCAGGACAGAGAATCTTGAATTGGCGGAATAAATAATATCGGGAGTCTGTCCTGCTGCTACGAGCTTATTGATATCTTCCTTGACAATTTTCAAGGTGATATGAGGATACTTGGCCGCCAACGGCTTGATCATGATCCTATCATATTCCTCATCGGTCATATTAAGAAAGTAAGGGGTCATGGTTAGCTCCACGGGCGTATTAGACTTGGTGTCCCCCGATTTCGTCTCTGCTTGATTTGCGGCCGGAGCGGCTTGTTCACTACAGCCCGAAAGCAAACCGAGTATCAAAGAACTGAGAGTAAGGTAAGAGGAAGTTTGCACGAATCGACATAAACGGGAATTGGTCATAGCTTGTAACCCCTTCTCATTTCGTAATTTGTTTGAACTCCAAGCGCATTCCTTAAGCTGCGTTTCCTATGCGTATAATGAAAATTGCAGAATGTAAACCCTTACAATATAGTATATCCAAACCCGCTCTTATTAGAATGTCGTTTCTTTGTGAAAAATTTATCTTAGACTCCCACTTCCTTTCAAATGAAACCAGCTTGCCATCCATCATTTTTTGCGGCATAACCAAATAACCCCACTACGTGGGGCGAGACGGTTGAGAAACCTGCAGAAGTTGAAAAAAGCATCCGTACCCTGGTAGGGTACATCCCCTACAGCTATAGCGAATGTTTGTTATGGATTAAAGGATTGTTTCAGGTCATCTTCATTCAATCGAGTAGCACGTACCGCTATGCTCGCTAATCCTGGGATCAGACGGGCTGTACCCCATAAAATATGGGGCAGAACCGGAGCCTCGAGCAGGGAATGCAAAGTCCGCCCCCATCGCAGCGGTCCTCTGAATTCGCGAAGGACAGCTTGCGAATACTCCTGTTCCCACGTCGCTAACGAGATACCGCCCGATAAATATCTGCACGCCAGCGGAGTGCATAATTGGGCAGAACGCAGGGCCATCGACATTCCGTCTCCGCAAAGCGGCGGAATCGTCAGGATGGCATCACCGACGAGGGGAAGCTGACTCCATGCTATCGGTTTACGATGGAAGTTGACCGGAGCCACGGCTGCCTGGGTGTTAGGGATTGGCACGGCATCGGCAAGTCTGCGCTGCAGCTTCGGATGACGCCGGCATGCGGCCTCGAGCAAGCTCAATATCGACGAATGATCGCTTTGAAAGGCTTTCCGCTCTAACAGCGCCGTAACATTAACCAGCCCTCCCTCGATGGGAGAGACCCCCAAATATCCCCCGTCAAAAAAATACATCTCGATAACGGGCTCCCTCTCCACCCCTTGGAAATGGGATTTCACCCCCACATATTTCGAGGCTGTACTGGTCTTCGGATGCCGGCTGACAAGTCCCGAGCGGCCATTCGCCCCCCATGCGGCCACAACGGCACGTGCTTGGAACGTTTGGCGTTCCATCCCGTTTTTCGCTTCAATAATATAACCCCCATCGACAGGAGTAACGGATAGGACCGTCGTTGAGGTCTTCACACATACGCCCGAGCTTACAGCTGCCGCATGAAGAGCTGCGTCGAGCGAGTATCTGCTCACTCCGAGAGCGGTCCCGGGGAGAGCTACTTCAATTTCCTTCCCGCTTTCAAGGATTAGCCTTGTGCGGTCCATGAAGCTGGGCTGCAAGGAAACTACATACTTCTGAAGACCAAGAGCATGTAATATCCATTGGGATTCAGGGGAAAGGAACTCCCCGCATACCTTGTGACGGGGAAATGGCTTCTGGTCAAGCAGAAGGGTCTGCCAGCCGTTATCGGCCAAGGCTTTGGCCAGACTGCTCCCGGCGACGCCTGCTCCAATGACGGCCGCATCCAGAATCATAGCATCAGCTCCGAGCTTCAGAATGTAGGTTGTTATGCCGGATGACGACCAGATATCGAAATAACGGTCTCCAGGAGTAGCTCATCTCCGGCATCTGCAGCGATTGCCTAATGAGCTGCCAATCCTTGGCTCGAAAGCCCTTGGCAACAGACAAGGGACCGTCGTTGACGATATAGCGGTTAGTCGAGACTAAACGGGTAGTAATCCATACCGCCGTGTAGGGTATCCAATGCCGGTGAATGTCGTTGATCACGACACCGAGCCGGGATGCTTTCATCATGCTGGCCATCACATCCCGTAGCTCATGCTCGTGAAAATGATGAATAAACTGCGTCCCTGTCACCACATCGGCGCTGCATTCCGGTAATTCGAGCGCATCACAGCGCATAACTTGGATACGCGGTTCGTTATGGTAATACAGCCTCGCTTCGTCACAGGCTTCCTCCGTAATATCTACCAAGGTAATCCGCACATCGACTCCCTGCATGTCCGCCCATTTCAGGATGCGGCGGTTCACGTCTCCCGAGCCGGACCCGATATCAAGAATCGAGAAGGTCGATGGCTTGCCCGCCTCCGTCCAAATTCGCCGCACCCCATGCAGGGTGGGCGAAGCGGCCCCGAAGATCCGATTAAGCCGGCGCAAATGATGGAGTGCTTCGCGAAGCTCAGCGCCACCCATCGTGAAGTCATCCATCAGCTCGGGCTCGGTTGCTCTCTCTTTCAGCCTTCTAAACATACAGCGCATCTGAATGCCGATCCAGAGACGGAATGGACGGCTTATAGCTGAATTTGATGATTTCACAGGTAAGTCCGGGCCCAAAGGCCAGGGATACGCCCTCTGCCGGTCCGGAACCGCTGCTTTCAAGCTCGAGCCTAATGGCATTCAGCACGAATAATATCGTCGCCGACGACATGTTACCGTAATTCCGCAATACTTGACGGCTATAGCTTGTTTGCTCAGGGGCAAGGTCGAACATCTTTTCCATCGTATCGATAATGCCTTTGCCGCCGGGATGAATCGCCCATAGCTCCGGCATAGGCTCGCCGCCGAACAGTCTTTCCATTTGCTCAGGGACAAACCGCCCCAGGAGCTTCGGAATATCCGTAGATAAATACAGGTCAAAGCCGAAGTTGCCAACTTCCCACAGCATCTCTTGGGTAGAATCCGGAAGCAATACGGAGAGCTCCTCCCGCAATTGAAAGATTCCTTGCTGCTTAGAGCCTGAAGCTCCAACAAGACAAGCAGACGCGCCATCGCCAAAGAAAGAAGCGCTGAACAAGGCTTCCCGTTGGCTTGAAGGCTGGATGTGCAGGGTGCATAATTCGATGCATACAATCAATACCTTGGCCGAAGGGTTCCCCGACACAATCTGGCGCGATAGGCAGATCGCCTTTAGTCCCGCCGCACAGCCGAGGAAGTTCAGCGGAATCCGATTGACCGTATCGGACAATCCCAAGAGACGGATTAATGAAGCATCCATCCCTGGCAAAAATTGCCCAGTGCAGCTCACGGTGATCAAATGAGTGATGTCCGCCGCATCAACACGGGCGTCCTGAATAGCCTGCTTGGCCGCCTTCATTCCAAGCGGAACAGCCTCTTGCTTGTAGGTTTTCATTCGCTCCGCTGTGGATGGCGCCTGAGGATTGGCTATTCTTGAAAAATAACGGCATTCTTCGCCGGATGCAAGCAGGTTGGGCTCGCAAGTATAACGGCTTTCCACGCCGCATTGTTTAAAAATCTTCTTGGCCCATCGGGCGGAATCCGGAAATTCCTGCAGCGCCTCGTAAAGTCTTTGTGATGTATCCGTTTGGTCGAGCCGGTGATTCGGAACCGCTGTTCCGATTCCCAATATGGAAATGCCGAGTTCATCATCCATCACGATTACTCTTCCTCCTCTTCGGATTCCTTGACCTTCGATTTATCTGTTTATTCGTGCATCCTCCGGCATACGAACAAAACAACAGCCCTGATGAAGAGCTGTTGTTCCTATTAGGAGGATACGATGGCTTTATCGCTGCTGGTGCTCATGTTCCTCACCACTTCTATATCCTGCCAGTTTTATCATCAATATATCCTTGATACGGATGTTTTATACAAGTGCAGCTGCCTGATATGCTTATAGCTCAGCTTCACTCACGTTCGGAAGCGTATCCGCAAATGTGCTCCAGTCCTGCGTCATCTCAAGGTCCGTTAATAAGCAGGCATCCAGTCCAGCCTCGATTTGGCGACGATCCATCTCGATCCCAATAAAGACCGCCTTATTGATTCTATCCCCGAATTGTTCATCCCACTGCTGGGCCAGCTCAGGATCCTCTTGCAGCATGGCCTCCTGCTCTTCCTTAGGCAAAGCCGCAACCCAGTAGCCGGAAGGTCCAAAGCGAATGGAAGGACCCGCTTGGCTTAAGCTCTGGCCCAGCTTGTCACGCGTCGCCAGCCATAGGGTGCCTTTGGCCCGAACGATCTCTTCCGGCCAATCTTCCATCCACTGTCTCAACCGTTCGGGATGAAACGGTCTGACACGCTCATACACAAAAGAGCTTATTCCGTATTCATCCGTTTCCGGAGTATGTACCGGCTTCTGCATCTCCTGAATCCATCCGGCTGAATGGCTGGCCTCTTCAAAGTTGAATAAGCCTGTATTCAAAATATCGCTTGGGTTGACCCGGCCATGCTCGGTACGGATCAGTTTGGCCTTAGGCTGCAGCTTGCGCAGTACCTTCTCCAGCTCCTCCAGGTCCTCCGCCTTCACCATGTCGCACTTATTAAGCAGGAGCACGTCACAAAATTCAATTTGATCGACCAGCAAATCGACGACTTCGCGCGTATCGTCCTCTCCTACCGCCTGGTTCCGATCCAGCAGCATTTCTCCGGATGAAAAATCATGCCAGAACCGGTACGCATCGACTACCGTCACCATGCAATCCAGCGTGCAATATTGGGATAAATCGATTCCCTGCTCCTCATCGATATAACTGAATGTTTGAGCAACCGGCAGCGGTTCCCCGACGCCTGTGGACTCGATTAAAATATAATCAAAACGGTTTTCCTTTGCCAACTTTTCCACTTCCTGAAGCAAATCCTCGCGCAGGGTACAGCAAATGCAGCCGTTCGACATCTCGACCAGCTTCTCATCGGTTCTTAACAGCCCTCCGCCATCCTTGATCAGCGATGCATCGATATTGACCTCGCTCAAATCGTTGACGATGACCGCGACTCTTATCCCGCTCCGGTTATTCAATACATGATTGAGTACGGTCGTTTTGCCTGAACCCAGATAACCGCTCAAGACGGTCACCGGAATTTTTTTCGTAGTAGACATATTAACATCCCCTTTAATAAATAGTTATTATTACGATTTGTACAGAAAGATAAAAGGTTCTTTGGCACCCTTGGATTGTGGAGAGACTCGTTCCTCTCAACATGAGCTTTAAACGTAATATTTACGTTTAATGATTCTATCAAAAATCGTCTGATGCGTCAATCCATTAACGCAAAAACCCGAAGCAGCCTCCTGCTTCGGGTTGTATCAACTTCGTTACGGCCACCTTGATCCTGCGGGTTCAGGACAGCTTTTTTCCTTGAGAAGCGCCCTGATTTGAACATAGCAGCCGCAATAACGGCACGTATGATGATGCAGAAGAGCTTCGCATGTGCGGCACGCCGCCAATCTAGCATCATATAGGTCCTCTGTCACACAGGCATCGGGCGTACGCTTCAAGATTCCCATCGATCGCTCGATTTGTTCTGCCGATACATCAGCCTCATGCGTACAATGGCGACAAAATCCGTTAGCCATACCTAGCGTCTCGTCTACTCTAGGGTTAACAAAACGACAGACATCGGCGGCAAAACCGTATGTAACATGCCGTCACTCAACTTGGCATCACTGAAATCCGCAGCACGAACACAGTCAGGCTCGGCAAAGGTGTTATGCGCCTGCATCTTCTCCGCTGTCACAATGCGGCCGGATACCTTGCCTTGAGTGCCCTTAAGCCCACGAAGCTCCAGCTCGACCTGAGCTTCTTGCTCAGGATGGATGTTGCACAGGGTGATGCGCGTGCGGCCGTCGGTTCCTTTCGAAGCGGATGTGCTGACTTGAGGCAGCGAAACACCGTCGAAGGAATAGGATGTCTGCTCCTGTATATGCAATTCAAGCAGCTCCGCCCCCTGATGCTCCTTGTACAGCTCGAACACATGATAAGATGGAGTTTTGATCATGCTGCCCCCCTCGGTTAAGAGCATAGCTTGCAGCACATTGACCGTCTGAGCGATATTAGCCATGTGAACCCGATCGCAATGATTATTGAAAATATTGAGGGTAACACCAGCGACGAGCGCGTCACGCAGCGTATTCTGCTGATATAGAAATCCCGGATTCGTACCCGGCTCAGGGTCGAACCAGGTGCCCCATTCGTCTACGACCAGGCCCACTCTTTTCTCGGGATCGTACTTGTCCATGATCGTGGAATGCTTCGTAACCAGCTCATCCATTACCAGGGCTTTACGCATGGTCGTAAACCATTCATCCGTTTCAAAATCCGTTGCAGACCCCTTCTGCTCCCAAACGCCCGGTACCGTATAATAGTGCAGACTCAAGCCGTGCATATGCCTGCCGGCCTCGCGCATTAAAATTTCCGTCCAGTTATAATTGAAGTCGTTGGCTCCCCCGGCAATTTTGTATACCTTGTTCTCTCCAAAATTGCGGACGTAGGTTTGAAATTGTCTGTACAGGTCAGCGTAATATTCAGGCCGCATGTTGCCGCCGCAGCCCCAGTTCTCATTTCCGACGCCGAAATATTTGACCTTCCACGGCTTGTCGCGCCCGTTCTTCCTGCGCCAATCCGCCATTGGAGATTCCCCGTCAAAGGTCATGTACTCCACCCATTCCTGCATTTCCTGGACCGTCCCGCTGCCGACATTGCCACAAATGTACGGTTCACAATCCAACAGCTCACAGAGTCTTAAAAATTCATGCGTTCCGAAATGATTGTTCTCGACCACTCCGCCCCAATGCGTATTTACCATCCGTTTGCGGTTTTCCCTTGGGCCCACGCCATCCTTCCAATGGTATTCATCGGCAAAGCATCCTCCGGGCCATCTTAGCACTGGAATGCGGATTTGCTTTAACGCCTCAAGAACATCATTGCGGTACCCTTCCGTGTTAGGAATGGGCGAGTCCTCTCCTACCCATATTCCTTCATAAATACAGCGGCCAAGATGCTCGGCAAAATGCCCGTAAATATGCTTGCTGATGGTGCCGCGGGTGAAGTCGGTGTTAAGAACCATTTGCGTCTTCATGATTAATCATTCCTCCTGGAACAATGAATTAATAAATACATTAATCAATTAACATGAAATAACGACCTTGATCCTAGTTAACCATATGAATAACGCTTTGACAACCCCTTTTATTTTATATCTCATTGACTTTCTTGGATTTATGTTTATATTAATTACATACACCTATTTTTCGGAAGGATGAGAAAGGAACATACCCGACATGCTAACAATTACAGCAAGTGAAGACCATTTACCCGTATACGAGGCGCTGGCAAGTGAAGTGCGGCTGCGCATTCTTCGCATGCTGGCGGCCCAGCCTATGAACATAAAGGATTTAGCGCAGCAGCTGAAGCTTAGCAGCGCCATCGTCACGATGCATATTCGCAAACTGGAAGCCGGCGGATTGATCTCTACCCAACTGGTCCGCAAGGAAGGCGGAACCCACAAGATGTGCTCTCTTGCGGTCGACCGAATCCAAATCGAACTGCCGAGCCCAAGCGCCAACGAAGCACAGCGGCAAGTATACGAAAGTGTCATTCCCGTCGGACATTATACGGAGTTTGAGGTTTATCCTACCTGCGGACTTGCCACGAAGGAGAAGATCATAGGGCAATTCGACGATCCGCGCTACTTTCTGGAGCCGGAGCGGATGCACGCTCACATTCTATGGTTCGGCAAAGGCTTCGTAGAGTACCGTATCCCTAACTACTTGCTTCCGGGACAGGTGCTGGAGGAAATTGAAGTTTCGATGGAGCTGGGCTCGGAAGCACCGGGAGCCAATGATCATTGGCCTTCGGATATTCGCTTTTATTTGAACGGTACGCTTCTCGGGCAATGGACAAGTCCCGGGGATTACGGCAGCATCAGGGGCAAACACGCGCCGGATTGGTGGCGGACGGGGCTGAATCAATACGGACTATTCAAGGTGATCCGCATTAAAAAAGAGGGTTCCTATATCGACGGGCAGCTAATGTCGTCTGTCGGACTATCCGATCTGGAGCTGGATCGCAATCATTGGACATTACGGCTCGCGGTCGAGGAGGATTCCGCGCATGTTGGAGGATTAACCCTGTATGGAGAAGGCTTCGGCAATTATAGCCAGGACCCTGTGTTCAGAGTGTATTTCCGATGAGAACATCGTCTATCGACGGCTTTTCATACAAAAACAAAGGGCTACAACCGGATGAACCGATGTTGTAACCCTTCTTGTGTTTAGATGATAGTTATCCCGCTATTTCACTCTATCGTTGTGTGTGAATTAATGCTTTGTATGATGACATCCCAGTCATCCTCATGGATTTCATGTCCTGACCCCTCCAGCTTCAATAAAGAGGCGCCGGGAATTTCACCAGCAAGAGCTAGTGCATGCTCGATGGGCAGTATCGTATCTTCGGTACCATGAATAACAAGAGTCGGAACCGTAATGTCTTTCATTTTTCCTTCATAGGCATCATCGCCCTTCAGGAATGCATGATTAAACATGCTGAGCAGGCTGTTAGCCCGCTTTATTTCCTGGCGAACCTGCTTGTAAGCTCTCGCTTCATCAAACACATGCCTGGACCCGCACAGCAGACCGGAGCCATTGACCAAATAGGCTGCAACGGCCTCTTCATCAGACCAGTCCAATGTAGACGCTTGAGCATGATAAGCTAATATGCTCTCATCCATCGGAGGAAGCTCGCGATGATTCTGATCGGAACCGAACAGGCCCGACGCGATCAAGGTTATAGTGTGAACTCTCTGCGGGTTTTTCACTGCTATCACTTGAGCGATCATGCCGCCTAATGACATGCCGACAAGGTGAGCCCGATCAATTCCATACGCATCAAGCACCTTCACGGCATCATCAGCCATATCTATCACGGTATAGTTAGAGGTTCCCGGTTCATAGGAGGTGGAACGACCGACATCCCTATTGTCATAACGAATAACATATCTTCCTGTATCGGCTAGACGCTGGCAAAACTCCTCATCCCAATACACCATGGAGCACATGGCACCCATAATGAGCAAAACCGCAGGGTGATCAGGATTCCCGAAGCTTTCCGAACAAAGTACAACATCATTAGTGTGGATCAATTTTTCATTCATGTTAGATTCCTCATTTCATTCGATTTTATTAAAAAATACACAATCAAATAAACCTCAACTCATTTTTTTCAAAAAATGAATGGGCCTAGTGAAATGAAACCGTATTTTTTAACGTAAACGAATGAATTTGATAATCACAAGAATGCACGCTCCCTCGAAAGCATTTTGATAAATGGGGTTACCCCGTTTCCAATTATAACACAAAGCAGAGAAGGCTGCATCCCGCAGACTGCACCAATGCCCCTTCCCTCTCCTATGCTGCCTCAACGGAATAGCTGTAAGATGTAATGAATGATGGCAAATTCTATGACGACCAGAAGAATGCAAGTTGTCGAGTATGCCTGAAGCCTCATTGTACTGAACTTATCTTTCCAGTATTCACCCCTGAAGAAGGAGATGAAATTAGGGGTAAACGAATATTTGACGGACTGTTCAAATTCATCTTCATCATAAAAAAATAAAGAAAACAAAAAACGGTACAGAGGATAATTGATGACTAACAGTACGATAATGATAAGGATATTCCAATTCATAGGGCCACCTCCCTCTTATTCATACGAAAATAGTAAAGGGAAGTTCCATAAAATACCAGAATATCAATCCGCCGATTTTACCGAAGGGGGTAACCACGGTCAATGTGCTGCCGTCCCCTTTTCCCCATAACAATCGTTCTGAGTCCATTTGGGACCAGCTTTCGATGCATTCCGAGCAGCTTCCCGTCAGTTCCAGTATACCCGGCATCTTTGATTTATTCGTTCTCATCGCTACCACCCCTCTCTAAAAAGAAAGAAGACACAAAGCAACCATCCAAATGGCGACGATATCAGTCCATCCATGTTCAAGGAATAGATAAATAATTGTCATGGTTAAGATGAAAACAAGCCCTATTTCATTTCATAATCGATGATATGATAAATATCACAACGACGTTTATTTACGAACCAAAAGGGTGATAAAATCATGTGGAAACCCGACCGACAGAGCAAAAAACCTATCTATGAACAAATTGCCGACCACCTGGAACAGAGAATTTCTTATGGGGAATTTCCTCCGGGCAGCCTGCTTCCTTCCGAACGAAAATTGGCGGAGCAGCTGGGCGTCAATCGAAGCACGGTCATCCTGGCCTTTGCCGAGCTCCGATCGATGGGGATCATTGAAAGCCGCGCTGGCAGCGGCACTCGTGTGAGCAGAACCAAATGGGGAGCCATGCCGAAGCATACGCCGAACTGGCGCCGGTATGCCGAAGGCGGAAGCTTTCTGCCTAACCCTACCTTCTTGCGCAGGATCCGTGAAGCGTTAACACAGCAACCGTCCCTTATCGATTTTGCCAGTGGTGAATTATCACCGGACTTGGCTCCTACGGAAGAAATTGCCGATCTTATGAGCCAGCATAGGTATACCTCCTATTTGGGGTACGATAATCCGCAGGGGTATGTGCCGCTTAGAGAAGCGCTGGTGACGTATTTGAGTCAATATCGAGGGATTCAGACAACCGAAGCCTCCATACTGATAACGTCCGGCTCCCAGCAGTCGTTATATCTTATTACCCAATGCCTCTTGTCGCCGGGGGATGCCGTTGCGATTGAAGACCCCTCTTATTGTTACTCCCTGCCGATGTTTCAATCCGCCGGGCTGCGGCTGTTCCGTCTGCCTGTCGATCAGGAAGGCCTATGTCCCGAAGACATTCGCACCTTGTATAAGAAGCATCGCATCAAGATGGTCTTTATGAATCCGAATTTTCAAAATCCGACGGGGACCGTATTCAGCATGGAACGGCGCAAGCAGCTGTTTGCCGTTGCCAGCGAATTGGGGCTCCCTATCGTGGAAGACGATCCTTTCGGCTTGACTGCTTACGAGGGGGAGGTTCCGATGCCTCTTAAATCGATGGACTCTAACGGCTCGATTCTTTACATCGGTTCCTTCTCCAAAATCGCCGCCTCCGGGCTGCGGATCGGCTGGATGGTCGCGCCGCATTCGATCGTGGAACGCCTGGCTGATGCCAGACAGCAGATGGATTTCGGGCTAAGCGTCATCCCCCAGCAGGTGGCTGCCCAGTTCATCCGATCGGATTACTTCCGGCCTCACCTGGAACGGCTGCAGATACAGCTGCAGTTTAAGCGGGATCTCTTGGTCGAAGCCCTGCAAACGGAGCTTCCGGATCTGGTTTCCTTCACCGCTCCGCATGGGGGACTGCATTTGTGGTGCAAGCTGGCACATCCCGTTCATGACGGCCGATTGCTTGAAGAGGCTATCAAGAAAGGCATTGTATTCGTCCCCGGCAGCGTGTACGGCTCAGACTCAAGCTATGTCCGGTTCACTTATGCCAGAGCCAAAGCCGGGGAGATCCGGGATGGGGTCGCCAAATTCGCCGAGGCGCTACGGGAATTGGTGAGGGAGTGAATACAAAAAGGCTGGCAATATTGCCAACCTCAATTGAGAAACCCGTATTGCTCGAAATATTTCTATTATACTCAAGAGGGGCATACCCCTACAGCCGCTGTTGAAATCCGTAAATTTGATTAGATGAAGTGGTATTTTTACGGTTTTCAAAGGCGGACGTAAACTCTTCCGAGGTACACCCCTCTTCCTTATATAGAAATTTTCTCGGAATAAACAGGCTTCTCAAAACAAAAGGTTGGCATCTCCTTGTATGCCAACCTTTTTGTCGTCTTTGCAGTTAAAACGGTCGTCCCGGCGTATCCGCCATCATCACGACGAATACGATCATCAAGTAATTGACCGAGAGAAGAAAATTGGTTCTCGCCCATGCGCCATCATTGACAGCGGTAATGCCGCGAACCGTGTGCCAGCCCCATACTCCGCTGGCAAGCAAGGCGATGATCAGGAACACGATACCGGAATATCCGAGTCCATAGATCAACAGAACGGTCGGAAGCAGCAGAATCACGTAAGGGATCATCTGCAGCTTGGTCCGCTTGATTCCTTTGCGAACAGGCAGCAAAGGATATCCCGCTGCTCTGTATTCTTCTACGCGCCGAATGGCTAAGGACCAGAAGTGAGCCGGCTGCCAAAGAAACAGGAGCGCAAACAGCAGCAATGCTCCTATGTCCATTGTATGGCTATAAGCGCAATACCCGATCACTGGGGGCATCGCCCCGGATATCCCTCCGATCGAGGTGCTCCAGGTGGAGGTGCGCTTCAGCCACATCGTATAGATGACCACATAGACGAACATCCCGATAAGGCCGAGCCAGCCGCAAATGGCGCCGACTTTTCCGAATAATACGGTTTCACCGGCAAGCCCAAGCACCAATCCATAAGCCAATGCGCTTTTACGATGAATCCTTCCGGTTGCAAGCGGCCGTTCCCTCGTCCGATCCATTTTTCGGTCCAGCTTATAATCCCATACATTGTTCAATACACAAGAGGAAGCCATGGTAAGCGTAGTTCCCAGCAGCATCCATAACAAGAGCTTCCAGTCCGCCGACCATCGGGAGGCTATCCAGCAGCCCCCGAATGCGGCGATAAGATTTAATAGAAGGATACGCGGCTTGGTCAATTCGACCCAATCCCGGATGGAAGCGGCCCTGCTCATACGGCCACCATGTTGTACAGCATGATCCACATTGATCCCGCTACAATGACGATCAGGATCACCAGCCCAAGCAATAAGGATATCAATTGATAACGCGGCTTCTTCTCATCCCGCAGATGCATGAAGAACCATAGCTGTACAATCAGCTGCAGGGTGCCGGCGGCCATTAATACGACTGCTTTGGTTATTCCTGTAAGCCAGCCTCCGAGAACAATGGCTACCGGAATCGCAGTTAATAGAAGAGACATGACGAACCCCATCGTATACGATTGAACAGATCCATGAGCTTTGCCCCCTGAGGGAACCGAATGTATGTTCTCCAACCTAGCTCACCCCCATTAAATAAACCACAGTAAATACGAAGATCCATACAACATCCAAAAAATGCCAAAATAAACTGATGACTTGAACCTTTCGTTTGGTGACAGGCGTAATCCCCTGCTTGCTTAGCTGTATCATGATGGCAACCATCCATACAAGACCAAGGGTCACATGCAAGCCATGAGTGCCTACCAGCGTATAGAATGCCGATAGAAAAGCGCTTGTCCCCATCGTCGCGCCTTCTTGCACAAACTGTGCAAACTCACGGATCTCGAGTCCAACAAACAGGGCTCCCAGCACAGCCGTTACGCCGAGCCATCGGATCAACGCCTGCTTTTTTCCTCGGTTCATAGCCAATACAGCCAATCCGCTGGTATAGCTGCTGGTTAACAAAATCAATGTGCTGACGATGACCCCGCCCAATTCGAATAAATCGGCCGGCCCTGGTCCCCCGTTGGTATTGTTTTTTAAAACGATATAGGTGGCAAAAAATGTGCCGAAAATCATAATATCGGTCATAAGGTAGATCCAAAAACCGAACGTTCGCATTTCTTCCAAATCAGGTTGGTCGTGGTGCCCGGCCGCCGATGCTGGACTCAGTTGGGATGCATTCATTGTCTGTTCACCCTCCTCATGGCCGTTTCTGTGCGACTGACTTCATCGACCGGAATGTAATAATCGGTATTGTAGTTAAAGGAATGGGCGAGCATGCAGATCGCAACGCCTGCTAATCCTGGGATAATGAGCCACAGCCAGTGAAAGACGAAGCCGAACCCCGCCACAAACCAGAAGCCGGCCATGGTGATCGGGATGCCGGAATTTCGAGGCATATGAATGGGCTCCAATGAAACGGCCTCATTAAAAGTTGCCTCTCTTCCTTTGCGCTGCTTTGTTTCCCACCAATCGTCCATCTCGGTCACCTGCGGAATGACGGCAAAGTTATACAGCGGTGCAGGTGAAGGAATCGACCACTCCAGCGTACGGGCGTTCCACGGATCTCCCGTCGTATCGAGATGCTGGCGGAAATGCTTGACGCCGTGGGCGATTTGCCAAACCTGAAGCAGAAATGCAATCCCCATCAAACCGGCGCCGATAGTAGATACCAGATTGAGCTCCCACCAGCCTTTATCCCAGCTGTAAGTGACGACACGGCGCGTCATCCCCATCAAGCCCAGGACATATTGGGGCATAAAACAGATATAGAAGCCGATATTCCAGAACCAGAATGCCCATCTGCCGATTCGCTCGTTCAGCTTGAAGCCGAACATTTTGGGCCACCAGTAATATAGGCCGGCAAAGTAGCCGAAGACGACACCGCCGATAATGACTTGATGAAAATGCGCAATCAGAAAATAGCTGTTATGGTATTGAAAATCCGCTGGCGCAACCGACAGCAGGACTCCTGTCATACCGCCTATAACAAAGCATGGAATAAAACCGGCTGTCCATAGCATCGGAGCTTCGAACGTAATCCTGCCACGGAACATGGTGAACAGCCAATTGAACACCTTTACCCCGGTCGGTATGGCTATGAGCATGGTTGTCAAAGCGAAGAAGGCATTAACGTCGGCTCCGGAACCCATTGTAAAGAAATGATGCGCCCATACCAGGAATGACAAAACACTGATAATGACCATGGCGTATACCATGGAATTGTAGCCGAACAGCTTTTTCTTGGAGAACGTCGCCACCACTTCGGAAAAAATACCGAAAGCCGGCAATACGATAATATATACCTCGGGATGTCCCCACATCCAGATCAGGTTAATGTACATCATAGGGTTGCCGCCGCCGTCCAGCGTAAAAAAGTGCGCTCCGGCATAACGGTCCAGGAACAGCAGCGCCAGCGTCGCCGTCAATATGGGGAACGAGAAAATAATCGCAATGCAGCTGGAGAGCACCGACCAGGCGAACATCGGCATTTTCATCAGCTTCATCCCCGGCGCCCGCATTTTCAGAATCGTAACGATAAAATTGATGCCGGTCATCAGACTGCCGATCCCGGAAATCTGAATCCCCCATATATAGAAGTCTTGCCCGACACCGGGATTGTACATCAGCTCGGAATAAGGCGGATAAGCAAGCCATCCCGCATCCGGCGAACCTCCGATGACAAAGCTCAGGTTAAACAGCATGGCCCCTGAGAAAAACAGCCAGAAGCTGAGTGCGTTCAGGAACGGGTAAGCAACGTCACGAGCCCCGATCTGAAGCGGGATAACCACATTAAACAGACCGAACATGAAGGGCATAGCCATGAACAATATCATAATGACGCCGTGCGTCGTGAAGATCTCATTATAATGATCAGGCTGCAAAAATGGCATGTCCGGCATGGAGAGCTGCGTTCGCATCAGCAATGCGTCCACTCCACCGCGGAACAGCATAAGAAACGCGGAAAGAATATACAAAATACCGATTTTTTTGTGGTCGACCGTAGTCAGCCATTCCCGCCAGAGCCACCCCCATTTCTTGAAATACGTCAGCGCGAACAAGATTGCACCAAGAGTAAGGATAATGCTTACGTCCGCACCATAAATCAGAGGATCACCGGTTACGAAAAATTGGGATGCGAGGCTTTTAGTAGGATCCAGCATGAAGCTCAATCTCCTTTCCTGCCGTTCACTTATGCTCGTGCACTGATTTCGTATCCTGCACGGACATTTCATGATGATGTGATGCGGCGTATTTGGTGACAATGTTTTGAAACAGTCCCTCGGGAAATGAGGAATAGGTCAACACCTTCGTAGTGGAGGGCTTGGCCAATTCA
This sequence comes from Paenibacillus vulneris, assembly GCF_039543185.1. Classification (NCBI taxonomy): domain Bacteria; kingdom Bacillati; phylum Bacillota; class Bacilli; order Caryophanales; family Paenibacillaceae; genus Paenibacillus; species Paenibacillus vulneris. The sequence continues at coordinate 198,303 of NZ_BAABJG010000015.1, read as the reverse complement.
TGATATCCATCCAAGGTTAAAGCCGGTGAACCTGCCTTGATCCCTGTTACCCACTCATCAAACTGCTCACGTGTTACTGAATTAACGTCAAAATACATTTTGGCAAAATCCTTGCCGGTATAATTGGCCCCGGAGCCCCAGAAGGTCCCCAGTTCATCCGCCTGCAAGTAAAGCGTCATGGCCATTCCCGACATAGCATAGATTTGGCCTCCCAGCTGAGGGATCCAAAAGGAGTTCATCGGGGAATCGGCCGTGATCTCGAAACGAATAGGCACCCCTTGTGGAATTGTCAGCTCATTCACCGTAGCGATACCTTGTTCGGGGTACTGAAAGAGCCATTTCCAGTTCAGCGACGTCACCTGCACCGTTATCGGCTTGACATCGGACTTTAACGGTTTGGAAGGCTCCAGAGCATACGTCGATTGGACGGTAATAACGGCTATTGCGAGAATAATCATAATGGGAATCCCCCACCAGATGACCTCCAGCTTGGTGCTGTGTGCCCAATTCGGCGAGTAAGCCGCTTTTCTCTCCTTACGCTCCCTGTAACGCCACAGGATGACGGCCGTCAGAATAAGAACCGGGACGATGACGACCAGGCATAATGCGGTTGTAATGTACATTAAATCCCGCTGCTGTTCAGCGATCGGCCCCTTGGGATGGAGTATGATGATATCGGAGCAGCCTGTGAAGACAAACAGTGCAACGGGTAGCATTGATAATGCCGCGATCCATCGCCCAATTTTGGAAGCATTCATGTTGAAGTCTCAACTCCTCATAACAATATGGCTTGCATTAAGCTTCACTTTAAAAGAGCACAGCCGAACTGTCACCAGCCGATCAAGAACACAATGCCACCATCCAAGTTCAACGTTTTGAAATGAAATGAACAACATTTGGACATAGTTTCAGCAGTTTCCCATCCCTTAATGAAATTAGCAACAGCGGACTCGTTAAATCACTAAGCTCCACTTCAAATCGAAAAGCCGATCTTCCTTCCGAGGAAAATCGGCTTTACAAATTATGGCATAGCGCTCTCATAGGGGCGTGTAGAGGGATATCATATATCGCACCAGTGGGTGGCGTCATTAATATGCATTTATTTTAAAGGCATCCAATGTCTGTTGTAGTGCAACCATATGAACTACCTCTGCTATGTTCTGATGAATACAGGCGACCACACTCGTTCGGATCACTTCCCGGTTCATTGCCAGCTGGCCTTTATGACCCCGCAGCGCATAGGGATAATAAGAGCAATCCCCCTCTTGGTATTCCTCGGAATCCTTAATGAGAATGTCCCGTTCCTGCAGCTCCCTCCTTACGGCGGACAGTTCCTCACGCATCCGACTGATCATAATCATGGCTGTATCTGAGTATAGCTTTCGTAAAGTAGCTGTTGATGCTTCCATTTCTATGCGATTCGTGTTAATGATTGTAATCGCGATTGGCAGCAAAATGTAATCTCTCATTAATTGAAGCTCATGTGCAGAAGGCTCCATGAAAATCACCTCACATTCATTATATGAGAACTAATGTTCCTATATCAATGCTAATTTATTCGTTATAATGGCTGACTATGAGGAGTACTTTCGTTATAATAAAGGAATGCCCATCCTAACCTGACGACTATTTGACATTGACGGGGTGTATAATGACGTGACGTATGACTTAAACGAAATATCCAAGAATGTAGGTTTTTACAGAAAGCATCAGCCCATACCAGACCTCGAGGAAGTAAATCTTGTCTATCATGCAGCGGCTTCCGGTGATAAGAATGCAGCTACCCGTATGCTGGATTGGAAAAGACACTGCTTCTACGTGAAAAACGCTTATGAACAACAGGTCATGAGCATCGTATTCACATACTGTGGCGAACTATTCCGGAGGCAGTGACGAACTTATACTATAGAACATAATCCGGCAAATTAAGGCCTTGGAACGAAGCTGCTCTTGGTACATAGCGGTGCACATCGTTATTTACAACTTTTGCTTATTAAAAAAAGTGAGTGGTCCGACATTTCGTCGGCTCATCTCACTTTTCTTATTTTATAGGTTGAGCATACACAGTACATTGTTTGCGGCAAGCGAACTTTTCACTCTTCATCTAACAAAAGGCGGCTTGCCGCCGGAAGCTAAATCCTCAAAAAAGACCAGGTGATCGGTATAAAGATTGCTTGGAATCGCGTGAAGCGGGAAAAATTGATTGTCCAGTGTTTCATGATTGCTTTCGACCAGTTTCCCTTGAAAATCCCTGCAAGTAAACAAGACCTGAACCAGCGAGGTCTGGTCGCCATTAGCAAAGTGCTTCTCCGCGTTGGAATAAATGCCGAAATGCTCCAGCGCTCCAAGCCGCAATCCCGTCTCCTCCCACACTTCGCGGCGGGCAGTATCTTCTATCGATTCTCCCGGCTCCATAAAGCCTCCGGGCAATCCCCACCGGCCGTTGTCTGAACGCTGCTGCAGCAGCAGCTCCTGCCGATCGTTCGTCCACACGAAAAAAGAAACTCTTATTTAGTTAACTTCATTAACAATCTATCATAATTAACACTATAAATAATTAATGTAATTAATTGATATTCAATCTACCTACCGTTTTTCGATGCTATTTTTGCTGATTTTCGACCATCTCCAAATGCTTGCGCCCCCAGCTGCACATGCTGTCCAACACGGAGGAGACGGTTTTCCCATGCTCGGATAAGCTGTATTCCACCTTCGGCGGTATCTCCTGGTACACCACACGTCGAATCAGCTGATCGTCTTCAAGCTCTCGCAGCTGCTTTGCCAGAGTACCTTGGGAGACTTCAGGAATCAGACGGCGAAGCTCGCCGAAGCGCTTCGTGCCGTCTACTAGCAAGATGAATAAAATAAGCGGCTTCCATTTGCCGCCGATCATGTCGAGCGTTGTAATAACTCCTTTTAATCTGGGTTCTTGCAGGTTCATCGTTTCTCTTCACCTCTACTCTATGATACCTGCTGTGTATCCTTTTTGCACTATGAATTCCCCAATTCCTTTGGGAGCCTTTGGTACGAATTTTCGGACCTAGTACGACTAAAGTGTGTACTTGGCAGCATCTGGCTCCTGTTGAATAATAAGAGCCAGGCAGCAAAAATCCTAACTTAGAGGTGGTACTATGACATACCCTACATTAAAGCAGCAAAGAGTCGTTATTATCGGCGGAAGCTCGGGGATCGGCTTTGCCGCTGCCCAACAAGCTAAAGAGCTCGGGGCAGATGTTGTACTCGCAGGCCGTTCCAGTTCCAAGCTGGAGGAGGCCCGGAATCGTCTCGGGAACGCAGGCGTCGAAATCCATTCGCTGGACAACCGGAATAACGAGGAGCTGATAGCTTTTTTCGAAGCCATCGGAAGCTTTGATCATCTATTTACGCCGGGCGCCTCCTACGTTAGAGGACCTGTCACATCAGAGCCTGAAGTCGCCCGCAGCTGCTTTGACGCCAAGTTCTGGCCACAATATTTTGCCGTAAAATATGGTGCCCCCTATATCAGCAAGAAAGGCTCTGTAGTCTTGATGTCGGGTGCGTTCAGCCAGCGGCCGCTAGACGATGGAGCCTCCTATGCAGCCTGCAACGGCGCAATCGAGAGCCTCGGCAAAGCGCTAGCTGTCGAATTGGCGCCGATTCGAGTCAATGTGATCTCACCGGGAACGATACGCACATCCTTCAACTGGGAAGGTGCGGAGCAAGCCGTCAGAGACCAAGCGTATGAAGACTATGCCGGAATGAATCTTCTCGGACGGGTAGGTCATGCTGAGGAAGCTGCCCATACCGTCATCTATTTAATGACCAATGGCTATACAACAGGAAGCACTCTGTATCCCGACGGCGGCTATCTACTTCGATAACGGATGTTGTCTTTACACCAAAAGAGCCGACATAAGTCGGCTCCCACGGTATCATTTATTTGTGCCTTTACTGCGCAGCCGCCTTAGTACTCCTCAAACAGGAAATACCAGTACAGTGCGACCTCGTCCTTGTTTTTCTTAAATCCTTTATAGACGAAGGAATCGAATCCGCCCAGAACAAAGCCGCAGCTCTCATAAAATCGGCAGGCTTGGACGTTATTATTCTGCGTCTCGAGCATCAGCCCCGGCATACCGCCGGATTTTGCCCAGCTTTTGGCTTTGTCTATGAGCTGACGTCCTATACCATATCTTCTAAACTGGCGGTCAACCTTAATATCCTCGATATAGCCGTAATGATTCCAATTTCGCTTTAGTACGATGAGACCCGCTACCCGATTGCCGGCATAGGCTATAAAGATCTTTTGATCGGGATGATCGATGTACGTTGAATAATCGATATCGTCTGCATCATCCTCCTGCTGTTCCGAATAGCTTTTGGTGTACGGTGGAACCGGCTTGGCTTCATGTTGAATCCCCTGATCTGTGCTGGTAATGACAAGGACAGAATCGACTCCAAAGCTATCATCGATAAGCTGTTCCGGCAGTTGTTGCAGATTCGTGAGCTCTTCTATCGAAATATTCAATGTTCTCCCCCTTTATCAAGCATTTTCGTTCCTCTCTCCACGATGACTGTTTATGGTCACTGCCTCCGAAGCCTCATTCCCGCTTCCCAATCGTTTCCATTTTACTACAACCGTCACCCATGCGGCTAGAGCAAATCCAATGCCGCTCCAGATAAGCTGATGGATTCCCAATTGGGCAATGAACCAACCGCCTATCGTTGTACCGACGGTTATTCCCAGATTCGTAAAAGAAACGAACAAGCTGTTGCCGAATTCTGGCGCTTCCTCCGCCTCTGTCATCAGCCAGGCTTGACTCACCAGAAGCCCGCCGGAATGCACCATTCCCCATACGATAACCATAATGATCATAGGAATGAAGTAAGTCCCTAGTCCATAGACAAGAACATAAACCGCTATGTACAGCAAGGGAAAGAGGAACACCGTTCTCTTCAAACTTTTTTGCAGCCAGTCCCCGAATAGAAAATTACCGGCAATCATCACTATGCCAAAAACCATCAGCATCAGACTAATCCAGGTACCGTTCATTCGGGTTACTTGCCCAAGAAATTCCGCATAGTAGCTATATACAGAGAACATCGATGCGAAGATACAGGTTATGGTTGCAATATGCAGCCATAGTCCAGGCTTGCGCAGAATGCTAAGCTGTCTTCCATAGGTCATCTTCTGATTAACCGGCATGGAAGGCAGTCCTAGTAAGATTCCGAATCCTGCGATGGCACTCACTATTGCGCCAAACAGAAAGGCGGCCTCCAAGGAAATATGCTCAGCAAGAAACGAAGTTAAAGGCACGCCAAAAGCAAAGCCTACCGTAATTCCCGCAAATACCTTTGTCACCGCTTTGCCGCTTTTTTCCGGCGGAACCAATTGGGCTGCCGTGACTAGAGCTATCGAGAAAAAGACGGGATGCAGCATCGCCGGAATGATTCGAAACACCAGCATCAACTCGAACCTGGTTGTAAAAGCGTACACCAGATTAGAGACTGCAAACAGGAACACCGCGGAGGATAAAATGAGTTTACGGTTCATTCCGGATGCAAGCAAGGTAACAAAAGGTCCCGACAAGGCCACCACCAAAGCAAATACGCTGACCAGCCATCCCGCTTGTGCTGCGGAAATATGGAATTTATCGGTTACCTGGGGAAGTACCCCCACGATGCCCATCTCCGTTGTTATGATACCAAACACACCTAGGGCAAGCATAATAAGTAATAAAGGGTTAGACTTGTTCATGATGATAGTTCTCCATTTCTGTTGTTCTGTGACCGGACCTTCAAGGTTTCATCTATATATTCATGTATCTATATTTATAGATATGTTAAGACAAAAAAAGAGGCACCTCCTTCCTCTCTAAAGTTCTTTCTGCACATACTCGGCGAACTCCCGAATTATTTTTTCATTCCTTCGATAAAAGGTCCATTTGCCTATCCGCTCCGATTCGAGTAAGCCGGCATTTAGCATCGTGCTTAAGTAGCTTGATATGACGGATTGCGCAAGCCCTGATTTGGCCTGAAGATCCGCCACGCAGACGCCGACCTTGAAGTCGATACCATGCTGGATATAAGGACTTTTATCAAAATACTCCTCTTGATGCTTCAACCAAAACATAATTTGACGGCGTGTTTCATTCGATAATGCTTTATAGATTAATGAAGGGTCCATACCGGTTATTATATCTATTTTTATAGATTTGTAAATATGTTAACCCGAACGATCAGGAAACTTAACTCTGGATAGCTTTAAAATATCGGAATATTTTATTCAGCTTCTTCTCATGCCGCCCTCTTGGACTCTCCATAGAACCAAACTCGAAAAATTTGACCTTCTTCATGCCGACAAACTGAAATAATGCCTTTCTCATTAATATTTTGTGAGCGTTATTCAGCCAAAACAGTGGATACAAGGCCGGTCCCTTCATCGTAGAAATACAGACGACCGATTTTCCTTGGAGCAGCCCTTCCGGAAAAAGCCCCTTCTTATCGCGGTAGGCGAAATTAGCGGCGAACATTTTATCAATATAGCCCAGCAGCATGGCCGGAGGTCTTCCCCACCAGATCGGATACACCAATACTATTTTATCCGCCCACAGGATTTGTTCCCGATAAGTCTTCAGCTCAGGATCGGCATGCATATCTCTTCTGCGTTTGTTCTCATGGAACACAAGGACCGGATCAAAGCCCTCCTTATATAAATCCAGTATGGCGTTCAGCCAGCCCGTTACCCCTAGCCAGGTTAGCGATTGTCAGCATATGTCCATGCCGAATACAAGCCGGGAGCTTAAGAAGCTGTGCGAGAAGCAGCTCTGTGAGAAATTCGACGCTCCCGATGACCGGCGCAAGCAATTGTACCGTCTTACCTCCGGTGGTGAACGTATGATGAATGAAGCCTTCAAGCTCATCGAAGCGCGCTTCCTTCAGCGGATCCGTGAAGCATCCGATAGTGACCTTAAGGAGATGGATCATGCGATGGACATACTGAACAGCAAGGTCCTCCATGCAGGCAAGTCCGGATAACCAGTTCACGCTGCCCTTTTCCCCCGCATAACGAAAAGCTCTGCTTCCTGTTATCAGGAGACAGAGCTTTTTATAATCCGGATGAATTCGATTAAACAGCCGGTCTGTTCAACCTTTTTCGAGAACCCCTACGAGCGAAGTATAGAGGAATTTCCCCCATTTCTGATGTGCCAGCCGTACTTTCCTAATTCGGCCTTAGACAGCAGATGATGTCAATTCTTCAAGCCGCTGACGGATATTCCCCTGGTACAAGCCTCCGTGGTAGCAGATCACGGCTTGAATATCGTAGGCTTTAAACTTATGAAGCGATTGAAGCGCCTGCTCCATATTCGGCGTTACCCTAGGATTCGGCCCCTGCAGTTCTCCGTCGCTTACAACCATGGCGTCTCCGGCAATCAAGGTTTTGCTGGGCTCATGATATAAGCTTATATGGCCCGGAGTATGCCCCGGCGTATGAATAACGACCACACCGCCGGCTATGGGCAGCCTTTCCCCGTCCTTAACGGTTTGCGTTACATTCCCTTCTGTTGACTTGGAGAATGCATCCTCAAACTGCTTCCGCAGGTTATCCGGCAGTGACTGAAGCAAAGTTTGCTTTCTTTCCGGAGTCATCTTGATGAACGGAAGCTCTCCATCGATATAGGGCTTGTCATCCGGATGAGCAAGCACCTCGATGCGTCCTTGACTCTCATGAAGGAATTGAGGAAGACCACCCACATGATCGATATCCTGGTGGGTTAATATAATGGTGTGAGGCTCTGCTTGCTGAATCCCTGCTTTATGAATCAGATCGAGGATAAGATTGCGGCAGCCAGGCATCCCCGTATCCGCCAACACATAAGTATTTGAATCGTAAAATACGGTAGGATGAATGACCATCGGAGTACCGGGTACAGCCAGCTCCAGCATTTCGATACCTTCAGCAATTTTCATAGTTTCCAAAGCAATTCGCTTTGGTTCACCTCCTCTTGTTTTATGAAAACCAATGAGTTCATTATATGACCCGTAAGTTTCGGATGTCAATTCCATTATTGACCCTTAAGCGGTATCATGTCAAAATACGGAGGGGGTGGACGGATTGGAAGAATTGAAAAGACAACAAATCATCCATACGGCCATGGGTGTTTTTAAAGAAAAAGGGTATTTTGCCGCGTCCATGAAGGATATTGCAGAAGCGTGCGGCATGGCCAAAGGAAGCATTTATAAAATATTCCCATCCAAAGAGGATTTATTCACCGCCGTATTTGAAGCCTGTCATCAAACGATGTTCGATCAGGCCAGGAGACTGGATCAGCAATGCGGTGTGGCTTCCTCTAAGGAGATCTTGCGGCGGAAGATCGAATTCCAGCTTCAATTCATGATGGAGAACTATTACTTTACCAGTGAGTTCAAAGAGCTTCCGGTAAAGGATAACGAGCATTTTAAGATTGCTTGGCGGAAGAAAAAGCTGACCCTGCTCAAGATGCTGCGGGACTGCTTTTATGAGGCTTACGGCGAACCTGTTCAAGCTTATATCTGGGACATTGTCATCATATACCGGGGGTTATTGAGGGAATATTTATCGTTCGCCATTCAGAAAGCTATTGCTTTGCCGATGTCTGAGCTGGCGCTGTTCCTGGTAGAGCGGATGGATTCCGTTATCAAAGACATGATAAGGCAGCAGCCGGCTCCGGTGATCAGAGAAAGCACCGTTGCCTTTAATCAGCTTCATCCGATGGACGAAATCACCCAAAGGCAAATGGCCGGCGAATTGCTGATCCTAATCGAGAACAAGATCCAATCGCTGCAAATCACAGCTTCGATGAGAGAAGAATGGCTGGAGGTTCTGAAGCTGCTGAAGGAGCAGCTGGAGCTGGAAAAGCCGAACGCTACCCTGCTTCGCGTCTATGCATCGTATCTCGAGAATAATCCGGAGCTCAGCTCCCTAATCCGCCAGCTTCGTTTTATGATGGAACGATAAAAGGTTACCTTGTAAATCAAAAGGATCAGGTCTTAGCCTCCCGTGAAGACATAGACTTGATCCTCCGTTATTGCTTGCCGCCGCCCGGCTTCTCAGCAATGACTTCTCATCAATGAAATCCTTTACTTCATGCGTACTTGTGTCAACTCATCATTCAATAGGACGAGCTTCTCCTTCGTTAAATTGTAGACCCATACCATGGCAACGAAAGCGATCAAAGCGCCAGCTGCGGGGATGAGGGTGATCATATTCTTGATTCCCATAGCGACCTCTGCGGTTTGTGTCTGCACTCCCGAATTATAGCCTACGAGCACGAGCGCCAGGCCCCCGATTCCCCCCGCGACGGCCTGCCCGATCTTGCGTACCAGAGAATAGATAGAATAAACCGTACCTTCTTCCCTTTTGCCGGTAAGCTTCTCCTGATAGTCGATGCAATCGGCTACCATCGCCCATATTAATATATTCATAAAGGCCAGGCCGAAGTTGGAAATGCAGTTTAAAGCCATATACATATAAGCATTAGTAATAGGCATCACGTACATTAGAGCGCTTACAATGAATGTAATCGCCAGCCCGACCGACGCGGTTTCCTTCTTCCCAAGCCTTTTCACCAAGGGAGATATGACCGGCATGGCGACGAAGCTGGCTCCGAATCCAATTAGACCTGAAGCGGAGATTAAGCCCGGGCTATGGAAATAATCCTTAAACAAATACGGCGTTATCGCTTGACTCACAAGCATGGAAGCTAGCATTCCGAAGGAAGCCAGCATTAACCTTAACAAGGGGCGGTTGTGAAGCAAGCCCTTGATTGTTCGAATGAGCTGGACCTTTTCCTGAACAGGTTGTGCTGCTTTAATTCGCTCCGTCGTGAAATCGTATGCTCCCAAATAAAATCCGATGGCGAGAACAGCGCAAATGACAGCTACAAGGAAGAAGCCGGAAGCCGTTGGCGTCTTGCCTGCTCCAAATACGATCGATGGTGCCGCCGCCATGATGAACACATTGGCTAACAAAGCTCCAAGGGTGCGGAAGGTGGACAGCCCTGTTCTCTCAATCGGATCTGATGTCATGACGGATGCCAATGAACCATAGGGAATGTTGATGGTCGAATAAGCCAGCCCCCACAAAATGTAAGGTGCAGCGGCTACCAATACCTTCAACAACGAATCCGACGATACCGGGATATGGGTAAAGGTCAATACGCCGAGCAAGGTTACCGGTAATGCGCAATATAACAAATAGGGACGGAATTTTCCTCTCTTTCCTGCCGGCTTGGAATCAACATACGTACCCCAAGCAACGTCAAAAAGCGCATCGAGTACCCGGGCCACCAACAGGATCATTCCTGCAGCCCCCGCCGAGAGGCCGTACACGTCGGTATAGAACAGCATAAGGTACCCGCTGATCAAGCCAAAAAACAAATCATTGCCGATATCGCCGAACATATACCCTATCTTATCTCTTATACCAAATTTTCGCATCTGATTAGTGGGCATAAGATCAGAACGATTTACGGTTTCTATCATCCTATTCATATTCACAGCCTCCATCTGGCATGGTTCTGGAGAGAATCAGGTTAGCGGACGAACCGTAGGAAATGCCCCGCCCTCTAACCTCTTTTCTCCTTGTTCCTATTCGTTCTTGTATCCGAAGTGAGGTATCGCGTGCCAGCGCTTGCGCAGCTCGTGAGCCGCGTATTTCGGCTTTCGGTCCCTCGTAAAGATGCCTTTTTTATTTCCCTGTACACGAATGATGCCTTGGCTCGTTTGAAAATCAGCAAAGTTCCACACCTGCTCGCCAACGAAGCTGCCGAATTCATCGAAAACCTCGTGGTTAGCCTTCAAATATTCCACCTGGAATTCTTCGGTAAACATGACGGGGTCCACATCGTGCAGCCCGGCAATGGTATCCGCACCGTATTCCGTCATGATGATCGGTTTCCCTGGACAGCGGCGGCCCCAGCCATGGAATTCCTCACGGAGCTTGTGCTTCGCCATCTCCCAATCTCCGCCCTGAACATACCAGCCATAGTATCGGTTCAAAGCCAATACGTCGACGAGCTCGGCTACCTTGCAGGTTTCCGGCGTAGACATCAGATGGGTCACGATGGTAACCGGTCTATGCTGAGGGTCCAATTGCTTGGCCAGCTCAACCAGGGGCTTAAAATATTCATAAGCTCCTTCTTCTTCGGAAGCAGGCTCATTGGCAATAGACCACATGACGACGCAGGGATGGTTTTTATCTCGGGCAATCAGCTCGCGAATCACCTGCCGATGATGCTCCGCTGTCTTCAGCTCCTCCCATGTTTTTCGTTTTGCGCCGCTTCCGAAAATCGCCATGAAGTTCAAATGTAATCCGACAGCGGGAGTTTCATCGATCACGACGATCCCTTCCTTATCCGCGAGCCGCATCATTTCCTCCGAGTACGGGTAATGAGCCGTTCGGAACGAATTGGCGCCGATCCATTTCATCAAGCGGAAATCCATAACATTCGCCGCTTCGTTGATTCCTCTTCCATGAATCGCCGTGTCCTCATGCTTCCCGAAGCCCTTGAAGTAAAACGGTTTTTGGTTGATAAGAAACCTCCCGTCCTTGACTTCCACGGTTCGTACGCCGAAAGGCTGTTCGTATACATCTATCGTTTGCCCATTTTCGATCAGCTCGATCTTCATTTGGTACAGGTACGGAGCCAAGGGCTCCCATAGCTTCACATTACTAAGGCGAAGAACGCCTTGCCCGGAATTCCCTTCTGCCACCAGACGGCTCTGCTCGTCAAGAACGCTCACCTTCACCTGCCCTTTAGCCGAGGTATCCACTTTATAATGAACGATCCCATCGGTCCCCTCCGTCTCTGTAACAATCGTTACATCCTTGACATACGAATGAGGCGTCGTATAGATTTTGACCGGACGATGAAGGCCGGCATAATTGAAGAAATCGAAATTCGGCTGGTTGCGTACCACTCTGCCTACTTCAGGAATCTCCTGATCACTATAAAGTCCTACGGGCAGTGTGGTTTCATCCACTATATTGTTCACCGCGACCGTCAAACGGTTAGCTCCTCCCTGCAGATGCATATTGATAACGGTTTCAAAAGGCATGAACCCTCCCTGATGCTCCGTTACCAGCACGCCATTCACATAAACTTTGGCCGTGTGGGTCGCCGAGCCGAATCGGAGCACAATCCTTTCGGTTAAGAGCTGCCTAGGAACGGTAAACGTTCTCTCATACCATACCCAGCCAACATGATTGCGGATGTCCGCGGTAACGCCCAAATCATTATACGATGACGGAACTGACATGCTGATGGTATTCGTTAGAGGTTGTTCATACCATTTCTTTTGAAAGCCCTTACCAGAATCCAGCTTAAAGCCCCAAATCCCATTCAGGTCTAAGATAGCCCGCGATTCCGTTATGATCGGATATAACATAGTTTTAGCTCCTTTTTATCATGAATGTCATTCTGTATGGGTTATTATACTGCTTTCTAACGCCGCTCGTTAGGACTATAATTGCATATATAGGATTCCAATAACATATCTAAAAGGATGATTGTACATGAGCCTCCAACTGAATTTGACGGTTGCCACTCTGACCTTATTTCATTCCACAGACATCAATACGAGTGTACTGAACAGCAATGGCTCCCTCTATTTGGCTCACGAGCGGGATCCGATGCCGGACTTTATGCGCGGCATGCAGCAGAGCTTGTATCCGTACTTAATCGCTGAAGCAAGCCGATCTTATGGAGAATGCTGTTTATTTACCGATGAAATGAGCCTGTCCTATTTGGCAAAGCATATACAGCTTCCTGAGCAGGACCCAAAGACGATCGTCATTGGCCCCTTCCTGGAGCAAGTGCCCGGTACCAACCGGCATGACCATGGATTCAAGCTGGGCGCGCAACAGCAGATAGAACTGGAGGCTTATTACCGCAGCTTGAAGCTGATCAGCAGCTCACGGGTTCAAAGTATTGCGAATGTACTGGATCAAGTTGGCTCCATCCGGCAAACTCCGCTGCGGATTGTGAATGCGACGAATATAGAGAATGGATCACCGAGACTGTCCCAGGCAGAGCTGTTGAAGCGCCAGTCTGATGACTCCTTTGTCGAACTCATAGAGCTGAGGTATCAGATAGAGAAAGAGATGATGAGGGCGGTAGAGAAAGGGGACCAATCGGAGCTCAAGCGAATCACGAAGCAGGTTAACAATCTGTTCGATTTTTCCGAGAGATTTCCGAACCAGCCGGTTCGGGCATTGAAAAACGCCATGGTCGTACTGAACACGCTGCTTAGGATTGCCGCGGAACGCGGTCATGTGCAGCCTATATTTCTGCATCGGATTTCGGAGAAATTCTCCAAGCAAATCGAACGATTGGATACGATCGATTCGCTCAGTGCGTTATGGAGCACCATGGCGGGGGAGTACTGCGAGCTGGTGAGGCGGCGTTCCATCGCAGGGTATTCTCCCGCCGTGCAAAAAGCGGCCGAGCATATCGCGACCCGGTTTAATCAGCCCTTAAACATGCGCGAGCTGGCGGCATTATGCGAGGTCCATCCCGCTCATCTCTCCAGACAATTCAAAAAGGAAACCGGGCTAACCCTAACGGACTTTCAGCAAAAGCGGCGAATGGAGGAGGCCAAGCTATTGCTTAAATCGGAGCACGTTTCCGTTGGATGGATTGCCGGTTATGTCGGCTACGAGGATTCGGGTTATTTTACCCGAATATTCAAAAAGCTTGAAGGAATGAGTCCATCGCAATATCGCACCGAGAAGTGATTCTTCACGTCCATCGAATGCACTTTACAGCTCATCGATGATATCCCCTGCCGTAATCGACCGGGAGAAAGCCCTTGCTGCTGCTGCACGATCGCCGGCTTCCCCATGCAGATATACGCCATAAACAGCCGCCAGCTTGGCAGAAAAGCCTTGAGCAATCAGGCTGGCGATGAGACCCGCAAGGACGTCTCCGGCTCCGCCGACCGCCATTTTGGGATTGCCTGTCGTATTGATCGTAACGGCACCGTCCGGCTCCGCTATGACGGTCCGCGCGCCTTTCAATACCAGAATAACCCCATGCCGTGCGGCATAGCTTCTGGCCAGTTCGATCCGGTCACGCTGCACGTCCCGGATGCTGAGCCCGGTCATTCTGGCCATCTCCCCAGGGTGTGGGGTAAGGATGACCGGCGATCTGCGGCTCGGCCATTGGTCCAAATCCGCATCCGCAAGCATATTCAGCGCATCGGCATCCAATACAAGCGGGCAGTCTGACGTTCCCCAGATTTCACGTAGCCATTGGCTGTCCCCCTCCCATCGCCCCATCCCCGGTCCGATCACTATCGAACGCTTCTTGTCGGCTAATTCGATGACCGACGAAGCGGGAATAGAAGACCAATCGCCCAGGCCCGAATCCTTCAATCCCATAAGCATGATTTCCGGTATGGTTCCCATCATGGACGGCTGCACCGACTCCGGAAGCGCCCATGTCACCAATCCGCAGCCGCTGCGCAACGCAGCTCTTGAACATAGATGACCGGCGCCGCTCATCTGCCGGCTTCCGGCCGCAACCAGAACATGACCGTAGGTCCCTTTATTGGAATCCTGCGGACGAGTTACATTGCCAGCCCGGAAGCCGAAACGGTTCTTAAACATGGCCTCATTCGTCAGGTAAGTCCGGATACCATGCAGAGCCGCCCATTCGCTTACTATTCCAATAGGGCGAACTACGACTTCCCCGGCTTGCCCGGCGCCAGGGTATTGCTCCAAGCCTCTCTTGGTGAACGCCAGAGCAACCGTTCTTTCCGCTTCAATGCAAGGATCGTGTACCTCACCCGTATCGGCATCCAATCCGCTTGGAATATCGACGGCGATGATAGGCAGACCGGAGGCATTTGCCTCCAATATCAATTGAGCATAGGATTCCCTTGGCTTTCCGCGGCTTCCGGTTCCGAGGAGAGCATCCACGATTCCGTCATAATCACGCCAATCGATACTTCCGCTTTGATAAATTTGCGACGGTACTCCAAATCGGGCGGCTATGGCGCTCTGAACGGCACTCTCCCCCTTCCAGCCCGCAGGATCTTCTATGTAAATGACGGTCGGGTCCATACCCGCTTCGATCAAATGTCTTGCCGCTACGACCCCGTCACCGCCATTGTTGCCTTTTCCAACAAGTATTGCCCATCTGCGAAGCTTTCCGCCGGAATAAGCGGTCACTTCTTCGGCGACAGCCCTCCCTGCATTTTCCATTAAGACCATCGCCGGTATCCCGACAGTTTCAATAGCATAGGCATCTATTGTACGCATTTCCTGGTTTGTCACAACAAACATGAGCTCTTCACCCCTTAAGAACGAAAGTTCGGCCATTAAGATGCTCTCGCAGGATCATCCTACTTCAATTGTAGAAGCGGCCGCGGCCCCTTGTAAAGCTTCGTTTAAGACCCACTCTCACTCGAGCCTTTTCTGGCTAAAGATACAAACAGCAGCACCAACGGGAGGAACAAGGCAAAAATTAGTGAAAACGGCCCCCAATTTTTGGTCAAATAATTGGAGATAAAGATTGTATTCCATATTTGGTACAAAAAAATAAGGGAGCCCTAATCAGAATCCCCATGACATTATATATAGCTCCCAGGGCAAATGAGAGATTCACTTGGATCCGGCATCCGTTCCTTCTGAAAAATTGCTTCGACAAGTGGTTGTCATCTGCTAGCGATTGATAGACTTTATTATACGATTTCCAAACGTAATTATGCCATGAGCATGATCATTGTTAAACGGCAAGAAATTTGTTTACATAACATTTAATATGTATACTTTTATTGATAAGATAACATAGAATATATTATGTAAACATATTTTGAATTTTGTGAACCTGAAATAAAATAGTAGACCATAACTGACTACCGCCTCATGTCTCACCGACCCATGCGTGTTGAAACATTAAAGAGCTCGCCAAAAGGCAAGCTCCTTCCTTTGATAAACTTCGAATCCTAGTTAAACAATAGATTGGTTTCTTACAGCCGCTCTCTTCTTCCCAATTTGCGTCGCCGCTATAATACTGCTGACCACCAGCACACAAGCACCGAACAAATACGGGAGGTTTATGTGGATATCGAATAAGATTCCCGCGAGACCCGGACCGAATATGTTGCCGAGACTCATATAAGCATTGTTTAGGCCGGCCACGAACCCTTGCTCATCCCCCGCTTCCTTGGACAACAAGGTGTTGAGAGTCGGGCGCAAAATATTGTTGAAGGTAAAGAATAGCATCGTCATGAACATCACATAAATAAAGTTCCCCGACAACAGCAGGCACACAAGCGATACGGCGCATAAGACGAGCATGGAGCTGATCACTTTCTTCTCCCCCATCCATCGAGTAAGCTTCCCTGTCAATACAAGCTGATTGACTGTAGCAATCAGGGAGCATACCGTAAGCAGGACCGCTATATCGCGCGTGTCAAATCCATAGCTTTGTACGACAAACAGCGGAAAAATCGCTTCGAAATGCATGAGTCCGAAGGTCAGCGCGAATACCATGAGCAGCAGAATAAAGTACTTGGATCTTACCGACAGGATGATCTGGCGGAGGATGTTCTCCTTCTTGTTTTTGGACTCCCTCTGCATGAGTCTCTGATCTGCGGTAGTGGGTTCCGGGAGCAGCTTCAGGCTGCACAGCATCGCAAGAAGGCCTATCCCTACAGATGCATAGAATGGGAATCGGATACCAAGCTCCGCAAGCAAGCCGCCGGCTCCCGGCCCGATAATGAAGCCTGAGGTCATGGCCGTTCCTAGCAACGACATCGCTTTGCCCCGCTGATCATTCGTCGTAATATCCGCTACATACGCCATTATGGAAGGCACCAACGCCGCAGAGCCAATTCCTCCGATTAAACGGGAAAGGAAAAGCAGCGATAAATCCCCGGCAACAGCCGCAATCAGGTTCGATAATGCGAATAAGAACAGACCGATAAGGATCATAGGCTTGCGCCCGTATTTATCCGACAGGTCGCCTGCAATCGGCGAGAAAATAAACTGGGTTAATCCGAAGCACGAAACCAGATATCCTGCCGCTTGTCCACCAGCCCCGAATTCATTGAGCAGCTCGGGAAGGATCGGGATCACGATTCCCGTACTAAGCATGGCAAGAAACATATTTAACAGAAGCAAAGGAAACGATGATTTGGCAAGCATGATGTATTCTCCTTTTTTTAGTACAGCTGAACGACCGATCGACCAGGAAGCCCCTCTCCCCGTCCCATAGTCAGCAAGAAGTATTCTATCATGGAATCGCCCATATGAAAAATATGAAAAACATAGCTTTCACCAACCTAGATCGAATAGCCGGGAATAAAAATATCCCCCATAATGTTATGGAGGATTGTAGTTTATTCAAAATGCTGCAGCCACAGTCTCTTGGCCGACAACTGCGATGCCCCGGTAAGAATAACAGAGCACCGGCTGGTCCCGTTGAAATACAATATCGTTCGCGTCGCACTCGTCACGGAAGGAAAGCATGTCATCTGCAGAATAGTTCATGAAGCTAGTACCGTTTCCTATCAAAATGCATAAAAGATAAGTTCCAGTAGTTCCTGCACGGGACCTGCACTCCAGAACATAGTGGTCGGAATGGCCGCGCCCATCCTCTGTATAAATCCGAATACGGGCCTGGTTCGTTATCGTATCCTCCGGGCTCATGAACAGCTTGGCTTCATCGGATACCAGGGAGCCGTCCATAATGGCACTAATGCCTTTGCCAGCCAAACTCTCCGCATCCTCAAAGGTATTGAATTTATTCATTTACGTTTCCCCTATCTTTATGAAAGTAAACTTTGCTTTCTATCATACTATAATACCGGTAAGGTTGGAACCAGGACAGGCTTACCGCTGATAGGCAAAATAACCCCATAAAGTGAAACTTTAGCTCTGAAGCGAACTCAACCCGCTAATGTTAAAAAAGCCGCAGCCACTGCCTCGCAGGCAGCTAACCGCAGCTTCTCTCTTATAAAGTAAAGTTATTCGTCTCCTGTTGCAATAGGATTGTCTTTATAACTGATCCAATCCGACCAGCTGCCCGGATACAGCCGGACGTTCTTGAACCCGGCCTCCTTCAATGCCAACACATTCGGCGTTGCCGATATACCGGAACCGCAATAGACGATGAGTTCTTCCTCCTTGGACAGCTCGCTGAATCGCTGCTCCAGTTCTTCAGACGATTTCCAGGTCCCCCTTGCTTCAAGCCCATCCTTCCAAAAGTAATTCAACGCTCCTGGAATATGACCCGCTACCGGGTCGAACGGCGATTCTATACCCAGGTACTGGTTCCGGTCCCGAGAGTCGATCAGCCTGCCGTTCTTTTCCCCTTGGACAACCGCCTTCACAGTATGGACATCTACGATCCAATCTTCCTTAACGGCCGGGATCAACACGCGTGCCTCAGACAGCGGTTTCTCTGTACTGACGGGTAGTCCGGCCTCCGCCCATGCTTGGAAGCCCCCGTCTAATATACGCACATCCTCGACTCCAATATATTGGAGTACCCACCATAAGCGTGAAGCCGCCGGCCCGTTCACATCCTCGTAAACGACTACCGTAGTGGAGGTATCGATCCCTAGAGAGCCAAAGTGCTTGGCAAGCCGTTCAGGTGACGGAAGCGGGCTCCGCCCCCCATGCTCGCCTGCAGGGTCCGTCAGATCCGCTTTAAAGTCGATGAACACAGCCCCCGGCAGATGTCCGGCCTCATAAGCTTGTTTGCCATACAGCGCTTCTTTGGGGTTAAAGCGCACATCCGCAATGACGACATTTCCTTCTTTGAGACGAATCTGCAGCCATTCAATTCCAACTATTGCTGAGTTAGACATGGGATCAGTACTCCCTTCAACAATTTGGTTTATATTACAAATTCGAGATCTTCCTGCGTTTTTACTTGATGGATTGCCGCATAAATATCATTTTGGACCTTCAGCAGCTGCACGTCGTCCCGTTTTCGGGGTCTCGGATAAGGGATGTCAAATATTTTCTGTATTTTGCCAGGTCTTGGAGATAAGAGAACAACCAAATCCCCCAAAAATACTGCCTCGGATACATCATGCGTAACAAAGCACACCGTTTTTTTCTCTTTTTCCCAAATATGCAACAGATCGTCCTGCAGCTGCAGCCGGGTCAAATGGTCAACGGCGCCGAACGGCTCATCCATCAGCAGTACTTCCGGGCTGTTCGCCAGAGCACGGGCTATACCCGCTCTCTGCTTCATCCCCCCGGACAATTGATGGGGATATTTATGCTCAAAGCCCTGCAGACCGACCATGTTCAAATAGTATTGGACGATGTCCTTTCTTTCCGATTTGGGTATTTTGCGAAGCTCCAGCCCGATTCCGACATTCTGGAAGATCGTTCTCCAAGGATATAGGGACGGGTCCTGGAATACAACACCTCGCTCGATCCCGGGTCCGCGCAGCTTCTTGCCATCCAGCAGCACTTCCCCTGATGTGGGAAGCTGAAGACCGGCTAATATCTCAAGCAGAGTGCTCTTCCCGCAGCCGCTCGGGCCGAGAATGCTGATAAATTCTCCATCCCTAATGGTAAGATTAATGTCCGATAGGGTCAGGGTGGGACTCGAGCCACCGTATCTTTTGGAAACCGCTTGAAGCGTAAACCCGGCCATACTCACACCTCGTCTTTCTAGTTACTTCTTGGGGATGAACCGCAAATCAATGATTTTGTCTACATCATAAATTTTGTCCTGCAGCCCGAGCTCCAGTTGAACCTGCTGTGTATCCTGCAGCGCCTTTTTATCGACGTCAGGGTTATTTTCCCACAAAACTTTTTCCCGCTCGAAGGCTTTGTCTACTGCTGCCGGATCTATCTTGATCTTGGATAAGAAATAAGTCTTGTACTCATCCGGATGACTCTTAGCATATTCCTGCGATTTGAAATAGGCTCGAAGCAGCTTCTCGATCAGCTCAGGCTTCTTGGCTATCACCTCGTTGCTCGAAGCCAGAACCCCGGTGTGGAAGGTAGGCAGATAATCCCACCCCTTCGCTAATATCTTTCCTTTTCCGTTTACTTCGACAAGGGAAGCAAATGGCTCATGAATAATGGTTGCATCGACTTGCCCTGAAGTAAGACTGGCATAAGCCGCCTCGTTCGCACCATTAGCCAAGTAGGTTACATCCGTTTTACTTAAGCCATGCTTTTTAAGAATGACTTGAGTATAGACGTCCAATCCGCTGCCAAAGGCGGCTGCTCCGACTTTTTTCCCCTTCAATTCTTCTACACTATTGATACCGGGCGCAGCTACCAGATAAAACGGCCCTTTCGTACGGAACATGGAGGACACGATTTTGATCGGAGCTCCTTTTCCCGCAGCAATGATCGCCGTTGTGGTTGCAACGTCTGCAATATCCACATCTTTGCTGGTCAAGCTTTCAATCGGATTTTGTGTCGTTACGAACTCGACATCCAGTCCTTCTTCCTTGAAAAATCCTTTCTCGGCGCCGAAATTGACGGCCAGGCCGCTAACGCCATTGAACGCCGCATAGCGAACTTTTTGAAGCTGCTGCGCTCCTTCGGAAGACGATGTTGCAGAGCTCTTGGATTCCTGTCCGCCTTTGGAGCCAGTGGAGCAGGCGGTAAGCACCATCACCATTGCTATTGTCAGAATTCCTACTCCCCGCCATGATGTTTTTTTCATTCTTCTCTCTCCCTCTATGTGAATGCCAACCATTTTAGTAAGATTTCCATTTCAGCACGACTCTTTTTTCCAGCAGATCAATGATTGCAATAATTAGTACCGATACGATCGTGACGACGGTAATGATCGCGAATGCTTTGGCCGTATCGTATGTGGACGTCGCTTGAACCAGCAGGTTGCCAAGGCCATCCTTGGATGCGATCATTTCGCCGAATAATGCCCCTACCAGACCGGTAGCAGCCGATACTCGTAACGAGACGAATATCGTTGATGCTGCAGAGGGCAGTATCACCTTTGTAATCGTCTGGAATTTGGTAGCCTCAAAGACCTTCGCCACCTTCAAATGATTGTCCGCCGTCTGCTTGATTCCTGTAATTGTATTAAAGGCGATGGTAAAGAAGCAGAACAGGAACACAATGGCAACCTTATGTGATAACCCGATGCCAAGCCACAGCATCAAGAGCGGAATGATGGTCACCTTCGGGACCGCCAGCAGTGCGGACAGGAACGGGCGAAAGAACGATTCCGCCCTTGGGACCAGCACCAGGAACAAGCCCGTTCCTATCCCCGCCGCAGCGGAGAGCACATAGCCTGCCGCAAACTCCCCGAGCGTAACGAATAAGTGATGAAAAATAATGCCGTTCGTAAACAAGCCAATGATTTCGTCGATTACCTGTGTAGGCTTGGATAAATACAGAGGTCCGACGATTTCCGCCCGTACGATATACTCGATAAGACCAAGCCCCAGCAGTAAAAATAGGATCTGAGCGATGATAATCCGCCAGTTAGCCAAAATGGATTTGCTGCCGCCCATACGTTTCCCTCGCTTCCTCAGCTGCTCTGTTGTGTGCAAATTACTTTTTCAGGACGGCATCTTTCTTCGCCAGACGGTTCTCGGGACGCGGAAGGCCGAAATGCTCCCGGAACGTGCTTCCTTCGTATTCCGTACGGAATAAACCGCGTTTTTGAAGCTCCGGAACGACGAGGTCGATGAACAAATCCAATCCCCCAGGCATGTAAGGAGAGCATAGGTTGAAGCCGTCCGCAGCTTCGTTCACGAACCAGCGTTCGATCTCATCCGCAATTTCCTCCGGACTTCCGACGATAAGCAGATGCCCTCTGACTACGGCAGCAAAGTAGTAGAACAGCTCTCTCAACGTGATATCGTCGTGGCCGGCTGCATTTTGCGCTAGTCGGACGAGCTGCTCGGCACTGTTGTCGTTTAAAGTGGAAAGCGACAGATCGGGCAGCGGTCCATCTAACGGGTAGCCTGTTAAATCAATTCCGATTCGGGCAGACAATGCAGATAGATTAAAGTCAGTGACAATCAAGGAGCTGAGCTCGCGATATTTGGCATGCGCCTCTTCCTTGGTGCGCCCTACCAACGGAACGAGTCCAGGCATGATGAACAGCTCATCCTTCGAACGACCGTACTTGGCTAGCTTGCTTTTGACGCTTGCATAAAATTTACGCGCTTCTTCGATCAAGATTTGCCCGGTAAAGATAACGTTGGAGAAGCGTGCTCCCAGCTCCTGGCTTCTCTCCGAGGTTCCTGCAGACAGCAGTGGAATTTGCCCTTGCGGAGGCCGCGCAACATTCAGAGGACCCGCCACAGAGAAATGTTCGCCTTTATGATGAAGCGCATGGACCTTACTCTCATCGACATAAACGCCGGTTTCCTTGTTTCTTACGAACGCATCATCTTCCCAGGTATCCCATAAATCCTTGACAAGCTGAACGAATTCGTCCGCGTAGTCATACCGTTTGGCATTATCCCAGTGCTTGTCTCTGCTGAAGTTCAACGCTGCTCTGACATCAGCGCCCGTCACAACATTCCAGGCGACACGGCCTCCGCTCAGATGATCCAGTGAAGCGGTTTGCCGGGCAATGTGGTAAGGCTCCGCATAGGTCGTATTCGCCGTTACGATCAAACCGATTTTTTCCGTCACTGCAGTCAAATGGGCGATCATCGTGAAGGGCTCCATCCGAACCATCTGGGACGGGAATTGATACTGCATATCGGCGCTAGTGGCAAGAGCATCTCCCAGGAAGAAAAAGTCGAACTTCGCTTCCTCCAACCGCTTGGCGACATATTGCAAAAACTTAGGATCGAAGGCACCATCCGCAACCGCCTCAGGCAGCCGCCAACCGGCCGGATGATAGCCTGTTGAAAAAAGAAATAAACCCAAATGAAGCTTGCGATTCGTTTGCTGTGTCATGGATGACATCCCCTTTTTATCGAATGTGTTTTAATTTGCGAGAAATCTCGTCAATATGATCCAATTCTTCCCGCGTCAGTCTCTGGTCGGCATATTTGATCGCGTCCGTAATATGCTCCGGCTTGGAGGCACCCAGAATAGCGGAGGTGATATAGGAATGGCTGAGTACCCAGGATAGGGCAAATTGCGCCAAGGTCCATCCTCTGGCTTCCGCTAATGGCCGAATCTCTTCTACCAGCTCATATGCGGGATTGTGGCTGAGCAGAAGCTCCAATCTCTTCTCTCCCGCCGCCAATCGGCTTCCGGCCGCAGGCTCTTCGCCCTTGCGGTATTTGCCGGTCAAGATCCCGCGACCAAGCGGACTGTACACGATAACTCCGACGTTGTCCGACTGGACATACGGTACGAGCTCCTGCTCAATGTCCCTCGTGATCAAGCTGTATTCGGGCTGGATGCTCTCGAAGCGGTTCCACTTATGGAGCGCGCTGATGCCATGAGCCTTGGCCAACTGCCAAGCTGCAAAGTTGGAGCAGCCGATGTACCGTATCTTCCCCTCCTTAACCAGATCATCCAGCGCTCCAAGAGTTTCTTCCAATGGGGTTTCCGGATCGAACCCATGCACCTGATATAGATCGATATAATCGGTTTGGAGCCTGCGCAAGCTGTTCTCCAACGCTCTATAAATATGGTACCGGCTAAGCCCGGAATCATTGATCCCCTTCCCTACGGGCGCCTTTACCTTGGTCGCCAAGATCGTATCGTGACGCCGTCCTTTCAAAAGATTGCCAAGAATCGCCTCCGATTCTCCCGACAAGCTCGGGTCTCCCAGGTCCATTCCTCTTCCATAAACATCTGCCGTGTCAATGACATTGATTCCTGCATCCAGCGCCTGATCCAGCACGGCAGCCGAGGACCTCTCATCGATCCACCTGCCGAAGGCCATAGTTCCGAGACTGATCTCGGAAATCTTCAAACCGGTTCGTCCTAATTTCCTGTACTGCATCGAATACTCCCCCATTCCCAAAATAAAAAACAGCCAGAAAGACACACTGAACCAACAAGTGTCTCTCCGGCTGTCCGGTAGATACAATCTACATTATTCCCATCATATAAGTGGGATTAATGACAAAAAGTTCTCTGGCTTACTTGCTTGACCCTTACGGCCCCAAGAGCGCTGCGGTGAGCAGATGCCCTTTATGTACTGCGATTTGATGTGCTGTCTCGCCATCCGCATTCTTCACTGTCGGGTCAACCCCATACTCCAAAAACAGCTTAACAAGACAATCACGTCCGAAATAAGCAGCAACATGCAGCACCGTGTAACCTGAACGCAAGCTGCCTTCACATTTGGCATGAACATCTGCGCCATACTGGATCAGCATTTGGATAATATGCTCATAATTCCCCATGATTGCTGCATGGATCGCCATATTGTTCAGGCTGCCGTCCTTGCTTCTTGCGTTTACATCCGCCCCGAGATCAAGCAGCAGCTTCACAGTCTCGGTATTGCCAAAATGCGCCGCCATCGAAAGCGGCTGAAACCCGTCCGGCCCGTAGGCCGAAATCAACTCCGGAGCTTGCTGCAGCAGCTTCTTCACTCGTGTCGTGTTACCGACTGCCGCCGCCTCAAAAATATTCAGCTCGGCACCATGATTGATTAGCAGCTCCTTAATGTCGTTAGCACGCATGTAGGTTGCGATAAGCACGGCTGTCTCTCCCTTGCTGTTGCTTGCATTGACTAGGGAGGAATCTTTCCCGATAAGCTCTGTCACCTTCTTCAAATTATTATGCGTGACAGCCTCAAGCATCTCGTTTCTAAGCTGATGTACATGATCCGCAAGAACCTGAGCCTTCTTGAGCAGCTCTTCCGAGGCTTGAATGCCCTTGGATACAAGATGCGAGACCGCTCTTGAACGATTGGTTTCCAGTCCGGATTCAACGAGTAGATCGACAGCCTGGATAGCCTGCTCATCTAAGCGGATGGAAAGCACAACGCTATTTTTTTTCTTTGGCATGTACAGCTCCTGTAAAGTTGTAATAGGAATTACAAAACTACAATAACATAGGTATTGTGAAAAAGCTATCCTTTTTTTCGGATTGTTTTACTCGGATTTAAATTTCGGTGAAAATTTCCTGATTCATCCCCCCCTACAAAACAAAGCCATAGCTCCGAAGCGGATTCAGGCATTTCGCGGGGGGCCCCTTATCCTCTAGAACGAATAGCGCAGCTCCTCGGTTACATAATGAACCCACCGCTGCTGCGGCGCTACAATGTCGGGCAATCTGCTCATCGGAGCCCAGAACAAACGGAATACATGATGATCTGCTTCCATCTCCCATTCATCCCTGGTGCAATTGCTGCGCAAATGATAAAACCTCCGCAATACCTCACATGCCAGATCCTTACGGTCCACCCATCCCGTAATTTGATAGGAAATATAGTTCGGATCCGGATACTGGTCCTCTTCTATGTAAGATATCTGGACGAATTCCCCCTGTTCGCGAACGTAATCCACCTGAATGCCTCTTCTTATCTCGGCCCAATGGGAGCTCATAAAGTCCGGTCTTGAGTAAACCTTGGCGTTATGAAAGGTTGCATATTTGTCACCTGGAAGCCGAAGCTTCTGTTCTCCGATGTATTCACATGAACCGAACTCCTCTAACCCGGTCTCTTCTAAGGCTTCGCGCAGAGCCGCATCCTTAAACTCTTCATCGAATTCGACAGTTCCCGCAGGCAATTGAATGCCAGCATTCGGATGCCGGAAAAGGAGCAGCTCGGCTTCGCCATTCCGCTCCCTTGTTATAAAGCAGGTCACTTTGCCTAGAACATTGTTCGCTTGTTGCATAGGCCCGATCCCTCCGTCCCTTCGTGTACTAACCCTAAAGGCGGCAGTGTCTTATGGTTCACGATGTTTTCGCTGTCGTCGAATAAGGAGCTCCGGGGTTAACAGCAGCAGAATGACAGCTCCGTATACCCCTATCGAATAGCTAGCTGGATAAGTCCATCCGAATCCACGTGATATTACAGCCGTAATAAGGTGAGTCAGAAAATTGGTGAAGCAAAGCGCATAGCTCCTCATCATCCATTCCCGATGCTTGATAAGCCGTTTCTTTTTGATGTGCACTATGGCCCCGACAGTAAAAATCGGCCACAGCAGATTTAACAGGTTGAATGCTATGCTATTCATCCTGCCGCCTGTTGCATAAGGTGCCATATACCCTGAGGTCAGGTCGACGAGTAAAATGGAAACCAGGTACACGTATCCATTGATGCGATGGAATCGGCGATGCCGGCTCAACAACCTTTGCGAGAAGTTAAGGGCGCCCGTTATCATTGCCAGACAAGCAAAGCCTATATGGATATACATCACATGAAGCCATAGCGGAAGCTGAACCTCTTTTTTCAAACCAATCTTATGCTTCAGAAATTCAGCTGCAAACGGATCATGGATATAATTCATATATATCACATAAATGAGATCAATGACCATGATGAGTACCACGAGTCCATACCAACGCCTGCCGCTGAACATACCTAAATTCCCCTCTTCTACCACAACGCTCCAATGTCGCTGATGCCGCATTTTGATTCTTATTGTATCAGAACTGCTGGACAGGATGTGCTGGCAGGGATGACTTCTTTCTGACATTTGCTGAAGTAATGCTAGATCCCTTTAGTATCCTCCACGAATTGGCGCAGGGTCTCCTTTAGTGATGTGGCAGGTCTTCCCAGAATGGTTTGCAAATCGACAGAAGTGGAGACTGTATTGATTTGGCTTAGAAATCCGAAGACCCAGTGCTTCATCTGCGCGTCCCTGCGGACCGATATGGTTTTCCCTGCAAGCTCGGATATTGCTGCCGACAGATCCTCCATGGTCCACGATTGTGAAGCCGTAAGCTCATAGCTTCTCCCTTGATTTAGAGGTTCGCAAAGAACCGCTGCTATGGCGGCAGCAAGATCCTCTCTGGTTACTGTATTGAATGTCCACTCGCCGGGAGGCACAACCAGCTCTCCTGAAGCAATGGCCGCATCTAGGCCGAAGGCTTTGACAATATCCGTATACAGCGCATTGCGAAAAATCGTATAAGGGATGCCTGATGCAGCAATAGCCCGCTCCGTGTTCACATGCAGTTGTGTCAGCGAAATCGAGCCTTGTTCCGCATAGGCAAAGCTGGTATAAGCAATATGCTGAACCTGCGCTTGCTTGGCAGCTTCAATTACCCGCTCATGCTGGAGCAACCGTACGGCATCGTCTTGGTGTGAGCTGGAAATGAATAATAGCTGCTTCGCTCCTCTCAAGGCAGCCGGCAGCGATTCCGGGCGGTCGTAGTCGCAGTATCGTAACTCTATACCGAGCTTCTCCAGTGATTTTCCACGCTCGGCGTCCCTTATACAAGCAATGATTTGTTTTGCATCGATTCTTTGTAACAGCTCTTGGATAACCAGACTTCCCAATTGGCCATTCGCTCCGGTAATCACAATGGACATGAACCTGTCATCCTTTCCTCAACTGCGGTTATAGGAACCCTACCTGCTTTCGTTTATCCAAAATATAACATAACTCTTACCAGGATGCTTAAGGAAAAAATCAGTATAGGGATAAAATATCATCCTTATTTGAGAAGCGTATAGAAAAAAAGATCCAGCCCCTAAGGCTGAATCCTTGTATTCGTAATCCCTATTTTTGTTTGATTTGCGGCATGATCTTGGTAATCTCCTCGTCTGCTTCACGCAGTGCGGTGTTCACATCTTTTTTGCCTGCCACAACGTCCGCTACTTTCGCGTTAAATATTTTACGAACATCCGCATGGCTGGAATACGTCGAGCTCGGCATATACGGAGCGATCTGTCCTTTGTAGATAGCCTGGACATTTTTCCCTTTCAGGAATTCCATTTCGGTACCGAATGAATCTTTAACTGCTTTACTCGATAACACCGGATAATACCCGTATTTCTTGGCCATCGTCGACTGTACTTCCTCTGATGTGAGGACAGAAAGGACCTTCATGGCATCTTCCTGATACTTGCTGACCTTGTTAATCCCTACATACATCGTATCTCCCAATCCCTTAAGGCCGTCGTAGCCTTTGTAGCTTGGAAGCTGCACCATGTCCCAGTTCAACCCGTTCTTGGAAGCCTCCTGAAGGGACGGCATCATATTGGAAATGACCATTGCCGTGTTTTTATCCTTGACAAAGGCGTTCACTACATCTGCAAAAGCTCCGCCCTTAGGCTCGTTGCCCGGAATCATCACCAGATTCGAATATAGGGTCAACATCTGCTTCCATTGATCGTTGTTGATGGTCGGCGCGTCGGTCTTGGCATCCAGCAGATCAATCGGCAGCCCGCCCTTCATAGCAAATATGCTTTGCGGATGCATCCCTTTATATTGAAAGCCGGCATCCATCTTCGAGACCTGCTTGGCAAGATTGATAATATCCTCCCAGTACATCCCGTCCTTCGGATAAGGGACGGCAAATTTATCAAAGATATCTTTATTATAATATAAAGCGGTAGGACTGCTGTAAAAAGGAAACGCAACAAGCTGGCCATCCGCCTTGCTTCTCTCAGTAAAGGCCGGATCAAATTTGCTTATATCCATATTTTCCTTTTTCATTAATGGGCTCATGTCCTGGGTTAGACCAAGGTTCGCATAGGTTCGAATATCGTTCGTAATGGTGAAAATGTCCGGAAATTCACCTGAAGCAACCAATTCATCCGGGTTGGTTCCCTTGCCTCTCACTACTTGCTCTAAGGTGATGTGAGGATATTTCTTTTTCACAGGTTCTACGAAAAGCTGCTGCCATTGTTCATCCGATACGGCGACCCACTGGTATATTTTGATGGTAACCGGTTTGGACTCTGCCTGCGGCGAACCCGTACCGGCATTCTCCTGTGAGCCCTTCCCTCCTGAGCAAGCTGATAGTGCGCATAATGCGGCTAACGAAGCGGCAATAACCGATAATTTCTTTTTCATACAAATGGTTCCCCCTTAATTTGCGATAGACTCTCTGTAAGCGCTTTAATTTCTATGACTTTATTATAGCAAAGGCAATCCGGGGAATCTTCATTCATCTTGCGATGAATTATAGGAATATTGCTATCTTCAATAGCAACTAGCAAGCTGTTATATCCGTTATAGGCTTTATCCCCTATACTAGTTCTATGAATACCGGAACGCGACAGCGCAATATTTCTATAAATTCAAACAACATGGTGAAAGTATGCAGGCAGTCTATTATATATAATGAAGGAGAAATGAATCCTTTATCATTTGGAGGGACTGTATTTGCGAAATTATGCTATTTCATCTGATTTGGCCCTAACTAAAGCCGCTTCCGTCTATGCGTTTATGATTTCCGGTAAATCAGCGGATACACGCATGAAGATGGATCTGTGGGATTGGATTCCCGGAGTCGGGGTCATATCGATTCTGCGATATTACGAGAAAACCGGGCACAACGAACTGCTCCGCTATTTGACGGACTGGGCAATTCGTAATGGCGATAAATCACGGCTCCACCGAACCGTGAATTCCACTGCCCCCTATACCATTTTACCGGCCTTGTATAATTTGAATCCAAAGGAAAGCTACAAGGAGGACGTTCGAGCGGCGGCCTGCTGGCTTCTTCATGAAGCGCCTCGAACCCGCGAAGGAGCGCTGGAGCATACCGTCACTGAAAATGCGTTGTTTCCGGAGCAAGTTTGGGCGGACACGGTCTATATGGCCGTATACTTCATGGCTGAGGCAGCGAAAATGCTGAATTCGAAGGAAATTGCACAGGAAGCGCTGCTCCAGTTGGAATTGCACCTTCGATTGCTTCAGGACGATACGACCGGCGTACTCTTTCACGGCTGGAACTGCGGGGAGCGCAGCCACATGTCTGCAGCCCGTTGGACACGGGCGAATGCCTGGGTGGCTCTTGGCTTGCCTTGCATTCTGCAAAGCATCATCCATCTCGTGGACATTCCTCCCGGATTACATGACCGGTATGTTCGCCTGATGAACGGATTGATCGGTTACCAGAACGCGGGCGGATTATGGCACACCGTCCTGGATCGGCCTGTTTTCTATGAAGAGACATCGGGGAGTGCCGGCATAGCGGCAGGAATTATTCGAGCTATCGAGTGCGGCCTTCTGGACAAGAAGTTTCTTGAAGCCGCCGACCGCACGGCCTCGGCAATCGTTGACAAGATTGATGAAGAAGGCAGAGTTGCCGGAGTATCGGGTGGGACCCCAGTGAAGGATAGCGTTGAGGATTATAATCGGATTCCATTCAAAGACACGCTGTACGGTCAAGGCTTGGCATTGATGCTCTTGGCAGAATATATATAGGTTCATGAGGGCCGGCTAATTGTCTAGCAAGTCTGCTCTTGTGAAGGAAAACGGCAAAAAAGGCCTGACTGTTTATTTGCGATCAGACCGTTTCCTTTATACATGCGGCAAAACTGTTGCTGGCTTATCCGGACCCATAAAGGCCTAACTCAGTGCCTTGGTAGCTTTCCACTCGACGTGGGCGGCTTCCACCCTTTTCCATAAGTCATCCTTCTCCAAGGCGCTGTAACCGGCAAGACGTTCCCCGAAGACATCGTTCAGAAGGTCCAGCCACTCCGACTTACTTGCCACCTCGACCTTAGCTAAACCGTTCTTGTCTCTCTTGCTCCAGACGCAGCCCCGCAGCTCGTTACTCTGACTTGCATTTCTCTGCCTAACCAGAAAGATACGTGCCCATGGTGATTCCGGAGAGCGGCTGTAGAATTCATGCTTCGGCATAAACTCCTCCAAGCTTCCCAGGACGGCAGCATCAATGTCTACCCCTGCAAAAGAAGCCAACGGATCGTGCACGAGACGCCAACCCTGAGGCACAGCGCCGGATTGAACGACTTTATAGCTCAATGGCCCCTGCTCATACATGCCGTAACGAAGCGGAATAGGCTCATACGGCATATCACCCAGCCCCACGTCAACAATCCATCGCTCCTCCGTTTCCGCTTCATTCACAAGGTCAACGCTCAGACTCAAATGAAACGAATTCACTCTCGGCTGCTCTCCCAACGGCTGTACGCCGGCGCGGTGCAAATGGACCTTATAGCCTAAAGAATGAAGCAGCGAAC
The DNA here is from genome assembly GCF_039543185.1 of Paenibacillus vulneris. Lineage (NCBI taxonomy): Bacteria > Bacillati > Bacillota > Bacilli > Caryophanales > Paenibacillaceae > Paenibacillus > Paenibacillus vulneris. The sequence continues at coordinate 167,299 of NZ_BAABJG010000015.1, read as the reverse complement.
TGAATGCGCCGTTCAGATGAAAGCAGTATCCGCTCTTGTCATTCAGTACAAGCCGGACGGATTGTTCGAACCCTATCGCTGCCGGTTTACCTGCAAATATATCCACGGTCTGCCATGAAAGAGCATTCACATGAGCTTGATGCAGTGCAAACAAATATTCCTTAGTAGGCGGCTGTATCTCCTTAATTCCGATCCTGTTCAAATATGCTTTTATTTCCTCTCTTGTCATGCGATACATCAGGGGATCACCTCGGATTTTACTAATTGCCCCCAAAGTGCTGGCGGCCATGTAGTCTCATTGTAGAGATGCAGAGAGGATTCGGCAATACGTAAGCAACACAACTGTACCGGTACACTTTTATTCGCTTATCCCCAGTTCTCGTTCCAATTCCTTCTTCTGCCGCAGGTGATGGCGGAAATGCATGTCGACAAGCGCAAAACATTCCCGTGCGTTCAGCCAACCGAAACCATCATGCTTTACTTTGCAGTTCGGGTTCAGTTGGTTTATTTTCCCTTCCCATTCTTTCATTCTTTTCATCACTTGATCGAGACCCTGCATCAGGTCTTCTTTGCTGTCGGAGTTGCTCGGAGAGTTCTCTGGCCCATCCGGAAGCTTTATTTTTACCGGCGGGAATCCGCCAAGCTGGAACAGATGCTCGCCTCCCTCCGTTTTCCCGAGTGATTGCTCTTCCCTTGCAGCAGCACACATTTCTACTTTGTCAAGATAATCGAGGGCGGTGAGAATCACATGGTTATACAGCTGACCGAGGGACCAGACCCCCGGCGCGGGGATCTGCCTTAGCTGCTCCATGGTATACCTCTGCAAACCGGCCTTATAAATTTCAATCCATGTCTGATTACTCACTAAAGGAATCCCCTTTCAAAGTTAACATCCAGCCTTTTTAAGCTTACCATGCAGCATACCCTATCATTTCTTTTCCTTTGCTATTTTAATGAACCGGCCGTCCCGCTTCCTCTATGATCGCCCTTACTCCCTCATCAATTTGCTCGGGATGAGCTTGCGAGATACTGATCCGAAGAAACTTTTCCCGCTCCAGGTAAGAGGTCAAATAAAATTTTTTCCCGGGTATGACATGAACATGTCTTGCATCTAACCGAGCAATTAACCGCTCCAGGTTAACCGTTTGGGGCAGCTTAAACTGAACATAAATGCCTGAGCTGACGTGCGAGGTTTCTATGAGGCCCGCTTGATTGTACCGCTCTACGGCTGCATTCAAAGCACTGATCCTTGCCGAATATTGACTGCATATTTTGCGTTTATGCCGCTCATACATGCCGTTTTTCATGTATACCTCGAGTGCTGCTTGAGATAAGAGCGAGGAATCGGCATACCTCTTGTTAGCAAGATACGTATCAAGCAGCTTCTCCGGCAGCACTGCTGCGCCCAATCTTAGCCCCGGGAAAATAATCTTCGAAAAGCTTTTCACATATACGACATGCGACGTCCGGTTGTACGCATAAATGGGGTCGAAGCCCTGTTCTATGCCCAAGTCGGCCATGTAATCATCTTCTACGATGTACACGTCGTATTTGCTCGCCAAATTGGCTATCGCTTTTCTCTCCGTTACGGTGTAGGAGGTTCCCAACGGATTATGAAATCTGGACATCGTGTAAAAAAATTTAATTTTACCGGTTTTAAACCTTTCCTCCAGCTCCCGCAAATCGATGCCTGTCGCCGTGCGCCTAATGCCGCTGACTGGAATACCTTCGTATTCGAGATAACGCAGATACATATCGTAGCCCGGCTGCTCGACCAGGATCTCTGAGTTTCCGTTCGGAAACGGCATTCTCGCCAAAATTTCCAGCGCCTGCTGCGCCCCCGAAGTCACTATGATTCTCCTGGGATCCGCAATGACTTGATCACCTGCAAGATGTGAGGCCAGCGTGTATCGCAGTGACTCCAGACCCTTCGGATCGCCATAGGTGAACAAATGTTGCTTGTATTGGTCAATCGCTTTGTTCAAGCAATGCTGGAAGTCCACGTAAGGAAACACATTGATATCCGGGAGCACCGAAGCGAAATCGATGATTTTACGGTCTTTCTTATCCTTGGCTGCATCCCCCGATTTATCTACGACGTAATAACCGCTTTGAGAAACGGAGTAAATGGCGTGCCGTTTTTCCAGCTCCGTATAGGCATGCAGGATCGTACTGATACTGCATCCGTACTGCTTGGCGGCGATGCGAACGGAAGGCAGCTTTTGCCCCGAGCGGTACTGTCCTTCCATTATTTTCTGCTCGATATCGGATAATATCGACAAATACTTTTTCATGCGGCCTCCGCTCCCTTCTGCTGATCTCCCTTCATTATACATAACTGCGACAACTGTATCGATGCAATCCCCCATTTTCGATATGAATCTATTGCGCTAATGCCGATCTAGGAGTAAGTTAATAAGATAGAGAATTTGCAGAGGAGGCTTTAAGTGGGATGCCAAATCATCAGGACGAGAAGCTTCGGATCTATGAAGTGGAAGAACGGCTGCGTGTGCGCCCTTTTTTTATAAAGCATCGTGCTACCGACAAGCACTTTTATATGGACTTCCATTCGCATCCGGGTTATGAAATTTATTTTTTCCAACAGGGCTCCGGCAATTTTCTTATTGAGGATCGTATTTTCCCTCTGGTCGGAGGCGATATCCTGCTCATATCCGAATATGAATCCCATAAAAGCGCCCCCAGCATGGGAGTAGACTGCTCGCGCAGCGTCGTTAACTTTTTACCGGAAATGCTTCTACCTCAGGCGGCGACCCAATTTTTGCGATTGTTTCACCCCGGCTCGGACTTGACTCACAGGCATCTGCGAGTGTCTGGAGAAACGCAGGCAAAATTGAACGCACTGCTGACACGAATGGAAGAAGAAGTGCGTCAGCGCCCGGACATGTTCGAAATCAGCTGCTCCATTTGCCTGAACGAGCTGCTGCTGGAAATTTACCGCTTGATCCATAATCAAACGTCCCAAGGTGCCTCCCCTATCTCCCGAAGCTCGGTTAATCCGAGGGTGGAGCAGGTCATACGCTACTTGTCCGAACGGTATCATGAGCCTATCAAGCTGAAGCAGCTGGCGGATATGATTTATGTAAGCCCTTACTATTTATGTCACCTGTTTAAAGAAACAACCGGCATTACCATATCCGATTATTTGATTTATACGCGAATACGCCAATCCAAGCGGGAGCTTGCCCTTACCGAATACTCCATCGCCGAGATCGCGAGCCGGGTTGGCTTCAATACTCTGGCTCATTTTGGACAGACCTTCAAGATGATGGAAGGAATGACGCCAAGGGACTACCGCAAAAAAGTGAGAAATCAATAAACGAACGATGCGCATGAAAAAAAAATATCCTAGGCTGATGGTTCAACCTAGGATAAATGCAGCTCTGAGGACAGCTCTCTCCAATTTCACTTACCCGGCTACTCCATTCTAAGCCAAGACGAGCTCGGGAAGCTCCAGCGATGACATGGCCGTTTTCTTCTGTTCATTGTTTACATGAGTGTAAATCATGGTCGTCTCGATAGATGCGTGCCCCATAAGCTCTTTCACAACCCGAATATCTACGTTATGCCTAAGCAGCATCGTGGCAAAGGAATGCCGCAGCTTGTGGCAGGAGAGCTTCAGGTCACTCAGATGTGGATGCTCTTCTTTTAACAACGCAAAGGTCTGTGACGCAATCTTTTGAATTTGCCTTATGGATAGCCTTCTTCCCTTTTGGGAGATAAAAAAAGCATCCTCCTTGGAGCTGTGCGGGATGATTCGCTCCTGCACCATCTGTGCAAGATACTGAATAAGCATCGGCGGAAGCGGGATTTCATTCCATTTTCGCCCTTTGCCGAATACTTCCAGGGTCCCCTTGGATGGATTAAAGTCGCTTACGTTCATTCTGTGAATTTCCCCTACGCGCAGTCCGCAATAAGACATCAGCAGGAAAACAGCCATATTCCGATTCTTGTAACGACCGTCAATATATTGCATCGTTTGTTTCAGGTCGTTCTCCTCCAGGTAGACTGGCTTCCTGTTCTTTTCGGTTTTGGACTTTTTGATCTCCATGGCCGGGTTTCGCGTTGCCAGCTCCAGATCGATCAATGCGGTATAGAATGCCCTTATGGCGGACAGCGTTCGGTTACGAGTCTTGTCCCCTGCCGTATTTTGCTTGGATACGAGAAAGCCGAGTATTTGCATTTTGCCAACCTTCTGAACCGGCAGCTCATTCAAAGATTCCAGGAACGAAAGTACTTCCCGCAAATATTCTTTCCTCGTAGTTTCCGTATACCCTGCCTGCTTCATCCATATGACAAATGCTTGAATCGGCTCGGCGTAAAAGTCTTCCAGGTCATAATTTCTAGCCATTCCCAAACCCTTCTTCCTTTATGTTCAACTGCACATGATGTGGGGCAAGCGGGGAGCTGCACTTACTCCCATTCCTAAATCATTTATGGTAAATATAAACTGAAATTTTACCGTAATCTTGTTCATCTGCAATAAATAAAAACCGTTATAAAGAAAAGTGCGCAAAATATGTGTTTGGCGTACTTATTGTAGCACATAGATCCATGGTAGGGATACACATTTCATAGTTTTTTGTATAATCAAATTCAAAGGAGATGAATTGTGCTTGAGTTCTCATAATGAAGCAACTACACTAGTCGGGCTCTACGACAGCAGCAGCTGTCATCATATCCGTTTTCCGGACACGGAGGCAGGCCGGCAGGCAGCCCATTGGCTGGTCCCGTGGATGGAGTACTCCCCTACCCGTTACATTGCCAATGTCAAGACAAGCCTGTATGTGCTTCGACTCGGGGATGACTTGCTTCCTGTCACTGTTAATAGCCAAGAATACGAGAACAGTTACGTGTGCTCGCCCTATACACACTATGTTACTTATGCCAAGCAAGAGCTGTACAAGCTAAAGCTGCCTTGGCTGGAATCCTTCTTAAGCCGGCTGCTGGACGGAATTGGTGTGCTATTAAAGGCAAGCCGAATGAACCAGGTGGTTCATGTGAACAACAGCCTGCTCTCTACGAATCTTTATCCGGCTCAAGCCTCGAGCCTTTTGCCTGAAGGGTTACGGCTGCTGCGCGCCCAATTTCCCGGACATACGATCATATTTCGTTCTCTCGTTCCCAGTATGAATGAACCTTGGATCGAAGCGCTTCGGTGTGAAAAGTTCCGTTTGGTACCCAGCCGTCAAGTGTATCTGTTTGAACCCCCCAATGCAAAAGCACGATGGCTGATCAAACGCGACCGGCAGCTGATCGACAAGCACGGCTATGAAGTCGTGCGTCCGGATCAGTTAATCTCCTCGGACATCCCGAGATTAAAGTCGCTTTATGATATGCTCTATCTGGACAAGCATTCCCGATGCAATCCGTGGTTTACCGAGGATTTTTTCTTGCAAGCCCTTGAGCTTGGAACCCTGCAGCTGTATGCTCTGCGGAATGCGTCCAGCCGCAGTTTGGATGCTGTGCTTGGCTATTACGTCAAAGATGGTGTCATGACAACTCCCGTCTTCGGCTACGACTCCTCTCTGCCGCAGGAGCTAGGACTTTACCGCATGCTATCCGCAGTCCTGATCGGTATCTCCGAGCAAAACGGCTGGAAGCTTCATGAAAGCTCCGGCGCAGCGGAGTTCAAGCGCAATCGTGGAGCGGTCGGAGACATTGAATACAGCGCTGTCCTCGATGCCCATTTACCTTGGCCGCGCAGAATTAGCTGGATGGTGCTGGAACGATTATTGAACAGGATCGGCGTTCCGCTGATGCGGAAATTGAAGCTTTAAGACGGCTGAAAGAGGCACACTGCAAGCGTCGCAGGGTGCTTCTCTTTTGCCACATTTTGCTAACGAAGCGCACTTTATTTAAAGCAAAATTATATGGCCGCACCTCGATGAGCAAAACTTTACTAAAAGACTTTTTAATGAGCAAGTCATTTTGTTAATGATATTAATTATTAGTATTATTAAAAGTATTGTTCCCGCCTCTACCTATAAATTTCTATATTAACCCAAAACAATTTTGTTGACACTTATTGCCTAATAGTGGTATTATTTTCTTCCGTCTCTCTAAATAGAATGGAGGTATCAAGCTTGATAACCGTAAACGGAATTAGCAAGTCATTCCTGGTGGCCAAACGCACATCAGGTCTGCGTCATGCCATCAAATCATTGTTTCATCGAGAATTCACTGTAGTGGAAGCGCTTCAGGACATCTCATTTTCCATCGAACCGGGAGAAATCGTCGGCTACATTGGCCCCAATGGTGCCGGCAAATCGACCACGATCAAGGTTATGAGCGGCATTCTGGTACCCGACCGGGGAACCTGCACCATTAAGGGCTATACGCCATGGCTGGAACGTGTGCCCTACGTCAAGCATATCGGAGTCGTATTCGGACAGCGGTCTCAGCTCTGGTGGGACGTCCCTGTCATGGATTCGTTTGAACTGCTGCGAGACATTTATAAGGTCCCGCTGCCGGAGTACAAACGCACACTTTCCCTGCTCATCGATTCGCTGGACCTTGGGGATATTATTTACACTCCCGTTCGACAGCTCAGCCTGGGACAACGGATGCGCTGCGAAATTGCAGCTTCCCTGCTTCACAATCCGAGCATCCTCTTTCTGGATGAACCGACCATTGGCCTCGATGCTGTATCCAAAATCGCAGTGCGGCACTTTATCAAAACGATCAATAAAGAAAAAGGAGTCACCGTCATTCTAACGACTCATGATATGAATGATATTGAAGCGCTGGCAGACCGGATTCTACTCATCGGCAAAGGAACTTTGCTGTATGACGGTAGCGTCCAGGGATTGAGAGGCCGGTTCGGAACCAAACGAACCATTACCGCCGAATACCGGGAAAGCAGCACCCCCTTGCAAATACCCGGTGCGACGGTATTGTCCTGGACACCGGACCGGGCCGTTCTCAGTGTAGATACGGATCAAATTATTATATCGGATGCGTTGACGCGATTGTCCTCCCAGGTAGAGCTTCTGGACGTCACGATCGATACCCAGCCCATAGAAGACATCATTGTTCAAATGTATAAGGAGTACCAGCTATGATGAAAGGATACCTGGCTGTTTTCAAGCTGCGGATACACACTGGACTCCAATACCGTGCGGCAGCCTTGGCCGGCATCGGAACCCAATTCTTTTTCGGCTTTATGTTCATTATGATTTTTCAGGCGTTCTATAGCCATGCAACACAGGAGCCGCCGATGACCTTATCCCAAGTAGTGACGTATACCTGGCTTAAACAGGGATTTCTTTCCCTTGTTGTGCTCTGGCTCAGGGATAGTGAGCTGTTTCAGCTAATTACTAGCGGCAACATCGCCTATGAGTTGTGCAGGCCAAGCGGCCTATATGGGCTCTGGTATGCCAAGCTGCTTGCTCAACGACTATCGAGCGCTATGCTTCGCTGCCTGCCCATCTTGATTATCGTATGGTTCCTGCCGGAGCCTTACGGACTGCAGCTTCCTCCGGATTTTGCCACATTTCTGCTTTTTCTCGCTGTATTGCTGGCGGGTCTGTTAATGATCGTCGCTATCTCCATGCTTATTTACATCTCGGTGTTTGTCACGATGTCGCCCGTAGGCTCTTTGTTACTATTTAGCGTGTTCGGAGAGTTTTTTGCCGGTCTCATTATTCCGGTACCCTTAATGCCGGGGTGGATGCAGAAGATCGTCTATGCGCTTCCGTTTCATTGGACCGCTGATTTTCCGTTTCGGGTATTTACGGGGAATCTATCGAAGGTGGAGGCTGTACAAGGATTATGTTTTCAGCTGATCTGGTTGGCTGTGCTTATATGTATAGGTAAGTTAGCTATGGATAAGGCATTGCGTCGTGTCGTCGTTCAAGGAGGGTAAACCGTACAATGAACCTTTATTTCAAATATATGCTCCTTTTTTTCAAAGGGCAGATGCAGTACCGGACCTCGTTCCTGCTTCTTATGGTGGGACAATGTCTGACTCCCTTTACCACCTTTGCCGGCCTGTACTTTATGTTTGATCGATTTGGGATGGTCAAGGGGTGGAGCCTCTACGAGGTAGCCCTCTGCTTCGCTGTTACGAATATAGCCTTCTCTGTCACAGAATGCTTTGCGCGCGGTTTTGACAACTTCTCCAGCCTAGTCGTTAGCGGAGACTTCGACAGATTGCTTGTCCGCCCTCGGAGCACGGTAGTCCAGGTGTTCGGCTCCAAATTCGAATTCGCGCGGATAGGCCGTCTGTTCCTATGTGCGTTAGTTCTTATCTGGTCTTGCCTACATATAGACACGGATTGGTCCTTTCTCAAAATCATGACGTTGGTGCTAATGATGATAAGCGGAAGCGTCATTTTTACAGGAATCTTCATTCTGGCCGCTTCCATCAGCTTCTGGACCGTACAAGGCCTAGAAATTGCCAACATCTTTACCGATGGCGGGCGTGAAATGAACCAATACCCTCTCAATATATATCATGCCTGGGTTCGCAAATTGTTCACGTTCCTCATCCCCTTCGGCTGCGTCAACTATTTGCCTTTGAACTACATCCTGGGGCGCGACGGCATGGATAATCCGCTATACGCGTTCCTGCCGTTATCCGGCTTTCTGTTTCTCATTCCTTGCCTGTTAGTTTGGCACATTGGGGTAAGGCATTACCGTTCAACGGGGTCATAAACGTATGGAAGGGGCAGCAGGAGAGGCTGCCCCTTTCATATCCTACAATTGCGCAGCGGTTAAACGACCTCATTCAAAATGAGCTTCCTTCAACTCAACCATTTCGATATCATGAAACTGTTCGCTTATTTGGGCAGCCAACGATCTGACTCCAAAAATCTCCGTAAAGGTATGGCTGCCGACAATCAAATTCATGCCTATATACTGCGCGTACTGAATTGTGTATAAGGTTTTTTCACCCGTAATATATACATCACAGCCGCTTCATGGGCATCACGGATTGATCCAAATACACACCGCCGTCATTCCGCACATTTGTCTCCACAGCCGCTTTCCATAGGCTTCACATACAATCGAGAAGCTCCTCCAAGCGGTGAATCATGTATTTAGGCTGTATGTCCTCTCGAAGATTCTGCTTATTTCTATTGTAATAGCAAAAATCGATTCCTGCGTTCACGGAACCATGGTAATCATCCTGCAGGGAGTCTCCTACAAACAAAACCTCATCCTTATCAAGCTTCAGTTCATTTAATGCCATCTCAAAAATTTCCTTATGCGGCTTACGTATCCCCACCTCATCGGATACAACAATCGATTGAAAGGTACCGCGAATATTCCCCGCCGTCAGCCTTTTGTGTTGAGCTTCCCCTATGCCGTTGGAAATAATCCCCAATCGGTAGTCACTTTGTAATGAACGAAGGACATCCTCCGCCCCATCTTCAAAATGACAGGTATGACAAAAATAATTCCAATACGTGCTTGCAAGCTCGTTATGCAGCCGGACATCCCTATTCAAAGTATCTCGGAAAGAATATCGAATGACATCATGAATCGATGTAATGGAGCCCCCGCTCACAAAGTCCATCCAATACTTTTCATTATGTTTTAAATAGACTTCCCAGAAGCGGCTCCATTGCTCCTCGTCGTTCGCAAATAATTGATGATCACGACAGGTCCTTCTCATACAGTCGTATTCGCTAAGTGAATAATTTAATAAAGTGTTATCCAGATCAAACAGAACCGCTTTGTACATAGAACATCCTCTTTTTCTCTACTATAAAATGAATCCATCGCTATTGAACAATGAACAACACTTTCGTCCCATCCGGGTACTTCTCGACTTGATTGCTGACCCAGCTGCCGGCCCCGCGATTATCCGACGGGGATATATAACGGATATCGGCGCCTTCCCCGCCTTCCTTGCACATGGCCATGGGCCACTCGTCGCGGTCATAGCCTTTTTTGGTGGGGACATCATGAAGCGATTTCTTGCGGTTCTCCTCCGCCCCTTTTCGATCGATCGTGCATACGGCGGATTCTCCGGAGGCTATAGCGTCCTTGATATGCTGTGCCGTTTCAGGAAAACGATCGGATGGAAACATCAGCTGCACATTGGCAGTGCTGCTTGTTTCCTCCACCTCCATATGTTTTTCGTAAAAAAAGGAACCGATAAAAACAGAGATACCTAATGCAATGGTGTACAAAAACTTTTGCCTGTGCTTTTTCAAAACGCTGCCTACCCTTCGTTAGTGTATCTATATTTTATAGGCTCAGCGGATGGGTGTAAAGATCTCCCATTTCTCAGGCATTTCAAGATAATTGCTGATTAAACATATTGAAAATCTTCTTTTCCGCCGTTTTATCCAGAATCGCAAATACGATTTTGTCAAATAAGGAGCCATAACCCTCATCTAGGATAACCTGCTTGAACATACGAGCAACCTCAAGCGGATCGTTCCTGAATACGCCGCATCCGTAGGCCCCAAGCACAATGGCGCTGTTCCCCTGCAAAGCCGCAATGGACAAGATGGATCGGATTCTGTTTGTCATGATAGGTACAATTTGATCCGCATTCTGCGGTTCCCTTTCTCTTACGACCCCGGCATTCACCGCAGGTGCCGTAATCATCGAGATGCAGTACGGCTGCCGTAAAAGGTTCCCCTTATCCTCCCTGAAAACGACGACATCGGGGGAATAAATCATATAGTCCGAATAGAGGCAGGTCTTGAGGCTCCGGTTGTAAGAATACATTTCGTTCATTTGGGCTATACACGGATAAAGCGCTGACGAACGCGCCAAACTTTCTTCCTGTGCCTGACTTCCGCCTAGGAAGCCTCCACCCGGATTTTTGGCTGAAGCAAAGTTCAGACAGGCGCTCTTATTACGCTTTTCCGCCAGAACGAGTCTAGCTGACGCTTCCAAAGTCGATTCATCCGTTACTTCTATGATAGGACCTCCGGTACAAGCATTGCGATCTATTTTGGTAACAATTTCACTGTTCAGTCTTTCAAGCATGTCTGGAGAATAAAGAATGGAGGCTCGAATCGCCTCCTTGATCTCATTTTCAATGACGATTTTGCTACCCTCCGTGTGGATATAGTACCCTTGCTCCAGTATCTCAAGAGTCTCCTTGGCCATCTTTGATCTTATTTCCCGATTATTTATGGATCTGTCCATAGATGAATCCCCCTTGCTGTAAAAAATCTGTTGCTCTTCATTATCCAGCTAATCGATAAAGCGTAACTTGTACATCCGTGAAAATTTCATGGATCATCCCGTACACGATTTCCCAATCTCCGCCGCCACGATCGCAGCCTATTTTATATGGAAGCGCAATAGCGTAGTGATGCTCTCTTGCAAAGTCATGCAGCTGAACGATGGCGCTCCTTATGGCATCATAGTCGGTATATTTTCGCTTATCCCGTCCGTAGTATTCCTGCCCGAACAAATTCGCTACGAAGGTACCGCTGCCCTCGTTTCTTTCGACGATTTGGCATCTGCCCAATAAATGCTGCTTATGCTGCGAACAATATTGGAGATAGGCTTTGTATACATCAGGAAATTGTTGTTTGATCTGTTTGGCAACACCGGACCCCATAACGGATTGGCAATTGACCTGATGCCCTATAATAGGCTCCACAGCCTCCAACAAATTTCCTTCTACTGTAGTAACTGGCATTATGAAAACTCCTTTTAAATGATTTTGATAACTCCTTCCGAATTACATCGTTTGGTTCCAAAACGGGTTATAGCGATACAGCTTCGAAGGACGGTGCCCTGCATCCTTTGTGGATTCGTTGGTTTCGACAACCATAGGGGCTATCTTTCTGCGGAATGCCGCTGCCAACAGCTCTTTGCCAAGCACGACTTCGTATACTTGCTGAAGCTCGGATAATGTAAACCGAGGCGGCATCAGATTAAACGCGATATCCGTGTATTCGATCTTGTTCCGCAAGCGCTCTATCGCATACTCAATGATCTTGGCATGGTCGAAGGCGATTCCTTCCGTATCCACGATCTCACGCACGATCTTTCTTGTACGTCCTCTCGTTATTTCAGTAATTTTCACAGTAGCCGATAATAAATCGTCTTCATGGCTTAGTGTAATTTTCATCAGCCTCTCATGCTCATAGCCGTCTTCCCAAAGAGTCCTCTTTTCCTGAAACATTTGATAAGTCACTTCGAACCACCCGGCATCATCTGCATCGTCCCCGGCCTTTACCTCCAATGCGGAGCGATCGACAAGCGCCATGTAGGAACAGCTGATGACCCGCGTACGAGGATCACGATCCGTATCTCCCCATGTAAATAATTGCTCCATATAGATATTGTCGATATTGGTCTCGCTTCTTAATTCCCGCTGGGCTGCTTCCTCAATACTTTCATGCACCGATACGAAACCGCCCGGCAGTGCCCACTGACCGATATAGGGATGCTCCCCTCTCTTGATCAATAGAAGCTGCAGCGATTTTTCCGGAAGCTTTCTATAGTTGATCTGATCTTTGTCCATAACGGTAAAAATAAGCATGTCGACAGTAACCGAAGGCCGTTCATATTGACTCGCATCATAATGCTGTAAAAATTCTTGTTCCGTTATCCCATTGCGGTCGCGACGGGTTAGATCGTTCATAGCTCTCACCTAATATCATCAAATTGTTATTATCATTTTGTTAATATCTATTTGTTAGTATATCCTTGCTGACATCAGGATGTCAATACAATCCATTAAATAACCCCATTTGTTTAGAAGCTTAAAAAATATGCTTCGGTATCCGCTAGGGGTGCCATTCCAAAAGAAAAAAGCCGCTTGCTTCTGCAAACAGCTTTCCTCCCACTACGCAGCTTGTACATCAGTCATCCATTTCCTTATAACCGAATGGTAAACGGATGTGAACCAATATCGCTTGCCTGTCCTTACGAATGATAATATCTTCCGGTTTCCATAACTGCCGGTTCAACGGATATCCCTTTTGGAAATCATGGTTTCTTTTTTAGCCAGTACTGCAATATAATCCATGATTTTCTTCACATTGGCATCGATGCTGCGCGTATCAGTATGTATCGTAACTTCAGGATGTTGAGGAGGCTCATAGACGTCAGATATGCCGGTAAACATCGAAATCTCGCCCTGCATCGCTTTGGCATAAAGACCTTTGACGTCGCGGCGTATACATTCATCCAACGGACAATCCACATAGACCTCAATATACGATTCCAACGTACCCCGCGCATAATCCCTCATCTCTCGATAAGGAGCGATCATGGAGATAATCGTGGTGATTCCATTGCGGTTCAGCAGCTTGCTAATGTATACCGCACGTCGTATATTTTCCATCCTGTCCTCTTTACTGAAGCCAAGCTCACATCCAACCGCACGACGCAGCTCATCACCGTCCAGGCATTCAACCAAGACACCGGCTTCCTTTAAGGCTGACGCCAGCGCCGCTGCCGTCGTAGTCTTTCCTGAGGATGGCAGTCCCGTAAGCCAAATGGTCGTACCTTGAGTTGGCATAACTTTTCATCAGCCCTCCTTAACTACAGGAATTCTTTCCAATAGCCGATTCCCGTAAATTTGTTGAAGCTGAAGCTCCGGCATATGGACGTAACCGATATAACAATCGCACTGCTTCATGCGGCACGTACGTGCTTGGGCAAGGCCTTCGATACCATCTCTATATAAATTCCCTATCACTTGCCTGTCCTTATAGCATCGCTTGACCCGGCCGTCCCCCTGGGCATAAAATACGTCCTCCCCTGCCCTGCAAGGCTTGCCAATGCTGTCATAATCCATTGCATTCACAGTAAAATGCGGATCTATCCCGCTTAGGAGCTCGAGATCTTCCTGCGAGTAGTAATCCGGTTTATCTTTGAATGCATTGACCCACAGATACACATCATCAGGCAGGGATTGTCTTAGGGAGACAATGGATGGGAAGGCGCTCCTAACTCCAACCGAGCCTACGCTGAAGGAGATTCCCCGGGAATATAGCTTCTCGCACTGCGATAGAAACCGGCTTTCCTCCGTTTGTCCGGGGTGGTAGGTCGCCCAGAATGCCGCCGTAACCGGATTCAGCTCTTCCGTCCAATCCAGCTTGGCGGATAGATTGGTTTGGATGGCTACTTTATCGACATGGTTCATATGAGACAGAGCTACCATAGCCTCGCGGTACCAGCGGTGAGTAAGTCCTTCTCCGTATGGGTTAAAAAATAGGGAGAGCCGGTGCCCTCTGCCTTCCTGATCTTTTACCCAGTCGACAAAGGTCTGGACTTGCCGCCGGTCTTTGGCTAAAGTCTCGGCATCATCGATATTTTTGCTGAAGGGACAATAGGGGCAATCGTAATTGCATGAACTTAGGCTTCCCCGGAAATAAATGGTTGCCCTCATGAGACAACACAGCTTTCCATGAGCGCGCGTATGTTCGAAGAAATGAACCAATCCCCTATCGCATCGGAATACATGATTCCTTCGCTCGTTAACCGCAGCAATACGGGGCTTAGCTCTGCAAGGCCTGTACGCTCCAACAGCTGCAATTCCGGATAATCATCCAAGGGCTTGGTGCCAAATCGGGAGGTGTAACTGTCCAAGGTAAGCCCCTCCGTGTGCAGCAAAGCCTTGAGAATAAACCGGCGCTTCTGCTCGTCCTCGCTCAATACGATTCCATAATCCGCTGTTGTGTAATCCTGGGCCGCCACATAGTCGGCAATGATACTAGCGGTTGCGGAACGGCCGACACTGTATCTGGAAGAATAGTGTACGGATTGGGTATAAGAGCGGGCCCCGCAGCCAAGCCCTATCATCCCTTCCTCCTGACAGCCGTAAGGAAGCAGCGGTTTAGTCGAGCCCGCCTCCGCTTTCGCAAATCTGCGCATGGAATACTGTGTGTATCCTCGTTCCATCAATCGGTCGCGTGCCGCGGTATAGAAAAGCAGCCTTCGGTCCTCTCCGCTCTGCCTGATTTGTTCAGGCTTCACAATCGTATGCTCGCGCGTGTATAAAGGATATAAGAAGATTTCTTCCGGTTCATAAGACAGTGCCTGATCCAGCGAGTACAACCAGGAGTCGACGGTTTGACCGGGAAGTCCATAAATCAGATCCAGATTAAGGATAGGGAAGGCGTACTGTTTCAACAGATCCAGTGCCCTTGCAACCTCCTGGGGCTTTTGCGGACGGTAGATCGCTTCCGCTTCCGCCTCGATGAAGCTTTGAATCCCCATGCTGACACGATCGACCTGACGGGTTTTCAGTATGGACAGACGTTCCGTTGTGACCGTCTCGGGGGACGTTTCTACGGAGATCGATGTTTTGCATGAATCCATCCCTGCCGCGTCTTCAGCGATGCGAAACAACCGATCAAGCTGATACGGCTCCAGCAGCGTGGGAGTGCCTCCGCCGATCGCAAATCGGGCAATGGGTTTATGCCGGATGAAGGAAGACCATTGATAGGCTTGTCTCTCCAATGCATCGACATACTCGGCATGTACATCCGCCCTCTTGTCGGGCAGCGTAAACAAGTTGCAAAATCCGCAGCGGGCTCCGCAGAACGGAATATGCATATATAAAAAAAACGTGTCTGCCGGTTCCTGGCTCCACAGCTCGGATAAGGGCAGCTTCGTCTTAAACTCACGATAAGAAGTTTTATGAGGATAAGAGTACAGATAAGACCGATATGGCTCTGATGTAAGGCTCTCCTTCCAGCTGCGAAGAGCCTCGGGATTCTGAAGGAGATCCGAGTAATTGGCATAAACCGGATGGGTCATTAAGATCGGCTCCTCTCGCTTATAAAATGAATTCACGGTACGGCACATTCCAGACAACTTCATGCGCAAGCCGATGACCGACATAACCGTCCTCGCCGTAGGCGGTGCCATGATCCGAGAAGGCCATGCAAAAAACAGGCCTTTCCCGTTCACGCAGAGCTTGAAACAGCCGGCCAAGCTCCCCGTCGACATACCGAAGCGCGGCGCGCTGCGTTTCTACGGAATCCTTCTTCGCTCCCGGAACGTAATAATGGTTCGGTCCGTGGATGGCTGATATATTCATAAACAGAAACAGCCGTTCTGTTGTTGGCGATTTTTGCAGCAGCTTGATGGCGTGATTCACCTGATGCTCTGTGGAACGAGGATTCGTGACGCCGAAGGTCATCCGCCAGTAGCTTTCTTGAAAATATCCGGGAAGCACTTTTGCGAGCGGAACCTTTTTCGTAAAGAAAATGACCCCGCCGATGCAGATGGTGCGATATCCCTCAGCCTGTAACCCGGATACGATATCCGTGGAATCAAATTGCCAGGTGTACGGATGGGTCTTGAGGCCGGTATTTTTGGAATGAAACAGCCGTACATGCTCGGATTTGTTCGTGTTTGCCGGCGTAGGCAAAAACCCTCCAAAAAAAGCGTGATGGGCCGCATAAGTGAAGCTGCCCGGCGTATGGCGCTTTTCCCAATGTCCGCCGCAGCACAAGTTAGGACAATGCTCCTCCTCTAATACAGCCGCATCGTAACGCAGCGTATCCAGAGTAATCATGACAATATCATGACTCCCGACAATCTCATTCATGTTAACCATCTTGGTGATCCTCTTTCATTGTGTTAGTCTCGAAGCTGCGAGTTCGTGTTGTCCGCTAGACAATCCTATCCCATCGGGCTTCGCAGAGACGTTTTTATCATCTCCCACTCGTAGGGGTCATGCCCTTCGTAGCGGCTATGGTATAGCAAATCTCCGAACGGATTGACATCCAGAATGTATGGCCGGAAGGCTCCGCTGCTTAATAATACGTCGATGCCTGCAACGCTGGAATGAGAAAAGGCCGCCAATGTCCGTTCCGCGCAATGACGAACGGTAGATTGGACGTCGCGGGACAATTCTATCTCCGTAAAGCTCTTACGCTCGCTGTCCAGATGAAGATTCGTTATAGGGGTCCTGCTGACCCTGGCAATGCCGTGGCACGCTTCTCCCTTAACGACCAGCTGCCTGATATCGAAGGTGCAGTCGCGATAGGACGCTTTGGGAATCCACTGCTCGGTATGGGCGCCGTGCCCCAATAACCAGTTAACCATTTGACGGATAGAGGAACCGTCTCTATTATTCGCCAGCTTCTTTACATTGTAGAACACAGGAGGTCTCGATTGATAATTCTCTACTCGCAGCGTCGTCACCGCGGACTCCGCACCCGTAACCGGATTCACCTGATAAGCAATAACTCCGCACGCTCCGGAACCGGCAGCGAGCTTGATGAAGATTCGATAGATTCGTTCCTTGCTCATGAGCTCTCTTAACGTCTGATAGTCTGGAATCAATTCCGGCGATGCCAATCTTCGTGGAACCGGTAAGCCTGCCTCCGATAGCACCTGATAGGTATATCGCTTATCGAACATGGCCGCAATGTCCTGAGGGGCATTCATCCATTCGGACTCCAATCCTAGCTGCTTCGCTTCCCTGTCCAGTCGAGATAACAGCCGGCAATAGCCGCGAAACCATTGCGATGGGTGATAGAGCTTCCCCTTGCTTTCCTTCAGGTTGAGGGCTATTCTGACGGACATAGGCTGAAAGGGCCGATCTCCAAACCTTATCCAGCGGTCATCCGCAGGATCCGCTTCCGCATCCGGGGCGCCAAGCGCAATCAGATCACGTTCCACCCCGAAATGCTCCCCCGGTGCGTCAAGTCTCAGCAGAGGGGGCTCCTCTGCTGACATCCCGTGCATTAAAACCGTCGAGGTCAAGGAGGCTCTTCCCTGAAGCAGATCTTGGTAGCTCAACAGAATGGCTGGAGGCAACCCCAGCTTGGCTCTTGCTGCCTGAAGCCCGGTTGTTCTTCGATTACCGGGGTTGCCAATCAGAATCATCTTCCGGCCCATTGCTACTCCGTCAAAGCCGGATAGCGATAATCATCTTCATCATCGGCAGCCTGCTGGTCGCTTGTATCTACATTAAGTCCGCTCTGATTCCAGCGCTTCATCATCTCATCGGACATGTAGTGATAGTTAAGGTCAAGCAGCTTCAGCTTCTTAACCCTTTCGCTGTTAATTAGAGCCTCAGCTCCCTTATCTGTCAAAGTCCCCATCGAAAGGTCAAGCGTATGTAATTGATCCAGAATAGGGGCATCGGCCAACGCAATGGAAATTTCATCCTGGATTTCACTGTCTTTAAGCCCGAGATAAGTAAGCTCAGGGAATTTACCCGGTTCGATGAGAGGGAGAACATCCTCCAGACTGCCGTCAAAACCGTAATTATCCACCCCGAGATAAAGCTCCAGTTTTTTCAGCTTTTTCAAGCTTCCTTCGCTGATGCTGGCAATAACATCCTTCCCGAGCCCGCCGCAAATGATAGTAAGCTCCTCCAGCTTCTCATGACGAGCCGGATTCAGCTCGAGTCCGGTGCTTCCTTTAATTGTGAGAGATTTGAGCTCCGGATAAGCTGTTAATAGAGGCGCAAGGTTGGACTGGTTGATCCAGGAAACCTCGCATTCTTCATAGCTCATGTCACCAATAAACAGCTTGGTGAGGCGCGGAAAGCGGTCCTTCAAACGGACGAGGGCCTCCACGACCTCGCTGGAATCATTCTCGTAGGCTCCGCCCCAATCTCCAATGATGAGGCTTTCCAGCTGCGAGGCCTCTTCTTTATTGGCAAGCTCTTCTATCAGCTCTACCATATTGACGCCATTCTCGTACTGATCATAATCGACAACTAGTTTAAGTTCGGACATAAGGAACCTCCTGGTAATTTATACTAACCTTGTATCCATTATAAAAGCCGTTTACTAGAGTTTCAAATGTTCCACTGGTTCATTCACATCGCCCACGTAGATCCCATGTGGAATCAAGCCTTCAGCTGTCTAACTCTCCCCGATTAGTTAGTTGCTTCTCCAAAACATCATTTTCTAATAGTGCAAATAAAAAATGGATACTCGGGGTAGGCTTCGTACCGTTGCATGCGTTCAAGCTTATGACCGGAATGGTCTATGTACTGCTCCAGTAATCCTTGAGCATTATTCTTTAGCCTGGACATAAACATCAATGCTCCATCCTGCTTCAACAGGTTTATGCAGGAATCCAGGCACTTATGAACATCACCGGATTCCCTGGCTGTAGAGCCGATTAACATTACAAGATCAAACTGTCCATCAGACATGCTGGTCTCAAAAATACTCTCGCAGACGACTCTAGAAGGATTCGGGTGACCTTCTCTCTTTTGGCGGTAAGCAAATAAATCACACAAGTCCCGGTCAATGTCGATACTCGTCAAGCAGCCTCTTCCATTCAACCAGTAGCCTAGATAATCATCCCAATCTCCGGTGCCGATTCCTACATTACATACTCGAAAACCGTTCTTAACCTCAAATGCTGTTCTAACGTAGTCCCGGGTCGCCAGTTCCGTATAGAGGCAAGCGGGAGAGCTGTTCCATTCCCCGGCTTCCGGGCTTCTCAGATTCAAATAATACTGAAGCAGCCGTTCATCCATGTTCATCCCTATCCCCTCCTGCACAGGTTTAAAACAACAAAAGCCGCCGTACTGGGATGCCGGCAGCCTCTCAAGATGTTCGTTATTTTGTGTTAGTAAATTTGTTTCACCGATTGATCTTTCGCTGATACGAATAAAATATGGTTGTCATAGGCAAACAGCCACGATACCGGATCGGTGACGGATAACTGCAGCTTTCCGGTTTTATCAAGAACCTTAAGCCCGTAATCTCCGCCTGCAGAAATTTTACAGATCAATTGATCATTCATACGTTCGACGCTTTCCAGCGATTCCTCTACCAGCAGCGTATCCGTTTGCGATGGTTCAGCTTTATACAGACGATTGGATCCATTGACATCTTGACTTATATAAAACAGGTTGCCATCCATTTCGTCGTACCAATTCCCCGCCGGGTTATGAGATACTTTCTGCTCACCGGTACCGTCCAGATTGGAGGAATACAAGAAATGATCCTCATCCTTCACATAATACAGCTTATTATGGATTATTTTAAAATGACTCACCGCTGCATTAACGATCGTATCGATTTCATTCGTTTTCAAGTTCAAACGGTAGATCTGATTAAGCTGCCCCTTATTCAAGTCAACCGGATAAGAGGACGCCATAATATACGCGTTATCCCCGATCACAGTCGTCGAGCGGTTGCCCGCATAACCATCCGCAATATGCCATCCATAAATGAAATTCGGATTGCCAATGCTTTTGCCGTTGGCCGCGTCTTCTCCATCTGGCACCAGGATGAGATTATTGCCACTTGGTGGAACGGATAGATTGACGATCAGATTGCCGTATGAGGTGCTTTTGATATCGAAATATCCCCGATGTACCTGTTCGGCCGTTCCGTCCTCTTTCACTTTGCAGTAGACATCCGATCCCATTATCGCCCCGCCGTTATGATAGGAAAACCATAGACCGTCGTCCTTTATAAAAAAATCCAACTGCTTATTGAAGCCTTTCGAGGTACTTACTTCGTACGAATACACCAATTGGGTCTTTAAGGTATCTTGTACTGGAGCTCTGTATATCTCGTTCGTAGTTCCCGTAGTTTTTACGAAATAATAATACCCTTTATACAAAGCAACATCATTATCCCCGGCATAATCCGGCAGCGGTACAGCAGCTACCTGCGTATTATCGGATCGGATCGAGAGCCCGTTGGATAGATTCCAATCATATTGCCATCCGAACTCGTCATGAGCGAATTTCCAGGTCAACGGGAAATAAATGATATCGTTATAGCTTAATAATGGATAGGGCTCCGTTGCATTGTTTATTTTTTTATTATTAATAGTTATATCGAAATCAGGTATGGTTGCCTTCATGCTCATAGGGTTTTTACGGTTCGTCTGATAGGCCTCGTAAGAGGAAGCTACCTTGTCTTTGGCGATGCCGAGCCCATCCTTTGTTGTCCAGTCAGTTTTTAATCCTAGCAGCCGGGAATCATACCAGGTCATTGGAACATAGGTGATGTCCTTATAAACCACCAGCGGATATTGGCGGTAGGGATTATCAACTTGATTACCGTTTAATTGAACGTTGAAGTCGGGCAAAGATACCCGAACACCGGTATCCGCCGCGAAGCTGTTCCAGGGAGCAGCTCCCGTACTTATGCATAAGGCCAAAAGACCGACCCATAGATATTTTTTCTTCATCGCTTGTAACCCATCTCCTCTCGATGTTCAACACTTAAGCATTAGACGCCGAATCGTTAGCTTTGTTGCACCTCGGAACTTCATTCTGCAGTTATGTGTTCCCGTCGTAATAGAGATGCTCTAAGGTAACGACCCGCGAGAGACCTAAGGCTTCCGCCACCTTGATGGATGCCCTGTTGCTATCGAGAACCTGATATCTTGGGGTAAGCTTCCTCTCCAACAGCCGATTGACAGCTTCGGCAGCCACTCTTCTTGCATAACCCTTTCCACGTTGGTCATCACGGGTAAAGACAGCTCCGATCTCCCATACATTGTCATAGTTGTAATTGGTCAAGCACGTACTTACCGGTTCTCCCGCTGTATAGAGGGTGTAAGATCTGGCTCCACGCTGGAACATGGCCAGTAATTCCTGCCGGTCATATCCGTTATTCATCCATAGCGGAACTAACCGTTCATTATAGCCGCTTTCTTCTATGTCCCCGGAGATCTCCATGTTGGGAACGGGAACCAACCTGGAATAGGTATAAAAAGACCGCACGAATGTTACCTTAAATCGTGCCTCGATACACTTGCGGTACTCCTCCTTCTGGCATTTAAATATCAAAGGCTTCCCAAGAGGCAGCCCGCCCAACAGCTCATCCATTAGCCCTTGCTCCGATCCGGCGATCATAATAATGGATTCCGCCTCTGGATAGCTTCTGCGATCATAGGATGAGCAGGATACTGGCAAGCATAGGATGAGTGCCCACTCCTCTCCCCGCTCCAACAGCCTGCATTCTATGGAATCTCTGTAAGCCTCCAGCATCTTAAGTATCGTGATATTCTCCAGAACATGGCCGCTTAAAAGTTGCACCACCCTCTGCAGCTTGCTGGATCGTCCCATTCCCCCGTCAGCCCCTTTACCTGCTGCGTTAAAATAGCTCTATTTCATAGCGTCCAAATCGGATTGTGTGATATCGTACTCCCATCTTACAAACCGTGACGGCTTGTTAAGATATTGGGGCTCGCTTATTCCCTCCGTCCAATAGGTTAAGGAGTCAGGAAGAATGATTTGCGCAGCATATTTCCCGGGAGCTACGAATCGGCCATCCAGATCCTTCAAATCCCAGACGGGAAGCTTGGCATCATACCACGCATAGACCGGTACTGTTCCCTCCAACGGAGCCAGCTTATGTTGAAACAAAGGCCGATCCCCTGCCGGTTCCACCTTGACGATTTGAAATTCGATGTGGAGCGGCTCTATGCGGATCGGCTGTTTTCCTTGGTTTTTAAACTGCAGGCTATGCACCAGCCCTCTGCGTGCCGGATCCAGCCTCCCCATCCCGAACACCAGCCCTTCATCCATTAACAGCATCCCATCATGGTAGCCCGTTGTTGTCGTCATGGACCAAGTATCGTTTACCCGTATCCGGTAGGAATGCATGTCGCCACGAACATGAATCGTTTGATTCAGCGGTACGATATCCCCCTCCTGCAAATCGTTAAAAAAGTCCATATCCGTTGAGCCGATAATTTGGTCTTGCTGGTCCAGTATATCCAGCTGTATTTTTTTATTGAACAAGTCTTTATTGACTCTTAAAAATCCACTCATTTTGAGATCTGTAAATCCCGTTTGATTATTCTTGCCTGCATATTGGATGCTCGGATGAGCCAGGCTTACGTAGCCCTCCAGATCCTGTGAGGTGAAGTCGGACTCCGACATCCCGGCGTAAATATCAATGATATTCTTCGTCCCATCGGCCGTTGGACGATATTGAACCGCTGCTCCCATAGCTTCCGCGAAGGCCCTTAAAGGGATGTAAGCTTTGTTATTGTAGTTGATTACGGGGTCCTCGTTCTCGTGGATTTCCTTGACGGAGCCGTTCAGGAGAATGTGTACTTTGCTGGGGAAAAGCATGGCCTGAATCGTATCCGAAGCAGCTGCCGCCGTACATAACGACAATCCTATGCCTGCACATAATCCGGTAAAAAAAGAAAGTCTGCCCATTGAAACCGCTCCTTTCATGCGTTCTGAAGCATGCCGTTTCCATAGGTATAGACGCGGGGTAAAGGCTGTTGGTTTCTATGTATTGCCAAAAATAACAAAAACCCGCTAATAAGCGGGTTAAGTCTATGTTACAAGTTAGTCTGCCAATTCCACATTATGGTACACTTGCTGAACATCATCCAAGTCTTCCAGGGCATCGATCATTTTTTCAAATTGAGCTTGTCCCTCTTCCGGCAGGGCGACGAAATTTTGTGCAAGCATAGTGACTTCAGCAACGGTAAATTCCTGGATGCCGGCATTTTTGAAGGCTTCCTGTACGGCATGGAATTGATCCGGCTCAGCGTAGACGATCACGTTCTCGTCTTCCTCGATGACATCACGAACATCGACATCGGCTTCAAGCATAATTTCGATGACTTCGTCTACAGTTTTCTCAGCAACGCCAATAATAGCCGTAGAGTCGAACATATACGCAACAGAGCCGCTTACGCCCATGTTGCCGCCGTTCTTGCTAAAAGCGGCGCGCACGCTGGAGGCGGTACGGTTAACGTTATTGGTCAATGCGTCGACGATGACCATCGAGCCGTTCGGTCCGAAGCCTTCGTAGCGAAGCTCCTCGTAGGTTTCTTCAGAGCTTCCCTTAGCCTTATCTATCGCGCGGTCAATGATGGATTTGGGTACATTGTACGTCTTAGCCCGTTCAAGAACGACTTTCAACGCTCTATTAGATTCCGGATCCGGCTCGCCTTTTCTCGCAGCTACATAAATTTCGATACCGAACTTCGCATAAATCCGACTCGTGTTGCCGTCCTTCGATGCTTTTTTCTCTTTAATATTATTCCACTTGCGGCCCATACTGTTCCCACTTTCTTAATTTATTCAATAACATTATAACCGATTTTGTTATAGATTTGGACTTGTTTGATGATTATTCAAAAAATTGAAGCGGAATTTGTTATATAAACTGACATAGACGGCTGCTGTTCCCTGGTTTCCTATGTATTGCTAGAGCTTGAATTCAATATAATCCATTCTCATATTCACCTGCAAGAGCAGCTGTTCGGCCATATATTCCGCAGAATATTTGAAATTGGTTTCGGCCCAATACATAATAACGCCTATCGTAGCCGCCATACGGTAGCTGAGCATGATTTCATAATCGATAGGAGTATCGCTTTCCTCCATTTCGATATGCATGTCTTTTCGCATCGACTCACGCAATAAATCATAGAGCTCCAGGACCATCGCCCTGTTTACAGTTAATAGCGCCTTAAACTCATCCTTGTGTTGTTCAATATGCTCGAACAGCTGCAAAGCGGAAGGCATAATTTGTGTCGCATCCACACGTTTGAGCCCCTTATAAGGCTCCAGCAGCGCTTCCGACATGCCTTGCAGAAATTCATCATGAATAGCCTGGAGCAGCTCTTCCTTCCCAATAAAATGGTTATAAAAGGTGCCGCGGTTATAGTCCGCCTGGTTGGCAATATCGAGAATCGTAACGGATTCATAGCCTTTGTCTAATATCAGCTTCACAAATGCAGATTTGATAGCTTGGCGAGTTCTCTTCGCCCTTCGGTCGATCTGAACCTCTGTCATCAAGCACTCACCCCATGAATGTAATGCTCTTATTATAACCATTTTGCGATGCTCATGAAATTCGAATGTAATGGCTGCCGGGCATTCAACACCGGGATAAGACTCTGTAGAAAATCTATGAGTTTTTGAACAACGTCTACTCCATATGTTCATTACATGACACGCCGCCGGGGATTGATTATTGTAGGCTTGGCCTGATGAGAGGTAAGCTTAAGAGGTAGTCAGTTAACAAAATTCTATTCATTCTATATACAGGGAGCGATCATATATGAGCACAACACAAGTGAAAACGGCTGTCATCACCGGTGCCGCCGGCGGTATCGGAAAAGAGCTTGCCCGCCGGTTAGCAGAACGCAAGCTGAACCTAGTTCTCGTCGATTTAAAAGAAGAGGCCCTGCGTGACGTGATTCAGGAGCTGGGCTTGAATGAATCCAATTCGCTTGCCGTAGCGGCTGACGTATCCAAAGAAGAAGACGTGCAAAACTACGTAAACAAAGCGGTTGAGAAATTCGGTACCATCGATTATTTTGCCAATAATGCTGGTATTGAGGGGCCAGCAGGACTGATTGAGGAGCAAAGCGTCAAAGCGCTCGATCTTGTATATAACGTCAATGTGAGAGGCGTATTCTTGGGCCTGCACTATGTTATTCCGGTTATGAAAAAACAGCAGTCCGGCGCTATCCTCAATACCTCTTCGCTTGCCGGTCTCATGGGGGCACCCGGTATGTCCCCCTATATCATGTCCAAGCACGCGGTTATCGGACTCACCCGTGTTGCGGCGAACGAGCTCGCCTCATTCGGTATCCGCGTCAACGCTGTTCTTCCAGGAACGATTAATACGCGGATGATGCGTCAGATCGAAGCAAATTCCGGTCATGCGGAAGAGTATAAAGCTGCGAATGAGGCAGCCACTCCACTGGGACGATACGGTGAACCACAAGAGGTAGCTGCTGTGATGAACTTCCTGCTGTCGGAGGAAGCTTCCTTCGTGACCGGTTCACTGTACACAGTTGACGGCGGTATGATAGGACAATAAGCTCAGGTTCTCTCTACTGACCGAAATTTCATTTCTTAGTATACCCCGGTTAAAATTAAAACCGATGAACTTGCTATAAGAAGCCGCTGCAAGGCTCCTGCAAGTCATCGGTTTTTCTATGATCCTGGCCTAAGCGGTTAACCCCATCCTAGGATTATCTCCTGCGCATTAATAACAGCTCATACAGGTAGCATTTCCGGATTTGACCGTCAAATCCTTCATCCATGAGCCGACCGATACAATGGAATAATCCTTGCCGCTCTTTCTCCCCCATCATTCGATGATCCGAATAAGTGGATAGCAGATCTAGGTACTGCTGCCGGTTATATACTTCCTCCTTGACATAAGTTCGCCTGACAGGTGGATCGAACCATTCGTTCGATTCTGCCCCGTAGGTTTCAGGCTGGAGTTCTTCGATCCGGGGAAGGGTGAACTTGTTTGCCTTGTTTGTCTTGAACTGCTCATAACACAGCTGTACTTGTTCAAAAAAAGCCTGATCCCCTCCCGCCACATGATGATACCGAATGATGGCCAGATGACCGCCCGGGCGCAGCAGAGAGGCAATCTTTTTAAACCGAACCTCCGGATCTAACCAGTGAAAGGCTGTCGCTACGACTACAAGATCATAGGTAGCTTCAGAAGGTGCTTCCCATTCTTCAAAGGCTCCGACCTGGATCTCCACATTTCTGAACTTGGCCAGCTTATGCCGCGCTACCAGCGCCAGCTCTTGCCCCAGCTCGACTGCAGTCACCCTGCAGCCTCGTTGAGCCAAATGAAGGGTAGCCTTGCCCGTACCGGCGGCGATTTCGAGCACATCAGACCCGGAGTGGCATCCGGATAGCCGAAACAGCTCTTCAAACAGTTCGTCCGGATAATCATTTCGTGCACGATCATAGAGCTCCGCTACCTCGTTAAAGGTCTTTTTCAATTCTTCGGCCATTAGACACTCTCCTTTTTTAATAAACCTTATGTTGAACACTGAGGAGGGTTGATAAAACAATTGTTAACATAATATTTATTATGTTATCTATTTCATGTGATATTCTACCAACTGGAAAATGTAAGTCAGGGAGCTTGTATAGAATACCATTTATTGTGTAGATTGACAGCTCCTTTTTTTATTCTCTCTGAATGATAAAGAGCCCCGATTTTCGGAGCTCCGAATCCTATCTAACTACCGAATTTTCCAATCACTTTTCCATCTTTATCTTTGATTGAACCAGATTGTTCATCTGTTCATCCGCTACTCGCAGAGCCGTGTTGATATCCGCCTCTTTCTTTAAAACGCTTTCATAAGCATCAATAACGATTTTATTCGTATCACTACCGGTATACACCGGGGGTTTATTGACGGATGGCTTCAATCTAGGGATACTGCTGAGGTTGTAAGTTTTGCCCGCAAATTCCGGAATGCCTTTGCCGAACTCCTGTTTGACCTGCTCATTGGCCAGCACGGACATCTTCCCATTCCTAGCCATATTGAGCTGCACTTCGTCCGATAAGATGGTTTCTATGACAAGGAAGGCGGCATCCTTGTTTTTACTGCTTGACGTGATAGAGAAATTCGGAGTATCCACACCGGTACTGTAACCCATCTTGTCTTTATGCTGAGGATACGTTACTACATCCCAGTTCACATCAGGCGCTTTGCGAAGCGCATTTAACGTACTGCTGTAGCCTGTAATCATAGCGAGCTCACCCTTAAGAAAGGCGGCCTGGTTATTTCCGAAATTGATCGTATTGAACGGTTCGTCCGAGTTACCCGGATAATTGTAGATATAATTCCACAGCTCGAAAGCCTTCTTCCAAGGCTCCGTCGCCATGATCGATTTATTATCCTTGTCCATTTGATACAGGTTGATTTGAGCGGCCATACGAGCCACTCCATCGGGGAAGAAGCCGCGGTATTGGATGCCGTCAAAATTCCTGGTTATTTTTTTGCCCAAATCGCCGACCTCTTCCCAGGTCATTCCGTCTTTGGGGTAAGGTACGCCGAATTTGTCAAACAGCGTTTTATTATAAAACAACGCGAACGCATTATTGTAAGCAGGCAGTCCGCCTAGAAAATCGCTCCTTCCATTCACTTTGATATAATCCAGAAATTCAGGGATAATCCGGTTCAAGTCGAGGTTGTACTTCTTGATGAGAGGGTCCATATTGTACAGGAGGTTCAGATCTTTAAGCTGAGGGAGTGTGCTTCCATAACCCATCACAATATCGGGGATATCACCCGCTGTAATCAGTTCGTTCAACCCGAAGCCTTTTTCCGATGTGTTGATATACTGAACCGTAATGTTTGGGTACTTCTTGGCTAAAGGATCCATAATATAAAGCTTTAACTCCTCATCCGTGAACAATCCCCTGCTTCCCGCCAGCTTAACGGTAACAGGATCTGAACTAATTTTCGGCGGTGCGGTGCTGTCCTCAGTCACTTTGGTTCCTCCGCCAGTACATCCGGATGCAATAAGCGCAGCGGCAGCCAACATCATACCAGATCGTTTCCATCCATATCCTCTCATCGGTTTAGACCTCCCTGTATTGATAAATAAATAGGAACTTCTTAGTACTTATTCTACACAGCATGAAAAAACGCCACTATGGAGAAACCCCATCTTCATATGGAGAAAAGAAGGGAAGTATAGCGCTTTCATTTTTTATTTATATCATTAATTGTTAATATCATTAACTATATATCGCTGATGTGAAAGAATAATCTATGAATCTACGAGCTGCTGAGGGGTCCTCAAACGAAAAACAGGCTGCCTTCCAGCAGCCCGCCTTCGCCACGATTATTAATGTAATTAATTATTTTTTGTTTTTGGCTGTCCATTGAAATGGCATTGTATCAAAGAACAAATTCGGGTTGACCGGAACATTATGTGCCCAGAATGTGAAATGCAGATGCGGTCCCGTAGAGAAGCCTGTCGATCCGACAAGCCCTATAATATCGCCCTTCTTCACCTTATCTCCCGTCTTGACCCGCAATTCCGACATATGAGCATATTGGGAAAACAAGCCCATTCCATGGTCAATATAGATAGAGTTCCCCGTCAAATAGAGATTGTCCGCCAAAGCCACAACGCCATCATTGGTCGCTTTAATGGGAGTCCCCTGCTTGGCGGCCAGATCGAGCGCCAAATGCGAGCCGCTGAGCTTCCCGTTTACATAGCGGGTGTGGCCGTAAGGTGTCGTAAGCACCCCCTCGACCGGTTTCAGGAAAGCGGAATCGAATAAAAATTCAGGCTGCGAACGGCTTCTTGCCGCATCAATTTTGACTTGGTCTGCTTCGATTCGTTTGGTATCCTGCCTCATGCTTTCCAGCTGTTCTGAGACCTGAAGATACTGCTTGGGGAAATTTTGGCTAGTGACCTTCAAGATTTGATCTCCAACAGGATAATCTCCAGGCTTCATATTGGCTGGAATCGGTAAATAGGTGAAATAACCTGCGCCAAATGGCTCCAATGAATAAGTCTTGCCCTGCCATTCCAGCTTATCCGGTTTACTGTGGCGAACAAGCACAGCGTCTCCCTGATTGACGGTTTCAGGCAGCAGCAGCCACTCCGACTGAAAAGCGAGCTTGGCTTGATCCAGAGAGGCATACAGCCGGGATTCCTTGTTACGCTGCTCAAGCAGAAGCTTTTCTTGGGTCAGAGCTTCCTTAACAGCTCCCGTAACTTCCGAATGCCAGCTGGCACCGCCATCCGTTGTGAGCAGCAGCTTGCTCCCCGCCTCCCCGGTATCATTGACAAGCGCCCATCCTACCCGATCCGTCATGAACTGGAGCTGCTTTACAGGGTATTCTTTAGTCTCAACCATGATAGTTGACAGAACCTTAGGCTCCTTCAGGAAGCGGAACTCCCCATTCTCCGAAACCTCGGGCGAAACGGAGGCCGGTGCAGCCGTCATCTCTGACAAGGTCCAGGATTCGCCCCCATTGGTCGTTTCCATCACGTGATCTTCATACCTTATCCACCCGTGAAACAGATCCGTCATGGCAAATTCAATCGGCAGCTTCACCTTCGGAGGCTGTGGAGCCGTCTGCTCTTGCGGACGAAGCGGGAGTACCCAACGCTCCCCGTCCCATAAGGAATACACCGCTGCACCGGCCGCCGATACGGCAAACAAGCTCAGCAGAAGCAGCCTATACTTTATTTTCCTTGCTTTATGAGCCGCGGTTCGACTATTATGCTTTTGCACCACCAATTCCCCCTTTCTCTATGTGGTGGTCTCATGCCCAAAGCCTTTCTACGTTCTCCAATTTATTTCCATCAAAGGTTAACTTATAAATATCCGGCATCGACATCTGTTCCCAAAATTCGAACCCGTAGGCTTCGTTATAGTAATTCATTATGATCGTCATAATGTTTCCATGGGTCCCCAGGACTATGTTGTTCCCTTTCTGCTCCTCCAGCAGCTTCTCAATGACCGGAATCGCTCTTTGCTGTGCCTGACGGGTTGACTCCCCGCCTTCGAGTGCGTAATCCTTGTCTTCGAAGGATCGGCGGATAGCCTCCAGCAATACGTCCCATGGCGCCTTTGTATCCAACCCTTTGATGGGCCGCTCGATCAGCTCGTCATATTCGATGACCGGGATGTTTGCTTGCTCTGCCAACGGCTGAACGGTTTGTATAGCCCTGGTATACGAGCTGGACGCAATATAATGGACCTCAATCGTTGAGAAAATACTTGCAACTCGTCGAGCCGCTGTCATGCCTTCCTCCGAAAGGCCGCGACTCTTTTCTTTACCGAATTCAAATGGGGATTCCGCATGCCTTACCATATACAAATTCGTTCTCATGCTACCTCCTGCAAACAGGGTATCCGAATCGAAAGAGCAAAATATGCATAGACAGGAGCGTGATGTCGGCCGTTTTCATCACTCAATCGGGCTTGCCGGCTCCGGTTTCTTCCTTGATGTTAAAGCGACCTACAAGAATGGCGTTCTGGAAGTACGCATGCAATTTCGAAACCGGTATTTGGGAAAGACCAAGTTGGATCTGAAAATTTGGTCTTTTTTTGTCTTTTTTCCTTCCGGATTGAATACTTACTTCTCCCCTAGCTGTGGAATTTCCTGCCAAGTTGAAGTTTATTCTCTTATTCATCCAGTTTGGAACCGTTTTCCCGGGCATTTGCGGAAAAATCGTCGGCCTCTTCCCTGCTTTCACCCGAAAGCATATAGTACATCAGCGATGATGTAGGAGGCCTCAGAATGGGATACAGGAATAAAGTAAAATTCAAATGGGGGAAGCTGGGAAAATATCGTTTTATGAAAAAATACAGCTCTATCCGTCCCTACCTGCCTGATACAAGGCTTGCAACGAAAGCGAATATCGGCACTATGCTGGAAAAATACGGTACGGTTTATTTAAAGCCCGATGAAGGCGCCTCCGGCTATGGAATCTATAAGCTGACCAAAAAAGGAGATCAATACATTTTGCGGAGCGGTACAACGACAAGGTATTACCATTCTCTCGATGCGGCATACCGTCCCCATCACCAATGGTTCACCCGTTACAGATATGTCGCACAGCAAGGAATCCGGCTCCTACAACATAACAAGAGGGCCTTCGATCTTAGAATTATGGTACAAAAGAACAAGGATAAGCAATTCGAGGTGACCGGAATTATTGGCCGCTTGGCCAAACAAGGGAAAATTGTTACTAACTTTCATAGCGGCGGGACACCCCTGCCTGTCGAGACCCTGCTCTCCTCCCATCTAACGGGAGACGAGCAAGCCTCCTTTATTCAAAGCATGGAGCAAATCGGCAAGGAAGCAAGCGTTGTGCTTGGACATAGCTACCGCAGCAATAAAGCGTTCGGAGTCGATATAGCCATTGACAGTGACATGAAACCCTGGATTCTCGAGGTGAATACAAGACCGGATACAAAGATATTCCGAGCCTTGAAGGATAAAACGATGTACCGGCGAATCATGCAGTATGCCAAATATTAATCCTTCAGCATCAGCCCAATGTCTCTGTTTAGAGCATTGGGCTGATTTTTGCTGCATCCGCGTTTACGACTGTCTGGAAACGGTCAAGCCATGGCAAATGATACGAATGGAGTATGCCAAGTATTCACTTTTTTTGGAAGCTTGGTATAAATAATTAATACAGCACGGGAATAGACTAAAGCATTACTTCACTAAGCGAAGGAGGCACCAGCCTTGTTCATCTATACCGTACAGCCGGGTGATTCATTGTATAGGATCAGCATAAAGTACGAAATTGACTTGGATCGGATTCGACTGGCGAACGGACTCTCCCAAACCAATATCGTTCCGGGGCAGGCTCTCCTCATCCCTCTCAACGTATATACGGTGCAGCCGGGAGATAGCATGTATTCTATCGCCAGAATGGCTTACGTCCCTTTCCAATCCTTGATCAATGCCAACCCTTCTGTCAATCCCAACGAATTGATGGCAGGTATGAAAATAACCATTCCCGACATAT
Source organism: Paenibacillus vulneris (assembly GCF_039543185.1). Lineage (NCBI taxonomy): Bacteria > Bacillati > Bacillota > Bacilli > Caryophanales > Paenibacillaceae > Paenibacillus > Paenibacillus vulneris. The sequence continues at coordinate 135,144 of NZ_BAABJG010000015.1, read as the reverse complement.
CCAATTACTATATTACTGCATTAGGTTATTATGCGCTTCGTTCCCCAGCCTTGGACCAGGCATTAATCAACGATTTTGCTCCGTATGCTACGTTTATCTCCCTATTTGAATATCACTTTTCATCGGATGGCTCTTTAAACTTTTTAGATGATTCAACGGCCATTCAAACAGCTTGGAGCCGAAGGGTTAACCCGCTGGCTACCATCACGAATTTGACGGAAACCGGGTTCAGTACCGAACTCACACATCAGGTATTAAATAATCCGACAGCCAGAAGCAATCTGATTAACAATATTTATACGATTGTAACAACGAGAGGCTACGCAGGGGTCAATATTGATTTTGAAAGAGTTGCCGCGGAGGATAGAGATTTGTTCTCCGGATTTCTTCGGCTTCTTAAGGAGCGGCTCCAACCTGAAGGGTATTGGATGACAATAGCCGTTCCTGCCAAAACAAGCGACGATATCCCATGGCTGCTGGGCTACGATTATGGTGCCATCGGTTCGGTTGTCGATTTAATGTTTATTATGACGTATGACTGGCATCATGCAGCCAGCGAACCCGGGCCTGTAGCCCCAATCGATGAGATACGAAGAACTATAACGTATTCGCTGCAATATGTAAGAAGAGATAAGCTGCTAATCGGCATCCCCTTCTATGGATACAACTGGGAAGTCCCCTATCAGCCCGGTTCTATAGCCCAGGCTCTGTCTAACCAGTCAGCCGTCGAATTGGCCATGCGCTTCCAAGTTCCTATACAATATTCTACTACATACCAGGCCCCTTATTTCGAATATGTCGATGAGAACGGTCAGCAGCATGTCGTATGGTTTGAAGACGCTAGAAGCGTCAGCATGAAAATGCTGTTAATCCGTGAGTATACGCTTCAAGGGGTGGGTGCATGGCAGCTCACCTTAGGCTTTCCGGAAGGTCCTTGGCTCTTAACCAACTTTTTCAAAGTCAAGAGGGTATGATTTTGTAACCTGAAGGGGTTCCTCGAGCGTATACCGTAGTTTAACGGCGGGAACGTTTTTTGAGTTTCGTGTTATCTTTCTTTTGAATTTCAGGCTTCTTCTTGTCAACGAGGCTGATATTGGTCATACGCCATGGAGACTGCGCTGTATCCCGGCTGAAGGAAAAGCTGAATGTTCTTCCTTGCTTCTGTAGTCCTTTCCTTTCCATAGTGACCGATAATTGAAGATCCGCTTTCAGGGCGGAAGGATCAGGTTCGATTTCCGGCTTTGCCGTATTTCTTTTTTTCTTTGTCTGTTCTTTATGGACTTGAATGGACAACAAATCTTGCAATTCAGGAAGAACTTTATCCATGCTCTCTTTCGGTACTCCTTCCGAGACCCTTTGGATAATTCCCGTATCCTGATGATCTAACCCTTCGATAAAGCTTTCTGCAAGGATTCGGGGAGAAGCGGCAGCCAAAAAGGTATTCAGCTCGCCTGCAGACTTATAGACCATCAATTGATGAGCCAGATCCGGGTGGTGCGATTTATGGGTTGTACTGTCCAGAAAGTGAACGCAGAAATGTCCTGAGAAATCATTATCGGGAATCCCATCCCCGCCGTGAGGCATTCCATTCATGGAAGCGGCAATCCATTCCTTGCCGGAATGGACCCATATCGCTTTGCGCTTCCAGCTCCAGCCGGAATGATATATTTGTTTCATTATGCTGGTATCCTTCTTGCTTATCGGCTGAACATCCGCGTGAGCGCTCCCGGCCCTGCGTTGTACTCGAAATGTCAACCCGGTTTCCACGTCCGTAATGGAAAATATGCTCTTTCTGGGAAAGATCCGCTGGGCATCCTTCCAGGAAACAAGCTTGCCATAGTGCTGTCCTCTAAGCTGCATCGCATATTGCTTCAAGATCTCTGACGCTTTATTCGGGAGGACCAGGTGTTTCGAACGCTCCTCGTCCCAGAGGGCTCCGGAAGCTTCCAACCGGAAATGGCGTTCTGGCTGGGTACGGACTACCACATACATATCCGTGAGTCCCGCAGGTGAGGGACCTTCTTCATAGCGCCCCTTTTTAAACGCTTGGGCTATCCCTTCATTGCGGATATCAAGTCTGCTCTCTATTTCAGCGTCTGGTGCCGTTCGCACGATAAGGCTGATAACCGGATCAGCTTGTTTTTTTTTGAAAAAAGCCATGGAGGGATGCCCACATAGCAAGGAAATCATCATTAAAAGAAGAAGTGCCAGGATCAAACGTTTATACAGCATGGAACCATTACCCCCATTTGGTAAGCCTAACATTGATATGTTTATCATTTTCAACAAAGGGCCGGGATATGTATTCCAATGATGCAGGCTCGATCTCTGTCTGCTGCACATTGCCCAGGAGAATCGATCAAAGTGTCATGATGGAATTTATTGGTGCATAGAATATAGCGAGGACCTCCTCCTTGCAGTCAACGGGAACAGTCAAAAAATAGACCATCAACTGATTCATTCAGCTGGTGGTCTATTTTTTGGAATCTGTTCTAGCTCCATCATGGGCCTATCGGTAAAGGAGCATCCGGCTTAAGCAGCTTCGATACGGTCACAAATTCCGCTTCCTTCGTCATGTCCGGGTAAGATTCCTTCAGGACGGAGGACGTGTTCTTGCCTGGACGGCCTACATGGCCTATGGCAATGCACTGATCCTGATGCTTCAATAAATCGAGTATTCCTCTCATCTGTTTCTTGATGCTGGACTTACTCGTTCGATCGTCCAGGAAAAGCTGATTCTCCAGTACCGGGACGCCAACCTGCTTCCCTACTTCAGCTGCAACACTCCAGTAATTCGTCTTGCTGTCGAGGAAAAACAGTCCCTTCTCCTTACAAATTTGCAGTACAACCTTCATTACCCGTTTATCCGCGGTAGCCTTAGAGCCCATATGATTGTTAATCCCTACTGCATAGGGTACATCGGTTATGGCTTCAAGCACTCTTTGGCGGATTTCATCCTCGGATTGCTTGGTAGTAATAACGCCTGGCCCTAGAGCGTCATGATTTGCTTTAAGCGGCTCCATGGGCAGATGAATCAGTATGTCATGACCAGCCTGATGAGCCCGTTCCGCATCCTGTCGGGTCGTGGGAAGAAACGGCATGACGGCGACCGTCAAAGGAAACGGCATGGTCATCATCTCTTCGGTCCCCTGCATCCCGTTGCCCAGGTCATCAATGACAATAGCGATGCGTTTACTCACAGCGGAAGCTTGCGGCTCTTCGCTTGCTTGCACCGTATGCAGCGGGATGACCATGAGGATCATCATCAATGGCAGCCAGAACTTGCAATACTTCATCCTTAGCCCCTCCTTCCTCCTGGCCAGCTATTTTATTAACATGTCTCAAACACCGCCGTTTTATTTAGATGGACTTGCCCGTTTAATTCCTAATCGTGTGACCTTGTCCTACATCCAGTTCCTTGAAGCCTGCCATCCCACTCAGCTTGTAGTCGATAGCCCTATTGCCGCCAACAAGCAGGATGTTGTGGAGATCCGTCTTCTTGTTGCCGGGAAGCACAAATGCTTTCACATAAGTAGCCGTTTCTTGAAGGGTCGTATGCACTGCGTTGATCAGTTTATCTTGACTGGCTTTCCCCATCAGATTCAGAATAAACAGACCCCGGCTCGTCAGCTTCTCCATAACCATAGAGAAAAATTCCAAGCTCAACAGGTGGACGGGGGTTCCCTTTGGATTAAACGCATCAAGAATCACGTAATCCCATGCATGGGATTCTTGAGTGCTGAGCAGCTGTCTTCCGTCTCCAATAAGAACATTATCGTAAGAGTACCTGAAATATTGTCTGCTCAGCTCCACGACAAGACGATCGACCTCCGCAACGGTAAAGCTCTTATCGGGATAATGCCCTGCAATGGTACCGATTCCGTGACCAATCACAAATACCCGGTGAAACTCCGAATGATTAGCCTCCATCAAATGGATGATCGCTCTTGGATATTCCAGTACGATGCGCTTCGGATCCTTCAAATCCATTGCTCCCTGTACGGCATGATCGGAGAACTGGAGGCAGCGGAATTTTCCTTTCTCACCGTACAATTGAGTAGTTTCGTAAACACTGACTTCACTATAATCACTTATTTCTCTTAGCAGCAGCTGCAATGATTAAACCTCTTTCGTTCGATATGTATGATGTTTTAATGTCCATAGCTATGAGCGTCTTCACTTAAGTACTGCATAATTGCAATAGCCATAAGAAGAAGTGCCATCGAGATGAGACTTAACCCCATCCACTTCATTCTGACCGAGTTAGCCGAAGAGCTTCGCAGTAAACAGAACCTTACTCCAACAGCAAGGATCAATACAATTATTAAGGCGAACCAGATAAGGTCCATCATGAACAAGCTCCCCTCTTCAATGATTTCAGTCTCCCCTATGTATACATTCTAAATATGTAAAAATAGAGATAGACACAATAGATCTATCTCTCCTCTGAAACAATTCAGTTATCATTTGGGGCCAAATCGTTTGGCATTCCGTTCACGAGCGCGTTCGATTTCCACTTCGCGGTTCCGCGGATCAGCATTAGTTACCAGCGAATCCAGCAGCTTTTTGGCTGCAGCAGCCACTTCCTCCACGGCAAGCTGGAAGGCTTCCTCGTTGGCTTTGGACGGCGCTGTAAATCCGGATAGCTTTCTGACGAACTGAAGCGAGGCCGCTTCAATCTCATTCTCGGTGGCAGGCGGGTCAAAATTAAATAACGTTTTGATATTTCGGCACATAAGGCTCTCCTTTTATCTTGCTTATGATGCCATTGTACTATTATTGAATCGCTTTTGCATCCATATAAATAACTTCCCACAGGTGACCATCCGGATCCTGAAAGCTACGGGTATACATAAAGCCATGATCGACAGGCTCCTGGGATACGCTTCCCCCCGACGCCAGCGCTTTGTCCACAATGCTATCGACATTTTCCCTGCTGCTGGCAGATAGAGCCATGATCACTTCACTGCTCTTCGCCGTATTTGCAATTTCCTTACTCATGAACGTCTGGAAAAATTCTTCTACCAGAAGCATCACGAAGGTGCGGTCGTTGATCACCATGCAAGCCGCATTATGATCCGTAAATTGAGAGTTAAATTCAAACCCGATTGCCGAGAAAAAATCGATCGCCCGATTCAAATCCTTCACCGGTAAGTTGACAAACAGATTATCAGATGTTAAAGCCATCTTAATCCCACCTTATTAAAATTTTTACTATAGGTAAACTTGAAAGAAACTTAGGAACCATGTTCCTGATAGGTATTACTTTACCATTAAAGTGCGATCGAGGTTTCTTATGGATTGCGGTAATTCGGCAAAAAAAAGCACTCATGGTTTCAATGAGCACTACTTGTTGCTGGCATTAGCACAAGTCCAGCAATTATCTTCTTGCTCCAAAATATTGAAATACTACGCTAGCTGAAACCATTTATTGGGAGGGGAAGGTTTTGCGTACGAATCCAAATGACGAACCCATACTGCCGGTTCTACATAGCTAAAGGCACCCTCTGTTTGGGTTCCCTTTGTTATTCCTTACCCAACACATCAAGGAGCTTTTCGATATGCTCCCAATTGAATAGCTGCTTTATTTCGTTAAAAACCTCCTCAGCATTATGGGTCATACCATTCTCGATCCACCAATTTAATACTCCTAGAGTTGCTCCGGCAAAAGCTTCAAGCACAATTTCAGAAGAGGTAGAATTTTTTTGAGGTTCAATGAGAATATGTTGTTTCATTCCCGTAGTCATTTCTTTTCTTATGACATACCTTAATGAGTCCCTTTCTTCTACCAATAGCTGAGAGAATAATCGGTTATATTTAAAAGCGACAGCATATAATTTTGAATGAAACTCTTCAATGTCACCCTCCAAAAAATGAAACTCCTCAGCAATTCGTTTTAATGAATAAGCCATTAAATCATATTTGTCATTAAAATGGGTATAAAATGTAGCACGATGTACCATCGCTTCTTCACAAATTTCTTTCACAGAAATGGAATTGAACGAATGGCGATTCATTAAAGAAAGTAAAGCTTGAGAAAGAAGCGTACGAGTTCTTTTTACTCGTAAGTCTTCTTTTTTTTCTTGTTCCATATACATTACCTCGTCTCTGTATTGTTAATCGACAGTTCCGCTATATTGTTCATTGATAAACTTAATTATACACATTAATATATAGGCATCAACAGTAAATAAAATATACATCCGTCTAAAAAATATTTATAGATGTTCAGAAAAAGGAGAGCATAAGGATGGACAAACAGCTACAATCTCATCAAACAAAAGAAGGCAAAGCCATCATTATCGGTGGAGGCATCGCTGGCTTACTGACAGCCCGTGTTCTTTCTGACTATTATCAGGAAGTAATGATTGTAGAGAGGGATGAATTACCTCAAGGGCCGTCTGCTCGTTCAGGTACGCCTCAAGCCTTTCACCCTCATCGTGTATTAACACGCGGGAGCATGATTATGGAGCATTTCTTCCCTGGCTATGTCGATGATTTGTTAGCTCAAGGGGCTCATCCCACACAAAATGAGAAAATGAGTTTATTCACTTTGCATGGGTTAGTGAAGACTTCTACCCCTGAAAAAAATGCATCAAGTAGTCGAGCATTATTAGAGTGGACATTCCGCCAACGGGTACAAAAGATTTCGAATATCCATTTTCTTTCTGGACAAGAAGTGACAAGTCTGCAAACATCAGCCGATCACAAGCAAGTAACTGGTGTTCATATCAAAGAACGAAGTGAGCAGAAACAAGAACGAACCGTGGCGGCTGATCTGGTAGTCGATACAAGCGGACGTTCCTCCAAACTCATTAAGTGGCTTGAAGCCATGGGTCTTGTTGTACCCGAGCCAGAACGTTTAATAGTGCATCTTGGCTATAGTACGCGCTATTACCGAGTACCTCAGCACATTAAAGAGAAATGGGGAAGTGTGATTTCGGAAGCGCAGCCTGTTAAAAGTATTGGTACGGGTATGCTGGGGTATATTGAAGATAACATGGCCCAAACGTTACTGTTTAGTGCGGGTGGCGCACACTATCCTTCAACAGACCCGGAAGAGTATGACCAAGATATGCTTGCATTAGCTAGCCCTATGCTAGCGGAAGTGGTCAAAGAGCTGGAGCCGATCGGCGTTCCGCGAGGCTATCGTACACCCGAATCGGTTCGTCAACACTTTGAACAAATGGAAGATTGGCCATCTGGATTACTAGTTGCAGGTGATGCGTTTTGTAACTTTGACCCGATCCATGGACAGGGGATGACCGTAGCTGCGATAGAAGCTGAAATGTTAGACATTTGCTTGAGTGAACAGCGTCATAGCCCTCAACCAAACTTTGAACGCAAGGTTCTGCAGCGCATGCAAGAAGCGATTGAACCGGCATGGTGGCTGAGTTCGGTTTCGGATTTACGTTGGAAAGGTATCACGCATGTCGGGGCTGAGCCATTAAAAGGTGTGTCATTTGCGCAGAAATATTTCGATTTGTACGTCAAACGGGCTGTGAAACTGGCGAACGAGGAGAATAATCCTTCTCTGTTCTTACAGTATTTTATGATGAACACTTTAGTCCTTTCACCACGTGAAATCATCAATCCACGTATGCTGAGCATGTTATTGACGGGGGATGGATCTATAGAGGAGAATCAATTATTAGCTGAACTTGGGGACGTTGATCAGCAAAGAATACAAGAGAGATTAGATGAGCTAATACCTTCTTTTTCTTTGGCGTTTGTCGGTTATGATAGATGAATAATAGAAATAAGCAGGCCATGTCTAGATTAGATCCAGTTTTGGCCTGCTTTTTGTGAATGTTGGCGGGGCCCCAATAAAGCAGACCATAGCTACCTGCTGACAGCTGACAGCTGCCCTCATTATGTACTGCGAAGCTGCGCCCTGATCAATTCGGCGGCGCATACAGCATGACCGCCCTCTATGACTGGCTAGGCGAAGCTAGCTGCTTGCAATTAAATCAAGATATCTGCTTATAATAAATCACGGTGGCATCCAGCTTCCCGTCGGCCGATTTGGCGTAATCCGGAATTCTCCCCGCTTGTATATAGCCTAAAGAAGCATAAAGATGATTGGAAGGATCCCCTTCTCTCGTATCCAGAACCAATAAGGTTCTTCCCTCCTCGAGAGCACGGCGTTCAGCCGTTTGCATTAATAATCTCCCAATCCCCTTGTTCCGGTAGTCGGGATGTGTCATTAATTTGGCCATTTCGGCTCGATGAAGTCCGTTCTGCTTGGGGCACAGCTGCAGCTGCACCGTTCCGGCAAGCTGTCGGTCCCATAGTGCAACAAATAAGATCACGTTAGGCTCCGTGACATTCCGCCAATACTTCTGAGCTTCCTCATATGCCATCGGAGGCAAAAAACCAATCGATGCGCCCCCATCCACGACATCCACCAGCAGCTTAGATAGTTCATCCACATGTCCCTCAACGGTTGATAAGACTTGAATCTTTATTTGACTGCTCATCCGAATCCTTCCTTTTCCTCAAGATCCACCAAGCCATTCATTCCAACAATATCGAATCTGAGCGATGAATCTATATGCTTCCTTATTGGGGTTGAATTTTGCTAAGAAAATTACTCATTAACAGCGGCAGTGAAATCAAGATCGGAGGATCATCCTGCCGCGCAGGATGAAGCGATACATGCTGATGCGGGATAACCGTATGAGGTCTGACGATGATGGGCTTCTTCGACCGGGTACGCAAGGTGGAATGCGGAAGCAGAAAATCGATGGCACGAGTCCCCCAAGACACCGAAGTGGCCATCAGGTAATAAACGCCCGGCTTCACATTACGAAAGCAGAACGAATCCGTAAATTTAACTAACGTACCGTACAATGGCATTCCTTCGGGAATCGGCTTGGCGAACAAGCCTACCAATACAACCCCGTCAAAGGGAACCTCCGCTTCAAATGATCCTGTTATTGTAGAAATAGCACTCGATGCCTGACTCTGCCTGGTCCAATGCTCAAGCCTATGTAACGTGCCTAAATGATCATCGGCTTGCAAAGCGGAATTGCGGAATTCGGAGGGAGACACCCCTACTCTCTCGGTAAATCGTGTAGTAAATGTCCCTAGACTTTGCTGACCTATCTCCAGCCCGATATCTCGAATGCACATATTGGTAAGCAGCAGCAAGTCCTTAGCCTTTTGCAGCCTCAAAGAAGATACGTAATATAAAGGTGAGAGCCCTATCCGTTCCTTGAAAATGCGCGTGAAATGATAAGGACTATATCCGGCATATGACGCTAAATGGTTTAAAGGGAGAGGATCATATAAATGTTGATGAATATATGAAACTACCCCGTCGATTTCCGAATAACGCTCCGTACTCACTGCTTTAACCCTCCATTCTTACACAAGAGAACAATTGTTCCTGTAAATCATACCATATTTCATGCAGAATGGAAATACTTGACTATACACTCAGCTCTTCTTTCAAAAAACGGTACAGCCTGAAGCCGGCTGACGTCATGACTTCATACGGCGAACGGATCATGATCCCGAAGGTCATGTCGATGAGGCTGCTTCCAACCTCTTTGGCAATAGTTCCCGCGGGAAGTGGGTCCAAAGCAATGCTGGGGACCAAGGCAATGCCCAATCCGCTTTTAACATAATGCGGTAAGGCGGTCATGCTGCCTATCTCCATCGTATCGATCGGAACACTCGCCGATTCCTGCAGCACCATCTGCAGTTTTTTGCGATAGGGACAAGCGGCCGAAGTAATAAGCAGTCGATGACCTTGGATATCTCCCGGTTCGATAACCGGTTTTGAAGCAAGCGGATGATTCTCAGGCAGCAGCATCACAAATCCTTCTTTAAACAAGGGTTCAAAATACAGCCCTGACCCGATATCCGGGGAGGAGCACAGCGCGATGTCGAGCTCTCCCTGCTGGAGCCGACCGCTTAGTGCCGGGGTGTTTGCGAAATCCACAGATAAGCGAATCTGGGGATATTGCGTCAGGAACTTCCCGAGCAGCTCCGGCAGACGGCGGCTCCCTGTCGGCTCCGTGACTCCCAACCGGACATGACCCGCTTCCCCCCGCTGCAAATCCGAAATATTCGTTTGTAAGCTGTCAACCTGCTGAACGATGGACAGGCTCTGCTCGTAAAGCAGCCTGCCTGCCTCTGTCAAGCGGATTTTTTTGCTGCGCTCCATAAGCTGAACACCCAGGTCAGATTCCAGCTTCTGTATTTGCATCGTGACCGTAGACTGAACATAATTCAATTCCTCCGCCGCACGGTTAAAGCTGCCAAGCTTCACAATCATTTGAAACGTCTTCAATGCTTTCATATCCATAATCGTATTGCTCCCGGCTATTCATTCAATATTTTTGAATTTACTATTCAATTTATTCAATTATACAAATATATTAGTGAGCTATACAATCATGAATATACAGGAAAGGAGTTTTGGAGAATGGATCTGAAGCATAAGGTGGCAATAGTGACTGGCGGGGGCACCGGCATTGGCAAGGCAGTGAGTATAGCCCTCGCAGAGAGAGGAGCCTCCGTTGTAGTGAACTATTCGCGATCCCAAGCGGAGGCGGAGGAAACGGTTCGGCAAATCCGCAGTCAAGGCGGGAACGCAATCGCTATCTGTGCGGATGTGTCCCGCGAATCTGAAGTCAAAGAGATAATAAACACAGCAGTTCAGCAATTAGGAGCGATAGATTTGCTGGTGAACAATGCCAGCATAACGAGACACATTCCCATGGATGACCTGGAATCGGCTTCGGAGGAAGTGTGGGACGAGCTGTTTGCCGTGAATGTAAAAGGAATGTTCTACTGTGCACGCGCGGCCGCTCCTTTTATGAAAAGTAAAAAACAAGGAGCCATCGTCAATCTGGGAAGTATCGCGGGGCACACCGGGTTGGGCTCCTCGCTTCCTTATGCTGTGTCCAAAGCAGCTGTACATGGCCTTACGAAATCACTGGCCCGAGCATTATCGCCTTACATTAGAGTAAATTGTATTATTCCGGGCGCGGTGGCTACGAGATGGTGGTCCGGAAGAGAAGAACAAATGAAGCGATTGGCACCGAGCCTCCTTTTGCAGCGAATTGCCGCTCCCGAGGACATCGCCCAGCTCATTTGCTCCACTCTGGAGCAAGAGGCCATGACAGGACAGCTCATTACCGTCGATAGCGGCCAAACACTATAATAAATAAGTTTCTTGCCGGCGGCCAACACATTATTCGTTCTATCGTGTCAAAACAAAAAAGAGGACTCCTGCATGGTGTCCTCTCCTCTTTGCCTGGCTTCCATTCGCTATCTGCCAGCCCTATCGCCCATCATTAAGATAATTGTGCCGCTATCCGCTCCGCCGCAGCTTGCCCGTTTGCAATGCAGTCGGGAATTCCTACGCCGTAATACGAGCAGCCTGCCAGAATAACATTTGGATAATGGGCCTCCATCCGCTTCTCCAGCGACTTGACGATCTCGTTATGCTTGATATGGTAATTCGGCATCGTTTCATGCCATTTGGTTACTTCATGCGTGACCGGCTTGGATGTAATACCAAGGCTGTTCTTGATGTCCTTCAAGGCGACTTCCAGGAGCTCTTCCTCCGATAGCTTCTGAAGCTTGGAATATACCGGCTTCAAGCTCTTGTAGAACAGTCTTACTAGCAAATGCCGGTTTTTGGAGGTGTGCTCCCATTTCCTGCTGGTCCAAGTGCATGCATCACAGACAAGCTTGCTTTCCTCCGCCACAATGAAGCCGGTCCCGTCCTGCGGAAGCTGCTCATCGGGAATGTCGAAGCCTAGATATACGCTGATCAAGGAGTTGTTCTTCAATTGATTGAAATCCTGATCAAGCTCCTCGGAGTTCATCAGCTTCTGTGATGCGGTATGAAGAGTGCTCAGAACGACAAAATCAGCCTCGATAGCCTCATGCTGCTCGCAAAGAATCCGGTACCTTCCCTGATCCTTTTCAATTTTTTGCGCTTTGGTGCCCTTCAGCACTTCTACATCGGAGAGCCGATTCTCCAAAGCGTCTACCAGCGTGGAAACGCCATTTTTAAACGATAAAAACTTTCTGTTGCCCGTTCCCTTGAATTTCTGCTTGTTCTCCGAAAGCCCTCGGATAATGCTCCCGTATTCATTCTTATAATCCAGCAAATACGGAAGTGTGGAAGCAATCGTCAAATCCTGCAGCCTTCCGGAATAAACGCCGGACAGGACGGGAGAAATTTGCCGCTCAACAATCTCTTTACCCAAAAAGCTCTCAAGGAACAGACCGACTGAGTCATTCTTGGTAAACGTCTCGTTCTTCGTATATAAATCCTTTAACGCTTCAACTTTGCCTTCTGCCGATATTAAATTGCTTTTGGCCAAAGACTCTATACTCAATGGAATGCCGAATACGGTATCCTCCGGAATTCGTTTCAATTCTCCGTCAATATATAAGAACGAAATGCCCGTTGCATTATATACGACTTCCTCCTGCAAATTCAGCTCTTCTATAAAAGGAGCAACGTTGTCCTTTCGTGTCACAATGGAATCCGCGCCGGTTTCCATAATAAACTCACTTTCATAATGAGTATTAATTTTACCGCCTAATTTCTCATTCGCTTCCAGCACAACGATTCGCAAATCGAGGTTGTTGGCCTTCACTTTTTTGTTCAAATAGTACGCGGCGGATAAACCGGTAATCCCTCCACCTATAACCACGGCTGTTTTCAAAGTCATTACCCCTCACTAAACAACTTTAAATATTTGGTTGATCAAAGTATAACATAAAGACGGCAGGTGCAGACAAACCCGGCAGGTTATGGATGTGAAGCTTATTCGACAAAAATATGACGCCGGACTCACAAAACAAAAGGACCGCACCCGGCGGGGATCAGCAGTCCTATGTCTTCTCTATTCAGCTCTTGATTTATCCGTAAAAAGGATGCTCATTCCCCATCAAATAATTGATGATAAAGTACGCCAGCGGGCAAAGAATGACTAGACTAAAGATCACAATGACAAATCCTAGTCCGTCAAATTGTTTCTGCGAGCTCGTTTTAGCCGTTTCCATACGTCCATCCCCCACTCTGTATATTGTTTCGACAGTTATGATTATAAGGAGGAATTACAGGAAAGTAAGTGATGAAAATCACAGCCGCAGGTTAAGTTGAACCATACAGGAAGCCGCTATTTCAAACGATTGGATTTGATTGTTAGGCATGTTTTTATGCTTCCGCATTGAGTTCTAAGCTGCATACCGTATATAATAGACGAGAAATCAAGTTTATATAGAAAAGGTGTCATACATGAGTATATTAAATGTTGAAAGATTAAGTCATGGCTTCGGGGATCGCGCTATTTTCAACGACGTTTCCTTCCGTCTGCTCAAGGGGGAGCACATCGGACTGATCGGTGCCAACGGCGAAGGTAAATCTACTTTCATGAACATTATTACGGGAAAGCTCCAACCGGACGACGGCAAAATCGAATGGTCCAAACGGATGCGCGTCGGGTATCTCGATCAGCATGCCGTTCTGAATAAAGGGATGACGATTCGCGATGTCCTCAAGGGTGCCTTCCAATACTTGTTCGATATGGAACAGGAAATGAACGATATGTACGCCAAAATGGGCGAGGTCTCTCCGGAAGAACTGGAGCGCCTGCTTGAGGATGTAGGAACGATTCAAGATATGCTGACGAACCAGGACTTTTACATGATCGATGCCAAGGTCGAGGAAACGGCCAGAGGACTCGGACTTACCGATATCGGTCTCGATAAGGATGTCAATGATCTCAGCGGCGGACAGCGCACCAAAGTACTGCTTGCCAAGCTGCTGCTGGAGAAGCCGGACATTCTCCTGCTGGACGAGCCTACCAACTATCTCGATGAGCAGCATATCGATTGGTTGAAGCGTTATCTCCAGGAGTACGAGAATGCCTTCATTCTTATCTCCCATGACATTCCGTTCCTGAACAGCGTTATTAACCTGATCTATCATATGGAGAATCAGGAGCTCAACCGCTATGTCGGCGATTACGATCATTTCTTACAAGTGCATGAAATGAAAAAGCAGCAGCTGGAGTCCGCCTATAAGCGTCAGCAGCAGGAAATTGCCGATTTGAAGGACTTTGTTGCGCGTAACAAAGCGAGTGTTGCAACGAGAAACATGGCTATGTCCAGACAAAAGAAGCTGGATAAGATGGAGGTTATCGAGCTGGCCAAAGAAAAGCCGAAGCCGCAGTTCAACTTCAAGGAATCGAGAACGTCCGGCAAGGTGATCTTCGAGACCGAGGATCTGGTCATCGGTTATGACTCTCCACTATCCCGGCCGCTTACGCTTCGCATGGAACGCGGCCAGAAGATTGCTCTCGTCGGCGCTAACGGGATCGGTAAGACGACTCTGATGCGGAGTATTCTTGGCGAGATCAAACCCGTATCCGGTTCCGTCAATCTGGGCGATCTCCTGCACATCGGTTATTTCGAGCAGGAATCCAAGGAAGCCAACTACAATACTTGTATTGAAGAAATATGGAATGAATTCCCTTCCTTCACTCAATTCGAAGTACGTGCCGCGTTGGCAAAGTGCGGCTTAACTACCAAGCATATTGAAAGTAAAATTACCGTACTGAGCGGCGGAGAGAAAGCCAAGGTCCGTCTTTGCAAGCTTATTAACCGCGAGACCAACCTGCTCGTGCTCGACGAGCCGACCAACCATCTGGATGTCGATGCGAAGGACGAGCTGAAGCGCGCGTTGAAAGCTTATAAGGGAAGCATCCTGCTCATCTCCCACGAACCTGAATTTTACCGCGATGTCGTAACGGATATTTGGAATTGCGAGTCCTGGACGACGAAAGTATTCTAGTCATCCCTATGGCCTGTCTATCCTTTTGAGGGTAGGCAGGCTTTTTTGATGGAAGAGAAAAAGCCGCGCTGAGCGCGGCTTCCTGATGTTTCTCTTATCGGCTTGCTCTTTTTCCTCTGAAGTAAAGTATAGCGGCTGCAATACATAAGATGAGGCCAATGAACGAAGTCCAAGGAAGCGACTCTCCGGTCAACGGAAGGGTACGGCCGCCTGACTTATCGGGATTCGGCTTACCGGATGGAGTAACGCCCGGTTCTTGATCCCCCGGCTGGTGATCGGGCTCCGAAGGCTGCCCGCCCGGTGATGGTGTGCCAGGTTCATTGTTCCCCGGGTCGTTTCCTTCCGGCTTCGGATTCCCCGGCTGACTGCCTCCCGGTGTGCTGCCAGGTTGATTACCGGGAGTAGTGCCTCCGGAAGGATTCGTGTTCGGTTGACCGCCGTTTGGCTGACCGCCAGTACCTCCGCTGCCGCCTGGTTGAGGTCCGCCGGGTGAGCCCCCATCTGAACCTCCGTCTGAACCTCCATCAGAATCCCCTGGACCGGATGGTCCCGGACCGCTTGACCTCGGACGCAATCCTGCATCGATCGTCAGATTTCTTTCCCCTGCTGCAAGAACGATGATATCCGTTGTACCATCCGTCTTAGGGTCAGAGTCTTTCGTGCTATCCGTACCTTTCCCTTTCAAGGTGAATTCAAAGCCTGCAGGCTGATCGAACTTCACGTAATACCTTCCCGGTTGGAGATGCTCGAAGACATACTGCCCTGGTTTATCGTAGACATTTCCTGTCACAGTAGAAGTAAGCTGGACTCCGCTTTCCGAGAAGAGCCTTACGATAACGCCATTCATCCCCGGCTCTTCATTGTTCTGAACTCCATCCCCATTCGCATCGATCCAGACATAATCGCCGATAGCTGAAATTGGATCCCCAGGGTCTGGACCCGGACCTCCCCCGTCATCGACTGGAATCAAGCCTGCATCGATCGTCAGATTGGTTTCGCCGTCTGCCAGAGCAAATACATCCGTCGTTCCGTCTCCCTTAGCATCGGAATCGTGAGCTTTGTCGGTCCCTTTGGCTTTTGGCGCAAACTCGTAGCCCGATGGTAGATCAAACTTCACGTGATATCTTCCTGCCTGGAGATGATCGAAGAGATAAGTCCCGTTGTGACCATATACGGATCCGGTAACGGTGGTGGATTGAAGACGCCCAGATTCATCGTACAGGTGCACAAATAGACCGTTAATACCTGCTTCTCCTTCATCCTGAATTCCGTTACCATTCGTATCGATCTATACCCAATCGCCTATTTTGCCCGACTGAGGAGGGGTGACGGCTTGCTTCTTCAATCCGGCATCAATCGTTCTAATGTGCTCGCCCTGCGCCAAATGGAACAAGTCAGTGTAACCATCCGTTCCGGCATCGGAATCGGCAGCCCGGTTGTCTCCTGCTCCTTTATAGGTAAACTCGTAGCCTGCAGGTGGATCAAATTTGATCTTATAGCTTCCCGATGGCAGATCATCAAAGAGATAATACCCTGTTTTTCCGTACACGGCGCCTGTCACTGTGGTTCCCAGCAGCTCATCCCTGTTGTTATAGAGCTTCACCGTAACTCCGCTAAGCCCAACCTCTTTGTCGTTCTGGATGCCATCCTCATTTTCGTCGATCCATACATAATCGCCGATAGAGCCTGCAGCCGGAGGATTCGTATCTCTCCTTAATCCGGCATCCACCGTCAAATTGATCTGTCCCGGCGCTAACGCAATCCAATCTGTCATTCCATCTGGACTTGCATCCGAATCGACAGCCTTATCGTTCCCGGCTCCTTTAGTCGTGAACGCATATCCTTCCGGAAGCTCGAACTTGACCGCATAGGTACCGGAAAGCAGATTATCGAAGCGATAATAGCCGGAAGCGGCATAAACGGAACGATAGACGGAATCATATACGGATGCAGTCACTGTAGAGGCCTGAAGGATCCCCGTATTGTCGAACAGCTTGACGACGACGCCGTTGACTCCCGTATTCCCGTCATTCTGAATACCGTCACCGTTGGCATCTAACCAAACCGTATCCCCAATACTACCTCTGGCTGGCGGTTGAGCCACTTTGACGAGTCCGGCATCAATCGTAGGATTCGATTCACCGTAGCCTAAAGGAATCAAAGAGGTTTTACCGTCGTTGCCCGGATTCGCATTGGAATCCGTATCGGATTTCGGGTCAGTGCCTTGTACCGTAAACTCGTATGAGCTATCCGGAAGAGCAAACTGGACGATGTAATTGCCTGCCCATAGCTGTTCAAACTGGTAGTAGCCATCTCCATACACGGCATCCTTAACTGTTGTTGCCTTAGCGAGCAGCTGACCGCTCTCGTTCAGAAGCTGAACGGCCGCTCCATTGATCCCCGGCTCGCCGGCATCCTGCAGCCCATTCTTGTTAACATCCAGCCAGACCCTGTTGCCTATGCTGGAATTAGGTTCAAGCAGACCGGCATCCACGGTAAGATTAACTTCATCCGGCCCTAACGAAATAAGATCCGATCTTCCAGATGCATCCGCATCTGAATCGATATCCCTTTTCGTACCGTCCCCTTTCTTTGTAAACGCAAGGCCCTTTGGCAGGACAAATTCAACCCTGTAGTCCCCGGAGGTCAGATGGTTAAACTCGTACAGTCCATTTCTGGCAGTTACGGTGGTATCAAGAAGATACCCATTTTTGTCATACAAATGGACGGGTACCCCATCGATTCCGGCTTCACCGTTATCCTGCAGGCCGTCGCCGTTAGCGTCAATCCAAACCTTGTCACCTATCCTGCCTTTGGGCGGCAGCAGCCCGGCATCGATC
Source organism: Paenibacillus vulneris (assembly GCF_039543185.1). Classification (NCBI taxonomy): domain Bacteria; kingdom Bacillati; phylum Bacillota; class Bacilli; order Caryophanales; family Paenibacillaceae; genus Paenibacillus; species Paenibacillus vulneris. Next base: position 117,474 of record NZ_BAABJG010000015.1, on the reverse strand, counting down.
GAGTGGTTCTTCTCCCCAGCGGCTAGCCGAATCACGCGCGTCCATCCGTCACTGTTGGGATCGGAATCCGTCGCTTCGTTATTTCCGGCATTCGGTTTAACCCATCCGCTATACCCATTCGGAAGGTTGAATTTGACGGTATAATTACCAGAATCCAGATTGGTAAACAGGTAATATCCGGGGCTTCCGTTATGGTCATTGCTCGTAATCGTCTGCTGAACCAGCTTTCCGAATGCATCATACAGCTCGACTTGTACCCCGTTAACACCCTGCTCCTTGGGCTCATTCTGAATGCCGTCTTCGTTCGAATCGAGCCATACATAATCCCCGATTTCTCCCTTGGCATCCTCCTTGACGACCACACCCACCTTGAGAGGCTCGGAGGCCAGAAGCGTCTTCCCGTTATCGCCGCGTTTGGCCGTGAATCCGAAGGAGCTCCAGGCAGCCTGATCGTTCGTCGGCGCATGGACTGGCGCGCGCATGGTCCATTTCAGTTCCTCTTGCGCCCCGGGGGTAATGACATGATCGTCCGAGAGTTCGAACTTGATCCCCGTCACCTTCGTCAAATCAGCAGGAGGCTCCGTTGACCAGTGTCCGCCGGCCATCGAGATAGACGTATCCGTCGTATAAGAAACTTTAGTATAGCTGTTACCGCTCACTTCGCTCGTCAGTACAGGGCTCCATTTGCTGTCTCGAGGCGAGGTGTCTACAACGCCCGTGTCCCCAACCCTCGGTAAGGAGTCGATGATGAGCAAGCTTCGTACGGGGATATTGCCTACATTGGTTATCTGGAGCTTATACTCGACTTTGCCGCCCGGCGTCGTGAGTCCTTTGTCCGGATATTTGGTCCAGTTATTACCATCCAGATCACCCTGAACCCATTTAATCGATTCAAGCTTCACAACAGAATTGACATAAAAGGCTCCGTTATTGTAAACATACCATTTGCCATTCACTTTTTTCTTTTTGGCAAAGTCGATATGGTTCAAGTAGGCATGATGATCGGAGCTGACATCCACCTCATTGTCAATATAGCCGGCATTTGTTCCTGCTTTGATCCTGACATCAAATTCAAGCTCAATCTTCTTGTCATACCCCAGAACGGCCGGTGTGTCTTCTTTCCAAGACCATTTAAGCAGCGTTCGTCCGGTAGCAGAATCGACGGATTGTTCCAATTGCGGTGAAGCAATCCCCAGCCCGCTGTCATTTATCAGTACGGTACTGCCTGGCACATATTCCAACTGAGAGGGAAGCAAATCCTCAATGATCGGATGATTGAGATCGCTGCTGCTGAATTCGGTATTTCTAACGGAAACCCGGTATTTTACCGTATCGCCGGGCGAGAAGCTTGCACCGTTCATGACCTTCTTCGTCACTTCTATGAGCGGACGGCCCTGTACGACATAGAGAAAAGCGCTGCGCTGCTCTTCCTTCAAGCTCCCTTCAAAGCTGTATTTCAAGCTGGCGATGTTGGTTATCCTCTTGCTATCGCTTGGTTCCGTTGGAGCCAGATAGCCAGGGTTAACCTGATAGCGAATTTCAAAGCTGCCAGTCTGGTAAAAATCCACCGGGACTTCCCCGAAATTAAACCGCACGCCCTTCACAACCGCACCGGCAATAGGCGGATCGCTAGTGGTCAATGTGACGCTCTGGTCTGCGCGAACGGTTCCCCACGTGCTCCAGGGACCATTGGCATTATCGGCAAGCGTATACTCCACTGAATACGTAGAAATTCCATTGAACCTTGGGGTCGTGATTTGCTGCAAGATTAATCCTTCCGGCGTCATGTCGGTGAACACATAATCTTTCAAGCTCACATTAGCCGTATTGTACATATTCACAATGTTAAAGCTGACGCTTTGTCCGGGAGATGCTTCCTTTTGACGGTCGTTAATCATTTTGAAAAAGCCTGAGCTCCCGTAGCCCGATTCGTTCGTAAAAGTGTCTTTTCGCTCCGCCTTCAAAGTCACCTTATCCTGATTTAACGGGTTAAACGATACCTCCGCTATATTCGTGATGTCTCCGCTTATCGTATCTGGATATTTCACTTTTACTATATATTCCTTGTAAGTAATGCCTTCTCCGAAGGTTCCCTGGTTCCAGGTTACGGTATTTCCGGCAACGACGGCAGCAGGCTGGGATGATACATATTGTGCCCCTGCAGGCAGCGTGTCTTGAATCACAACATTGCGGAGCTCGAGTCTGCCATACGTAGAGGGATTCTTATCGTAGAACGTTATTTTGTACTCCACTTCGCTTCCGGCTTTAGGGCTTAAACTGGGGATCGGTCTTGTTCGTTCTTTCTTGAATTCCCAATCAGCGGACGCTTTGGCTGTGACTTGAACGATGTTGGATTTCTTGCTGCCTAGATTGCTGTCGAACTGCGCTTGCACATTGGCGATAGTTCCGTTGGGGGTCACATAATTTGGAAAATACACGTTCATTTGCAGCGTACCCGTCGTACCTGCTTTCACGGCGCTGTTAAATTTAAAGGTCACTGTGTGGCTCGCTGCATCATAAGAGTAGGTCGTATCCGCAGCATTGACTGCAGAGTCAAAGGTAAGCGCCTTTGGAAGAGGAACGGCGATCTGAGCATTCGTATACTGCTCTGTGGTGCTGGATAAGCTGTAGTCCAGTTCCAAGGTGAATTTTTTTCCTGAAGGAGCTTCCGACTCCGTGCTTCTCATTGCGATTTGTATGCCGTTCCCGGGATCATCGTCGGCAGCCATTGCCGTCATAGGCACCAGAATGAGGTTGACTATCATAAGAAGTGCCCATACCAAGGCTTGCCCTCTTATAAATCTTTTCATTACTACATTTCTCCTCACTCAATACTCCGTGGATCCCCTTCTAATACCGCCTTGACAATAAGCCGGTGCGTCGGGTTGTATTTGGGCTCACACGTGATTAGAGTCATCTCGGCCTTGTCCTTTTTTTGCTCCAATACCGACAGGTCATCCGGTTGAACAAGGAATTTGGAGGTAACGGTATACGAATAGACATGCTTAGTCGTTTCGACCACAATACGGTCTCCGGACTCCAGCTCATTCAGCCTGCTGAACTGTTTGCCGTAGGTCCAGCTGCGATGCCCTGCAACCACAAAATTACCTGTCCCTCCCGGATATCGATCCGGTTCAACAATCCCGATACCTGTTTTCAAAGCTTCCGGATCGGCCCCTTCAACTATCGGCTCCTTAAGCTCCAGCTTGTCGATCATCATGATCCCTCTAACGGCATATCCGTCGATATTGACGGTTTCATCCGCCTGCTCCGGTATTTCTTCCCCCGCTTCTTCCGACGCTCCTTGATTGAACATGAGGGTCGGCTGAAGCGGCACCGCAGCAGCTAAAGGCACCAAGGTTTGATCGCGAACCGAGCTCCATTGCTCCAGCATGGATACTTTCTGTCTATCCTGTACATAGCGGTTCATTAACGGATACAGCATACATGCGACTCCACTGACGCAAAGCAATACCACTGCGGCGTTCCGCAGCTTATTCAGACGAATGGGGCAGCACCTCCTACACCTTAACCATGCAGATGTTGCGGGAGCCTTCCCTCCTTTCTCACCCAAACTCCATAGGAAACCGGTTTGAGCTCCTGTTGATGTGCCTTCTTTCCAGAATACGGCCGTCCGTCCCCTAATATGACTGTGTGCTATAGCGAACGAAATCATTTTTTTATGAAAATCATCCCCTACTTTGCGACAAACCTGATATACTTACACGGAAGCCTGCTGTCCTTTCGAAAGACAAAAAATAGATAAGAAAACCGTCACGGAAGGTCAAGATTAACGGATAAGGAGAAACATCATTGCTATGAACCCATCCAACAACCCAGAACGAACCTCTCGTAAAAAGGGACGGTTCCCGCTCTCGCTTCTCTGTCTTACTTTGGGAGCCTTTGCTATCGGGATGACTGAATTTATTATCATGGGGCTGCTGCCCAATGTGGCGGAGGACCTTCATGTCACGATCCCTCAGGCGGGACAGCTCATTACCAGCTACGCGCTTGGCGTCGCCGTCGGTGCTCCTGTATTAACCGTGTTTACTCATCGCATTCCGCAGAAGAAGCTGCTCACACTGTTGATGTGCATCTTCATTATAGGGAACGCGCTTTCCATGATTGCGCCCGTCTATTCCTTGCTGATAGGTGCTCGGGTCTTAACCGCGTTCGCGCATGGGACTTTCCTGGGTGTGGGCTCGCTTATCGCCACCCGACTGGTGTCTCCCGACAGACGCGCAGGTGCCGTATCCCTCGTGCTGGCAGGGCTTACGATAGCCAATATTATCGGGGTTCCCTTCGGGACATTCATCGGTCAGCAGTTAGGTTGGCGTGCATCCTTCGGGGCCATCACGCTGTTAGGCATTATTTCATTAGCCGGCATCATTCGCTTCATTTAAGCGCTCCAGCAGGAGCAAGTGTCCGACCTCAGACAGCAATTTCGCAGCTTGGTCAATCCGCAGGTGCTTCTAGTTCTTTTGACCGGAGCTCTGGGCTGTGCAAGTCTCTTTGCAGTATTCACTTACATTACACCGATGCTGGAATCCATAACGGGGTTTGCGGAGCACAGCGTAACCTGGATCCTGGTATTATTCGGATTCGGGGTGACGGTCGGAAATATAGTTGGAGGCAAGCTGGCTGATTGGAAGCTTATGCCATCACTTATGACGAACTTTGCCGTACTGGTCGTTATCCTGGCACTTCTAACCGTAACCTTGCATAGTCCTTATACAGCGGTTATCACGGTATTCTGTTGGGGTGTGGCAGCCTTCGGTATCATGCCCGGTATTCAAATCCGTATTATGAATCTGACTCGCGAAGCGCCTTTGCTTGCAGCTACTTCCAGCCACTCGGCTCTTAATCTGGGGAATGCAAGTGGAGCTTATTTGGGGGGACTTACCATTACCCTTGCGGGTTTGCCTTACGTGCCATGGCTGGCGGCTCTTCTAGCCGCACTGGCGCTGCTTGGGGCTATCATCAGCAGTCAGGCTGACAAAAAAACAAGACTAAGCGAGTCTTACACTCCCTCTGTCTAAGTACACGTTTTTATAGAAAGTAACCAAAGCATAGAGCCGCGGCCATCCCAAAGGATGAACCGCGGCCCTTTTTTTTCATTGCATTTACAATCGGTTAGCTAACCGTCCAATATATTGAGTTCATACGCTCTTGTTAGAGCCGGATAGCTTATCGCTTTAGACGCTGAGGCCCATACTTCTACCCGCTGACCTTCCCTGAAGTCGTCAAATGAAACGGGCCTTTCTTCATTCTCGAACTTTACAATCGCATCCTTGGAAAAGGATAGCCAGTTCGCTTCCTGCATAATAGGGTCTAGCACGTCAAAAGGAAGGTATTCTACTACCAAGATCCGCTTCGTTTGCTGATCTATCTTTGCAATGACTCCTGCTACATTTGGTTGCTCCGGCAACACGAAGGTTTCCAGATACAGCGGGAAGGATTGTCCCAAAGCTTCATAGACAGACTGCCGAAGCTGCTCTTCATCTTCCAGATTCAGTTCCTCGCGAGGCTGGTACAGCTTTCTAACTCTCATAAACACGCCGTCATCCTTGGAGTAGACAGTCAGCGGTTCCAAAGCTAATCGGTCGTACACCTCATCCAGCTTGGACAGCTTCTTAATAAGGTCCTGCCTATTATAAGGGGGCTGCTTGGGGTAAGCCGGCAGCTGCTTTCGATCGTAAGAGGTGTATCCGTCCAGCTGCAATTCTTGCTTCTGCTCCGGGCTGCTTTTTGGCATAATGCCCCATCCGGTCATGAAGAGCAGCAACACGGCGAGAATAATGTTCAAAGGCTTCACTTCCAATGTTTTTTATACTGGGAAGAAATATCCATTTGTTCACGATGACGACGGTATGCAGCTCTGCTTCCTGAGAATGTAATGGTTATACCGTTCCTTTTGAATCTCCACCTGATTTATCAAATCGAATCCGCACTTTTGGATGACAGCTTGGGAAGGAAGATTGTCAAGTAAGGCGATCGCGTTAAGCAGCTCAACATCCGTATTCTCAAACAAATAACGAATCAGCCCCTGTACCGCTTGGGTCGCATAGCCTTTATTGCGGTGCGCTCCGGACAGGGCATACACAATCTCGCGATTGGGGGAAGGAAGTTCTTCTTTCGTTCCTGTACAGCACCATCCAATGAACTCTACTGTTCCCTTAAGGATCACTCCCAACCTCAGCCGCAGGTCGCCTATAATCCCGTCTTCCGCAACAGCTTGCAGGAACCGTCGATTCTCCTTCAGTTCATAGCTCGCCATCCAATGCAGCCGCTGTACTTTCGTTACGTTCCATCCTGGCAAATATTGAACGATCTCCGGCTGATGCGTCAGCTCGTGAAGCGGCTCCAGGTCATCCAGCTGGTATTCCCGTAAAAGGATATCTTTACAATCTATCGTAAATACAGTGTCCCTATTGCTGCTGCGCTCCTGTTTCATTAGGCTGCTCCTCATATTCAGTCTGAGAAAAGTATGTACGCACTTATTGATTTATCCAGTAGCTTCTCGAGTTAATAACCCATAATCGCTGCTGTTTCCGGTCATAATGAAGTCTAATTATTCCCTCCTCATCCTGCTGCAATCTTCTATAGCCGGTTCCCATATTGGTCACCCTTCGGCCCGGCAGCGGGATGCCGTAAATCTCTGAGTTCTTAATAATTTTAAAATATTCATGGACAACCATTTCGTCTCCAACACTAATATTCAGATCCTCTTCTTTGTTCATGATTTCTAACACCTTGACTTTGGTAGACACCAATTCTCCATCCACAAATTGCCTGCCCGTTCCTTGGACCTTCAGCTCTGCATCTGTACTTAGTTTAAAAAAATCATAGATTCCATAAGAATTCTCTGTATCGTCTATGAGGATTAATGCATCCATACTATGATAACATGCGACAACACCCAAGCCCAGTGCGAGAATCGTTATTATTTTTTTACTATTCATGATCACCTTTACCCAAAATTCGATTTTCCTTCTAGGGGTTGATTTATTTTTCATTATGTAATGTTTTACGTTATAGTGGAAGAATGAACTTATTCCTGAATAACAATTACTGGAGGATTCCATTATGCACCCTATCAAGCTGCCTAAAGAACACAAGCAACAGATTATAGCTAGTCTGCAGGACTATGTCGATCAGGAATTTTCTATAGAAATGGGACAATTGGCGGGCGAAGGCTTCCTCGAATTTATCATGGAGGAGCTTACTCCTTATATTTACAATCAGGCTCTGTCCGATGCGCGTAAGGTCGTTTTACAGCAAATGACCGCCATGGAAGATGAGATCTACGCTTTGGAGCAGCCGCTTCTATTAACCAGGAAGTCCCAATAACAGGCAAAACACTAGCCTTGGCTGAAGATGATTTACTCCTATTACGGGGATCCGAAACTTCTATTATGTTAAAAAACGAAAAGCCCTTTCGAAGCTTTTCGTTTTTTCAAGTTATTCATTCGGTTCGGTTACGGCTTATATCGAACATACCAACTGGCAATCGGGCCCTTCGTGCTACTATGCACAACATGAAATTCGGAAAACAGGAAGATGCGATACAATCCCTCACCATGCTGCAAGGTCAGGTCCTGACTGAACCGTCCTTGTTCAAAAGGCGCTTCCGTTTCCCCATCGCTCACGAAAGCCTTTCCGTCCCAATATTCCGCCTTGATCGTCAATCCGTCTCCTAATGCCCGTTTCACTATCCCTTGCGTGTGGATCGCCTTATTCCCGGTTTCTATGAATCCTTGCTGGGGCTGCTCCAATTCAATATCGCTGTATTGAAACATGGGGTCATTAGGAGGATGTGATACGTTAAGCTTTGCTTTTTCATAATTCGCCGCAGGCTCCCAATCACGCTGCCACACAATACGTTGGCCTACCTTGAAAACTGCAGTTAGCCGATTCGGGCCAGGCTTAACCTTTCTTGCATTTCCATATTCAAACACGGCGGAATCATATGATATTGGAACCGGGTCCTTTGCATTCGATGAAGCACCAGCCCCATCAAAATTTTCTTCCTGACCCGTATCATAGATGTAGTATCCGCTGTAAGGCACCGTTACATTAGGGCCGGACAGGTTGGTATCGTACAGGTATGCAGACATTTGGAGCATATCCCCATCAATGGTTTCGGGCAGCAGCGGCTCCATCACATCATAATCCATTTTGCTTAACTGGATATAACGTCCTTGCTGCTCGTGAACAGCAGTAGCACCCAGCATCATGCTCATGTCCCGCTCGCTAAGATACAGCTCCCCATTCATCTTTTGTACGGGAGACAGTAAATTTATGGTTCTTCGGCTTCCGTCATTCCAAGACGTTACCGCAGTCATTTCTCCGGAACGGACCTCGAAGGAATAGCCATGCCAGTCTCTCACAGTGACGGCCCCTTCTTTATTCGGCCCCTCGATCCGGTAGCTAAGCCTCGAAGCCAAGTATTTCAAGCTGAAGTAATATTGATTATTCTCCGCATACCCGACCTTCTGATCCCCTTCATAGAGCTGCTGGTCCTTGATACCGACTTGGGCATAGTAGCCCTGCTGTCTGGCAACCTGCAAGTCATGCTCATGTCCTTTCACAAGAATCCGATCCATGCGGGGATCTATCGGGAACCAGCCTTTTCCCATAAAGGAATCGATCTGATACCACCTCTGATGGGACTCCGGATCATCCCAATAGGCTAGCGCCGGAACGACCTGCGGAGCAATGACGGTTGAATTCAAGGAAACGTAGCTCCCGGGAAAACGGTACAGCCGCGTCATGTCCGAACCGAGCTTTACAGAATCCTCCGTTGCCTTGGCATCCTCGGGATCGGCATAGGTTTTGTTGATCCATCCCTCCTCTTTCCCAATGCGGACATGATACCATGTACCTTCCCTCGGATTGCCGATCCCCGCTTCGGGTTCAATTTTGCCAAGAGAGGTAATAGTTTGCGGCTGCAGCAGCTTAGGCTCTTTCTCCTGATAGGGCCAAGGGGTGTCGAACAACGGTGTCGGTACCTTAAGCTGCACGGGCTCCGTCTTTGTAAGGACCGTTCTTCCCCTGTTTAATGTCCATTTTGGGCCCGATTCGGTTTCTATGCGGTATGAAGTGCCCGCAGGGGTAACGAATTCTCCGGTTTCATGGACGATGCCGTTCCCTGCCTTATCGGGATAGACGGCCGGATTGATGATGGGGGAATTGTATAAAGGAGAGGCCATATGGTACGTATACCGGTCTATCGTCTGAACCGAACCGACTTGTTCGAGCGGCAAATGAATCCATTGCTCGCCGGCCCAGCTCGTTTGGATTTTTAACCATTGCTTGGATGGCTCCGGGTACGACTTCCTCAGAAACCATTGCTTTTCTGCACCCGTGACTTTGACTTCCTGTGGAGACAGAACGGCAGTTGGGGGGCCGCTCTCATCGGGCTCGGCGTATATAGGTGTATCCTGCAGCAGCGTTACGGTTTCCGGAGGCTTGACGTCAATGAGGCTCGGATATGTATAAATCCATCGTTCGCCCAGCCAGGTGTTGATTTTGAACCAATTGGCATTCGTAACCCAGCCAGGCTCTCCTTCAATGACCTCCACTGTCTGAGGGGTAAGCACACCATCAGGTGCATGGACAATCGTATCCGGCTCCGTATAAAATGGCGTCTGTTCCAGCAGGGTCAGAGTCGCTGGTACATGATGAGTCTCCGGCTTCTCTGTGAGAATGGTTGGCGCCGCGGCGGCTAAACTTGCTCCAGCCCATGCTACAGGCACACTGACAGCCGCTGATAATAAGAGCTTCCTCCACATGGTGTCCTTCATCCTTTCTTGTAAAAAAACGTAGGTTTTCCCTCTCCTTACCTCATTTTAGACGCTATCTATACGCCGAAAGTTTCGGGTACAGAAAAAGACCGCCATCACCGATGGCAGCCCTTCTCTACATCTTATTAGGAGACTTTCCTTGATGCTATCCTACACATTCCAATAGTTCTTCCAGCCGGTACAGAACATAGGAAGGAATATATTCGGCCGGATACGGGCTCGTAACCGCTTCCGGATGCTCCGCGTTCAGCTTCTTCTTACAGATTTCCAGAAAAGCCGCCTGGCCTGCCCTTTCGCCGGGACGGTATGCCTTCAGCTCATCCGGCAGCTTATGGTAGATCAGCACGGATGGAATCCCGGACTTATTAGATAAATAAACATCGTGATCCAGCCGGTCACCGACATGGGCCGCAATCTGTCCGTCTAGCTGCAGCTCGCGCATGATATTCACATCCGGTTTACCGCATCCGGCTTTCTCCGGCGTAATTATCGCATCGAACCAATCGCTTAGTCCTAGCTGCCGCATGACCGGATATTGATATTTGTAGAAGCCGTTCGTGACCGTTGCCAGCGAATATCCCTTCTCTTTCAGCTGCCTTAATACTGCGATGGAATCTTGCTCGAGCAAATAGATTTTGGGCTCTACCGAATGCTCATGAACCAGCTGCTCTACGTTAATCTCCAGGTTGAGCCCCAGCCCATTCAGCAGCTGCCTTACCATATCGTCCCAATCATAGGCTTCCACCGTGCGGTTCTGCTGCATGCGCAGCTCATGCTCGCGTACTAGCGCTTCCGTTGACTTGAAAGGTTTGTCTAAGGCATTGGAGATCAGCTCTTCGATCACAGGGAAAATCCATTTGCCGAACGGATTCTGCATCAACGTCCCGTCCAGGTCGAATGTAATCCATTTTTTCATTATTTCACCGCTCCTTGCGTCATTCCCTCAATGAATTGTCTGGAAGCAAACAAGAATGCCACGATTAACGGTAGTGAGGACAGGGTCAAGCCGCAGAACAGCAAGTTCCAATCCGTATCGTATTCACCGAACAAGGTAAGCATTCCGAGCGGGATCGTCCCGAGCTCCGTGCTTTTAATAAAGATCAGAGGGTAGAAAAAGTCGTTCCATATGCCGATAGAGTCCACAATACTGACGGTAGCCAGCGCCGGTCTCATCAGCGGCAGTACAATCTTATAATAAACCTGAAAATCGTTGCAACCGTCGATCCGCGCGCTTTGATCCAAATCCTTGGGCAGTGTCCGGAAAAAACCATAGAAGACGAACACGGCAAAGGAAATATGTCCCGCTACATAAACGATGATCAGCGAGGTATGCGTATCCAGCAGCTTCAGCTTCAGCATCATCATGTATAACGGAGAGATCGCCAGCTTCATGGGCAGCATAAGCCCTAGCATAAAGAAGAACAGCACGAATCCGTTCCACCGGAATTGGTATCTGGCCATGTAGAATGCCGCCATGGAGGAAACGAGCAGCACTAACACAACCGACAAGGCAGTTATATACAAGCTGTTCAGGAAATACTCGGAAAAATGTACCTTTTCCCATACCGTCACATAGTTTTCGAATGAAAAGCTGGTCGGCAGCCCCAAAGGATGGGTTGTTATTTCCTGCTTCGTTTTAAAAGACGAAGTCATCATAAGAAAAACGGGATAGATGGCAATGAACGAGAATAAGATCAATATCCCATATTTTACGCTTTGCTGCAGTCGAAGTGCCATGAGTTACCTCCGATGTAGTTTTACCACGTTCTTAAGAGAGCATATGTTAGTGAGTAACAGTCGACACCAGAACTAATGCTCGACTTCCTTGCGCTTGAAGAAGAACATCGAGACGGCCGTTGCCCCTGAGATCAGGAGCAGTAAGATCACTGCCAGCGCGGAGCCTAAGCCTATCGATTCCCCTCCGCTCACAGAGCCGAATGCCAAACGATAAAAGTACAGACCCAGCACATCCGTTGAAAAATAAGGTCCGCCGGAAGATCCCTGCATAGCGAAGATCAGCTCAAAGGTTTCAAACGCTCCAATAAAGGTCAGTATCGTCATAATCATGATGGAGGGCATAGCCAACGGAATCGTAATTTTCCAGATCATTTCAAGGCCCGAAGCTCCGTCGATTCTCGCCGCCTCATAGATTTCAGGAGAGATCGCTTGAAGTCCGACAAGGAAAATCAGAATCGCAAAGCCGAATCCGTACCAGCTGTTCACTAATATAATCGTATAGAGCGCTGTATTGGGATCTCCAAGCCACGGTTTGGCCAGCTCCCCCAGCCCAATAGCGTTCAAAAACGTATTAAGAGCCCCATAGGTCGGATTCAATATCAGGCTGAACAAAAAGCCGACCACAATTACGGAGAGCAGCTTGGGTACGAAGAACAGCGTCTTGAATAACTCTTTTCCCCGTATTTTGCTGTTAATTAGCAGAGCTAACAGGAAGGCAACGACAAGCTTAGAGAGCATCGTCCCGATAAAAAACACCACATTATGCCCAAGCGCGCGGATAAAGGTCTCCTTGAAGGGAGATTCGGTAAACAGACGGACGAAATTTTCCAGACCGATAAATTCCCCCCGCACCAGCCCTTTCCATGAGAAAAAGCTGTTCAGTAGCGCTTGAAATATGGGATAGATCATAAAGCCAACGTAAAAGATCAACGCCGGAAGCAAGAACAGATGAACCAAATGCTTCTTGAAGCTCCTTCTCTTCTTGGCTTGCGACTGCAGAACGGTCCTTTCCTCGTGTTGAACACTTGTACCTGTCATAGTTAGCTCCTTTGTCAAATGACGCGCAATCGATGCAGCGTTAATCCCTCAGAGGGACAGGTTGAGCATCGGCATGTCGTTATTTTTGCGGCTTAAACCATTTGTCGGCGGATGCCTGTGTATCCTCTGCTACCTTCTCCGGCGTCAGCTTGCCGATGTACATGCCCTGCAGTGAGTCCTCAAATGTAGTCTTGGTTGTAGGTGTGCCTTGGCTGAAGCTGGTCAACAGCAGGTACGGCGTGCTGTTCTTCTCGCTGAAGGCGGCCATTTTTTTGAGCTGCGGATGCTTAGGCTCCACTCCCTTCACAGGGCTTACGCGGGTAAGCTCATCGCTGAACATTTGACCGAATTTCTTGGAGGCCAAAAATTCAATGAATCGGGTGGCTTGCTCCTGGTATTTCGAGCTCTTGGCAATCCCGTAGGAGCCGTCAACCCAGGTAGCGATTTGCGCCTGCTCCCCTTTTTTAGCGGCAAGTCCCGGTATGAATTCCACAGGGAACGACAGCTTATTCGCCTCAAATGTTTCCAGCCTTTGGCTGCCGTTAATGTACATGGCCGCCTTGCCGGTGTAGAACAAGCCTTGCGCATCCTTATCTTCTATGGCAACAAAATCTTTGGGGAAATAAGCTTCCAGCTGCTTCATTCTCTTGATAGAATCCAGGAATTTAGGATCTTTGAAGTTGGTCGTTCCTTTTAAAAGCGCTTGCATAAATTCGGTTCCTCCATAGGCGCTTGGACCAATTACCGTATGGGTGGTGGACAAGAGATAAGCCGCTTTGCCTGCCTGGGCAATAGGGATAATATTTTTCGCTTTCAGTGCTTCACAGGTTTTCACGAATTCATCCCATGTTTCCGGAGGCTGGAGGCCGTTATCATCAAATAGCTTCTTGTTATAAAAAATAACTGCATTGTTCAGCATTAATGGAATGCCGTAGACCTTCTTATCCGAGCCTCTGGCTGCATCCAGATAGCTGTCAGCAAAATTTTCAATCCCCTTCACCTTATCGAGCGGGGATAAATAATTGGCATCCGCGAGAGCTTTGGCGCCGTCATACGGACGAAGCTGCAAAATATCGACTCCTGTACCGGACTGCAGCGAGTTAGCAAGGATCGTATTGTACTCCGTCGCTTTGAATGGCTTGAACTCCACCTTGATATCCGGATTATCCTTCTCGAATTCCGCGATAAATTTGGCGTAGCCATCCTTATCCTCCGGTCTCCAGCTGTACATGACGAGCTTTACCGGATCTCCCTTTGGCTTCGTTACTTCTCCATTCGCGGCAGGGTTGGTATCCGTCGTCTTGGTAGCGCTTCCACCGCTGCATGCACTTAATATAGTGCTTAAAAGAATCAACATGGAACTAAAGACCAGTGGTTTTCTTTTCATTGTATCATGCTCCCTTAGTTATATTTACAAAATCTTAACAAAATTATATTAAATTTTATGTCATAATGTAAACCTTTTTTTGAAATTTTATTTCACAAATCTAAAAAAAGCATAGAAAAAGGAGCCTGCATGCAAGCTCCTTCCATTTCGCGAAGAATAATTGACTTTTTATTGCCTTAAAACTGTCCCAATTGAATAAGATTGCCGCAGGTATCCTTTAATAAGGCGATAGTGACAGGCCCCATGGCAGTCGGCTCCATCGTGAATTCGACTCCGACTCCCTTCAACCGGTCATATTCCTTGTGGATATCCTCGACGGCAAAGGATGTTGCCGGAATTCCCTGTGCGAATATAGCCTTCTGGTAGGTCTCAGCCGCCGGATTATTGTTCGGCTCCAATAACAGTTGCACCCCATCTGGCGCTTCGGGAGAAACCACGGTAAGCCAGCGGAACTCCCCGGCAGGGACATCCACTTTCTTAACAAAGCCAAGCTTGTCGGTGTAAAACTGCAGCGCCTTTTCCTGATCGTCAACAAATACGCTAGTCAGATGAATTCTCATCCTATACCTCCATTGGTTTCCATTCAGTAAAAAGTATGCCCACCATTTGGTGTTTCACTGCATGAATTAAAAGGAAATGATACCGATGGAATACAAGAAAATCAGCAGGATCAGGATCGGATTCACAATGCGCATAAGGAACATCCACACTTTGTACCAGAACCCTGTCAGCCCTGCTTCCTCTCCAGCCCGTTTCCAGGCGTAGCCGGTAAACAGTGTAATGATCAGGCCTCCAAGCGGCATCAAGATGTAGGATGTCGTGAAGTCGACCATGTCAAAAATCGTCTTCTCTCCGAACTTAAACGGGTTCAACACGCCTGATACCGACAGCGCACAAGGAACCCCCACCAAAAAGCAAAGAATCGACGTATACAAGGTAGCTTTCTTTCGGTCAAGCTTCCATTTATGCATAACATAAGCAACGGGAACTTCCAAAATCGATACGGCCGAGGTTAACGCGGCTATAGCCAGCAGTAAAAAGAATAATCCTCCGAAGAGAAGGCCGAACGGCATCTGGGAAAATGCAACCGGCAGTGCCATGAATGCCAGCCCTACCCCTTCTCCCGGCTGAAGGCCATAGGAGAATACCGTAGGAAAGATGACCAGTCCGCCGATAAAGGCATAAATCAAATCTCCGAGTCCGATAGCCAGTGTAGCTGCACCCAAGGATTGCTTCTTGTCTACATAGGAACCATAGGTCAGCATGCAGCCAAAACCAATGGACAATGAAAAGAAAGCATGTCCGAGCGCAACCAGCGCAGCTTCCGAGTCCAGCTTGGAGAAATCCGGCTTCAGGAAAAAGCTCAGCCCTGCATCGGCGCCGGGAAGCGTTACTGAACGGAACATCAGGATGATCAAAATGATTAAAAAGCCGGGAATCAAAACTTTATTGAACTTTTCGATTCCGCCGGAAATGCCTCGGGCAACAATCCAGCCCGTCAGCAGCATAACAATTCCCTGCCATACAATCGGCATAGAGCCGCCTGCAAAACTGACAAATTTGTCCTTATAATCGATTCCGGGCATATACAGCATCCCGGTGAAGGATTCAACGGCATAATGAATGGTCCAGCCTGCGACTACGGCATAGTACGACATCGTCAGGAAGGCGCACACTATAGGGAGCAAGCCCAGCGCACCCCAATATTTTTTACCGCTCAAATTGAAAAGAGAACTCGATGCATTGCTTCTTCCGCCGCGTCCAATGGTCATTTCTGCAAGTAGAATCGGAAGACCGACAATCAGCAAGCAAATAATAAACAGGAGAAAAAATGCCGCACCGCCGTGCTTACCGGTAATGTACGGAAATTTCCACATATTACCAAGCCCGACAGAGCTTCCTATCGCTGCAACAATAAAGCCTGAAGTGCTAAACCGATCTTTGGTTCCTTTCATTTGAGATTTCTGTGATGAATGATCGCTCATGATGTAATCTCCTGTTCTTGTCTTTCATGTATGATGGTCTAAGAATGCTTGTAAGGTTTTCCTTATTATGCACAGGTTATGCTTCCTGAATCCCCCCTAAGCCCTGATCAGCCCGATCCGCACGTTGAAAAGACGGTTCAATATGAACCGTCTCAAGCAACCCTATGAAACGAAGCCCTGCTTGTCTCATTCTAAGAAGTCGATACCGGCACTAATGGGCGTTAGCCGCATCACAAAATTGTTTTAGCGCTTGCTCCAGAATGGACCTAGGGCATGCCAGATTCATTCTAAGCCAGCCTTCACCCTCGGTACCGAATACCGAGCCTTCGTTGAATGCGACCTTCGCCTTATGATACATGAGGTCCTTTAATCCTTTAATATCCAATCCCAGCTCCCTGCAATCCATCCATAGCAAATAAGTGCCTTCCGGACGCAGCGGCTTCACTTGAGGAAGATGCTCGGCCAAATAAGCTATCGCATAATCGAGATTCCCTTTGACGTACGCCATCATTTCTTCAAGCCATTCGGCTCCCTCCCGATATGCAGCTTCAACCGCATCCTGGGCAAAATGCTGAGCCATATGCAGGCTGAGCGTTTTAAGTCTATGCTCGATTTTCCGGCGCAGATTCGCATTCGAAGCAACGATGTAGGAAGTATGCAGACCCGGCAGGTTGAATGTTTTGGTTGCCGCGAGGCAGCTCACGGTAATATTGGCCAGCTCCGGCGATAAGGAAGCGAATGGAATATACGTATAGCCGGGAAAGGTCAAGTCGCAATGGATCTCATCCGAGATGACGGTAACTCCGTATCGTAAGCACAGCTCACCCAGCTTAAGCAGCTCTTCCCGATCCCATACGCGCCCGCCTGGGTTGTGAGGACTACAGAACAGCAGCAGCTTGGCACCGTCTTTGAACAACGACTCCAGATGGTCGTAATCCATTTCGAAATGTCCATTCCGCAGAAGAAGCGGATTTTTGGCTACTTTGCGCCCGTTACTTTCAATAACATCGTAGAATGGATAATAGACCGGCGTTTGAATAACAACAGGGGCCCCGGGCTCACTGAACAGCTCTACGGCCAAGCTCAAAGAGGTTACGATACTAGGCGAATCGGTGATCCAGCCTGGTTGAATCTCCCATTGGTGACGTTCACGAAACCACTGAACAATACTGTCAAAATAGCTGTCCGTGCGAACAGCATAGCCGTACAAGCCCAGCTCCGCCCGCTTCTTCAGAGCTTCCTTAACGGCAGGAGGGCTTGGAAAATCCATGTCGGCTACCCATAACGGAAGCACATCGGGTTCCCCGAACAGCTTCTCGCTTTGATCCCATTTATAGGAACGGGTGTTGCGACGGTTAATGAATTGATCAAATGAATAACTCAAGACGAACCACCTCAAATGTATATTGTATGACCTGGATAGTAGATTGAATTGTACCTAATGTAGTACTTTTATGAGGTATTTGTCAATGAATCGCTTGAAATTCGGCATGAAGATGCCGTTATTTCAGCGAAAATTGGATGGAATTCAAGACTTCATTTAACCGCTGCCATTGCTTGTCCGTCTTCACCGCATCATTAATTCTCAGGCGAATGGTGTATACGATACCGTTTTTCTCAAAGACGTACTCGTTCAGCGTATACGGGATGTTTTTGCTTTTATATTGAACGGCAAACTTCTTTACATCCGTGCCGAACAAGGATTCATCGGTTTCCGTATATTTATAATTCGCGTCATTTTCCGAATTTTTCTTATACTCCTGCTCAACCCGGTTCAACACTTCATCCAGACCCGAACGATCGTCGGCGGATAGGGTCATGCTGCCGCCCGTGAACGGGAAGAACTTGCTCGGATTATCGGAGCTTCCGTCCAGCTCGCCTTCAAACCAGAGCTCAGGCAGCTGTAAGGAGTAGCCATACTTATTGTTCGTGTAGGTAACCGTCCTGTCCGGATCGATCAAGTCGTCCTCATCCTGAATGATTCCTAACGACCGGTTTAAGCCTTCTTTGGAGAATTGAATCGAGCCGGTCCAATCGGAGATCTGCTTCTCCAGCGTCTCATTGTTGGATGCCTTCGGGTAAGACATGGTGAGCTCGTATTTATACTTGTCCTTGATAATATAATATACGTATGTTTGCTTCCATTTATCGCCCATGGTCCAGCTGTATGTATTCTGAATGGCAGGAACGCCGCCAACGGTCGTCTCTTTCGGCCCTTGCGTCTCCCGGTATTCCTCCACGTAAATGTTCTTGAACTCCTTTTCCTGCCGTGCCGCCCAGTCCGCCAGCGTATCCCCTGACGCAGCAGAGCTGATTCGCACATAGATCCTCTGCTCTCCGTCCTTGCTGCTGTAGTCCATTTCCGAGCCGTAGTCGGATTTATTCCATTCCTGCGGCAAATCAAAGCTCAGCCCGTATTCGGTCGTCACGGTATGTTTGTCTTGATATACCGAAATATCCTTTAACGATCCGTTCTTCGCATCGTAATCGAGCGAGAAGGAATCGAGCACATCGATAATACTGTTACGCTGCGCCGCGCTGCTTTTGTTATCACTCGTATTTACTATTAACGTCACCATATAAATTTTATCGTCCTTTAAAAACGCGCGCGACTGGTAATACATGACATTGGCATTTTCACCGACCAGTTTAGCATAGGGCCGGGTACCGGAGCCGTCATTCACATATCGTTTCTCCAATATGGTATCGATTTCGGCCTGTCCGTCCAGCTTTTTAAGTAATGCCAGAGGAGACAGGTCTTTGCTTTGTTTCTCCTGAACACGAATCATCACAGCATACTGCCCTTTTGCATCCGCGAACATCACCTTGTCCCCTGTGGACGACTGGCTCGTCTGAACCAGACCTGACGGGTATTTCATCGACCAGCCGAAATGGCTGTCCCCTATCATCGTCTTGCCTTGATCCGCATCAATATAGGAGCCGTCCGAATCAAGCACAGAATTGGAGCTCCCGGACTTGTCTTCTCCAAGAACAAAATCAATTGTCTTCGTGTCGGAGCCCGATTTCAGCTTCAGCTGTACTTTATCCTCCGGCAAATATTTCTTCAGTGCTTCGTTATACTCAACCATATTATGTATTTGAACGGAATTGATGGCGAGCAATGTGTCCCCTTGCTTGATCCCTGCCTTCGCCGCTGTCGAATCCGGTTCCACGTAGGTTACCTCGAGCCCGCTGCTGGTTGGGAGCCCCACTACCGCTTCCCAGCTTTCTGCCAGCTCCAAATGTAACGTTGGACGCTTCACTTGGCCATACTTAAAAAATTGATCCAAAACATATTGCACGGTGTCAACCGGGATCGCAAAGCCAAGACTATCCACTCCATACTCGACATATTTCATGGTATTGATCCCGATAACCTCGCCCTTCATATTGACGAGAGCGCCGCCGCTATTCCCCGGGTTAATGGCCGCATCCGTTTGAATCAATCGGTACTTGGATTGTACCGAACGTTCCATTCCGCTAATGATCCCTGACGTGACTGAATTCCTTAATGCAAAGGATAACGGGGTACCGATCGCCATAACCGACTCGCCGACATGGATATCCGAGGCAGAAGCAAATGTAGCCGGGGTAAGTCCCGTTGCTTCAATTTTTACAAGCGCCAGATCACTTTCTTCATCGTAGTGAGTCGTTTTTCCAGAGTAGGATTTACCGTCTGAGGTCACAATGGTCAGGTTGCGCATGTTCTTTACGACGTGAGCATTGGTTAAAATATACCCGTCGTTTCGAACGATGACACCTGTCCCATGAGCAAGCTGGTATCTATCCGATTGGGATATTTTTTTGTCATCGCTCGGTCTGCCGATGATAGCCACAACGGAGGATGTGGTTTTCTCTACCAGGGTGGGGATAGAGGTCCCGTTAGGCAGTGAATCCGCGTATACCGGTGTTGTCATAACGGCAGCTGCAACCATGACAGCCATGGAGCCCTTCATAACTCCCTTGCTCAATGTTTTCAATTTCTTCATGCTGTTTCTCCTATCAACAGTTTGCATATCCCCTAAATCTTACCTACTCTATTGCCAGAGTGCAAGAAAAAAATAGAAGATTCTAGCAGCAATGACTTAACCTTCCGCATAAGAAAAACGATCCTATCACCAGCATAGAATGCTGAATAGGATCGTGAGTACGCTGACGCTATAGATTCCGCTATTGAATTAACTGCTAGAGCTGCTGGAGCTGCTGCCAATACCGCCTTTGGAAGCCGATGATCCGCTCGATATGCCGCTGCTCGATGACTTGCTGCTCGAAGTTCCTGTACTGCCCGAAGAAACGGAGGAGCTTTTGGATGTCGTTGAGCTTGACGATCCCGAGGAGCTTGTAGATCCTGAGCTTGACGTACTTCCGGTACTCTTTGGAGCGGCTGTAGAGCTTTTATTTGTGTTATTCGTTGCGGCAGACGACCCTGACGTAGTAAATGAACCCGTACGATTGGAAGTCGAAGGTGTCGGTGCCGGAGTAGCCGTTGGAGTGCTGGTAACGGCAGGCGGGACGTTTCTGACATCCGTTGCGGTATTCGGCCGGGTATTCGTGACAGGCTGTTGTCCCGATTTGCTCAAGCTGCCCGCAGCCGCACCGATGACTGCTCCCGCTATCGCGCCTGCAAGTAGTCCGGAAGAAATCGAGGACTCCCGCCCATAATATGTTCTTCCGTCATGAGTGTACGTGTAATCCTTGTTATACGTATCGCCTGAATCATCACATTTATTGTCGTTATTATCATCCTGACAATAGTCCTGGGCAGTTCCGCCGTAAGGAGGAGCGTCAGGATCTGCCGTTTGCTGGCTCGGGGCCGGGGACTGGGTAGCGGCTACCTGCCCGTTTGATGCCACCGGTGCCTGTGGAGGCTCTTGACCGCAGCCGGCCAGAGCTGTCGCCATAAATAAAGATACTACCAATGCGGACTTGGTAAGTGGTGCACCCTTCGCTTTGTTGTCGTTGGTTTGTTGTTTTTGTAACAATGCAATTCACCTCATTTTGACGTCTGACGATACCGTCGAACACCTTTTTCGTAACCATTGTAACGATTTTTACACTTTCAAAAAAAGAAAATTACTATTATTTTACTATAAATCTACAAAATAGTCTCGTGTTAGAAGAAAATTGACATTTTGTCGGCCGATTACGTTGTCGTCTTATGGAGCCATGATGATGGGTTTCTACACTTTGATTTGTTTTATAGCTTCTCTCATATCCTGGGTCATTTCATTCAAAGCAACGGCGGAATCCGCCATTTGCCGGACCACATTCAGCTGACTGTCCGTCAGCTCGCGAATATGACGCGTCTGGTCGGACGATACCTTGGCAATATCCGCTATGCCCATTACCGAGGCGGCTACTTCCTCAGACCCCGCGGATATTTGTTCCGCAGCGGCGGAGATATCCTGAATCTGATCCGCTACAAAACGGAATTGGTCCACGATCGCGGTCAGATACTCTTCGGCATGCTCCGAAAGAACGGTTCCCGTCTGCACTTCCTGCGCCCCTGTGCTCATCGCTTCATGGATGCGCTCTGACTCATTCTGCACATTATGGAGCAGGACGCCGATGTTCAATGCAGAGCCTGCCGCATGCTCCGCAAGCTTCCTGATCTCACCCGCAACTACGGCGAATCCGGCACCATGCTCACCGGCCCTTGCAGCCTCGATGGATGCGTTAAGTGCCAGAAGTTTCGTCTGATTCGCAATGTCGGCAATCCCGCTTAGCGCGCTCTCAATCTCTTGGGAATAGCCTTGAAGCGCCTCCACTCTTTGTGCGGCTTCTCCTGCGGCGGCGGAAATCGTATAAATTTGAAGATTCATTTGATGTATCGCCTTTTTGCCGGATTCTGCATGGTTGAGCACCTTGTGGGATGCGTCCGCTGCGGTTAGTGACGCCTCGGAGATTCGCTGAATCGCCGTCGTTATTTCTTCCATAGAGCGGCTGCTTTCATCCGTACTCAGGCTTTGGGCTTGTGCCCCTTCCGCTACTTGGCTGACCGCACGGTTAGCCCTCGTATGGATCTCGAGAACCTGCTTCGCGTCGGAAGTGAATCGGTCAGAGGATAATACCAGCTGTTCGGATGTCTGGACAACGCGGGATACCATCCGGCCAATGATCGTGTTCAAGCTGACGGACATTTGAACCATGGCCTGATAGACCGCACCAATCTCATCCGAAGACCTGACCGGATGATCCGTTAACAAGCGGTTGGCATCGGCGAGCTCTCCGGATGCGATATGCCTGGACGCCGCTACAATCCACTGAAGCGGCCTTAATGAACGCACAAGCACCCATGTAATCAATAAAAGAATCAGGATCAGTATCCCCGCCATCAGGCTGTAGAAGGGAATACTTTGACGAATCAAATCGCGGCTTATAGAATCCGTAACCGAAGCTTCCGTATCAATGCCAAGGACCCCGATCATCGTGCCGTCCGCTCTTTTAATAGGAGCATAGGAAGAGATATACTTTCCATACTGCGGGTTGTCTATAATAGACGAGCTGGCTGTTTCCCCTGCTAATAGTGCTTTTACCGCCTCTTCCGGAATATCCGTCACCTCATTGATAGGGGATGCCGATTCCGAGTCTCTAGGTTGACCGTCAATCATGATAAGCGGTCTCTGGCTTTCGTCAACCCTAACAATGTATACGTACAAAGCGCCAATTTGTTCCCGAAATTCATTTAGCTCCAGTCGAATAGACCAATAGCTGTCGTTTTCCTGCGGACTTTTCAAGAACGGTTCAATTCGGGAGACATCCAGCTTCTTGGCGTAGCTGTCCGCCATTCGGATTCCGTAGCTTGTAATAACTCCTTGTGCTGCTGTCTTAACGTTGCTGATCTGCAAATAAACATACCCGGCGGATAACAGGATCATCGCGGCCATAACTACGGCGGCAATCCTCAATGCCAGGCGATTTTGAAGCCAATTCGAACCCCTCATTTTATCTAGCCCCTTTGGTAAATGACTCTTTACGGCACATTGCGCCGACATGCCTCTTTTCTTTTCGACAAATTTTTCCTCTTCCCTTCCCGGAATGAGCATTTTTTCCTATAAAAATTAATTAAGCCCCACAACTGGGGCTATGGCTTCAAAGCAGATTCAGGTATTTCGTAGGAAGACACGAAATGTATGAATCCAGAGATATCAAAAAAGTGCTTCCGCTAAAGTCGCAGAAGCACCCCTATTGTCTTAGTTAATTGGAACCATATTGGGACGTTGCAAGTCATATAGACGAAGCTGGAATAGACTATTGCTTCAGCTTCTTGACGATGAAATCGGCAATACCGGTCAGCATAATCGTGATGGACAATGCTCCAAGCGCATAAGGAACGACTAGCGGAACGACCCTGTAGTCACTAATTTTAACCCAATGCAGAAATAACGGGTACAATAAGAGCAGCGCAAAGAACACGATCATCTTCATTCATCCAGATCCCTTCATGCAGTTTCAAGATTAGTTTACATGACTCCCCCGCTCTTTTCAAACCTTAAAACTGCACTTGGGAATGAAGCATAACCGAACATACGTATTCAATCACCCGGCTTACTCTCGTCTCCACGAATTTGATATTCGATTGCGCACAAGGTACCGATTGGAATCATTTCGCTTAAGTAGCTTCCGACAAGCTCCTGTTCCCGGGAATCGATAGGTCGTTCCGTGTGAAATTCAAAATGCAGCGTTCCTGTTTCCGCGTCATAATCGACGTAATCCAATTGTCCAAAAGGGATCATTTCGTTCATGGTGTCCATGATTTCGTCTTGATCCAGTCCCCGGCTGAGCACCTTCTTCTGCAGCTCATCCGGCAGCTCCGGAAGCTGCGGCACCTCGTCATCCTGCACCAAATGGTACGGTTTAATCTTGAAGCAGACGTAAGGATTCAAATATTCGGAGGCGTATTGCTTCAGGTTACGGATATCGTGATCCGGGAGCTGCAGATCTTCATTCCACGCATAAACCGTCACTTTATGCCTCCCCTCCGAGTGAATGCGGACATATCGAAGATGCGGAAACCGCATTTTTATCATTTGCTCCGATAGGATGCGAGCTCTCATCATATCACCTCTTTGATTATGATTCTCCGCCTTTGTAATAACGCTTACACTAACTTGCGATGTAAGCTATCCATTGATAAAAAGAAGGGCAGCGTTCCTCCACAAGGGAAAGGGCTGCTGCCGCCTTCATTAATTGGCTTCCGGTACTCTTAAGCCGAGTCCTTCCGCTATACGTTGTCCGTACTCCGGATCCGCTTTGAAGAAATGTCCGATTTGTCTTAGCTTAATCTCGTCGCTTTCCACCGGCTTCATAGCCGCGACAATGGTTTGCACAAGCCGTGAACGCTCCTCTCCGTTCAGCAGCCGATACAAGTCTCCAGCCTGGGTATAGTGGTCATCGTGATCATAAGGCACGCTATCCGCTTCACCATGAATCTCAAAAGCGGCCGGTTTATCCGACTTGGACTCCGAGGGTCCTCCGAAGCTGTTCGGCTCATAATAGACGGAGCCGCCGCCGTTGCCATCAAACCGCATTTGACCGTCGCGCTGATAATTATTCACTTCGTTACGCGGACGATTGATCGGCAAGGACTGGTGATTGGCCCCTACGCGGTATCTGTGAGCGTCATGGTAGGCGAATAAGCGCCCTTGCAGCATTTTATCCGGCGATACCTCGATCCCGGGCACCAATGTTCCTGGAGAAAACGTAGCCTGCTCGACCTCTGCGAAGTAATTTTCCGGGTTCCGGTTCAGAACCATCCGCCCAACCTCGATTAATGGATAATCCTTCTGCGACCATACTTTGGTGACATCAAACGGATCGAACCGGTACGTCTTTGCATCCTCAAGCGGCATGATCTGAACACAGAGCTTCCAGGAAGGAAAATCTCCCTTTTCAATCGCATTGAACAGATCCTCCGTATGGTAGTCCGGGTTTTCAGCTGCAAGCTGAGCCGCAAGCTCCGCCGATAAGTTCTGTATGCCTTGTTCTGTTTTAAAATGATATTTTACCCATACTCCCTCACCCTGAGAATTGACCCATTTGAACGTATGGCTGCCGAACCCATGCATATGCCTGTAGGTAGCCGGGATTCCGCGGTCCGACATCAGAATGGTCACCTGGTGCAGTGACTCCGGAGATAACGACCAGAAATCCCATATCGCATTCGGATTCTTCAGATGAGTTTGCGGGTGACGCTTTTGCGTATGGATGAAATCCGGAAATTTGATGGCATCGCGGATAAAAAAGACAGGGGTATTATTGCCTACCAGGTCATAATTGCCTTCATCCGTATAAAACTTGACGGCAAATCCCCTTGGGTCCCGTACCGTATCTGCCGAGCCACTCTCCCCTGCAACGGTCGAGAAACGTACGAATAGCGGTGTTTTCTTCCCTACTTCCGATAAAAAATCCGCTTTCGTATATCTCGTCAAATCGTTCGTAACTTCAAAATAGCCGTGCGCCCCAGCTCCTTTGGCATGAACGACCCTCTCCGGAACCCGCTCACGGTTAAAATGCGCCAGCTTTTCCAGGAGATGAACGTCCTGTATAAGGGTTGGTCCCCGCGATCCGGCCGTAATTGAATTCTGGTTGTCGCCTACCGGAGCTCCCCAGCTCGTTGTAAGCTTGTTCTTGCCCTGGCTCATCCTTATATCACCTCATTAATAGTTTTGAAGTAGTACCCATTAAAGCGATCGCTCAGGATGTTCTCGTGAGAGTTGTCTACTTATATGATCTATATGTATTCAACAGGTGTACAGTTCATTCGCACTCTGCAGCATACGAAAAATCCCCCTGTCCACTGTTCAAGTGAGCACGGGGATATTATCATTGTATATATTTAATAGCCTCTTTCCCGATTAACGATGCCTTGCAGCCTCTCGCCTTGTTCATACAACCTGAGGTTTTTCAAGAAAAATCTCCCTACATCGGCCGCATGGCTTTGTCCCGACAAATGAGGAGTGACATATACGTTAGGCAGCGACCAGAATGGATGCTCCGGATCAAGCGGTTCTTGTTCAAACACATCCAGGATAGCCGCTTGAAGCCTTCTTTCCCTCATCACTTCTACCAAATCGGCTTCTGCTATGAGCTGTCCGCGGCCAACATTCACCAGCGCCGCTTCAGGCTTCATCAAAGACAGGATATCTTTGTTAACCGCATATTGCGTTGCAGGAGTTAATGGCAAGGTGAGCACCAAATAATCCAGATCTTTGACAAACAACGGCCATTCCTCTGCCGTATAATGTTCGTCTACCAGCTCCGCGTTCGCTCCGCTGAAGCTCAAACCATGTACTTTCATATCAAACGCCCGAGCTTTTCTCACCACTTCTGAACCGATCGAGCCCAACCCTGCTACGCCGATAATTTTATTGTTTAATGTATCCACTTTGAAGGGATCCCAATGTGAGCGCTTCTGAGCCTCAAGCATATTCGGGAGTCCTTTGGTTATGTACAGCAAAAAGGCAAATACGTATTCAGAGATCAATCCGCCGAATTGATCTGTAATTCGGGTAATCGTTATCGATTCCGGAACGTCCGGGTCTGACACCAAGTCATTAATTCCTGCACCTGTGGACTGAATCCACCGGACGCTGGAAGCCTCGGGCCTAGTTAATAAAGCGGTTGGAAATTTCCAGCCTAATATGACCTCCGTACCCTGTAAATGGCTTAAAGCCTCTTCTTTGGAGGAAGCAGTCTGTATCGATATATACCCATGCTCACGCAGGAAATTGGCGTAGGTATCAGCCTCATGATGGTATACTAAAATATTTGGATGACGCTTGCTCATACCTTGTTCCTCCCCATTTTCGTGTCTTTTATGGCTTCTCTTAGTAGTAAGCCTTGTCCAACTGAAGTCTAACACACCCCTGCGGTTTGCGAAACCATCATTCCCATGCGGGGTTCAAAAATATTTGCATTTCACAAAGGTATAATTCTCATCCATACTCATACTTTTTCTTAGAAGTATGATCTTTGAATGTTTTGTGAATGCTTCAAATTCGGTAAAAAGGGTAATAAATCCCAGACGGAACACTTGCTCTACTCTTACAGTACTTAGAACCAGTATAAGGAGTGATTAGGATGAAAAAACTCAAAACGAAATTATCCATCATTACCATTGGTGCATCGCTTATGCTTCCCGCCGCCGTTGGCGCTGCAGCTCCAACAGATACACAGAAGCCTTCCACGACCGATCCAGGAACCATCGTTATCTCACAAACCGTGCAAACGAAGGTCAATGGTATTTATGTACCCGGCATTTATGTCACCAATAAAGATTCTCTCGTTGCTTTTATTCCTGGCGGAGTAGGCTTGGTCGTCGTAGACAAAGGAACGGCTCTTCCAAAAGGCGCATATTACGTTAATTAAGCATGAATTACCTGCACTGGGTGACTCAAAAAGTGAGAAGTGACTTCGAAACGGATGCATAACTTTGCGTGGAACCTCCAATATATTTCCTTATATGTCAAAAAAACATTAGCTGATGGGGCTAATGTTTTTTTTGATTGTTCTTTTCATTTCCTTGCTCTTCCCCACACACTCCGTGTTTAGATGAACAAACAATCATTGTTTTCTCTAGGATTGAAGTCGTTATGTGCAGACGCAGGGATTGCCTACATGTAACGCAGCCAAATGGGAATACCCCGATTTTTTCAAAATTCTTGCTGCTTTCTTGCTGTGGTATTTGGAATCGGAGATGACGATGATACTAGCCTCTTTACGTAACTCCTTCTTCTTAACAAAGGGCAACCGGCCTAATGAAATATGAACGGCTCCATCCAAATGTCCTTCATAATAATCTACCGAGTCCCGTACATCGAGTAGAATGACCGGCTTATCGGAGCTTTTCGTAAAATTGCCTAAGTCTCTAGCATCCAAATATTGTAATCCCCTCACTGGTTTAATGCGTTGATACATCAAGATAAAGAATACAAACAGAGCAAGCATAAAAATCATTGGCATCCTCCCCTGTTAAATCACTGAAATGGATAGCTTCTCTATAAAAGGTTGCACTCAGCATTAAGATGAAAATAATACCCCATAGGGTATGTGATAAATCAAAAAAAGATGCGGTCATTCTCAACCACATTGTATTGCAAATACCCGGTATGGGTATATTCATACTATACTTTTTTTTCAGACTTACGTCAACTCCGCTTTGACAAAAAAGCGACCGTATTCGGATGATCCGTAAATACGATCGCTATCGGGGTTAATTAATAAACTCACATTCATTCGTTACCATCAATCCGGCACTACATAATAATGTTTTCCGTATATATTAATAACCTCTTCATTATTTATTTTCTTCCCACTGCGATGAGCAAGGTATTGGATGTATTCGATGGCGGCCCTCTGATCTCGTTCGTTCAACCCATCTAACAAGTGAAACAGTTTTTCTTTGCTGTCCATAATAATCCTCCTCTCAATTGTACACTGCTGAGACGGAAAGACTTTTTTGCTTTTGGGAGCACGAAAAGCACAAGGCTAGACCTTGTGCTTCAATAAGCAAATCTATCCTTCCCACAGTCGCTTACGAGGTTAGCTGTCGGATTCGGGCGGTGAGAATACGCCCTACAATAGGCAGCTTGCCGCTGCATATCGATTCACCCCAAATAACTTGGTTCCCCCGTTTTTCTAAAAAGAAAACTCAGCGATTTAAATATAGAAATTATACCATATATTATACCTTTTATTGATGAATAATGTAAAGCCTAATTTGACTATTGGTTAAAAAGAGCCCCCCTTCTCTAGATTACAATCCGCATCTTTATCCTATTACCCATAAATTATTTTATGTAATCTGAATTGATTCCATTGTGATCATTATGAACTCCCAAATTCAAATCCGCGAACCTTTGCAAAAACCATCGTATTCATCAATGAACCATCTGTTCTTCTGTCATCGCAACGAAGCGTGCCTTCCAGCGTGAAGCCTGTCCTGACCGCAACTTGAATGCTTCGTGCATTAATTGAATCGCATCGGATCTCTATACGATTCGCTTGCAGCTGGGCTATAGCAAATTCTGTAATCCCGTTTACGGCTTCCGTAATATAGCCTTGTCCGAGGCAGGATGTTCTTATCCAATAACCGATTTCAAATTTTCTTGTTTCCCAATCCACCCTATGAAGACCACTGCATCCGACCAGCTTTCCCGTATTCTTATGCAACAGGTACAGCCTGAGATCGGACCGCTCCAAATAACGAAGCCTTGCCTGGCGTACACCGGTCTCGGATTGCTCCAGCGACGGAGCTTCTTGGGCCCAGGGCAGCCAAGGACGGAGCTGTTCAATGCTTTCATGAATAGCTTCATACACCATCGATCCATCCTCCGCCTGGGGAGCGCGAATCATAAGGCGCTCTGTTTCCAGGCTTTCGGGGATATCGAGGAGCAGTGGATTAACCGTGCTCATTGGCCATCTCCCCCCCATATTCCAATTGGTTTACCAATAGCAATTCTCCGCAACCAGCACTTCGTTCAGAAACTGCCCGGTTAAAGAAGCTTTAACTTTTGCCACTTCCTCAGGAGTGCCGCTCGCAACCACGGTTCCTCCGTTCTTCCCGCCTTCGGGTCCCATATCGATAATGTGATCGGCCACCTTGATCATATCAAGATGATGCTCGATGACGATAACGCTATGTCCCGCATCGACCAGCTGTTGAACGCAATCAATCAGCTTTTGAATATCCTGAAGATGCAAGCCCGTGGTGGGCTCATCCAGAATATATAAATTATGAGCTCCCCGCTTCAGCTTACTAAGCTCGGTAGCAAGCTTGATTCTTTGCGCCTCCCCGCCGGACAAAGTCCTGGCGGATTGCCCCACTCTTAAATAACCGAGCCCAAGCTGATTCAGCACATTTAGCTTATGCAGGATATAAGGCTGGTCGGAGAAAAAGTCTACCGCTTCTTCAATACTCATTTCCAGCACATCAGCAATGTTTTTGTTCTTGATTCGAACATCCAGCACTTCATCATTAAAGCGGGCGCCTTTGCATACAGGGCAGACCGATTCGACATCCGGCATAAATTGCAGCGGAGTCGTTACAATTCCTTCCCCTTGGCAGTGCTCGCATCGGCCGCCATTTTTTTGGTTAAAGCTGAAATCGTTCTTGCCAAGCTCCTTACCGGCTATGGAGGCTGCCTCCGCATATAACTCACGGATACGGTCAAAGAAACCTACATAGGTCGCTGCATTGGAACGTGAGCTTCGACCGATCGGGGATTGATCAATATTTATGATTCCCGTTAAGTGCTGATGGCCTTCAAGCGAATCATGTTCACCGGGTACAATGCGTGCGTCGTGAAACACGGAATAAAGCTGTTTATAGATGATCTCATTCACCAGCGTACTCTTCCCTGAACCGGAGACCCCAGTGATGCATACCAGAAGTCCTAACGGGATATCCACATGGACATTTCGCAAGTTATTGGCTCTTGCGCCCTTAAGAGACAAATGGAGACCTGATGCCTGACGGCGTTTGGACGGCACTTCGATCTTTCTCGCCCCGGACAGGAACGATCCCGTGATCGAGTCGCCATTTGCCCGAAGCTGCTCGGCCGTACCTTGGGCAATGATTTGACCGCCATGGGTTCCCGGACCCGGTCCGACTTCAATAATATGATCTGCGCTGCAAATCGTATCGATATCGTGCTCAACCACAATTATGGTATTTCCTGTGTCTCTAAGCTTTCTTAACGTATCTACAATCCGAATACTATCCCTGGCATGCAGTCCAATGCTCGGTTCATCCAGAACATATAACATGCCCATAAGGCCGGAGCTGATTTGGGTAGAAAGCCGGATTCTCTGGGCTTCGCCCCCGGATATGGTGTCGGAGCGCCGCCCCAGGCTTAAATAATCCAGACCGATGTCAAGAAGCAATACAAGTCTTGATTGAATTTCTGCAGTAATTTGTTGGCCGACATGCTGCTTCTCGACAGAAAACGAGATACCGGATAGGAATTGATGAAGCTCTCTCATAGAAAGGCTGCACAGCTCGTGTATATCTTGATTGCCAATCTTAATGCAGAAGCGCTGCGGCTTGAGCTTCCTCCCCTCGCAATCCGGACAGGTATGCTCCACCATAACCCTTTTGTAAAATTCATCCTCTGATGTGGTGGAGGCTTTGCGCTTCAAATACAGCTTATACCAGCGATTGACCATATTGACGAAGCCGCCGTAGCCCATCATTTTCCCATCATGACGAGATTGGGTCTTAGGCGCATCAGGAGGTGCGACGAAAGGAAATTTCTGTCCTTTGGTTCCGTAAAATAATAGATTCATGACAGACTCTGGTAATTCTTTCAGCGGAGTTTCCAAGCTGAACCCATAGTGCTTAGCCATGCTGTGCAATATGGACCAGCGCCAGCTATTGGCGGTCGTGCCTAGCAGCTTCGTATCCAGAGCCCCCTTGGCAATGCTCTTATCCTCATTTTTGATCAGGAATCGAGCCTCCGTTCGCATGAAGGTACCGATGCCGCCGCATGTCCGGCAAGCGCTTTCCGGATCATTAAAGGAAAAATAGGAAGGATGCAGCTCACCTAGCGTAAGATGGTGCACCGGACAGGCAAACCCGCGATAAAAAGCATCCCGTTCAAATTGGGTTCCCTCCGGCAGCCGAAGGATATCAAATCGAATAAAGCCCTCACCTACGAGCTTCAAGCTATTTTCAATGGTCTTGTTCAAAACCTTGAACGTATCCTTGGCAACAATAAATTTGTCAATTACAACCTCCATCTGATAATCCAGCTCATCGTCAAGCTCAAGGGGATCCCCCAGACTGCATAGAGCACCGTCTATTTTCACCGAACGAAAGCCCTTCGTCCGTATCTCGTCGAACAAGGTTTCGTAGTCTTCGCCAAAAATTTTATAGATGGGTGCAAGAACTTCAACCTCAGTCCCCTCAGGCAGAGACTGAATATGCTCTATCATTTGGTTCACCGTACGAATAGGCACGGGATGGTCACAGAACGGACAGTTCGCTTCACCGACGGAAGCAAACAGCAATCTGAGAAAATCATAAATATCCGTCATGGTCCCTACGGTCGATCGCGGATTCACAATCCCCTTCTTCTGCTCAATCGCAATGACGGGAGACAGACCGAAGACAA
Organism: Paenibacillus vulneris; assembly: GCF_039543185.1. Classification (NCBI taxonomy): domain Bacteria; kingdom Bacillati; phylum Bacillota; class Bacilli; order Caryophanales; family Paenibacillaceae; genus Paenibacillus; species Paenibacillus vulneris. Next base: position 85,406 of record NZ_BAABJG010000015.1, on the reverse strand, counting down.
AGTCCACATCCGGCTTTTTCAGCTGATTCATCCTGCTCTTGGCAAAGGTAGATAGCGACTCCAGAAACCGCCGCTGCCCTTCCCCATAGATGACCTCGAAGGCAAGGGAGGACTTGCCAGACCCGCTGACCCCAGTAATAACCGTCATCTTATCGCGGGGAATGTTCACGTCGATATTTTTCAAATTGTTCTGTCTTGCACCGCGAACTTCAATGTACTGTCTCAATGGCACCTACATCTCCCATCCCAAATCATCTAGATTTTCATAGCAATAAGCAGGTTCATACAGCTCAACGCGGCTCTTGGGTGTTGCTTTTGCCTCGCCTTCCATTTTCGCAAGAAGTCCAAGCTCCGCCAGCCAGTCGCATGCGGTAGTGATAGAACCGTTATCCATTTGAACAATAACACCCAGTTTTTCTACAATATCAGTCGATGTACGAACGTCACCCTCTTCTTTTAAGTAGGCTAAGATAGGCTGGAATAGCTTTTCGGCACGTTCTTTCAAATAATGATGAATAGCCTGAAGGGCATCGTGGACCTCCTGCTCCGTTACTTCCCGTGTCACCAGCTGGATGTAAACAATATGGAAAAATTCGGGGTTATAAGCCAACGCCTGCTGAACTGCTTCTCTCATGGGCACTTCACCGTTCAGAATGACTTCGATTTGGGCAAGCATATCCACCAGCTTCATAATCCAGAGAGCGCTGTAGGCCGAATCCTTCTTGACATAAAGCCATTTCTCCGCCTTCGCCAGCATCCCAAGCGTATGACATCCTACTCGCATCAGCTGCATTTGGCGGTCACGTTCGCCGACGACGCGGATTTGTTCGAAATACGGTGTAATGGAGCTGTCCTTGGTAAATAAAAGGGTACTTCGAACCAGCATCGAATGGCTAATCGAGCTTTGCAAGGAACGTTCTATCCAACGCTTGAAATCGTTCCGTGTCTGAATACTTGTATTGATCGGAACATCGTTCTCAACAAAGCACATATAGCTTTTACTCAGCTTTTGCTCGTGAACGATAAGCTTCAAGTCGATGTCAGACTTCTCCCATACCTGGTCGTAAGATAAGCTTCCCATCAATATTGCGGCTATGACTTGGTCATCCTGCTTGATTTTATCCACGAAGGTTTGCAGCGCATCCCGAAATATTGCCGTCATGGATTCCCCTTGCCTGGTCCGCTCCATAATTGCCTCCTGCAATCTCTAATATTTAAACATTATTCCATATATATCCACATTTTCCCTATTATACAGCACATACGTTCGCTATGTAAATATAATTTTTATGCAAATAAAAAAGATAGATGTGCAGTCTAACTAGACTGATCTATCTTGAATGATTACTCGGTATGGATTTGGGAAACGGTATCGCTTGTTTCATTCAATCCTGGAGCAGAAACAGCATCAGCGCTTGAAAAAAAGGAGCGCGAATCTTTCGGCTCCTTTTCAACAACACCTACTATTTTAATAGAGGAAGTACAACGATCTCATCCTGTTCGAAGAAAGCATTCACCCATACAGAATGTCAATAAGATTTAGAAATAAGTTCCACTCAGCGGTTCGTTATCCGAGAACAACTCCTGGTTAATCCTCAGCATATGAGACAGGATCTCATTCAGTTTGACCGTGTCACAGATACGAACATCCGCATCACCAAGCTTGCCCATTCTTACTGCACCATGCTCCAGCAGCACGTCTTCTACTTTCCAGAAATGCATCGACCAGGATAAGCCGCAGTGCCTTCTGGATGGTACGCGGATTTCAGTGCCGTCACCCAGCACAGTAAATAGCTCTTCATGCCCGTCGGTTAAGCGTCCAGGAATGTCCATCCATTCCTCAATCCCATGAATGAATGTATTTCTGCGTAAATCTACCCCTACAAGGATAATGGTTGCTTCACGATCGAGCAGCTTACCCCATGCCGATTCCCGATGACACGGAGTATCAAAGCGCTCATCACCCTTCACAAATTCCTCTGCATCCCTGCCGAGTGCGGCTACGGAATGGGTAGGATGGTAAGAACGGAGCACACCCGGGCGCTTGCGGAACAACTCAGGCAGGATCCCGACGCAAGACGGTGATGACTCCAGGTAAAACTTCGGATTGCTTGCATTGATATACGACCATGTATGCGTCGGCAGCACAAGCAGGCCATCCTTCATGTATTCCGACAAAGCATCGAGTACCGTATCGGCCCCCTGTTCAACTGCTCCAATACTTTTCATCGATGAATGCATCAGGGTTGTTCCTTTAGGATCAATGCCCATCCTTTCAAGATCGTTCATTAAACTGGCTTTCGTATGCACTGCATATAGTCCCCTTTCGTTGATTCAAGTTATCTAAGTCATCACATGCATATTCTCAATAGTTTACTACATTCGATAGTCGATTAACAAAGCGAGCGTTTGCGCCAATTGCAGCCTGCTCACTTGCCCCACATGGAAAAAAAAGCCAACAGCTTCCACTGTTAGCTTCTGTCATTAGGTTCATTTTCTTTTGAAGCTTTTTAGCAAAAGGTCCATCGGCTCTTTCATATCGGAATCACCGCGATGGTAATGCTCCAGCAGCTTATCCAGACGAGCGACTTGATGACCATAATCGTACATGGCTGCAGCCACGACCGAAAGCCGCAGTATTCCCGAAGGCTGGTCTTGATAACGTTCAATAAGCGTAGACATAAACTGTTCGTTATCCGCCTCGATATCCAGACCTTCCGAGCTGTCCGCTTTAAGCTTGTTATCAAACTTGAGCAGCACATGCTCGTGGTACTTGATCAATTTCTCCAAGTGTCCGTCGAAGAAGGCATCGGTCTGCGGGCCCCGATTCGCCTGAAAAAAATGTTCGTCTACCGTGTCCAGCACCTCAAGACCCTTGGACAATGTTCGAAGCATCTGCTTGTAGATAACCAGATGGCGAATCATGCTGAATTTGCCGCGCTTAAGCTTCTTGACTTCTTCTTCCATAAGCTTATATTTGCCGGCCAAAAGCTGCAGGGAGTTAGACAGTTCTCCCTTCTCTTCCCGGAACACTGTCTCTTTGATTTCGTCGGAAATGACCGTACGAAGAAGAAGTGACATTTTGCTAAATACAGTATGAATTTGCGCTTCGAACTGGTCCTTCGGCTTGGGCGGGAAGAATAATACATTGATTAAGAAGGCGCTCCCTATACCAATGAGGCTTAATAAGAAGCGGTTCACTGCAAATTCCCATTCCCCAGAAGCTTCCATCACGGCCACTACCGTTACTAATGTAAGACCGATTGTTTCTTCCAACCCCATCCTCAAACAGATCACGATGACAAGAATACAGACAATCCCGATCGAGATCACATTATTGGAAAAAAACGTTCCTGCAAGCAACGCCAGTGCCGCTCCAAGCACATTGGTTTGGAGCTGCTCCAAAAAATATCGCCAGGATCGGTAGATCGAAGGCTGCATTGCAAAAATAGCTGCGACTGCCGCAATAACGGGAGGAGTAAAGTTTAACAAAGCACTAAGATATAATGCCAAGGTCACTGCAATTCCTGTCTTCCACACGCGTGCTCCGAAAACCACATAGCCTCTCCTTCCTTATCATGTTATCCATCTTATCTTACACGGCCCAAGCCCAGGATGCAAAGGCTTCCTATTAAATATTTTAGAAAAAAAACTCTTCACATCAACGTATTTTGTGTTACTATTTGTACATTGAGTAGCACGGGTTGGTTGAATAAGAGGTAAACAAGGCATGGAGCAGGAGGAAAAATGCGGATGTTACGGAAGATTTGGGAGAGCAAGGCCTCATGGGGAGGGTATTATCTTGTCATTTTGGCGCTGCATGTTATAGGTATTGCAGGTCTTATGACAGCCGCCCGCAGCGATGCTGCGTTTTGGAGTCTTGGGCTATTGGCTTATGCTTTTGGGTTGAGGCACGCGTTTGATGTAGACCATATTGCGGCTATCGATAATACAGTTCGTAAGCTGATTCAGCAAAAGCGTAATCCTCTTGGGGTCGGCTTTTACTTTTCATTGGGTCACTCCTCTGTTGTATTTCTCATGGTGTTAATCATTGCTTTATCCATGAAGTGGGCTCAGGACGCGATGCCTCAAATGCAGGAGATCGGCGGGCTTATAGGAACTACCGTATCGGGAGCGTTTCTTGTTATCATCGGATTGATCAATCTCATGATCTTGTTGAATTTGCTTCGAGTGTTCCGAACCCTAAGGCAAGGACGATTTTTGGAAGAACAGCTCGAGGCTCTTCTTGACTCCAGAGGCTTTTTCTCCCGATTATTAAAACCGATGTTCCGGTTCATTAGCCGGAGCTGGCATGTGTATCCTTTAGGCTTTCTGTTTGGTCTTGGCTTTGACACAGCAACAGAAATCGGTTTATTGGCTATCTCGGCCGGTGCGGCCAAAACATCAGTACCCGTATTCGGGATCATTGCTCTTCCCCTGTTATTTGCAGCCGGCATGAGCTTAATGGATACGGCCGATGGAATGTTCATGACCAAGGCCTATCGCTGGGCTTTTACAACACCTGTTCGAAAGCTGTATTACAACGTAACGGTAACGACCGTCTCTGTCATTGCCGCGCTAATTATTGGAATGGTCGAATTAATACAAGTATTAACCGATAAATTCAACCTGCAAGGCCCGTTCTTTGCATGGATTGGTGAGTTGGATTTTGGAGATCTGGGTTATCTGCTAGTAGGTTTATTCATACTGGCATGGCTGTTATCCGTAACCGTATGGAAGGTCATGAAAGTAGAGCACCGGTATAAGGCTGTATAAGACAGGAAAGGACGGCATCGTTCGGTTACCCGAGTGATATCGTCCTTTTTTTCGACATTTGCTTGATAAGCATACGGAAAGCCGTAGTTCCCACCGATGAGATTTGGTATTTTTTACCCAGTATGTACTTTCCCCGATGCACTGCTACTTGTAGACTACGGGTTCATTCCGAAACTGAATTCTTACCGTTACAATAATAGCGGCAAGAACGGCTACAGGTACCCATATGATAGCAAGAGGATGTGAAGTTTCGGCAATAGTCCCGATAATAGCGCCAAGACAATAAATTACAATAGCCAGCAGACGCAGCAAGGATTCCTGACTGAACGTCATCTTCGTGTCCCTGCCGAACAATAAGCGCAGCTGCTGAATCCCGTCCTCGATTACATTCGCCAAATTATTTGTAAGTACCGTTGTCGATATCCCGGCAATGCCGAGTCGCCTTGCGGCCGTGGTTTGCATTCCCATAGCCACGCTTAGAAGAATAATCAGGAAATAAACGCCAGAATCCGTTTCTCTAATCCAACCGGAAGTTATGGCAAATGCCACAAGGATCATCCATTCGATGCTAAGTGCGGTTGTGACAGCCCTTGGCCATAGCGAGGGGGTCTTATCTTTGTTTACAATAAGTGCGGCTAAAGCCGTGCCTGCAATAAAGCCTACTAATGCAATAACGGACCGAAGAACGGCAAGACCTTCCACACGGCCAATGGATAACCCCATCAAAACTATATTGCCCGTCATATTGGCTGTAAAAACATGGCCTAAGCCCAAATAACCCACGACATCAACAATCCCGGCTGTCATACAAAGCAGTAGAATGATGATATGGCGATAGGTGGAAGTGGACATTCCCATACAGCTCCTTTCTAGCGAGAGGTTCATTGGTTTCATTAAAGCATAACACAATATTCCTCATACTGTAAAAAAGGCTGTTCATGTCCTAACATACTGCACAAGTTCATTTAGAAGGAAATTTAATGGAAAAAGCAGCTTATTCGTAAAATCGAGATGAACCGCTCCTGCATGTTCAAAACTTATTCAAAACTGGTCTGATACTGGAATAGAAATCCGGTGTTGATTATTCTCGACTATGTAACCGCCTGTATCAGGGTCTTTCCCAAACCACATTCCTCTGGCATGCATTTCTGCTGCAACCAGTAATATAGGTTCCTTAATAGCCTCCGGATCAGACAAACGCTGCTTTTCCAACTGCTGAAGCTTCATCTCTATTGCTTCCAATCCTCCCATACAGAGCTCGAAATCGAAGTAATGTTCATTCATAGTAAAATAAACAGCATAAAATTCCAAAGGATGATTCAGTTTGTAATAGGCATAGCGTATAGCAGCCCACACATAAATAGCAGCTTGAGCCTTTGGGAACAAATACTTGATTTTCTTGCATGCATCAAAGAACCATACGGGAATAGGATATTGTGCTAATCCTTCAAGCTTATCCTCCGGAATTCCTTGCCCTCTGCGAACATGCTCAGTAATTCGATATGCCAGATCTTTGGGAATCCCCCATTCGATCAGCTTGGACATAACGTCTTCCCTGAACGCAAGGACCGACTGAAGCTTCAGGTCGCTTGATCTTAGCAATTCTTGAGCATTCCCCTCCCAAGCCCCATTTCCATGCGAAAGGCCGCAAATTTGTAATAGGTCATTGTAGGTAGTCGGCTGAAGCTCCCCCAGCATGTCCCTAACAAAATCCACTTGCATCTCCGGGATGCCATAGACGGCGGCTCCAGCCTGTCTTTGCTGTGAACAGATGCCCAAGGCCTCGGAAGAACGAAATAAACTGAGGACGTTCACATCATTCATTGGAATCATCGCCGGATCTACGCCGGTTAGCTTGCTCATTAAAGTGAAGAATCCTGCATCACGATGCTCCAGAAGATCCAGCTTAAACAGCACCGGTTCCAACTCCCTGTAATCAAAATAACTCGTCTTCCTCATCTGACCCTGACACTTATCTATAATAACAGGAGTTAAATCCTCAGCTTTCCTATTGGCAGGGAGAATAAAGATGCCATGATAGTTAAGAGTACCCGCATAAAGAATTCGTTCGTTCCCAAACTGTTCTTCCAATAACCGAAGAATTCGGGCCTGACTAGGTCGAGGGATATACAAATCCATATTGGGAGGACGATCATAAGACAATCCCATAAACATCTCACAAGGGATAGCATGGCCGTCCCCAACCATAGTTTCCCCGCAACGGGGGCAAACCTTATCCGGCAAATCCGCGCCATTGCCCGAAGCATCGTGTACCCACTCATTATGCCTGCATGCATTGCAACGATAATGCGGTAATAAGGGATTTATTTCCGTTAATCCGAGACAATAGGCAACCAGGGAGGATCCCGCGGAGCCCCGCGCTGTGACGGTGTCACCCCATGACTTCGCATGCCTCGCTATGTCGCCGGAAATCAAATAAGCGGATGCATAACCGTTGTCGATAATCCCGCCCAGTTCAAGCTCTAAGCGGCTAATGACTGGGTCCGGCAAGCTGCTCCCGTACATCCTTGCAGCAGAGGAATAACATAAGGAACGAAGCTGGGCTTCTTCTCCCTCCAATGTTGGATAAAGCCGGTGTCTGGGGATTATCTCAACCGCTTCGAATTGAGCAGCCAATTGGCAGGTGTTGGTGACGGCAAGCTCAAATGCTTTCTCTGGACCAAGATGCTGAAAATTGTTCAGCATTACTTCAGTAGATTCGTATTGCTCTCCGTTTCCTACTGCAATAACCCACTTGTTAAGCCGCTCCCCGGCTTCGAGTAACCTCCTTTGTGCCTGTTCAATCTGATCAAATGAATAGATAACACCGTCAATTATGAATTGGTTATCATCAGTTATGGGATGAAGCTGGATAATGTCGTAAAATCCGGCAACATCCTCGACTTCCTCCTTCGTTTTGGTCAAAGCCGCCTTCATAAGTTCATTATCCAGTCCTGTATTGGCGATAAGCAGTCCTTCACGACTCTTGGTTAAACAATCTTTTCTAATTGGCGAAGAGTGTTGACCGTCGAGAGACGATATAAGCTCAAACAAATGCCTTTTCCCCGTCTTATTTAACACATAGAAGATGCAGGATGTTTCTTGGGTCTCACTCCATATCGTCAATTCAAGCCCATACAATAGATGAAGCTGTTCTTGCCGGGCTATTTTCTCCGCTGCAATGAAGGAGTGTACCTCACCTCGACCGACAATGCCTATACGCTTTGTTCCCTGATCAGTAGCTTGCTTAATGCAGCTATCGAAATGCATCCCGCGCTCTCCACGATGATCCGCAGTATATAAACGGAATTCGACTCGAGTGGCTTGTCCATACTCTGAAGCCGCAATGGCTTTATTGTTTCCCTGATTGTTGGATTTGTTCACAGCTATTCCCTCCTATGGATCAGCCTTTATGTAAAATATATAATTTGAGTTGATATTCAACTCAACATTTAGACGTAACGAAATTAGAACTCCATCGAAAGCTGTACATGCTCCGTTCTGTCTTGCGCACCCCAGAAGTATATGCGTCCATTGGAATCAATGTTCAATAGTTGTGCTTGCGTTAAACGAACCGTCAGAGCGGATATGGATACGCGGAGCCCTTCTGCCAAACGATACAGATGCGACAACTGAATGAGTCCAATCCTTCTTAATTGCGTAATCGCGCGCTCCAAAATAGGCCGAGGCATCAGTAAACATCCTGCAAACAAATCGGCTTGCACTTCCACCATGGGCTTCTGGGCAAAACTACGGCAATAAAATGGGGCTGCGGTATGGGCAACGGACAACTCCACCCTAGCCTTGGACAAACGCGTCCAATAAGGAGTTCCCTGAGCATGAAGCACCCAATGGCCTAGTTCATGAGCAAGTGTAAAATGATAGGTTCCTATTTTCTCCTCGAATAAATCGCGATGCGTCTCGTTTAACACAATCTGCTTTTCTGTTGGAAATATTGCCGCCATGACCATCCCCTGCTGATCAAGGTGATCAATCGGCTCCCAGCCGATGTTTAAATCAAAATGAAACTCGATAATTTCCTCAATCGGTACAGACCGAATCATTTTATCATAAGGATCAAATCCATAATCCATTAAGATCCGCTCTGTTAATTCTTCCATCTGCTCTAGAGAAATATATCGGGCTGCCTGCAACGCTCCTACCCCCTTTCGTTTTCGCCGATGATATCTTTAATTTGCTTCCATTGTGCGGGCGAAAGCTCAGATGCTTTTCTTAAAAATACGGGAACATCTTTATTTTGCGTTATTACCTTCTGAAAGCTGCTGGGTACCTTGTTGGCGGCTAAAATAAGCTCGTCCGCCTCAACATGGAGAATATGCGCCATCTTAATAATCTTGTCCTCAGCCGGAGGGTCCATCGTGCCGCTCTCAATCTTGCTGATGTAAGTAAAATCGATCCCGACCCACTCGGCCAGCTCTCTCTGCGTTATTCTGTTTTGCTTTCTCAGTTGCCTCAAACGTTCGCCAAATTCGCTCATGATGTCCTGACCCCTTTTTTATTACCAGTATTGCCCATGTTGAGTATTTTGTCAACAAAATTCGTTAACTTCTCTGTTTGTCTTATATGACAGAAGAATTGGAGCACCTGCACGGAGCAGATGCTCTTGGAGTTACCTTAATGAGCTGGGCCAAATGACAAGAGACTCCCGGTCCCTTTCCGCGCCAAGCTTGTACAGCACATCGGCCAGTTCCGTTTGAAGCACGGGGTGCCCGTTCCACTTTTCTATGGAAAGCTTGCGTACTGCCGAGGATTTCAAATAACCTTCGAGAGTGGAACGGATTATACCTGGAAGTTCGTTGTCCGGAATATCTTCCATAGCACATATTCGCTTTCCATGATTCTCTGACCAGAGCAGCCAGCGACCTTGATGGATGACGAGGTCGTTCCCTTTTTTGCGTGAGAAGCTTATGCCTTCCTTATCAGGCCAATCAACGATGATTCCGAAGGGGTTGGCAGGGTCGATAGATGGAAGCACGATGGGGCTTGAATCCCCGCTCCATTCTTTTCTTTGCAGATTCTCCACCTGGTCCTTGGAGGCAAATTGTAATGTCGGGATCTCTTTCACCCACAATCCCCGAGTCAGCATCCCCCAGGTTTCGAGCTGCTTCAAGGCAGAGTAAATCTCTCCCCATTCCCAAGGCAGATGCAAATCCGCAATAGGCTTGGTAAGCAGCCCGTAGCTTTGCAGCAGATGCTGAATCCATGCCAGAAGCCCCTTCTGCTTGTCGCAGCCGCTATCGTCCTTTAAAGAGCTAACAGGGTACCAGCGTCCGAGCCCTGATTGGAACCCCTTCCCCCTCACTGCCTTGCTGGCCGTTCCGCCATTCAATCTCAATGGAGCAAACTGATCATTAGAGACCAAACCTCTCCAGGATAAAGCTAACAGATCAGCGGTCAGCTCCGAAGGGATACGGCCGGCTTCACGGCTTAAAGCGCTTAAGAAGCTGGCTCCCTTACGTTCAAGAAGCTGAAGCAGCTCGTTACTATTGCGAGGTTCCTCAGAGGCTTGAGAAGCTGCTCCCAATTCATTCTGTTTGCCTAACTGCTGCTCATTATGCGCGATTAGCTGGCAGTAAAGCTCCTTGGACTCGGCCAGGAAGAAGGCTACGCGGCCTTCCTTCTCCCCTTCCTGCTTTCGGGCCAGCCACACAATTTCTCCTGCCGCGCACAATCGGTCCAGCATGTCTTTCTTATAATCGTGTACCCGCTGAGGAAAAATCGAGGCTTCCCACTGCGATAAGGGAAAATAAAAACCCTGAAGCTTCCCAATCACTTGCAGAAGACCGTTCTCGCCCTGCAAGCGGGTATGCGGCAAAAGATGCTGGAAGGACATCATCTTCAAACAATAGCTTATCGGATCTATGGAGCCGGCTCTCTTTTGCAAAGCCAATGCTTGATTTAGATGATGGCGCGCATCTGCCTGAAGGTTCAACCAGACCTTCCCTGTAGCTTCATAGGATTCGGACAGAGGCTCAATGCGCTTCTCATCTACCAAGGCTCGAATGATTTCTTCCAGCCGTTTGTCATCCAGATCGTATCGCTGCCGTATTTCCTGCTCAGTGATAGTTTGGCGCCGATTAATGTAGCGAGCGACAACAAATCGGTCGGCAAGCGGATCTACCCCCAGCTTGGAGTAGGTATCTGCCTCATCGGTACAAATCCAACGGGTTACGGAAGGTTGGCCCAGCCGTACCGGCACTATTTTGTTACTCAACTCCAGCTGCTTAACCAGTTCCTCCCATGGAGGACCTAACCGGTTGCTGAGCTCTTCTGCCGACATATCTCCGGTGCGTTTAAAATCCCTTAGCAGCTCGTCCGGTTCGAGGAGCCTCGTTGCATTAACAGGATCTTGCTCCTCCTGAACACTCTCGGCCACCGGCTCTATCCCGAATCCTTCATTAGAATTGGATGCATTGGGAAACCACTGCCCTGCAAGCGAACGATCTAAGCCGATCAATCTGGATTGGATATCCCTGCTTAGCGTATCGGATTCATACATCTGAGTTTGGATGACGTCTGCCAGGAACAACGCGGCAAAGGGGGACGGAAATGCCGCTTGCCTCTCGATCACTTCCATTTGACCGGATTCCATCTGTTTCAGCACTTCACGAACATGGTTAACATCCAGATCTTCATGCAAGCAGATCCGCAGCGCTTCACGAATAAATGGAAATGTCTCCGCGTAGGGCAGCGATTCCCTAAGAAGCTCTTCGCTCCGCAATCTCTTCTGCCATGACGGCATCCGGTTAAAGCTGCGGGATAAGAGCAAGGAGGTCTCGGCTAATCTGCGGAAGGCGATTCCGAACTGCGGCGACGACGGAATAGCCTGCTGCAGCAGAGCTTCGAGCCGATCTGAAGTGACTTCGCGAAGCAATGGCAGCAATCGAAGCGCCTCTCCGCTTCCTCCATCCGATATGACAAATTCAATCCCGTTATCCTTGGCATTCGCATAAATGCGATATGGAATATGCTGTTCCGCATGAGCCTGGATAGCCAATTGCCAGGTCCGGTTAAATTTCCTGCCAAACCAGCTGTGGATAATAAGCCGATGCTGCTTGTATTCATCCTGGAACTGCTCGATAACGATGCGGCGATGTGTGGGAAGCGCCGAGACGGCCTTCTGGGAATGAAGCAGCTGCAGCAGCTCGTCCGCAGCCGTATCGTCCAAATAGTAATCCTTCATCAGCCATTCCAAGGTTACATGCTTGTTGTGTTCATCCAATCGCTTGTCAAGCTGCTCAAGGAATTGCCCGATTTCCGCTGAAAATGAAGCCGATCTTCCTTGCCCTTCGCCGCGCCAAAACGGAATTTCGCTATGCTTATTGCCTGACTCTTCCACAACATACACCCTATCGTTCCGAATAGACTGGATTCTCCAGGAGTCTGTTCCTAATTGAAATACGTCACCGACGCGGCTTTCAAAAATATATTGTTCATCCAACTCTCCCAGATGAATATGACTTTGGGCGTGATAGACAGGATAATCGCTTCCTTGGGGAATCGTCCCCGCGCCCATAATTGCAGACACAGCGGTAGAGCTGCGTCTTGTCAATAGATCCGTTGACCGGTCCCAGTCAATTAGTGGTCGGACAAACGGATAGTACCCGGATAAGACCTCGAGAATCTCCCTCAGGCGTTTCATCGGGAACCCGTGATAGCCATAGCTGCGATTAAAAAGCAAATGTAGTCTGCCAACATTCCAGTCATCCGCCGCAACCATGGCCGCCATTTGCTGGCATAAGACGTCAAGAGAGTAACGGGGAATCTGAATATTTTCTATGTTCCGATTTACAATGTTTTGGGCAAGGACGGCGCACTCGGGCAGCTGCCCTCTGCTCCTCGCTATAATAATTCCGCAGCTTCGGTCGCCGACGGAATGTCCCGCGCGGCCAACGCGTTGAATTCCTGCTGCGGCGCTTTTGGGAGAATCGATCTGCAGCACCAGATCAATATGCCCTACGTCGATTCCCAATTCCAAGGAAGAGGTAGCCACCAGGCATTGGAGCTCCCCCTCCTTAAGCGCCCTCTCGACTTCAAGCCTTTGCTCTCTCGAGATACTGCCGTGATGGGAACGGGCCATTTCATAGCCCATATGATCGTTTAATCGCAAGGTAAGCCGTTCACACAATCTTCGATTATTAACAAAGATTAGAGTGGATCGGCTGCCTTCGATAAGCTTGACGATGTGTTCAATCAATGGCTTCCAGATTGTTTCCTGCTTATCATGTATAATAGTTGCCCTATGAGGAAGCGTAACTCTCAGCTGAAACACTTTGTCCATCCGGCTTTCGATGATCTCCACCGGCCGGGGACTAAAGGACACTTCATCCTTTTCACCAGAACTTCCAGCTTCTATCGTTCGTGTATTCCTTGTTCCTTCACGCTGCTTGGCCCCAGTCTGTTCCGCTTCCCAGCCTCCTAGAAATCTGGCCACAAGCTCAATCGGCTTCTGTGTTGCCGAAACGCCGATCCTCTGGGGGGACGAGCCTACCCACTCGGTCAATCTTTCCAGCGTAACCGATAGATGCAGTCCTCTCCTGTCGCCGGCCAAATCATGAATCTCATCGACAATGCACCATCGGACATGCTTCAGCATGTTCCTTGCCTTGGAAGAAGTTAGCAGCAGGTAGAGCGATTCCGGAGTCGTTACCAGTACATCCGGCGGGTTGCGGAGCATCGCTGCCCGTGAGCTCTGTGTCGTATCTCCTGTACGCACTGCCACGGACAACCCTTTCCAACTCTCACCCAGTTCTTCCGCCAGACTTTTAAGCTGTGCGATATATCCGATTACATGATGATGAATATCGTTATTTAGTGCCTTGAGTGGCGTAATATAGAGCAGCTTCACATAGCGGGACTCAGAGGCGGCCGGGTCCTCCTCCTTGTCTTGAAGAATACGGCTTAGACAAGGAAGCAGCGCGGCCAAAGTTTTGCCGGAGCCCGTCGGTGCTGCTATCAAAGTATTGATACCCGATTGGATCGCCTTCCATGAACGGATTTGAACATCCGTCGGACGGCCATATTGCGTCTTGAACCATTGAGTGATTAACGGATGAAAGCCTGCCGCTTCCAGTTCACGCATCTCTGTCACCTACTTTTGCATTCTCTATCGGTACCAATCATTATACCAAATATAGGAATGCTCTCCTAACGTCTATCCACTGAGTCCGCTTCCAGCATCACAGACATATCCTTAAAGGCAAGGTACTTTGAATCAAGCTTCTCCTGAGTTCCCATGCCTCTTCTGCCATATCTAGCATAAGCTGGAGCACCGTCAGCAGATGATCGCGTTTGGTTACGCTGTAATCCGGCTTTTCAACGGCTCGGAGCAGCTTATCCATCAGCATGACGAATCGTAATGATGCGGATACGGCAAAACCGTATTTAATACAGGCAACGTCTCCGTCCCAGCCGGCTTCTTTTAAGCCAGCCATGTAATGCTCTACTAAAGCATTTTTCATATTTTTAATATCATACCTGGCCGGGTCTGCAGGCTTCCTTAACATAAGGCCAAACATGCGTCCCAACTCTTCTCCGACACCCGATAGGCTCGCGAATTGCCAATCAATCACAACTAGCCTGTTCTGCCCGTTGGAATGCTCGATGTAGACGTTACCGCTATGGATATCCTGATGAGCAAATACCCTAGGAAGACCGCTCAGTGTCTCCAGTAATGGCCTTATTCTTGAACTGGCGGTTACGAACCCGTTCCCAACTCACATGAGGGTTGACTTCTTCCAAATTATGCTTATACCAAATGGCTTCCTGTTCTCCTCTGCCCAACGAATAGTCCTCAATGGTTTGTACCCAAGAGTCCATCCAGCTCCGGCACAGAAAAGAACCTGTCGGGAGGGAATTGCATGTTACATATGCCCCGTTGAATTTTCCAATCTCATAGGCTATGCGCAGCTGGTCTTCCTCCGCCCATTCTTGATCCAATCGCTTCTCATCCATATCCTCCAGCCAAATCCATATACTGCCGTCGTGACGTTCTTCAATCAGGTAACACAAAGGTGCACGAACTGAAAGAGGCAAATGCCCCAAGATGCCGGATTGGTACACTAGTGCTTCACGCTTCCAATAATAATAATGCTCTTCAACTGCCCTGTTGGAATCTGGTCTCAGAATTTTTAAAATTACCGTACACCGTGAGCTGGCGCTGCCAGACATAAAGGAGCAATGAATACGATGCACTTCACTCTCCGGCTTTACCTTGCCAATCGGTCGGATGTTCCAGGATATAATATGGTTGGAATCCATAGGAAACTTCTTGTTTAACACGCTCTGGAGTGTAGTAGAATCGATAGGAACCGTTGCTTGCTTTCCAGTTAGGACAGTCATGGAACCCCCACTTTCCTTGATTAACTCAAGTTGGATCAATCAGCAATCCAAACAGGTAATTCCCATGATATGGATAATCCCACCGTCAATCAAACTCCAAATTAGCCGGTTTTCAAGAAGCTGTATAGAAATATGTTCGCTTTGTTAGGCCAACCAACGGCATTTTCTGAAAACATATGTTCCCATTTTCTCGTTTTTCCTCATGAATTCATCGTTTCAAAAAAGAAAAAAGGATACCGGAATAATCCCGTATCCTGAGACTATTGAAAAACCAATAGAGCTTGAACAACTGCCAATAACTCCATATGTGGCATAGTTCTCACAAAACAGGTTTTTCAACTCAAAACAAGCTATGCTTTGCTTCCGACAAGCTTGCCTTGCTGAATTTCATACATTTGACGATATCTGCCGCCAAGAGACATCAGCTCATTATGGTCTCCCCGTTCTACGATTTCGCCCCGATCCAGTACCAGGATCAGATCGGCATTCTTCACCGTGGATAGCCGGTGGGCAATGACGAAGGTCGTCCTCCCTTGCTTCACTACGTCAAGCGCCTGTTGGATGACCGTCTCTGTCTCTGTATCGATGTTGGAGGTTGCCTCATCCAGAATCAGGATGGCCGGGTCAAAGGCCAGCGCCCGGGCAAAGGAGATCAGCTGTCTCTGACCGGCAGACAAGGTGCTGCCTTTTTCAATAACCGGTTCATCTATTCCTTGCGGCAATTGCTCCAGCAGAGATTCGGCACCGACATCAAGCAACACTTTACGAATTCTTTCCCGGGTAATGCCGGGGTCATGAAGCGATACGTTCGTAGCAATCGTACCCGAGAATAAAAAAGGATCCTGAAGGACAATGCCCATATGCTTGCGCATCGTTTGACGCGGCATTTGCCTCGTGTCTTGTCCGTCAATCGTGATCTTCCCCTTATCCGGGTCATAAAAGCGGAACAGGAGGTTTAAAATCGAGCTTTTTCCCGAGCCTGTGTGTCCGACGAGCGCGACAGTCTGACCCGGCTTGGCTTCAAAGGTAATTCCTTTAAGCACGGGCTCGCCGCTCTTGTAGGAGAACCATACCTGGTCGAATCGGACATGCCCCTGATAACGCAGCACTTGCTGATCCGATACGTCTTCCCCCTCCTCATCTACCAGCTTGAATACCCGCTCCGATGACACAAGTGCACGCTCGAGGTTCGGCAATTGGTTTACGATGTTGACCATGGGTTGAAACAACCGGTTTAGATAATCGACGAAGGCATAAAGCACTCCCAAGGATACGGCTCCCGCCGCTCCATTCAGGGAAGCCCCGCCAAAATACCAAATCAAGGCAACTAAAGCGATGTTCCGGATGACGGCAACCAAATTATATCCGGTCCATGAATTTAAGCTCAGCAGCTTATTTTGAACGTGGAACAGCTTGTTATTGTACTGCTCAAATTGGTCTTCCACCCGCTTTTCCTTGCGAAAAGCCTTGATAATAGTCATGCCTTGTATGGATTCATTGATAATTCCATTAATTTCGCTCACCGTCGAACGAATGATGCGGTTGAAGGTTTTCGCCATTTTGCCGTACACGATAATCCAGATAATCAGTGCAGGGATGACAAACAGGCAAATCGCTGCCAAACGGACGTCCAGTATAAATAAGGCCACATAAATGCCAAGCATATGAATGAAGCCGGTCGTAAAGTTGGCAAGAACGTTCACATATAAATCCCGAATCGATTCCGTATCGTTCGTCACTCGTGAAACGACTTTCCCCGCCGGCAAGTTATCGAAATAACGAATAGGCAGCCGGTTAAGCTGGGCAAATACGTCGGTCCTCATGCGGCGAATGATACGATTGGCTGAGCTTTGAAGAAAATAACGCTGACCATACGTAAAAATCGCTGAAATAACCGTTAAGCCCATATACAGCCAGCACAGCTTCAGCATTCCCGCCATCTCTGGACGAAAGAAGCTATACTGCTCCTGCCGGTTCAATTGCTTTCCCGGGTAACTGCTGCTCTCAGTCCCTTTCGAAATAAGAACCGTCCCGTTAACGGCTTGCCGTTCGCCGTCAAAGGCTATAGGACCGCCTATGAAGTAATACTCGCGGTCAATTTGAAGCACTCTCGCTTCGTTGCCCCGCTGCTCCCCTTCTACAAAATGGTCGGATCGCTTATACCGCTTCCCGTCATATAATACCGCGTATTCTCCGCTATCTGCCGTTTCATACCACGGCTTTTCGATACCGGAAATATGCAGGTCGATGATTCTCTTAGCGATAAGCGGTCCGGCCAAATCGGTCACGACGGCAACCGTCAGCATCAGCAGCGCGAGAATCAGCTGCAATTTGAATTGAACCGCATAGGCTACCAATCTTCTGACGATGTTGGTCTTGGATACAGAGCCGGCCTCGGTGTCAATATCATAATCTATGGTTTCGCTTCCGTCGCTCATTGGGTTGTCTCCTCTCCTTCCGTAATCGCTTCTATCTGCTGGCGGTCGTATTGTTCCTTGTACCAGCCGTCTTTGTTAAGCAGCTCCTCATGAGTCCCACGTTCGACAATTCGCCCGTTATCCATCACAAGAATAAGGTTAGCGTGCTGTATGGCCGACAAACGATGAGTGGCAATGATCGTTGTTTTACCGGATCTCTCCTTATGAATATTGGCAATGATCTCCGCCTCAGTACGGGCGTCTACGGCTGACATCGCATCATCGAGGATTAAAATTTGCGGCTTGGCAATCAAGGCGCGGGCCATCGAAACACGCTGTTTTTGCCCGCCGGATAGCGCTACCCCTTTCTCTCCTACCAAAGTGTCCATGCCGTCCGGAAGAAACTTCAAATCCTTGCTGAATGCCGAGACGGTCATTGCAGCCTGCAGTTCCTCCTCGGAAGCATGCTCGTTGCCAAAATACATATTGGCTCTAATGGTCTGGGAGAACAGGAACGATTCCTGAGGAACATATCCAATCCATGACTTTAACCGATCCATGCCAATTCGTTCTATAGGTACTCCGGCGACCAATAGGTCCCCTTCTCCCGTCGGATATTCTCGAAGCAGCTGTTTGATCAATGTTGATTTGCCGCTGCCGGTACGTCCCACGATTCCTAACGTTTGGCCGGAAGGCAGGCTGAACGAGACATCCTCCAGATTATTGAAGGAAGACGACGGATACCGGAAGGTCACATGATGAAACTCAATGCTTCCCGGATGTTCCGGCCACGCAGGGTCAGCGGGTTCCTTAACGTCCTGTTCATAACTCAGGGTTTCATTAACCCGATCTAACGAGGCATTTCCCCGCTGCATAATATTGATTAATTCACCGATCGCGAACATCGGCCAAATCATCATTCCCAGGTACACGTTGAAGGCTACAAGAGAGCCGATAGTCAGCTCATTGTGGAACACAAGGTAGGCGCCATAACCTAACCCCGTCATATAGCTGATGCCGACAAGAATCTTGATCGTTGGGTCGAACAGGGAATCTATACGAACGACGGCCAGGTTTTTATCCAGAACGTCCTGCGTGACGGCAGCAAATCGCTGCTCGGCCGCTCGCTCCTGCGTATAAGCCCTGATGACCCGAATTCCCGAAATGGTCTCAAGCACTCCTTCGTTCATATCTCCGAAAGCATTCTGGGCAGCCATATACCTTTTATGTATCCAGCCGCCATAGTAACTGACCAGCACAGCCATGATGGGCAGCGGAATCACTGCAGCCAGTGTCAGCTTCCAGGAGACGAAGAACGTCATCGTAACAAGCAGCGTCCCCATCCAAAGCGTAGAATCCAGCAAGGTCAAAATTCCGAACCCCGCTGTTTGTGCTAATGCCTGGAGATCGTTCGTTGCTCGGGCCATCAAGTCTCCCGTACGATTGTTTTCGTAGAAGGTCGGTGTCATTTTCAGAAAATGACGCATCAAGCGTCCTCTCATGATTTTCTCTACGACAAACGCTCCTCCGAACAGCTTATATCCCCATATATAAGAAATGATATAAGCCGCTATCGTGATGACAACCAGCCAAAATAACGTATTCACAATATAACCCCAGGTCATATGTCCGAGGCCAATCGCATCAATCGAACGTCCAACCAGCATCGGCGGAATGATTTCCAGAATTCCTGCAATTACAAGCAAAACGATGGCTATGGAATACCGTTTCCACTCCTGCCGGAAAAACCAGCCCAGTTTGGTCATGATTGAAAACATGGTCCTTTTCTCTCCTCTCCCTACCCCGCAACATCCCAATTGTATGCCCGCAACCAAATAAATAAGCACACTACCCGCGGGCAATGTGCTTATCGTTTCGACGCCAAGCGCACACTACGCTAGAAGGTAGAATGGCCGGCGCGAGCTATGAATAGAGCATACCATGAATCCGCTCGCTCTTCGTTGTCGCTCAGTCGCTGGGGAGGCCATATCTGTCATATGCAATCGTTCCGTGATACCTTTTGATCCGATATGCATTTGGGAACATGGAAGCCTCTCCTTTCTTCAATTGGAATTTTCAGGGCACACCAAGAACGTTAGCATGCCTCGCTAACCCCTGTCAATGAGAACCAAGTCGATAAATTGATTATAATCAAATTTTCTTGTTGAGTGATCAGTCACTCCATAATGCCTGGAATATCGAACCACGAAAGCCATTTTGGCATGCACTGACAGACTCGTGTTTTTATATACAACTTACTCTATTTTTATCGAAATATTGCCCAGCTGTTCCCCTTGCTGCATTCGGTGAAAGGCCTGAAGCATGTCTTGTAAAGGATAGACTCGATCAATAATCGGGTGAAGCGAATGCTGTTCCATGAATTTCAGCATATCCGCAAACTCTTCCCTGCTTCCCATGGAGGTGCCGATGATACTGATTTGGGGGAAGAAAATGTCACGGATTGGAAGTTCTATCCGATCCCCCGAGCTTGCTCCAAATGTCACGATCCGGCCGTTTGGTTTTATGACATCAAAGTATTTGGGAAACGTTGCAGGTCCGATGCTATCAAGAATGAGATCCACGGTGCGTCCGTTCATCCTTTCCTTCCAGTTGCTATGGGTATCGAACGCAAAATGAGCCCCTTGTGCGAGGGCGGCTTGTCTTTTCTCTTCATGTCGTGATGTGACACTGACTCTTGCCCCTGCCGCTAATGCCATGAGCATCGCAAAGGTTGCTACCCCGCCTCCAATGCCGGGAATAAGAACATGCTCTCCCTGCCGAAGCTGTCCTTTAGTAAACAATGCCCTATAGGCTGTCAAGGCCGACAAAGGCAGGACGCCTGCTTCTTCCCATGACAGGTACGCCGGCTTAATGAACACATTTCGGGAAGGAAGGATGATGTACTCCGCGAACGTGCCATCCGACGGCCCGCCAACAATAGATGGAACCGAAGGAACTTCATTTGGGGATTCCCACCCGATACACGGATTTATCATCACTTCAGAACCCACTGTAAGACCAGTTACACCTTCGCCTATCTCTACAATCCTGCCGGCTCCATCCGAACCGATAATCAGGGGAGCATCCTGCTCTCCTCGGCCTTCCATAACGAACAAATCCCGATGGTTCAAGCCGGCTGATTTCAGCATTACTTTTACTTCCCCATATCCAGGCTGTCTTTCAATAACGTCTTTATAAGCTAATCCGTTCAAGCCTCTTTGGCCGGAATGTACGATTGCTTTCATCTCTATTCCTCCCTCACATCTGAATCTTATTCTGAAGACCCACAAAAAAATTGTAATGGGAGGATAAAATCCTGTAAAATGATCAAAAGCGAATGTGACTATCAAAAATGGTCATACCAAGCAGGTGATATGGAAATGGAAATCAGTGATTTGAAAATATTTCAAACTGTCGCTCGTGAAGGCAGTATTACAAAGGCCGCTAAAATCTTGAACTACGTTCAATCAAATGTAACCACCCGGATACAGGATCTTGAGAATCAGTTGAAAGTCCCCCTTTTTCACCGGTCCAATCGGGGAATGACGCTGACACCTGCCGGCGAAAATTTATTGAAATATGCAGATCAAATTTTGTCTTTAATGGACGAAGCAATAAAATCAACACAATACTCGGAGCATCCCACCGGCCCCTTGCGGTTAGGTTCCATTGAAACGGCAGCGGCCTCTCACCTGGCCCCATTATTGACCGAGTATCACTCCTATTTCCCCGATGTTCATCTTTCGCTTATTACAGGGGAAACTCACAGCCTTCTGCAGAAAGTGCTTAAATTTGATCTTGATGGTGCGTTTGTGTACGGACCCGTCGACTTGGCAGAAATAGAGCATGTTGCCGTTTATACAGATGAATTGGTGCTTATTTCGGAACCGGGGAACCATGACGTCCATGTTTTGCTTACCAAACCAATGCTGTTCTTTGACGTCGGCTGCTCTCATCGAGCAAAGGCTGAGCATTTTCTAAGGGAAAGCGGATTGACCTCCATAAACATTATGGAGTTTGGAACGCTGGAGGTCATTCTAAACGGGGTATCTTCTGGCCTCGGTGTGTCTTTGTTGCCAAAATCATCGATTTCCAAAGCGGAAGAGGCAGGCTTGATCGCTTCCCACCGCCTTCCCGAAGGGTATCGGGAATTGCAGGTTTGGTTTGTGTATAAGCAGGAATCGGTATACACCAGCGCGCTGCTAAAATTTGTTCAATTCATTGAGTCATCAAAGTTTCTTAATTGACGATCAGGGCTGGTCCATCAGACCCCAAAAATTTAGATATTTTAGAGTGCAAAAAAAGCTGCCGATCGCTCGACAGCTTCTTTCCTTACTCCAGTTCCGATCTATCGATGATTCCATCATCCATGGCCCGCTGGCGAAGCTCCAAATACAGTTCCGCCTGCGTGGCATTCACATAAGGCAGAACGAATAATACCCCGATGAACAAGGCGATCGTCCCCAAGAGGTACCAGCCGAGGAAGGAAAGGTCCAATACGAACATTCTCCATTTGTGGCCTCTCGTCATCCTGTTGCTCAGCTCTACAGCACGCTTGGTTCCGAGATGAGGCTGATCTGCCAACAGGTACGGTGTCATACTATAAGCGTAGTATTTCACGATACCCGGAATAATGAGCAGCAGGTACCAGAGGAAGTTAAGGAACATGCGCCAAAGCATCGCTTTCATGATGACAACGTAGTTCCCTTTCGAAAAGCCGTAGCCCATGTAGTTCATGTTGACATCCTCTCGGGCCGACTGCGTGAAATATTTCCGTATGCCCACCTCTAAAGGATTACAAACGAAAATTCGAAGAGCTATCGAAATGAGAACTACGATAATAGCAACCACAATAATACCAACCAGAATAGCATACATGAAGCCGTCAAATTCATCGCCAAGATTTCCGGAAAAGAAAGGAAAATCCTGATTTTTCCCGCTTCCTCCGCCATTGAATGAACAACTTGGAAGTCCGCCGGTTACAACGCCCAGCAGGAGGCTGGCTAGAAACGCCTTCCAATACGAAGTTCTAAGTACGTTCTTTGCTCTGTCTTTCAGTTGTTTGCGAGTCCACATCCCTGCAGTCTCCTCCCTTTTCATAATGTCATTAGTCAGGGGTGGTTATCCCCTAGCAAATCTCAGGCATGTAAGATTCCGGTTGCCGATCTATCGTTCAGTGCCATTCGGCTTTCCTTGTCCCCTATAAGAATGTTCGGCCCCGACTATCATGTTATGCCCCCGAAGGAAGGCGTAGAACTCAAGCATTCGCCGGGATTCCACTAAGGCACCATCGTTTCACCTGCCAAAAGTAAAGGATACAAGCCTCTTGCTGCCTTCCTTTCAAATCCATTATCCTCCTTTTTTTACAAGTTCGTTGTCATTATAACGATGTCAGCTCCATAACCACAGGGACCAGAGTCACGATTGTTTAGGTCATTCATCACGCCTATGTTGATTGAAGCCTCAGAACGCTGATCTGGCCGCCTCCCACCTATTGTCCGTTATGTACATGAATTGTCCATTATCAGGAATTTTCGCAACGAACTGACCTTTCTAAGTATAACGAGTTATCCAACATTTGTTAACTATTTTCCAGGAAAGCTCCAAGACGTGACCTATATCCCATTGACATGGGGGGTTGCCGTCGACGGAAATCAGTGGTAGCCCGATTGGAACTCTGAGAACGGACTTAGTATCCGTACTAAACAAAAAATGTACATGACTGGAATCATGTACAACGATGAGAACTGTTTGTACGCTAGGGTTCAAAGCTCCGGGAGGTTCATGCAAGGACGAACAGCTGCTGGTTCAAGCCTAACAATAAATTACGTAAGGGCAACCGGTCAAACCCATTCATAAAACCGGTCTTCCTGATTGCCGCGGACCAGTACCGCATTGCTGCAAGAATCTACGAACATGCAGACAATCGGGTAGATTTGCGGCTTTTGGGTCATCGAATACTCGAACCGTTGTCCCGAGGCGCCATGATGCTTGATCAGCAGCTCGCATAAGGTGCGTGCGCTGGATACCCCCTCCTGCAGCATTTTCAATATCGCCAGCTTCTGCTCGTCTGTCAACTGGTCTGTGAAACCCGAGCCAACCGCACTGTTCTTGACAGCTGCTTCAGGTGATGCCTCCTCCATGGCAAATAGATCAAGTTGAATAATGTCATCCTCTGCCTGAGGCGGCACGTGGGAAATGTCTTTCTTTGCTGTTTGCATGCTTCTGGACACGATTTGCTCATTAGCCAGCCTGCGAAGGCGGGCTACTTGGCGTGCCAGCAAGGGCAGCTCAAGCTCCAGATGGGTTTGTATATCCTTCGGAAGCTCAAGCTCCTGCAAGTCGGGAAGGCGTTCCTGTTCAATGGTCCACCCGTTCTCCACTTTGGCTAGAAGCTCGTCCAGCTCGAAGTCTATCGCGTCAAAGCCTTTTAAGATTTCTGCCACAATTTTGGCGTCAATTCCGGTGTGCAGCTGCAAATGATCGATACCGAACTTCTTGATGGTTCCATCTTCTTTATTTTGCACAATATGCTGGTACCTCAAGGCTCTTCCGCATTCACATTTCAACTCGGAAGTTACATGACCCGCATCGATATAATTCACATAGACCCATGAAGTTAATAACTGTTCAATATCCTCGAACGAAGCGCCTTCAGGAATAAAATATCCTTTTTGACGGGACATTACGTTCGCAAAAACCGTTCGCCGTCCTCTCAGCATATCCTCGTGCAAATACCGCCTTTGCCGGTCATTCAGTCTGGTCAGAAGCGAATCCCTTTCCTCCACGGTATAAATCTTCATCATCGCTACACATCCTTACCTGTAAGTCAAAATTACATTCTGCTCTAGTTTCTTCCATTATAACAAAAGAGAACGATGTATTGGGGGAAGTTTGCGATACGTACCTATTTTCCAAAATAAATAGCTCACATGACCGATACTATTCCGACATTCTGATGTATAATCAGGGTTAGATAGCAGCTACGACCAGCCTCTTGTGACCATACGTATTTCTAGGGCGGTGGGATGAAGTGAAGAAGCGAGCTATATTTATAGGAAACGAAGCAAGAATCCACGGGGTATATAACAGTCACATTCAGGAGGAACTTCGCACATTGGCGGATTTCTATCCGGCCATCATTCACAAGGACAATTTGGAGGAGCATGCTGCGGCTTTGAGAACGATCGAAGTCGCTTTTTCTACTTGGGGGATGTCCTTGCTGACCCGCGAAGAAATTCAGCATTACCTACCTAATTTGAAAGCGCTATTTTATGCAGCGGGCAGTGTACAGTCTTTTGCAAGACCTTTTCTCCATCAAAATGTTACTGTAGTGAGTGCATGGGCCGCTAACGCCGTTCCGGTTGCCGAATATACGGCGGCACAGATTGTGCTGGCCAATAAGGGCTTTTATCAAAGCGCCCGGATGTGCAAATCGAATAGACGCGAAGCCTCGATATATGCCAAGACCTTCCCCGGTAATTGGAATGCCCGCGTCGGAATTCTTGGTGCCGGCATGATAGGTAAGAAGGTCATTGAGCTGTTAAAGCCCTATCAGGTGAACATCGATGTGTTTGATCCTTTTTTGCCCGAAGCTGCGGCACATAAGCTAGGGGTTCAAAAGAAAGAGCTCACCGCAATATTCTCTGAATGCCACACCATCTCGAATCATTTGGCTAACCTCCCGGCAACGGTCGGTATGCTAAATAAAGAGCATTTTGACCTCATGCTCCCCAACGCAACCTTCATCAACACTGCACGGGGCCTGCAGGTCGTTGAGGAAGATTTAGCCCGGGCCCTACGGGATGTGCCGACCAGAACCGCGGTGCTGGATGTCACTTATCCCGAGCCTGTTCGGCCGGACAGTGAACTGTTGCAGCTGGATAATGTGATATTAACCCCTCATATCGCGGGAAGCAACCCGTCTGAAGTCACACGCATGGCGCAATATATTGTAGAAGAGTTTCGACGTTACTTGCATCAGGAAGCGCTTCAATATCAAGTTACGCTGCCAATGCTGGAAACCATGGCCTGACAGAATAGAACCGGGTGCACTTTGCAGGGCATCCGGTTTCTTTACAGCTCCTCTGTCCTTATGCGAGCGTCTCCCACCGAGCCCACAGCTCACGCGGATTCACTTCGTAGACCTCATTTTCTCTATATAAAAATTGATGCATAATAAACTCTCTGCGGATCGTAGCAAAATCATCGTGATACGTTTTAATAAATTCATTCACTTCTTTCTCCGAATACCGGCGCCCCTGCTCTAACTGAAGCACCAAATGCTCAAGTACGATCAGCTTTTTCTTTAGCTGTGCCGGGATATGCTTCAATCTTCCATCGGAGGTCATAAAATTTTTGATCACCGAAGCCGCCAAACGCTTGTTTTTCTCATCCATAGGTTCCGTCCCTCCTGTTCCCGTCTGTTTCTTATAAATGAAGTCGACCGTTGCCATTGCATTGCTTTTGATAAAGTAATGATTGAGGGAGAAGTAAATCGTATTCTTATCTCTTCGCTCATTGATCAATCCCGCTTCTCTCAGCTTGGCTGCATGATGAGTAATCGTAGCCGCCGATAAGAAGCATTTCTCGGCCAGTACTTGGCCGTTCAACTCCCCATCCGCAAGCAGGAGCAGCATCTTGATACGCGTAGGATCTGCAAGTGCCTTGTGGTAAGTGACGAGCTTATCTAACTGCATCCTAGTATCACACCTTTTAATTTAAATATTCATCTAATTAGATATTGATTAAAATACAATTTATCCCATTTCAATGCATTTGTCAATGGTTTTTGTTCGTACTTACTGTCTAAATTTCATCTTGTTGGGATAGGTGCCAGGATGAAAGACATCGCTTGGTATTGTTTCGAGCATTTTCTCAATGATAAATGTGACCCCATGACAAACGTCCAAACATTAGATATGTATCCCGCATAACCTGATTTTGGGGTAACAACCTCAAGACAAATTGGAAGGAGGATTCAAAATGGGTGGTGTAGGTGGAATCTTTACAAGCACTGGAACTATATTGGTTCTTTATATTCTGTTAGTCATTGTCCTTTGTGGCTGTTTTATCTAATTTTTTAGCCCATGCTCTTAGTAACTGGAACATGGGCCGTCTCCCTTTTTATTCAACTTACTATATACGGGGCTCTCTGATTCGCCTAAGTCTCTTGACCATCTATCTCGGGCCCCTTCATGACATCCGGGTACTGCATAATAAGTGCGGCATCCGGTTTTTAGTCCGTCTTCATTGTATTCTCTTTGTCATAATTTGTGTAAAGTTTGGAACGATTTCTGATTCTTGTTCATCTGTCTTAAGAGGATGAAGGATAGATTTTTTTGCCTTCCTCCAACATTTGAATGAACTGCCGGATCCGCTTTTCTCGAGTTTCTTTCTTTTTGGCATTGTGAATTCGAAACAAGATCGCGTATTTATTTTGTCTGTCAAGCGTATCGTAGAACGCCTTAGCCTTGGCGCTGCGCTCCAACTCGATTGCGAAGTCCTCAGGCAGTGAGGCGATGCTTTGTGATTCGTAGGCCTTATCCCAGTTCCCGTTCTTTTTGGCTTCTTCAATTGCCTTATATCCTGGAGTCTTCATTCTCCCGTTTAGGATCAGCAGTTCCGCCTTGTCTTTATTGACTTTCGACCAGATGCTTTTGGCCCCGCGCGGAGTGAACCGCTGCAGCCATGTTTTCTCATCGAAAGCTTCTTTCTGACTGTCTATCCATCCATAACATAAGGCAACTTCGAGCGCTTCGTTATAGGAAATGGTTACGACGCCGGAGTTCTTTTTCGCAATTTGTAATCGGATACCGGGTGAGATTTCGCAATTCACTTCGAGCCAGCTCTCAAAAGACAGCGGATCGGCGAAGGAAATGACCGGCAAGTCACTTGATTTTTTTACCACATGGATCGCCTCCTAATCATTCAACGGACACAAACCTCATCAATTTAATCCACTTCAAGTGTGCACTACCCCACCTTGCGAAATAAGTCTTGATCTGTATTATCCTATCAAAATCGAGAAAACCTGTATTGTAAAAACACGACACCTTCTCATTGCTTGTTTTTGGCAAACCGTTCGTTATTGGATTCCGGATAATCACTTTATAAAAGTAAAAAACCACTATGTGCGGTCCTTTTTGTTTTGGCAGACTATGAATCGGCTATTTCGTTCCAAAAATCGTTATTTTTATGTAATTCTCCATTTTCCTCCAAGTTCGAGTGGCGCCTTCCCCCTAATCCCCCTGTCGGCTTCTTACAACGAAACGGCTCAAGCTATAAAAGACAAGAACGGCAATGAAATAGGCGGGAAATAAGATCAGGCCTATGGCCGTCGCAACAACAATCCAGGTCATCATCAAATCGTCATAGTCATCACAGAAGACGAAGGCGCAAAATAAACATAACAGCCATACAAGACAGCCGATATACCCTATTTTGTATGGAAGCCTCATATCGCTCAGTCCTTTTGGTAAGATTCCTAAAGCGAGAACCTATTCTCACGCTCGTGAATCCCAGTATATACCAAAGGGGATTATCTTTCCAATATTGTCCCCTTAAAACCATTCTACCCTACACCCTGTACAAGCTCCGATATACAGATGGAGGCATTCCGGTTTTCTTCGAGAAAACCCGGCTCAAATAAAATCCGTTCTCATATCCGCACTGCTCGGCGATTTCGTCCAGCTTCAGCGTCGTCCCTTCCAGCAAATGCCTGGCTCGGGTAAGCCTGATTTCGTTCAGCAGCTCTGATGGAGTTTCACCAAAGGCTTTGCGGAATCTGCGAGTGAATTGTACCGGTGTAAGCTTAAGCTGATCCGACAATTCCTTCATGGAGAAGCTGTTGTAGGCTCTTTCGGTCAACCTTTTTCTAGCCTCATCCATAAGTGTGTCGCGTTGAGTTCTCCCAACATCCCGGGCACCCTGCTCCAGGATAACCAGCCTCAGCATATCGCTCAGCATGTGCTGCTTATGCAGCATACTCACTTCATCCCACCCGGTTATTGTCCTCAAATATTTGTAGTTAGAACTCAAACGCTCCGTATCTCTTACGGTAAGCTTGCCATTCCATCGTCCTTCTGCCCAATAAGAAGGCTCCATCAGCCATACAAATTGGAGAAAATGAAAGGTTATAGGCTCCAGCGTTCTTCTGATAAAAGGCATGTTAGGCGGGCAAAGAACCATATCGCCAAATCCGGCCTCTCCACTCTCCTCCCCTATAGAGTAATGAAATCGTCCGTCCTCTACCGCAAACAAAGTCCAGCACGGATAAATATCGGATGGGAGCATGAATTCGGACTTTTGGTACCAATACACATGCGAAATCAGCTTTAACTCCATATCGCGGAACGACAATGCAACCACCTGCTTAATTGTGAAATAAAGTATATGTCTATTGTAACTCCATGTATGTCAAAAGAAAATGATGTATCTTACAATGAAATCAAAGATATATACTAATTCAACAGTGAGGTGTTCTTGGTATTATGCGATATGAAACCATTGTCTCGGATATTACAGTGATCGGCGGAGGGTTAGCCGGTGTTTGTGCCGCTATCGCTGCGGCGCGACTAGGTCAAACCGTCTCTCTCGTGCAAAACCGTCCCGTCCTGGGCGGGAATTCCAGCAGCGAGGTGCGGGTCTGGGTTTGCGGCGCAACCTCTCACGGTGTTCATCGGTATGCTCGTGAAACCGGTATTATGGGGGAGCTGTTTGTGGAAAATCAGTACCGCAATATCGATGGAAACCCGTATCTATGGGATTTGGTCATTTTGGAAAAGGTGAAGGCGGAAAGCAATATAACCCTCTTCCTTAATACGGATGTACATGAAGTGGAAGCGGCCGGTGATGAACACAATCGCACGATCACATCGGTTACCGGCTGGATGATGGGATCGGAACGGAACATTCGCTTTGAAAGTAAAATGTACCTCGATTGCACCGGAGATGGGCTTGTCGGTTTTCTTGCAGGGGCCAAGTACCGCATCGGCAGGGAGGCTCAGGAAGAGTACGAGGAAGAATGGGCACCGTTAGTAAGTGACGAGGTTACGCTGGGCAGCACCCTCTTGTTCTATACGAAGGATGCCGGGCATCCGGTGAAATATATAGCGCCGAGCTTTGCCAAGGATATTACCCAAACTCCGATTCCCTTAAACCGTGTCATTCGAAGCGGCGATAACGGCTGCGCCTATTGGTGGATCGAATGGGGTGGAGAATTGGATACCGTTCATGAAAATGAGCGAATTCGTGACGAGCTGTCTTCGGTTATTTATGGCATTTGGGATTACATCAAAAATTCAGGGCGTTTCGATGCCGACAACCTGACATTGGAATGGATTGGCTCCTTACCAGGCAAAAGAGAATATAGACGCTTTATCGGTGACTACGTGCTGAATCAAAATGATGTGATAGCTCAGGCAGAGTTTGAGGACCGCGTAGCCTTCGGTGGATGGTCCATCGACCTTCATCCTCCGCAAGGTATGTACTCGACCTCCAAGGGCTCCAAGCACATGCATATGGATGGAAGCTACCATATTCCTTTTCGATCCCTCTACTCCTCCAACGTAAGCAATATGCTGATGGCAGGCCGCAATATCAGTGCTTCCCATGTGGCATTCGGCACGACCCGGGTTATGGCAACCTGTGCGGTCATGGGAGAAGCAGCGGGAACCGGGGCCGCGTTGTGCTCTATGAAAAATATTACTCCCCGTCTTCTACACGCCGAGCACTTGCACGAGCTTCAGCAGACGCTGCTGCGCCAGGATGCATCCGTTCTCGGCCTGAAGAACACCGATGCGTCAGATTTGGCGCTTCGCGCAGAGGTGAATGCTTCTAGCTCGCTTACGCAGCTTGAGTTGGTACAATCCAAAGAAGCAGTTGCAATGGCTAAGGACTACGGCTTGATCGTACCTGTCGATCCCTGCATGGAAGGCATAGAGCTGCTTGTCGACGCTGCATGTGAGACTGAGCTGGAGCTTGAGCTGTGGAGCACAGGGAAGCCTCAAAACTATGTCCCCCATACGCACGTAACCTCCGTCAAGGTTAGCGTTACTGCAGGTGCTAAGCAGTGGATTGCGGCGGATCTATGCTGGCATCCGGAGCAAGCACAGAATGCTTTTATCATCATTAAGCATAATCCGGATCTATCGCTGCATTTGTCGGATCGCCCGCTAAGCGGCGTACTTTCCTTCCAACATGCGATGGATGCACAAAGCTCTCATGATTTCGGGGAGATGCACCACCATCAACCTGTTATCGAGTGGAGCGGCAAATCCTTCGTTAGAAGTCCGTTTTGCTTCAAGCTTCGTTCCCCTTCCGATGCACTTGCCGCATCCAAAGCGACAGACGGCTATCTCCGTCCTTACGGGGGTCCGCATATGTGGTCGTCACAGCCTATGACGCAAGGCAAGCCGGAATGGCTGGAGCTGCATTGGAAGGAGCCAGCCAGGATCAGCTGCATACACATCACCTTCAATGACGACGTGAATGAGGACTTAATCAATCTTCACCATCACCGTACCCCGTTCGAAGTCATTCCAGAGCTTGTCAAAGATTATAAAATACAAGCCTGGGTTCAGGAGGAATGGATTACGCTAGTGGAAGAGCAGAGCAACCATATCCGCAAAAAAATCCATAGACTCCCTGCCGCCGTAACCACCGGCAAGCTTCGGATCGTGATAAGTTCAACAAACGGCAGCGATCGTGCGGAAATCGTCGAGGTTCGCTGCTACGAGTAAGCTAATCACTTAATAGATTTGGCGCCCTTATGAAAAACCATAAAGGGCGCTTCCTTTTATGCGGCCCCTCATGTTACTGCATGCATTCCGCGCATAACGCAAAAAATCCACTCCTTCTTCTATTGCACCGGAGTGGATCTTTACGCTTTATCCTTTTACCGCCGTATTGGATACGCCTTGAATAATATACTTTTGCCCCAGCAGGAAGACAATCAGAATCGGGATGATTCCTGCCGAAGTTGCAGCCATCATGCCATTATAGTCAATATTGAACTCCAGAATGAAGTTTTGTAGTCCTAACGGTACGGTAAACAGCTTCCGGTCGATCAAAAAGACGATTGCGTTCTCATAATCGTTCCAATGCCATGAGAAATCAATAATGGCCAGGGTAGCAAGAGCCGGCTTCGCCAATGGCAGCATCAGCTGCCAAAAGATTCGAAAATGCCCTGCCCCGTCGATAAATGCCGACTCCGATATTTCCTTCGGAATCGAGATCATAAATTGCCGCATCAGAAACACACCTAGAATCGTGAACATACCGGGCAATATCAATGCCCAATGCGTATTATAAATGCCGAACCAGTTAAACATGATAAATTTGGGTACAAAAAGCACCTGGGGAGGCACCATCATCATGGATAAATAAAGTACAAACAATGCATCCCTGCCCTTGAATTCCACCCGGGAGAACCCGTAGGCGGCGAACGCGGATAGGAAGGTTGCTCCCGCCGTAGATACAATCGCTATTTTGAGCGAATTCAAATAGTACCTGATGAAGCTGTTTTCCCCGAGCCATATTTTTTCATGATGCTCCATTACCCAATGCTTCGGAATCCAAGATATCGGGTAATCAAAGACTTCTGCCGGCGTTTTGAAGGAAGTGCTGATCATCCACAAAAAAGGCAGTACGGTTGACACCGCCAGAACCAGCATGATTAGAGTTAAGAACAGCTTCCCTATAGGAATGGATTTCAATTGCAGCCTTTGTTGTCCGCCCGTCATTTTATTGCGTACCCTCTTTCCGTTAATAATGAACCCATTTTTTCTGTCCATACCACTGGATCAGCGTGATAAAGAGAATAATAAGAAACAATGCCCAGGAGATCGCCGAGGCATATCCCATTTCGTAGTATGAAAAGGCGGTTTTGTAAACGAACAATGATAAAATCGTCGTGCTGTTCCCAGGCCCTCCTTGCGTTGTCGCTTCAATAATGCCGAAGGTTTTGATCGTCATAATCAAGCCCGTTATCAGCAGCAGGAAGGTAGTAGGACTTACGAGCGGGAATACAATCCTTCTGATGATCGTCCAGCTATGCGCCCCGTCTATCCTGGCCGCCTCCAATAAGTCACCCGATATCTCCTGCAGAGCCGCCAAATAAATAATCATGTTATATCCGAGCAGAAACCAGATCCAGATCACATCCATCGCGTACATGGACGTTTCCATTGACCCGAACCATTGCGGCGGATGCTGTATTCCGATTTTCGTCAAAAACTGGTTGATCGGCCCCTGCGTCGGATGAAACAGAAGCATCCAGACGAACCCTATGGCCACACCGCTTGTAATATACGGCATGAAGTACATGGCCCGCAGCAGTCCTTTCATGTACACCATGTTGTTCAAAATAATGGCGACGATAAAGCCAAGCATCATGGACACCGGTACGGAGAGCAAAAAGATCGCCGTATTCTTCAATGCTATATAAAACAACTCGTCATGAAGCAGCCGTTTGACATTGTCCAGACCAATGAAATGAAAGACGGGGTTCCCGAATTTCCAATCCGTAAACACAAGCCCTAGCGAGAATAGAGCAGGCAGTATATAAAAGGCGAGAACGCCCAGCATGTTCGGCGCAATAAACAGCATCCCGATATTTCTCTGACGTTTCATCCAGCTGTTGTTCATGTGATGACCTCCCGGCAGTTCTGAATCTATCCTTCATTTAGAACAAAAGGAAGCTCCTGCATTGAGCCTCCTTTTGCGGCTTTCTACTTTTTATTTTGATTCAAAAAATCATTATGACGTTTGGCCATCGTATCCAGGGTCCCCTTAATGTCCTGCTTGCCCAGGAAGAACTTCTCATACTCTTCTCGGCGCAGATCAAGAACCTGCTGTGGCAAATCGCGGTTATACGTATCGAATTGTCCGAACACGACTTTATTGAGCGATTCCTGATCGTAGGTGTCCGCAGCATTTCCAAGCAGAAGCTTCGTCGCTTCGGCTACGTTGGCGTCTTTGGATGCGGGGAGCCGTCCTCCGGATGCCATCGGCAGCATCCCGCCGTCCGCATACCATTTAAGGAATTTCCAGGCCGCTTCCTTATTTTTACTTTTGGCCGCGATAGAGATGACGTCTCCCAGGCCTCCGCGGATTTTGAAATTCGTTTGATCCTTGGACACTTTAGGCACCGGCGCGAAGGCAATTTTGAAATCTCGAGGATTCGCTTTCCTATCGTTAGAGCTGCGGAATATCCACTCTCCTGCATTGAGCATCGCTGCATCCCCTTTGAGGAAGACGGTTTCTACCGGCATCTTGGTCGTCAGCTGCTCTCCGAGAGGCGGCGTTGATTTGCCATCCTTCATCATTTGGTTCAGCGTTTCCAGCCATGTACCGACAATCGGGTTATTGAAATCGGAGGTACCGTCTGCTTTGACATATTTGGAGGCTGCGAGCGACCCATCCATTGCATCCGGGTAAACCTCGGTACTTTGGACCAATCCATAGCGTTTATCCGTTTTCAGCTTGGCCGCATAATCCTGAAGATCCTGCCATGTCCAATCCGTCGGTACTTTTAATCCCGCTTTGTCCAGCGCGTCCTTGTTGAGCCACATAAAAAAGATATTCCGTTTGGTAGGAACCCCATAGTATTTTCCATTAATTTTCCATTCAGCTGCCTGTGGGCCCATTTTCTGATCAATGCTGTAGTCGGTAAACGACGATAGATCAAGCGCAACGCCGTTATCGATTCTTTTTTTCAAAGCGGGTGTCGTGTAATTGACGAAGATATCCACTCCCTGCTCCGCAATCAAGGCGGTATCCAGTTTCAGGTTGCCCGCATCATCATTGACATAGCGCTCATACTTCACTTGAATGTTTGGATTTTCTTTGTTCCATGCGTCAATGACGGCCTGCGGGCCATTCTCCGCCGGTACGCCGCCCCAGAAGCTAAGAGTGATCGGCTTGTCAGGCGGTGCCGTTGCTGAACCCCCCTGTGCCGTCTCTTTGGGCGGCTCTGTCTTCACCCCAGTGCTGCATCCTGCAAGCATACCGGCCGCTAGAGTCAACGAAAGCATGGAAAGCGATAGGTTTCTTTTGTTCATTTTGCGTGACCTCCCTGGAAATTCAAGTCGTTCTCGATTACATAGCTAACTATAGCAAAGCCGGAAAGCTGCGATAATGAACAAAATCCATTGCTTTATAGACCGATTTCTTGCATTTACTTCAAAAAAAATAGAACAAAATCTTGTTCTCAGGTTGTTGAGAAACCCTTTTTGTGTGAACTATGCTACATAGGGAGGTGGGGTTTGCCTCGGAGGAGTTTACGTCCGCCTTTGAAACCCGTGAAAATACCGCTAAATAGAATCACCTTTCACGGGTTTCAACAGCGGCCGGAGAGGGATACCCCACCGGAGTATATTGGCAAAGTACAAGCTCTATAGGTTTCTCAACAGATTCAGAACAAAATCTTGTTCTATTCTACTCCCGCGCTCTGCTGCTTCAGCTTCCGGTAATTTTGAGGGGTCATATGACAAAACCTGCGGAAAATTTTGATAAAATAATTATCGTTCAGAAATCCTACCTTCTCCCCTACTTCACTTATCGGCATCCGGGTCGTCTCAAGCAGCTTTTGGGCCTGCTCGATCCGCAGCCGGTGCAAGTAATGGACGAAGGTATCGCCGGTTTTCTTTTTGAACAGCTGGCTTACATACTTCAAGTCCATAGCAACATATTGTGCCAATGTCCCTAACGAAATGTCCTCATGGTAACGTTCGTGAAGATACGTCAATATTTTGTTCATCTCCGGGTGATCGGTTAGAATGCATGGCTTCTCAGGCGCATTGGAAGTCCGGGAGGCTTCCCGCCGGCTTCTTATATTCAACTCATGCTCTACCTTCTCCAAAGCTTCATACAACGATTGAACCTTCATGGACAGCTTTAAAATATAATTCGAAGCGCCGTACTCCATGGCCTGCCTGACATAATCGAAGTCGCTCATACACGAGAGCATGATGAAGCGGGCATCGTTCTCTTCCTCCCGCACCTGCTTGAGCAGCTCGACCCCATTCAACCGGGGCATTATAATATCGGAGATGACAACGTCCGGCTTATGCTCCCGAATCAGGCTCAACGCTTCTTCACCGTCGCCTGCTTCGCCTATGACGGTAAACCCCAGCTTCTCCCAGTCGATAATACGACGAACGGATTCGCGCACGAACACCTCATCCTCTACTAACAACACAGTCCTCATAGGAACCGTCACTCCTTCCCATAGGGCATAGACAGCAGCATCGGCAGGTAGAATTGAACCCGGGTGCCTGAAGACAGGTCATCCACCTGAAGAGCGGCTTTATCCTTGAAGAGCAAATACAATCTTTGCTTCAGGTTGCTGAGCCCGATGCCGCCGCGCCGCTGGGACGGCTTCTTATCCTGCTCCGCCCGTCTCCTTCCAACCCCATTATCCTCCACCTGAACTACAAGACTGCCGCCGTCCTCATACGCCCTGATCCATATTTCCCCATGCTCTCTCATGCCTGCAAAACCGTGCTGGATGCTGTTCTCGACCAGGGGCTGAAGGCTCAGCTTAGGTACAAGAGCAAACTGCAGCGAATCTTCGATCTCAAAATGCACCGTATAGCTTTGCTTATACCTGTAGCTTTGGATATAAATGTACGATTTGACCAGCTCCCGTTCCTCCTTCAAATGAATCAGATCGACCTCCGAGTTAAGACTTGCTTCAAGGAGCTTGCCCAGACTGATACAAATTTCTGCAATCTCTTCATCCTGTTTGCCGAGTGCAATCCATTTGATCGTGTTTAAAGTGTTCAGCAAAAAATGCGGGTTCGTCTGCGACAGCAGCATTTGAAAATGCACCGCTTCCTTCTGCCGCTCCTCCGACTTCAGCCGGGCTATCAAATCATTCATATCACCCACCATCTGGTTGAAGGTTTGAGTCAATTGCTTGAATTCCCCGCGATAGCGATCCTCCGGCAGACGGACCTTCAAATTTTTGCGGACCATTTCCTGCATTTTCTGCTGAATTTGCTTCAGCGGCTGGGTAATCTTGGCCGCTATCAAGAACGTTATCGCGATAAATGCCATCGTAAATGCAAAGAACGAAATAAAGAAAGAGCGCTTCAGCTTATCGATTTCCGCATAGACAATATCCTTCGGAACTTGCTTGATCAAATACCAATCCAGCATGGGGATATAACAATAATTCAATATATAATTCTCATTCATATCGTAGCCGCTCTCGAAGGAATGACGAGCCAGTGCGCTCCATTCACCTGCATCAAAAGGAGTAGAAGCGTTCTGGGCGACAACCTGCCGCTTCTCATCAAGCAGCAAATACTCCTGAGAGGAGGTGGTTGTCGCGGTAACCGAGCGGAACCAGTCCAAATAATCGATGCTTACCTTGACATAGGCGAATACGCTCCCGTCGCTTCGTTTGAATGTCGTAGAGACACTAAGAAACTGCGGGCTGGTGGATTCATCCTTATGAACATAATTTTTCTCCAGGGACCATTGAAATTTTTGCGGATTTTCCAACAGCCCTCGATACCAGCTCTGACCGGTAAAGTGCTTATAATCCAACATTTCAAGAGGCTTATATGATGTATAGTAATGTCCCTTCGCATCCAAGACCGTGTAATAGACCGAAGGACTTCCCAGGAAAATACTGCTTGTAATCGCTTTAAATTTATTTTCCAAATTTGCCTGTGTATCGTAGGCATCGTATTTTTGCGGATCGATCAGCATGGAGGAAATGTTCGGATCCTGTTCAAGCAGAGTGAAGGTACGGAAGGTCGTCTTCATCATTTCTTCGAACGATCGCTTCATCCTCTCCAGCTCCTCCTGGCTCTGCTCACTTACCTTGAGACGGAGAACCCCCTCCATCTTCTTGAAGTTATACACGTTGAGAATGGAAAACGGCAGCAGAATCAGCAAAATAAATGCCAAAAACAGCTTATTTTTAATTGTTGATGGTATAAAGCGTGTAGTAGGGAAACGCATAGGCGATGCTCCTCATTGTCATTGTGGGTGAAACGACCGGGCTGAATTATACTTTATCAAGGAAATCGCCAAGCGTATAGTAACAAAATCAAGAATTTCAATAGAACATTTTCTTGTTCTTTTTATTTGTCTTACGATCCGCTAGAACTGAAACCATTTCTGTGGAGGCTGCGTCTAATTGGTATGAAAAAAGGAGTGACGGAAGCTATGACCCCCAAACGATCTATTTTCACCTTCACCATTGCCGGAAGCTTACTTCTAGGCGGCTGTCAAGCTAACCCGGAAGATTTTGCGGTACAGCCAACCGCTCTGCCTAAGTCTCCGGAGACAGCGCAGCAATCCACGAATACAAGTACAATTACACCGGTACCGGCGCAAACACCTCAACCTTCTGCTGCGGCGACCCCCGAACCTGCTATCCCGAAGTCGATCACTACGGAAGCGTTGCCTTTAGTTACGGTCGTCCCTTCCTCAACGCCCGGTACGGCAGTAACGCCAGCACCAGCTTCATCCCCGGTGGAGCAAATCCTTTCTATGCCGCCGCAGCAATCCCAGACTGGACCTATTGCCTATATAACAGGCATGGGCGGTAATGAAGGCTACGGGGTTTCGGAAGGGAAACTCATGCATACATGGGACTCCGGGA
Organism: Paenibacillus vulneris; assembly: GCF_039543185.1. Classification (NCBI taxonomy): domain Bacteria; kingdom Bacillati; phylum Bacillota; class Bacilli; order Caryophanales; family Paenibacillaceae; genus Paenibacillus; species Paenibacillus vulneris. The sequence goes on along the minus strand of NZ_BAABJG010000015.1, from coordinate 47,228 downwards.
AATCGTGGGAGTTGGAGGAGCCTGATGGTGTAAGTGAAGAAGATCAGCTTCTTAAGGCTGAATTTCAAAATCCTATGACGGGGTTCGCCTTCTACAGAACGGCTTCAGGACAAATTCTCGTTACTCATCCTACCGAGGATGGCTCCGGTACACGTACGGGTTGGGAAACGACACCCCTGCCTATCACCGAGGCTTGGGAGGGATCTCCGGATGTAACGGTTCAGAGCAATGCAAATTATTTTGATGCCAGCTACGTCCTCGTAACCTCCTCCCCTGCTTTGGGCCAGATGTACAAAATGCTGTACAAAACCTCAGACAGAGGCAAATCGTGGAGTCAGGTCGGAGATATTACGGACAAAATCAACGGGTATCCGACAGGCCTATCCTATCGCGTTCCGCAGGAGGGCTGGATCACTGCAACCTATCACGGTCCGGATACCTTTCCGTTATTCCGCACCAAAGACGGAGGAAAAACCTGGAGTCTACAGCATGTTGAGATCCCTGATGAATTCAAAGACGGTTACGCCAATACGCTTCCACCCGTCTTTGATATAGAGAACAATAATCACGGTCTCTTTATCGCGGAATTCGTCAAAGGAGAGAATCGGGCCTACGTGCTTTACGAAAGCCGTGACAGCGGAGACAGCTGGCAGCCTCTCCCTTACCGTCTGAAGGATGTGCAGGCTCCGCCGGTGCTTCATTTTGATTTGCTGATTAACGGCCGGGCGATCTCCACTGACGGGAAAACGATCTATACGATGGATGTTTATAATAAGGAAGATTGGAAGCCGATCGAAACGGACACAAATCTGGAAGGAACAGAGCAATTTTTCTTACGATCGGACGGGTACGGTTGGATGCTGCGGAAGGGCCAAACGATCATTACCCAAGACGGAGGCCGAACGTGGGCGGAGCCGGAGTAAGTCTTACTGTTTAAAACGAAACATAACTCAACATAGTGAGCCAGGCTTTTTGAATTACCAACAGCCTCCCCCCTCAAAGAGAAAAGGCCCTGCTCCCCGCAGGACCCTTTTCTGTTGCATTCATTTTTCGTTCTCTATGTAAGACTTCCTGGAGGATTCGCCCATCCTCCAATACACGATGAAGCTGAGAAATATGCACAAAGCAACATAATAATAATAGAGCGATTCGCTTCCTATCGATTTGAACCACAAAGCAATGAATTCCGCGGTTCCGCCAAAAATCGCAACGGTAAGCCCATAAGGGAAGCCTACGCCAAGCGCTCGAATTTCGGTTGGAAACAATTCAGCCTTCACAATGGCATTAATGGACGTATAGCCTGTCACGATAATGAGACCGATAAGCATCAGGATAAAAGCGCCGACAGGCTGGGTCACCCTCTCCATCAACAGAAACAACGGCACCGTCAGAAGCGTGCCAAAAAGTCCGAACCCAAGCAGCAGCGGACGGCGTCCGATCCGATCGGATAGCGCGCCGGCAAGCGGCTGGAGTACGACAAACACCAGCAGAGCGATGAAGTTGATCCAGCTGACCACTTCTTTATTCAACCCAACCGTGTTGACCATAAATTTTTGCAAATAGGTCGTGTAGGTATAGAAGGCGACGGTTCCGCCCAGTGTGAGGCCGACTACCGTCATCACCGCTTTAGGATGCTTCATTAAGGCGCGGATGGTTCCGGCCTTCTGCCGGCTCTTGGCGTCCATCTTCTTGAACTGGTCCGATTCGTCCATGGTCCGGCGGAGCCACAGAACCGCTAATGCCCCGAACGCCCCAATGACGAAGGGGATACGCCAGCCCCACGCTTTCATCTCCGACTCGTTTAATACCTGCTGAAGAATGATTTGAACGCCAAGCGCTATCAATTGTCCTGCAATTAACGTGACATATTGAAAGCTGGAATAGAAACCGCGTCTGCCGCTGCTTGCCATTTCCGATAAATAGGTGGCTGAAGTACCGTATTCTCCTCCCAAAGAGAGACCTTGAAGCAGCCGTGCGATGACAAGGATGATCGGTGCAAAGATTCCAATAGTGCTGTAGCTCGGAGTAAAAGCAATAATCAGGGAGCCTCCTGCCATGATGGTGATAGAGAGCGTCAACGCAGCCCGGCGTCCAAATCGATCGGCGTACTGTCCCAGCAGCAGGCTGCCTATCGGCCTCATCAGGAAGCCTACCGCAAATATGGCGGCTGTATTCAACAGCTGGCTTGTCGCATCTCCCTTGGGAAAAAACTCGGAGGAAAAATAGACGGCAAAAGCTGCATAGACATACCAGTCATACCATTCAATTAAATTTCCGACCGATCCTTTAAAAATATTGGCCGTTATTTTTCGGGATGTTGCCCGCTCGCTCTGTTGCGGCATCAATACCAACCTCCTGGCTTGTACAATCGACGATTTCTTCCTTTCTCTTATTACCCTATTATTTTTAGTCATAACGCTCTGATTTATGCTTCTTTTTTCCAGCTTGTCTATCAGGGACAAAAAAATCCGTCATCCATGCTGCCATCAATCAACCGTTCGTAGCTGCCGCCTTTGAGGTTAGCAGAGCTCCAAGGGCAGGCTCTGTTCTTTAGCACAGGCTACAAATAGACGATAAAAAAAGCGCCGTCAGGAGCCATCTGCAACGATGAGCCCTAAGCGGCGCTGTTTACTTTATAATGGGTCTTAGGGGATTTAATTTAGCCCCTCATTTGGTTTAATAATAAATCAATGACCTGCATGTTGCGGTAGGATTCCTCCAGAGACACCAGCGGCTTGCGATGATTTGCAATAGCGTCGGCAAAATCCGTTACCTCCAAGGTGTAACGATCCGATTCCTCGACCGGTACCTGACGAGATCCCTCCGTAGTGACAACACGAATCGTGCCATCGCTTCCCAGAAAGGTATCAGGGACTTCTATTCTGCCCTTCGTACCGATAATTTCGGAATTCATTTGATTGAAGGCATTAAAACCGCTGCTAATGCTGGCGATCACGCCATTAGGGTATTTTAACAATGCCGAGAACAGGACATCGACCCCATTCTCCTTAACACATTCCGTCACACAGGACTCCGGCAGCTGGTTCATGATCATTCCAACGAAATTCACAGGATAGGAGCCGACATCATACAACGATCCGCCTCCCAGCTCCGGTTGAACCTTGATCGTATTCGGACGGTCCAGCAAGAAACGGAAGGTAGATTGGATATACCGAACTTCACCGATTTCTCCGCTCTCCACTATCTCTTTAACCTTCTTCGTTCGATCCGTGTAACGATACATGAAGGCTTCCATTAGAAGAACCTGATTTTGTTCCGCAGTACGGATCATTTCCGCACATTCAGCCGCATTCAAGGCCATAGGCTTCTCGCAGAGAACATGCTTGCCTTTTTGCATCGCTTTTATCGCCCATTCCTTATGCATGGAATTCGGCAGAGGAATATAGACCGCGTCGATCTCCGGATCATCTAGAAGAGCGTCATAGTCGTTGTAAAAACGGGAACATTGGAATAATTCACGGCATTCGTTCTGCTTCTCCTCACTGCGTGTAGCTACAGCTTGAAGTGCGCTGTTCTCCGATTTAAGAATGGCAGGGATGACGGAATTTTTAGCAATACGGGCGTAACCTAGTACACCCCATTTGATGGGTAACATATAGTTCCTCCTTAAAATTATAGTGATGGCGTGATGGGGATGGCGATGACGAATTCAGTTCCGCTAGAATCGCTATGATACCGTACCGAGCCCTTATACATGCTCACAAGCTGTTTGACGATATGCAGGCCCAAGCCGGAATTTTTGCCGGATGGCTTCGATGAATAGCCCGATTCGAATAGCTGTCCCCGGGCTTCAAGCGGAATCATAGGGCCTGTATTGCGGACTATGAACTCCAGCCGGTTGTTGACTATCGACCCTTTAACGGTGACATTACGCTCGCACGGTTCCAAAGCGGAGGTCGCATCAAACGCATTATCGATCAGATTGCTCAACATTTTGACGACATCCGTCGCCTTGATCGGACTTTTCTTTAACAATTCCATATGCTGAAAATCGTACTCGAACTGGATGTTCAAAGATTCGGCTTGGGCATACTTGGCCTGAATCAAAGCAATGAGAGCCGGATCCTTCAAATTGACCAGCTCATTCACGACTCTAATTTCTCCAACCAGCGTATTCGTATACTTCCTGAGCTCATCGTAATTTTGAAGGGCCAGGAACCCATGGATCGTTTGAATATGATTGATAAAATCATGCCGCTGCTCCCTGACGGATTGAAACAAGGTCTCAATATTCCCAACATAGGCTTCTTGTACGTCTTGAAGATCCCGGTCTTTTGTTCTTTTAAAAATCCAAAAGATAGCGAACACGATAACAACAGCCAGCAAGGTACAGACGCTCATAAACCATATAATCTGGATTAAATGCTTATGAAGAATGTTGTTAACTTCCGAGTAGTCCGATGTGATCGCAATCAGGGGCGGAGAGCTCATCGCGTTGTATTTCAAATAGGAATTATGGATCGGGGTAAAGCTTTTCATCACGGACTTCCCTTTGGATTCCGTCACATAGAACACCGTCGTATCCTTGGTCAATGCCAATTGGGCATATTGCTTTTCTTCCGGGTCCCTATAATCATAAGAACCAAAGTATACTTCTCTTGCAGAGAACCAATTGCTCGGCGTCGGAATACTCTCAGGAAGAGTATGATCCATGAATTTGTCTGCATTCAAAATAGCCACTTCAAGCGCGATATGCGGATTGTCGTTCATCACTCGCTGAATCGTATCCTCCACACCGGTTATCTGCTGATACTTCCGGAAATTCGTATCATGAACAAAGGGATTGATAATATAATTGGTCGTTCCGTCGTAATAATAGCCCCATTTATTAATCTCGGACTGACTGGTCGTTGCTGTGTCCCTCGGACCGCTCCAATAGTTGTCAAGAGCTTGACCAATGCCGACATTCACAGGTTCACGAGCGAATAATTGCTGAAATGCGGAAAAATAATGGTCCCAACCCTTGGAGCTTACATTAAGATCCTTGGGATCGGAAGATTTTTGACCTACGATGTCATCCCCTGCTCTAGCAAAAAGAGTGATTTCGTCTACCCCGATCAGCTTCTTTAGTTCGACCAAATCCTGATTCTCTATATTATGTATATCCGGGTCCAAAGCTATTTTGGCGGCAATGGCCGCCGTCCGGAGGTTCTCGCCTATCAAGTCTTCTACGAATTTCTCTCCTGCCGCTGTCTGTTCCATGTTCGTTTTGATGCTGCTATACAGGATTGCCATCTTCTCTTTCTGATTATCTTCAAGCAGCGTCTTATAGTGCAAATAATACGATGTGTTTAACGCAATAATCATGATGATAAAAACAAGAGATGTTTTCAGAGGAATCGTTCTAGTAAAATTCATCTATCTGTACCCACCCCGCTCCATGCCTATTATAGCAAGAAACGAAGAAAATTGTATAACTTTGTCGAAAATGCGCCCTTTTCGGCGATTTGCCAATGCCTGCGTTAGGATAAACATGTTCCTCGGTTCAACAACCCAATCACTTTCTCTTCATGTTTAATACACTATCGTATTCTAAGAGAGAGTTAGGTGATGAGCTTGGCCACTTTTGCTGCAGCTTATGCCATGAAGGAGCGAATGGCGCCAGCCTTGCTAAAACATTCCAAAGTACAGGGGGTCGGCGTAGGCTACCATGATACCGAACGGCCGAAAAAAGGCGCGGCGGTCATTATTTATGCCGACGCTTTGTCTGCAGTTGCTTTAGGAATCGCTTCAACCGTTACCATAAGTGTAAAGGGTAAAAACGTACAGGTTCCGATCCGGGTTGTCCGAACAGGAAAAATACGCTCCCATGCCAATTTCCAGGGACGTATACGCCCTGTCCAGGCAGGGTACAGTATTGGGACGGCAGCCGGGTCCGGAACCGCAGGACTGATTGTCACCAATTTCCCCGGAGCGAACCAGCGTTACATTTTCAGTAACACTCACGTACTTACTAACCCCTTAAATTCCAATGTACGTGCCGAAACATTGCAGCCCGGAGGGGCGGATAATGGAAGACCGTTGATAGATAGAGTCGGATTTCTCTCCCGATACGCACTGCTGAGAAGGAACGCCACTAACTTTATAGATGCGGCTATCTCCCTGCCGGTCCGCAACGCTATAGTCACTCCCCGCTATGCTACAGTCGGCGTTGTCCCAGGCTATGTAACCTCGTATAGAGTCGGGGATCGCTTCAGAAAGGTTGGCCGTACAACAGGACTGCGATTCGGAAGGGTTGATTCCGTTAATACGGATGTTCTAGTCGATTATGGGGGGAATCTGGGCGTAATCACCTTTCGGAATCAATCGGTCATTGTAGGTGCCAGCCCCGTCTCTCTTCCCGGTGATTCGGGCTCCGTATGGCTCAGGAGAGATGACAATTTCGCAGCTGCGGTCAATTTCGCAGGTACCGAGGACGGCCTAACCTCTATCGCCTTTCCGGTAGACTGGTTCATGAGACGATTTCGTTTGCGGGTTGCCCGTCCCAATGGTGCCGGAATCGTCAAAAACGTGAAAACCAACGGTAATCCGGCCTTTGCCCGCCGTTTAACGGCTAGAGAGCTAGCTTCCATACGAATCATCTCGGCTAGAAGCAGAACAGCTGCTGCTAAAAAATAGAATAGAACCCGGCACTCTTCAGGTGCCGGGTTGTTTACTTTCAGGCAGATTCCATTAACGTGTTTTGGTAATCAGGTACGGAGTCACAAATCGATCGTTGTCTGTAGGATTTTCGATAATCAAGATCCAGACAGTATCTGTGGCCGGGAAGCTATCTGTCGGCCAGGCGGATGCGAAACCGGTAATCGTCCAACCTGCATTAATGACTACCCTGCCGGTACCTGCAGTGAAAGTAATCGAAAGGAAGCTGTGGGCAGGGATCCGTCGTGAGCTGAACACGGTACGCCGGAAGCCATTTCCAAGGTTTTGTGTAGCACGGGCGTTGCTTGGACGAAGGACTATTTTTCTCCCAACCGCTTTCCTGCTTACTTTTGATTTCACTTGTTTTTTCATTACATAACCTCCTTGATAGTGATAGCACATTGTATGCAAGTGATAGTTTCAAAGATTGGGTGAAATTGCTAGACTCATTAATTAATCTAGTAGAAATAGATTCATGCTGACCTTTCTTGCCTGGAGCAACGGTGTCATGGGAGGTAGGGATCTTCAAGTGGCGTCGGTAGTCCATGGAGATCAAGGAGTCGAAATCTCATGGATACTGATAAAGAAGACAGTTTGGAAGGAGTATATGTCAGATGGATGAAACGAAAAAAGCTGCTGCATAAGCAGCAACCTTTCATTTATCCGTTGAAGTAATCCTGCAAGCCGTTAACAATCGCATCGGCCGCTTTCTTTTGATAGGCAGCGGTACGGACAAGCTGCTCATCCTTGGCATTGGACAAAAATCCAAGCTCCACGAGAACGGACGGCTGAGCATTTTCCCGAAGCACATGGTAATTGCCATAGGATATTCCGTTGCTTTTCAAATCCAGCGCACGATCCAGCCGAGCTTCTATTTTTCTGGCTAAAGGCATATCCTTGGAGCTTGAGTAGAAAAAGGTTAACGTGCCGGAATTCGCTTTCGGCGAGGAGTTGTAATGGATGCTGACAAAAGCGTCCGCGCGGTTCTTCTCGCTGACGGAGACTCTCGCGGATAAATTCGGATTCTCCTCATCACGTGTGCGGGTCATGGTCACCTGGGCGCCGGCTTTTCGCAATTGATCTGCCAAATAACGGGCCGTAGACAAATTCAATGATTTTTCATTCGTTCCGTATTTCTTCCCCTGAGTCCCTGTATCGCCGCCGCCATGCCCAGGGTCCACTACAATCCTCTTCCCCTTCAGGCCCGGACTGTTCGAGGATACCGATACGTTGTTGGCCGATGCTTTACCTACGTACTTCCCCATCACCCAACCGGTAGCTCCTTCGGCCGTTCGGACCTGGACCCAGTCTTGTGATGAGTCAAGCACGGACAAGGAATGACCCGAGGATAGAACGCTTACGACAGCATGTTGAGTTCCGGGCCCTTTGCGCATATGCAGCGAATCAGCAAGAACGGTAACCGTTCCTTTCTTAGCCGCGTCCGAGCTTTTTGTACTGGTGCTCGTAAGCTTGTCCGACGGTATACCATTTTGCATTTTTAAATATTGTCCTGCTACCCAACCGTTCAGGCTCCCTGCTTTGATCTTGATCCATCCGTACGATTCCTGGGATGTGACGACGACCGTATTTTGCTTTAAGGACCCCACGATGGAAGATTGGATATCCGGTTTGCTGCGGACATAGAGTGAAGTTGCCGTCACAATCGCATTGGAATTCGCTGCAGCTTCCACATTTATCGCAGGGGAAGCAAGGAGTCCAAATGCAAGAATAGTAACGATGGCTTTCTTCAATGGCTGTAGCTTCATTAGAATACCTCATTCATATAATGGCTTTGTCGCTTTATGTACTAATATAACAGGAAGTTTTGCCCAATCATAGAGTACATTTTCTCATTTTGTCGAACCCGAACGGAAATAAATTTGAAAAAGCTGCTTCCAGACAGTATTGTAATAATGATATAAAATGTTCCAGAAGGTGCTTTTTGCATGCAATGGGTAAAGAAAGGAGTTCATAAGAATGGCGTGGCTTTACGTAGTATTAGGGGGACTTATGGACGTAGGTTGGGCTACGGGGCTTAAATATACACATAGCTTTACCGTGCTGGTGCCATCTGTGTTAACCATCCTCTGTATCGTAATCAGCTTCTACTTGTTCACCAAATCTATGACTCAGCTTCCTATCGGTACCGCCTATGCGGTGTTTACCGGAATCGGAGCCGCTGGGACGGTTATTGTGGGGATGTTATTTTTAGGTGAGCCGCGGGACGGGCTGAGGATCTTTTTTATCGTTGTGCTCCTGGCAGGTCTCCTGGGTCTCAAGCTGAGCGTATCGGAGACAGAACAGCCTCAGAAAGAAAAAGAAAGGAGCTGATGGGCGTGTCGTGGGTTTTCTTGCTTCTAGCCGGCTTCATGGAAATTATTGGTGTGATTCTAATAAAAAAATCCGAGGGCTTTCGAAGATTATATTGGACTTTGGCTTGTATCCCTTCGATGGGGTTGAGCTTTTACTTCTTATCGAAGGCACTGGTGCATATTCCTATCGGTACCGCGTACAGCATCTGGACAGGGATAGGGGCAGCCGGAGCGGCGATCGTCGGTATTTGGCTGTATAAGGAATCCAAATCTCCGAAGCGCCTCTTTTTTATCGGCTTGGTCATTGTCGGTGTGATCGGTTTGAAGCTTACCGGCACTTAAGCGGCCTGCAGCATACATAAAAGAACAGCCTTGGCTGTTCTTTTTATGCTCACTTTCCTTGCCGATTAATTCAATGAGTCTACTGCTTTTAAAGTGACACTCTCCTCAATCCCCAAAGCCTTTTTTCTCGCCGCAAAGTTTTCCTCTGTCATTGGACCGTAAACCTCATTCGTCTGCGGATCAACGATCCAATAAGCCACGATGGTCTCATCCGGTATTTGATAAGAGCCGTCGGTTCTCTTGGGGTCATTCCTTAATCCTACTTGCTTTGCCAAAATATACCGGTCATCCCACCCGACCTGGACAACCTTAGCGGGAACGATCTCCCCTCCCCATACTCCTTCACCTTCCTGTTTACGTATCGCTACTTCATGGGCGGATGTCCTGACAACCGAATAACCGCCAGGTAATGAAATATCATAATCTCCTAATCCGGCACAGCCGCTTGCCGCAAACAACGCTATGTACAATAAGCTCAAGCTTACCATTTTCATACTGGGCGAAGGGATACGCTTATTTCCCAACATCAGCTTGAACACCTCCTCACTCCTTCGTACAAAATCATTCCTTACTGCACGGCTTTGTCCCGCAAGCCATCAGAAAAATCATCATTGCAGATGCGTCGGAACGCTCTTGAAACGCTTTATACCAGCTCTTCATTTGCTTAAATTCCTCTTGGGTGATTACGCCACGTGGAAGAAAGCCTTCAAACCGTTTGGGGTCCAGCTGCAGGCTGAATCCGTCTTTTCCGGCAATCTCGCTATGCTGTACAACCGCCTCCAGATCTACATGGATAAACCCCGCTTCCTTTAAAAGTCGCGGCAGTGCCCTCCCCATATGCCGATTCCCGCCGTTCTTTTTTTGCGATGCAGCCAATTTGCTCATAATGACGGGCAGACTCTCCATCTCGGGAGATAGCGTACCAAATACTCCATCGTCAATATCGATAATGACCAGCTTCCCGCCGGGCTTCAGAACCCTGTAAAGTTCCACAGCAGCTTTCAATGGTTCATACAAATGGAGAAACAACAGCCTGACAATAATAAAATCAAATGTCTGATCCTTCACACCCGTTTCCATAATAGAGGCTTGTACAAATTGCAGCTGATGAGCTGGGACATCCTTCGTCTGTTTTTTGGCCTGATCCAGCAAAAAGCCGTCAATATCCAGAGCTGTCACCTTACTCCCGGGCAAATGATCGAGCAATAGCTCCGTGTAGAATCCGGGTCCGCAGCCCGCTTCGAGAATATGCATTCCATCCTTTAATCCAAACCAACGTAGCAATCGGAATTCCTTCTCCCAGCTCATATGAACTTGGGAGTGCAGCCTGGCCAATTCGGCTTCAGTGCCTGCACCGGTATTTTTAAAATGATAGGTTGATTCGTGACGGTTCATCGTTCACTCTCCTTTACGATATAACATTAAATGGAAAGTGTTACAAGATAAAGAGAATGTCATGGCAGCTTTTTTTCTGTTTTTGAAATGAGAGAATAAAAAAAGACCGAACGACAGCGGTCAGCCCTTGCATCCTAATCATTGTTACTACTTTCTACTGCCAAATCCTCTCGACGGTCTGCTTCTCCATGGATCATGAGTTGAAGCCGAACCTGCCAAGTCCCAGAACTCATCCAAAGCTGCCTCGGGATACACGTTAGACACCTTGGACATGTCCTCCCTGCTGAAAAACTGAACATCCATAATAACCTGGTTCTCCATATCCCACTCAGGATCGTATCCCTTGCTCAGCTGCCCTCCAGTCACTTCCGCCAAAAAATAATGGCAATAGTCGACCTCACCGTTCGGTTCTTTCTCTTCGACAACCCAAAGAAGTCGTTCCACCCTTATGTCAAGTCCTGTTTCTTCCTTGACTTCACGAATCGCTGCATCTCTGCTATATTCTCCCGGCTCAATGCCCCCGCCTGGTATCACCCAAATCATATGCTCAGGTCCCTGTTTCTTGTAATCACTTTGAACTAATAATAGATGATCCTCTTCATCCAGCACGAAGACTCTAACTCCAGCCACTTAACATCCCCTCCAGTCTAACCATTACTGCCTTCTTGTAAGCTATGACTCCCTAGCTTCCTCATATAGGATACAAACTCAAAGTCCTTATCGATATGGGACAGCCAGCTGTCTATTACGAAATCCACATGATCTGATTCCGTATCCAGAACCGCCATGCAGCCTGACTTTATTTGCCGAAGCGCACCGTCTTTCCGAAGGTCGATAAGTACATTTAGTCCCAAATACGTCGTCGAACCGTACATCTTAGGACCAATCCTATGGTGGTAATGGCCACCGATGGCATACTTTGGCTGTATATTGTCAATAAGCTGGGAGATCAGCGTGGAGCCCTGGGTCTCTCCAATATAGCTTGTGCCGATTCCATAGGGAGCATCGTGGGTTATCAAAATGTCAATTTCGCCCGGCGGTTGCCGGAGAAGCTTCTCGTAAGCTTCAGGGTTTATCGATTTCTGCTCATGCTCTTTCGTTTGAATACCGCCCAAAAATGCGATTTTCATTCCACATACTTCCATGATGGTTCCATCCTTGATATAGCGAAACAGATCGAATGGATCAACGGTTACCGTGCCGCTTGAATGGCGACTTATTGAATCCAGCCAATCGAAATCTTCATGGTTGCCACGAATAAAATAAATTGGGTTCAGCTCATGCTCCCGCAAGCCTCGAATCCGATCGGCAAGCTCTCCCTCCGCTTTTAGCATTCGACTGAAATCCAGCTCGGCAGGATCAAGCCTGACATACTTTTCATTCAGCAGCTTCTCATCCGGATTCGGATAGGCTCCCAAATCACCGACCTGGATGATCAGATCCAGCCGACGTCCCGTTCTTTGCTGCCATTCTGCCAATAACGCTATTGCATGCAGCACCCTTCCATGAATATCTCCCACAAATCCAATATTCAAATTCTCATCGCCCCCTTCATCTACTTGCTTACATCATTGCTACATTTTACCATACACTAAAAGAGTTGGCATTTGATCTGACAAAATAGTATGATTATATATTAATAGAACTATTTTTAATGGAGGAACAACCTTATATGAAAAAAGGCTTAACCCTGCTAACCACCGCCGCTGTTGCCCTTTCTATGCTCTCCTCGACGGCATTGGCGAATACAACGAAAACTACCGCTGATTATAAAGATCTTGTTAATGTAGATACTGCCCTGAAAACCAAGCTGGATACTTTGCTCACGCAGGGAATCTTTGAAGGCGTATCGGAGGATAGCTTCGGCATCTCCCAGAATATGACCAGAGCCCAATTCGCTAAGGTCGCAGCTTTAGTGTTCGGTTTAAAAGTTGATGCTGCCGTTCAAGCCTCCAGCTTCACGGATGTCCGTTCGGATGACACCGCCAACGGGTGGGCCATTCCTTATATCGAAGCGGCCAAAAAAGCGGGACTTATTGACGGAATGACCGACACTACCTTTGCTCCAGGAGAAAATGTAACGGTTGGGCAGCTCGATACTGTATTCCTCAAGGGACTCGGCAAAACGGTGAATACCACGGGTACGCCATGGTATGCTGACGCGGTTAAGCAAGCCAAGGAAGCCAATATCCACCCTGGTGATAAAGCCGGGGATGCTGTTGCCACCCGGGAAGACCTGGTGGTAGGAGCGTATGGTTCCCTCCCTTCTTCCCCTTCAGCAGAAAATAAACAAGTGTCTGTGACTTCCGTCCAGGCATCCGGCGATCAAGCGGTCCAGGTCAAGCTGGACAAAGCCGTGGACGCGACAAAGGCTACTTTGACACTCAGCAAGGATGGAGCCGTTGTGGCAACTAGTACTGCTTGGGCATTCAGCAATGATTCGGCCACACTAACATTAACTGGCGATACGAAGCTGAGCAATGGCAGCTACACGGTCACTCTTGGCGGTCTCGATACAGCTTCCATTAAGACGGCTACGGGTTCCTTTACGGTAGGGACTATTACGTCTACAGGAAAGTACAAATATTCAACGGCATCTTCCTATGAACTGAGCAGCGTCATCGATTCCAACTTAACCTCCGCCGCAACAGGCAGCAACGGCTCTGTATCGAAAGCAGAAGCGGAAGATCCGACTCTCAGCAAATTGGCCAAAGAAGTTGAAATAACCGTTACGAACGAGTCGGGAGAAGAAGTATCGACCCCTGGACTTGTTCAAACTATTTCCTCTTCGAATCCGAGTGTAGTGAAGGCAGCAGTATCAGCCGATCATAAAGGCTACATTCTTGGAGACAAAGCAGGTACAGCAACCATCTATCTTACTTACGCAACTATCAGCGGAGAGAGGAACCAAGTCTCTATTCCGGTTACTGTAACCAACGCCGCAATTTCTGCTCAAACCGTGGAAGCTAGAACCACTTCGATTACGGCTTATGCCACCGTGACTAACGGGGTTTATTCCAGCCAATTCAACGGATATGAGAAGATGGATTTGAAAGTGACCGATAATTTCGGCACCGAATATGAACAAGACGAAATTGCCTACTACAACTTCGCTTTGAACACCTATTTCACAGCTGAAGATATTACAGGAGATCCGCAGAACGGACCAGTCGGTACCGTCACTTTCGACAAAGCCGGTAATGTACAAATTACAGGCAACGTAACCAAGTTTACTCTGGTATCCGTTCTGTTTAACGATAAGCGCGCCTATGCAGACGTAACCGTTGTGAAGCAAAATTAACGAGCAGCATGAAGACAAAGCCCGGGGCCATAAGCCGCGGGCTTTTGTTTATAAGTACCATTATTGCGCTTCCTTATGCACCTTGTTTAATCTCTATAGGGTGATCAGCGGTTTCGTACCCTTCCCGATTATGGATGAGGTCGGAGGAACAATCGATATAGAGCGGATAAACCGGCATACTGGCTTGATGCTTTGTATCGGGTACAACCTTCGTTTCATGGCTCTTGAACGTATTAAGAATCTCCCTATTTTTGATCACGACATCGAAACATAGCATCAGCATAATGCCGATTAGAACTGCGGCCACGGCATATACTCCATAGATCTCCTGCATCTATTAGCCCTCCTATGAATCTATTTCTCCCATCGTATCAGCAATCTAGTAAAAATACGCTCGAATCCCGTTGTCACTATATGACTTTTATTGTAGAGTCCTAACCTCAGCTTGGCCCATTTGAAACAACGATACTAATGTCAACCCGTCTTGTTCCAGATTCGTTCTGCCGCTCTGCCCTCGTTCGATAACGCAGAGAACTGCATCTAATTTTGCCCCATACCCTGCAAGCGCTTTGGCACTAAGCCGAATTTGTCCGCCTGTCGTCACAACATCCTCAATGATGCATACTCGTTTCCCCCTGATGTCTACTCCTTCCGCCAGCTTGCAAGTCCCATAGGTTTTAGCTTCTTTCCGGACGAACACCACAGGCAGGCCTGTTGCCAGCGACAAAGCCGTTGCAATAGGGATTCCCCCCAGCTCAATGCCGGCAATGATTTCGGTGTCCTGCGGCAGTAATGCCGTGAGCTCCTTGGCGATGGCAGACAATAACTTGGGATTCGATTCAAATTGAAACTTATCAAAATATTGATTCGACACTTGTCCTGACCGAAGCTTGAAGCTGCCTGTTAGATGAGCTGCAGCATAGATAGCTTTCTCCAGTTTCTGTTTGTTCATAGAACCTCCAATAATCACGTTTAGTAGTAACCCTCTCGTATCATACCCATCCGTGAGGAGAAAGCCTATGTCGGAATGGACAAAATAAAAAACCGACTTTCGTCGGTTTGGCTAATAGTTCGATTCGCGCTTTAGAATGTCATCCATTTTCAACCCCATATGAAGAAGCAATTGCTGACCGGAGTCATGTACGCTGCATCCAGTGAGTTGTTCAATTTTTTGGAGACGGTATTTTATCGTGTTCACATGAACATACTGCTTTTTAGCTGTCACCGATATGGAGCCGTTGCATTCAAAATATTGCTTCAAGGTTGCCGTCAGCTCCGATTCATGAACCGAATCATAGGCATCAAGCCGCCCGACCGTTTCCGAATGAAGGCTCTTCAGCTCTTCTTGATTGCTCACGGAATGCAGCAAACGATAGATCCCCAGATCTTCAAAATGGACTGTCTTTCTATTGGAAAGGGTTGTTCCGAGACTTATTGCTTTCACTGCCTCCTCATATCCCTTATGGATTCCGTCTAGCCCGCCATAAAAGCGGCCGATGCCTGCATGAATCCTGTCCGTTTCCTCCACTACGGGAGCCAGTTGTTCTCTTATAGCTTCCATTTGGCGAACCAAGCTATCCTTTAAAGGGTCCTTCGGATAAGGAAGCGTAATCCCATCCTCCTCCATCTCCCTGGGAAGCAGGATCACGATGAACTCCTTCACTTCAGTCACAATAACGGTTGGCCCGGTCAGCCGGAAAAAGGAATTCAGCTTGTACATGAGCCTTCTCCGGCTCTCGGAGCGCTCCAGCGCGTACTTATTCGGTGTGTGCTGAGATGATTCCGTGCGAATACAGACGACTTGGTAACTTCGTGACAAATCCCAGCCGAATCTGCTCCCTTTATCCAACGCTTCTGCCTTATCCAGCCGCCTGCTTAACAATAAATCGGTTAGAAAATGGTTTTTTAACGATTGCTCCAGGTCACTCTTCGTTATTAGCTTATGAAATTCCAAGGCTATGAGCGTCATTGCCCGATCCAGTATTTGATAATCCTGCTCTATAAACTCTCTTGTCGTCTGCCAACACGTAATATCCCCCCATACTTCCTCATTCCATAGCAATGGAGCGACGATGCAGGGGGTCGGCTTATTGTTCAATAGCCGCTGCATGCGGATAGGACGTTTGGCAGCGATTAATTCATGGCGTTCGCGGCGTGTAAGCGAGGCGATATCCATCCCCTTGTTACACACTATGGAAACTAGCTCTGAACCTACCGTTACCGGATTTCCTGTCATTTGTTCCATTGCATTCGTCAAATCCGGGATCCCCTTACCACCCAGTGCAAGCTCCTTCAGCCATTGGAAAAAATCTTCCATTCTTGATTGTGCAGGGTCTGGCCTGTGTAAAAGGTACGGCATCAACGGGGTCATAATATCCAAATAAGCAATATCATTCGGAATCTCGATGATGGGAAAGCTCCAGCGATTCCCGGACTGAATAATCCATTCGGGAATCTGGTCCACATATGCTTGAGTTTTTACAGCCAACGCCGAATTCCCCGCTTCTACCAGCTGCGGAACTAAACTGCGTATGGCTTTTTCATCTTCCTTAATTGGATATAAGCTGGTCAGCAGCAGCACATTCCCGTTCAGCCAGCGAATGACGTCGGGCACCTCCATAATGGTAACCGAATCAATAATCCGGTCCAGGCCGGCTTCCCCTGCAACAACTTTGCACCGGGCCAGACCTCCCCATTGCATTGCTTCTCTCACCGAAATTCCCACGCACCCGTTCTCCTCTGCTTCTTGTTGATTATCTATGTACATAAGAAAAAGCAGCTTGTGCTGCTTTTCCTAAATACATCAAAGCCATACTACCTAACCATATCAAAGCTTCGTATCATCGACGGCATTAAGCCATGCCCGAATATCGCCAATAATAGGAGCAATGCAGCCCTCTTCGAACGGGGAACGAAGTCCGGCAAGCTTCACTAATTCGGTGAACGATCCGCTGCCGCCGGCACGGCATAGCTTCAAGTAACTAGCCCAGGCCGCTTCACGGTCATCGTTGGCAAGCTTCCAATATTGCAAAGAGCAAATCTGTGCCAGCGTATAATCAATATAGTAGAACGGACTTTTGAAAATATGCTGCTGCTGATGCCAGAAGCCTCCGCGCTCCAAAAACGGCATATCATCGTACACGCGGCTAGGCACATATTTACGCTCTACGTCCCTCCAAGCTTTTTTCCGCTCCGCCGGTGTCATATCCGGATTTTCATAAATGATGTGCTGGAATTCATCGACAGCAACTCCGTAAGGAATGAACGTTATCGCACTTCCCAGGTGGGAGAACTTGTATTTATCGGTATCTTCCTTAAAGAAAGATTCCATCCAGGGCCACGCAAGGAATTCCATGCTCATCGAATGGATCTCACATGCGTCCAGTGTCGGGTGCAGATATTCCGGCACAGCCAGATCGCGGCTCATATACGATTGGAATGCATGCCCCGCTTCATGCGTCAGCACGTCGACATCGTGCGAGGTCCCGTTAAAGTTGGAAAAAATAAACGGAGCTTTATGCGATCCGATATATGTGCAATAACCGCCTACCCGCTTGCCTGGCTTGCTCTCCAAATCCATGAGACCGTTGTCCATCATGAAATGGAAAAATTCATCCGTCTCCGGGGACATCTCGGAGTACATCACCCTAGCCTGCTCCACGATCCAATCCGGATCTCCCTTAGGCTTAGGATTTCCGGTGAGGAACGACAAACCGTCGTAATAACGCAGCTTATCCAGACCGAGCCGGATACGTTTACGTTCGCTCAACTCCGATGCCGCAGGCACGATATGCTCCAGCACCTGTTCGCGGAACTTGGCGACCTGCTCCGGTCCATAATCGGTCCGATTCATGCGGGCATAGCCGAGCTCGATAAAATTGTGGTAGCCGAGTTTTCGTGCAATTTGCGTACGGAGACGCACCAGATGGTCATAGATTTCGTCCACTGCTGCTTCATTGGCTTCAAAGAAAGAGTACCTTGCATCGGTCGCTCTTTTGCGAATTTCCCTATCCGTCGATTGCATGAAAGGCGACAGCTGGGAAAGCGTCCGCTCCTGTCCGTCAAATTCAATCTTGGCAGATGCCACCAGCTTCACGTATTCGCTTGATTTTTTGTTTTCTTCCTTCAAATCCTCTACGATGGTCGGATGGAATGTCTTCTGTGACAGCTCGGCTGTCGCGAACAGCTGCCGCCCCCACTTGGCTTCGAGCTGCGGACGGAATTTGGATTCAGCCAACGCTTTGTAATAATCTGTAATTAACCCTTGATATACAGGGGACTGTTCGTCTATGTAATCCTGCTCCCCTTTATAGAACGGATCTGTCGTATTGATCGAATGCCGGATGCGGGCGATCGTAAGCATGGATGAAACATCTCTTCTCGCAGCATTGATGGCGCTCATAGCCGCGTCTTGCTCTTCAAAAGTCCCGGCAGCTGAGAACTTCTCTAGTAATACGGCAAAATCACGGGCAAACTGCTCCATATTCGGACGCTCATACAGGTAATCTTGAAATTTCATCCATGTCCCTTCTTTCTTATCACTTGGTTGGATAATATCTTGCCTTAAGGCAACGTTTGAAGCCTATGATTGCTTTGACTGGCATATACCATTATTTTACTATAAACCTTCCCTAATTTCACACCTAAACTGACTATGAGTTAAGGATCGCTGTATGGTCAACGACAATGCAGCATTCTTGTTAAATCCAAATCGACAAATGATGAAATACAGTGCCCTGGTTGTCGAAATCATTGTTTAAATATTTGTGTGACCGTAAATTGTCTAATAGCTGTACTAAAAATCAGTCGAAACGTCACTTTATTTAACCACAGGTTATTTAAGAGTTACTTTGCTCTCCTATAGCCCGAAGTCTTATCCACATACGGTAAGAACGATCTAAGCTCCCCCCTTCCTTCGCCGGCTCATAACCAGCATGCTAATTGTCAAAATAACGAGTCTCGTCCCTTAAAATTTTTCTACATTCCGCCTCAATATCCCGCCTTTTGGAAGGCTAGTTCCTTCCTTTCGGGCAACCATCGTTAAGCACTTATTGTAAAAACCCAAAATTTCAGTAATATTACCAAAACTCTTGTCATAAAGTATTTTAGAAGAAAGTCAACATACGACAAAACTTCCTGTTTTACATCGTATGAATAAAAGATTGATTATTGTAAAATATTCCAAGTAAACCCCATTAACACAAACTGAAGGGATGATTTGCTATTATTATTTTTGAAAAAATTAATTTTATCGAGTCTCAATGCATCAATCCGCAAGATGCGATTATCATTCGTTTGCTTATGGAAGGGATAGGCACCCACGAGATCGTGTACTTAAAAAAGGATTCTTTGGATGCGGCTAACCGACTTCTGGTCGTTAAGGATTCATATGGATTGAAGAGACAAGTCCCTGTTACCAAAAGATGTGTTGAGCTATATCAAAATGCGCTGCAGCAGACCAAATATATCCTTTATAACGGTTATAACCCGAGTAAGCAATTATCTGTTAATTTGCGGGAAAGCGACTTTCTTATCAAAGTCAGCCTTCAGGATTATATCGCTAACCAAAGCATGATTACGGATATGGATTCCGTCGTGCTCCGCACGATTTATATGAGGCTGCGCAGACTGGCAGAGTTTTTCTCCACACCGGAGCTTACCCATTTAACGGCTTTAAAGCTGGAGTACATGGAAAAAGCATATGCGTAAGTAAGCAGGAGGCTGCCCAAGCCTCCTGTTTCACTTTATGGCCAAGTAACCCTTATGATATGGGTACATCTTTAAATCGCTTTACTATTAGGCCGGATGCTCCAGCATCACTTTGGCCATGTCTCCATCAATGGGTGTCATTTCTCATTTCGGCAGCATTCAATTCCCGCCGGTTTTATATTAAAATAGAATCGGTTCCTGCTTTTGACAAGAGAGGGTGAATGCCTGGATGGAGAACAGAAAAGACCTGATCTACAACTATGTAGCTGACTTGCAAATCCATTTATTAAACGGAGGGTTTACCCGCTGCCGGCCTGATTGGGGCTATCAGAATCTAAAGCCCGAGTACAATAAAATGTACTTCATATGCGACGGAGAAGGATGGATCCGCATTCACGATCAGGATGTTTATCCTGCACCGGGTCAATTCGTATTCATACCGGCCGGAACACTGCATTCCTTCTCAACCGTCAGCTCCAACACCTATACCAAATACTGGTGTCATTTTACATCCAATGTTATGTTCTCCCCGCTGTTTCAATATTATGGGCTTCCTTACGTTATGAATACAGAGGAATGTACAGGTATTGCACAGGCTTTTCATAGAATGGAGCAGACGCTGTCCTGGCAGGCTTCCTCTATGTCGCTGCGAGTCAAATCCGCTATTTACGATATCATTAGCTGCTTTATCGATCATTGCGTCAGTACCGGTATCAAGTCCGTAGCTCCCGCTTCCGTTCTGAAGCTGCAAAAAGTAACAGAGTATATCGACCAGCATATGGATAAGGACATTAAGATTGAGCAGCTGGCGGACATAATGCATTTTAATACGAATTATTTGTACCAATTTATGAAGATGCATTTGGGTATTACCCCCATGCAGTATATTTACAAACGAAGACTCGATAAGGCCAAGGATTTATTGATCAACACCGACGATTCGCTGGCGAATATTGCTGCTGTAACCGGCTTCAGTGATGTGTACCACTTCTCCAAATCCTTCAAGAAGCATACGGGAATCTCTCCCAGAGCCTACCGTAATGGAGCCGGCAGAAGATAAAAGCGAATATAAAGAAAGCCGGGTCATTCTGCCCGGCTCAACTCAGGACGGCCACATTTCCTTACGGTAAGCCATATCCCAGAATAAATATTCAAATCGTGTAGTCGTCGCAAAGATCTCCTCCAGCCGATTCAGCTCTCTCTGAGGCTTGCCTTCAGCCAGCTGGTCGAGCAGGTCGATACACCACATAGCCAGAGTGCCGAATTCCTCCGAGCTGTACATTCGAATCCATTCTCCATACCATTCGTGTTCGGTGGAACCTGGGATTCGGGCAAGCTCCTTGCCGATCTCCCAGTAGCTCCACATACAAGGCAGGAGAGCGGAGACCAGCTCTGCCAAGGATCCGTTCTGAGCGGCATGCAGCATATAGTGAGTATAAGCCAGTGTGATAGGTGACGGCTGCGCTTGCTCCAGTTCCTCCTCGGAAATTCCGAATTTGGCGGCATAAGCCCGGTGCAGCGCCATCTCCTCATTCATGGTAGAATGCAATAGTGCGGCGAACGTGCCCATCGTCGTCAAATCCGTCGCTTTTACAGCACCTAGCGCAAACAGCTTCGCATAATCGATCAAATAAATGTAATCCTGAATCATATAAAACCGGAATTTTTCCAGCTCCAGCGTTCCCTTGCCCATCTTTTGAACAAACGGGTGGTCATGATTGCTGCGCCAGACCGGCTGCAGTTTTTCTAACAAATACTCGGAAAACTTCATCTCTATTCCTCCTCCAACGGGTTCCAGCGTCACTTTATTTCGCCGTGTGTCCCCATTCGTATATGAACTTCAGCATAACCTTCGTAAATTGAACCAGCTGCTCTATAGATACTTGTTCATTGACCGCATGAGCGTTTTTTAAATCTCCCGGGCCATAAATTGCGGCCGGAATCCCTGCATCCCCAAACCATCCCCCATCCGTTACCGAAGGAGAGACATCCACCACAGCCGACTGGCCTAATATGGTTTCATGGGCTGAACCAAGCAGCTGGACTGCAGGATGATTCGGATCCACTTCCAAAGAAGGGAAGATTTCTCCCCGATCCTCTATCATGGAAGAGCCTCCCCATTCGTATTGCGGCGGATTCTCCCTAAGCCACGGATCCGCTTGCGCTACCCGGTTCAGATGCTCTTCAATGTCCCGGCATACACTCTCATAGGTTTCATTCGGATAAAAATGAACGGTGATCCACAGTCTGCACTCGTCGGCAATAAACGCCGCATGCCTGCCCCCTTCGATAACGGCCGGATTGATCGTATTAGTCCCTGGTGCAAACCCCGGATAGCTCTTCATAACCGCCCAATGTCTCTCCAGCTCCTGAAGCCCTTGCAAGAGCTTCATCATCTTCTCGATTGCGCTGGCCCCTAGGATTCCGCCTCCGGCATGAATCATATTTTTCCGGGTCGCATCATGAAACGTCTTCTTGCTTTTCACGGTGATCCAACCAGTAATAACTCCGCCTTGCCCTTGAATATGAAGATCGCTCGTATCGACAACGACTGCAAAATCGGCTTGATATCCGCGCTTGCAGCATTGGAGGGTACCTGCTTCTCCGACTTCTTCACCTATTACCGATTGGAACATCAAGTCTCCGGGCAGTTTAATGCCCGCTTCGTCCAGCAGCTGGATGGCAAAGAGCGCCCCCGCCAGCCCGCCTTTCATGTCCGAGGCCCCACGGCCAATGAGGACGCCGTCCTTGACAATCGGCTCGAACGGAGAGGTATCCCATGGCTCGTCCGCACTTACTTCTGCCACATCCACGTGGCCGTTAAGGATCAAGCTCTTGAATTGATCGGAGGCTTGTCCTAGTTTGATACCGACGACGTTCGGGTCTCCCGGATACACTTCCCATTGATCAACCGTAAACCCGTGAAGCTCCAGGAATTGTGTGATAAACTGCTGGGCTTCCTCTGTATTTCTGGCCGGAGGCGCCGGGGTCTTATATCGTATCAGCTGTGAGGCTAGCTGAACCAGCTCTTCCTGCCTCTGATCGACCTGCCTGATTAAAGCTTCCAATACCTGACTCAATCCTTCTCCTCCTGTTCATACGGATACCCGCAATATTCCATCGTTCAGCAGAATACGATTGCAGCAAAAAAACCACTTTGCAGGACAAAGTGGTTTACGCGCGCAGCACAGCACTACCGTGGCGTCCACTTCCCTTCGCTAGCATTACCTAGATCAGGTATAAGGGTTAAGGCTCCCGCCTTTCTCAGCTGCATCAGCACCCCTAGTGAAATTCTTATTCGTTTTCTTATTCATAGTATCATAGACTGGATAAGGTTCTCAATTCTTCGAGACGTTCAGGAATGCCAAAAGCAGTCCTCCGGTTTTTTATCCGGCAAAAATTGCTTAAATATCGTTGTCCTAAGCTGATGAGTGTCCGATCGCTCCAAATATTGGATGCGGCAGCACAGCTTGGGCTGAATCCATTGGGTTTGCTTGTCATACTCCAGATAGAGGTCCTTGGACAGCTCCATAAAACGCTCTTTATCTTCATAAGTAAGTCCGAATTCCACCACTCCGACAGGCTTGTTCTTAACGGTACGGAACTGCAGCCCGATCACCAGCGCGAAGGGCTTCGTCCGGAAACCAAGGATAACAGCGTCAATGGTTTTAAAATGCTTGATTTTAACCCAATCCCGGCTCAACGTGCCCGGCTTATAGATAGAATCCGTTCGTTTGGCCACGATGCCTTCCATGTCCCGTTCCCGAGTCAGCTCGAACAAAGCCTTCCCTCTCTCCTTTACATACAGGGTCGGCATAATGACGGAGTTAGGAACGAGGAGCTCATGCAGTCGTGCCTTTCGTTCCATTAGCGGCTCATTGCTATGCTCGCGCTCCGTGAACAGCAAGTCAAAAGCTACAAAAGTTACCGGATGTGTCGCAACCGCTTGCGCTATCCTCATGGAGCTGCTGAGTCGTCCACGGTAGCTGAAATCGTCAAACACGGGTCTCCCGTCTCGCATAACGATCCCTTCACAATCCAAAATCGCAGTATGAGCCTGAATAGCCGATACAGCCTGTTCGAGCTCGGGAAACTTCTTCGTCACCTTATTCCCATGACGTGTGTAAGCCTCAATCCGGCTTCCTTGCTTATGGATCACAATACGCCAGCCGTCCCATTTGGGCTCAAATAAGTATTGAGGATCGTCAAACGGCTCATGTTGAATACTGACGTTCATTGGCTGAAACGGTGTAAAAACCTGCAACAGGGATCACCTCATATCCTCATTTTTACCAAAAAGGGACGGATTGTAACCTGTTAACTACCGTTATGTCTGTCTTTTAGGAATTCGGATTTGGCAGGACCGACTATTTCTGATTGCTGAATTCATTTTCCTCCTGTCAATCGGGGCTTTTCCGCACAAGATATATTTGCGCCGCTGCCCCAGCTCCTTAGGAAGTAATAAAAAAAACCGCCTTATAGGGTCAACAGCCCTAATATGCGGTTTAGAACCAAATCATAGAGGAAGCATATTGCATTCATGGATTATGGCAACCCAGTATTACCATTAATGCCACAACTGTTTATGGAGGAAAGTCTGATAACCCCTCCTCCAATTTACCATTTTTGTCCATGTGTGTCGAGAGCGCGTGCTCGCGGTTTTATTTGCTGCCTAACGAGTTCAGGTCGATAAAGGGAGTCGCTCCTCCGGTCACACTCGGAAGACGGCCATCCCATTTCTCCAGTGCTTTCTCCTGCACTTCAATCTGCTTAAGCTGAACCAAATCCGGCGTGATCTCCTGCTTCTTCAGCTTCAACGATTCCGCCTCGGCTTGGGCCTGCGTAATTTTCTGCTTGGCTTCAATCTCAATACGCTTCAAATCGTTCTCCGCTTTCAATGCTTGCTGCTGCGCCACCTGCTTGGCTTCGATCGACTGGTTGAAGGCATCCGAGAATTTAAAGTTCACGATGTTAATATCGTTCACGATCAGATCATATTTGGCCAGCCGTTTCGTCAAATGATCGCTGATTTCTCCCGCAACGACATCCCGCTTGGCAATCAAATCCTCCGCAGGATATTTGGCCGTTACCTCCTTGACGATCTCTTGGATTGCCGGCGAGATAATAACCGAGTCAAAATTGCCTCCAATATTGTTCATCAAATTAAAGGCAGCCTCTTTGTTGACAGAGTAGTTAACGGCAACATGCGTAGAAACCGGCTGAAGGTCCTTGGACGAAGCGGACGTATCCGTCTCTGCCTTGGTAACCTGGGTGTTGACCTGAATAACGCTCTGAACGAAAGGAAGCTTCAAGTGTATTCCAGGGCCAAGTATCTCATCATTTAACTTGCCGAACGTTTTGTACAGTCCCACATGCCCGTATTGTACGGATGCAAAGCTGTTCAATCCGATGATGACGATCAGCAGCGCTATAAAAACGGACGTCACGACGAAGCCAACGTTAGGCCTCTTGGGAATTTTGGTCACTTCTGCATTCATACCATCAACCTCCAGTGGTGAGTATGTCGTACAGTTCATTACGTACTTTCCCAGATTATGTTTCATAATCTGGGATTAAGAACAGAATATCCTTTTATTCCCCGGAGAGGAGCTCCCACTGCTGGTACAGAAGCTCCCTCTCTGCTTCCAGAATCATTTTCTCGCTATGCATAGCGAATAGCTTGCCGGAATCCGTTTCAAGCAGCATCGCCTCATCCAACAACGTAATCTTTCGCTCCAGCGATTCAATGTCGGTTTCCAGCTTAGCATGCTTTTTATCCCTTTCCTGCAGCTCCCTGGAACTATGTGTCCGCTCTTTGGATTCCCGAGCCTTCTTTGAATCATTCTCTTTTACCATCGGTTCGCTATGGGAAGGCCTCAGAGACTGGCTCAACTCCTCGCGTTTTGCCCTTGCATCATCATATCGGCCGACAAATTTCGTCAGTCTCCCATGCTCAAGCCAATAAGTAACATCGAACAGTTTATTCAAAAAGTACCTGTCATGCGAAACGCAAAGGACGGTGCCTGTAAATCTCTGTAAGGTGTCTTCGAGCGCCTCGCGGGAATCAATGTCCAAATGGTTCGTAGGCTCGTCGAGCAGCAGTACATTCACGTCTTGTGCCATGAGCTGCGCTAATCGGAGCCGCATGCGTTCACCGCCGCTCAAGCTTTTCAGCTTGCGGAACACGGCGGCGCCATAGAATAAAAACCCGGCAAGCCGCTGACGCGCCTCTCCTTCATCTACCATAACCACCTGCCGATACGCATCGAGCATCGTCATGTCTTCATCACCGAACGCATCCTGCTGAGCCAGGTAGCCTATTCTGACTCCGCTGCCTAAGGTGACCTTCCCGTGATCCGGCTGAAGTTCGGACGCAATCATTTTCAGGATGGTGGACTTGCCGCTTCCGTTTTCACCGACAATGGCTGCATAATCCTGATGCCGGATCAGCATATCAAGCTGATCGAACAGAAGCTGCTTCTTGCCGTTTCTGTCAATGACTTTACCTACCTGCTCCAGCTTCAGCACGTCATTGCCGCTTCGGTCCCCCGATTCGAGCATCAATCCGATCTTCTTGCGTTCAAGAACCGGCTTGGTCAGCTTCTCCATGCGGTCTAGTGCTTTTTGCATGGCTGCAGCACGCTTGAACATGTTAGGATTATCCGCTTGCGCAGCCCAAATCCGCATTCGCTTGATCGCCTCCTCCATCTTCTTGATCTTCTTCTGCTGTTCCTGATAGGATGCGAATTCGAGCAGCAATCGGCGCTCCTTTTCCTCCACAAAATAAGAATAGTTGCCATGATACACATCAATGGCTCCGCCCTCTATATCAAAGATCTTATTCACAACCCGATCCAGAAAATATCGGTCATGGGACACAACCACGACACTCCCGGTGTATTGCTGCAAGTAACCCTCCAGCCATTCCACAGCATTCAAATCCAAATGATTCGTAGGCTCATCCAGAAGAAGCAAATCCGGGTTGAGCAGCAGGATGTGAGCCAGACAGACCTTGGTTCGCTCTCCCCCGCTCAAATGTCCGAATGCATGGTGCAGGAGATGCGAAATCCCTAGTCCGTTAGCTACCCTGGAAAGATTCGCTTCAATCTCATATCCGCCGGCGGAGGCGAAGGCCTCCTGCAGCTTCCCATATTCAATCAAGGCTTTATCTGCTTCGAGAGGGTTCGCCATCCTTACCTCCAATTCCGACATTCGCTCCTGCATCTTATACAGATTGGCGAACGCTTCCTGAAGAACGCCCTTCACCGTAGTCCTCGGGTCGTAATCCGGTATTTGTTCAAGAAGAGCCGTACGGCTCCCCTTTTTATAATGAATTATCCCGCCATCAGGAGTCTCTATCCCTGCCATAAGCTTCATCAGTGTGGTTTTACCGCATCCGTTAGGGCCAACCATTCCAATCCGGTCACCCTCCTGGATTTCCAATGACAGCTGTTGAATCACAGGCGTACCGCCCCAGGATTTACTCAATTTATCCATTGCACATAGTAACATATTCCTCACGCTCACATTCGATTTAGTGTTGGACAGCACAAAAAAGCCACAGGCAAAAGGCAACCTTTTACCCATGGCTTCACGCGCCTGATCATACTAATCATACCGGCATGGAGCCGGCAGCCGATTAGATTGGATGGGTCAAAATGTTGCAGTTACCGTAAGAAGACAGACCTCTCCCGTTTACAGCAGAACGGAATACGATCGTAGTCAGATGCACCCAGAATAGGGACCATTTGCTACGCTCAGTAACTTGCAACATATTGACACCTCCTTCACCGATTCAAATGGAAATAATAACATAAATATTACCATATAACATTTAATTCCGCAATATTGTATCTCTTGACCTGATTCCCTATTTTTACTTCGTAAATGTTAGTTTCTGTGTATTTTCAAACAGAATGTGTTCCGATTTTTTGGTATTATGGTTTCAGGCAAGCAATGAGATCGAATCTGTATATGGGCACTTAGATTCGATGGAGCGAGTAGTGCAACCCGGCCACCTTTCTGCGGAAAGGTGGCATTTCTTTTTTTAGACAACTATAAACCAAGGACAGGAGGTACAGAAGATGAAGCAACCCTTGGATTGCGATCGTATTATTCTTCAACTAGGTATCCCGACGATTCGGTATGAGATGTGGAAAGCAAACAATACGATCCGACATACCTACACGGTTACGGTTACCGAAAAAAAGGTCCCGCTTCCAAAGCCGGTTGGATGATTTCTATACTGCAGCCCCATTTGTACTTCGATGACATCTATCCAAGCATCACTTGCTGGATTTACATATCTTAGATTTGGGATTACGCAATACCCCCTAAACTATGTTAGTGAGAGGAGAATCCAACAATGGGTGGATTAGTTGGCGGACTTGGATACGGAGGCGGCATCGGCGGCGGACTATTTACAAGCACAGCTGTTATCTTGGTATTGTTCATCCTTTTGGTTATTGTTAGCCGCGCTTGGATCTAACTGGAAATAAGTTAGCATTAGAACCCCCTTCCGTTGGAAGGGGGGTTTATCGTTTAACCTGATTTCATCTTGTCCAACATGGCGAGAGAAGAGAATTACTCCATCTCATTGGACACTTCTATCAAATTGCCGTCGGGATCGCGAAAATAGACCGACATTATGGCTCCGAGAGCGCCTGTCCGCTGAACAGGTCCTTCTTCCAGCTTCACATCGCATTGCTCCAAATGCCGAATCACCTCATCCAACGGCGTATCGGCTATAAAGCATAGATCTGCGGACCCAGGCAGCGGTGAAGCAGCCTTAGGCTCGAATTCCTGTCCAAACTGATGCAGATTTATTTTTTGACGGCCGAACTGAAGCGCCTTCCTGCCATTACCAAAGGTGACTATCTCCATTCCCATAACCCGAGAATAGAACTCGCATGCCGTTTCGATATCGCGAACCGTGACTACCAGATGATCCAGCCGATTCACTCTCATCTATTTCCCTCCTCGCAAAAGGACCTTCAAGGGCCCTTCAGGCTACATAACCGGGTTATGATTCTGCGCTTTTTTCCTTCTTTCCAGTTCTAATCGCAGGGCAGCCTCCACAGATTCAGCCATGAGGTCAAATTTCTGGGCGACGGTATACTGAAAGGTCTTGCCGCAGTGAGGACATTTTTGCTTTTGAAGCTCCGTATTTCTTTTGCAGTTAGGGCATGGAGTCATTGCTGCAGTCCACCTTTTCTTCGTTATGCTGACTACTAATTCTAACTTCCTCTTCTATCTATGACAATCAAGCATGATATTTGCCGGCAGGAGCGTCAAGAACCCATTGCAGCATTTGCAGCTGGGCATGAACCTCTTTGATTTCATCCCGATTCTTATCCGTATCCAGCCTTTGAAGCATCTGTTCCAATTGAATTACCATACGTTTGATCTGGTCTTCCGACCGCATTGCACCCACCTCATTCATTGTAAGACTCTATTTTTTTCTCTATTGTAAACAAGCGGGGGTTAATAAGCAATGCAAGCTCCAAAGCTTTAATCTGCCTTTATAACAGCAGCCATGCGGATACATGGATTCGCTTTTTCTATTATCTGGTACTTTTTTCATGTTTGACTCAAGATTCCAAGTATGGTATCTTCGACTAATAAGGCATTCCCTCTTAGAAAGAGAGCGGAATGCTTTGCTACTTCCAGAGGAATTTTACATTAAATGTATAAATGACCTCTGCTTCATTATTAGATGATAAAGGGTGAAAAGCGATGATTCAAGTAAAAGAATTTATTGATTCCGACAGCAGCTACGCCGAGAGAAAAGCAAACGAATTTTTGGCAACGCTTAAAGAAGAACAGTTCATTAGCATAAGCTATGGAACGATGATCAAGAGCAAACCGGACAAAAGCGCAGTTCAAAGAAGCACCATCCTCGTTGTTTACAGAACAAACAGCTCAGGAGATTAGTTCAAATGGTTTCTGACCCGCATAACCGTGATAGAGAACAGGATTCCGACCGGTATTTCAGACTTTTTATTCTATGGCTATCCCTGCTATCTACACTCGCTTTGGCAATCATTATTCTTTTATACTTGCTCTTATAAGAAGGAGGCGGCGTGAGGCCGCCTTTTTTTTGTTTTGCGAAATCATCCATATTTTTAAAGAAGCGAGTTTTGCTAACGTGGTATGTTTAAGGTCGCTCATCTTTAAAAGTCTTTGATAGAGGTTTTCTTTTTATTATCCATCGGTTAATACATAATCCTTATCATTAGAGTGCATAGCTATATTGGGAATTATTAGCTAAGCTGCATAGCTGAAGGAGGATATGATGCACGGACATTTGACTTGGTTTCTTTCGCGCTTCGGCTACGTCGGCATTTTTCTCGCATTAGCGTTCGGCGTGATCGGATTACCAATACCGGATGAATTATTATTAACCTACGTAGGCTATAACGTAGCACAGGGAACTATGAAGCTGTCATTGGCAATGATCAGCGCATTGTCGGGCTCCATCGCCGGAATATCAATAAGCTATTTGATCGGAGCCAAATTGGGCTACCCCGTCATTCAACGCTTTGCCGCGAAGCTCCACGTCAATCTAGAGCATATTGAGAAATCGCGGAGCATGTTCGTGAAGTACGGCAGCATTTTACTTATCATCGGTTACTTTATTCCCGGAGTGCGTCATTTTATTGCAATCACCGCAGGCTTGTCTCATATGAACTATAAGAAGTTCGCATTTTTTTCCTATACAGGAGCCCTTATCTGGACTACCGTATTCATTATGACCGGTAACGGGCTGGGAGCGAAATGGTATCTCATTATTCGATACTTCCGTTTATACAAGGCCTTCCTCCCTCCTGCCATTAGTCTGTTGATAATTTTGACGCTGTTAGTGCTATATTTCCGGAAGCCGAAAAAAGATTAAACATAGCAAGCTTCCAGCTTTACCAGGGAATCAGATTCCTGATGCGGGAAAGCCTCGATCGTCGCCATTCCGCCTCCAACCATCTGGAGAGAAGCATCCATTTCCCTCCCTGCCCAATAACCCTACTTGCTCAAGCTCCTACATAATTCCTCTCTCACTTAAGTATACTATATGAAATGGCGCATCTTACCGCTTCATTATTCGTATGGAGGGAAATCGAAATGAGAGAACTATTCGAGAAGGCCGTAGCGCTGGGCTTGGGCCTGGCCGTTGCCAGTAAGGAACAGGCAGAGAAATTCGTAGAGGAAATGGTCAAAAAAGGTGAAGTCAATAAAGCGGAATCTCAAAAGTATGTGGATGATCTGATTCGTAAAGGGAAGGAAGCACAAAGCTCTCTGGAGGAAAAAATTCGCAGCACTGTACGCCAAGTGCTTCATGAAGCGAACTTAACAACCAAGGATGACTATGTGCGGCTCACCCAACGGATCGGGGAGCTTGAGCGCCGAGTCACGGAGCTTGAGGGGCAAACCGGCGGAACTGCTGAGCTCCCTCCGCTATCCCCTCCATGAGCTTCGGCCGAAAGCTGCGGCACTTGCAGCGGTACCGGGATATTGCCAAGGCGTTCACCCGCAACGGCTTCGGCTTCCTTATCAAAGAGCTCGGTCTGCCGGAGCTTCTCACCGGCTCGCGCATCAGCTTGAAGGAGCGGCAGGATGCACGCTCCCGATCTATCGGAGAACGGATCCGGCTTTTCCTCGAGGAGCTGGGTCCTACCTTTGTCAAAATAGGCCAAATCGCAAGCACTCGCCCGGACTTGCTGCCGGCGGATATCATAGAGGAACTGGTCAAGCTGCAGGATCAAGTCCCTCCCATCCCTATGGAACAGGTGCTGCAAGTGCTAGAGAACGAGCTGGGCGAGCCCTTTGATTCTCTCTTTGCCGAATTTCATGAGACCCCAATGGCCGCCGCATCTATAGGTCAGGTTCATCTTGCCCGGCTCCATTCAGGAGAACAGGTCGCCGTTAAAGTACAACGGCCTAATATCA
Source organism: Paenibacillus vulneris (assembly GCF_039543185.1). Taxonomy (NCBI): domain Bacteria; kingdom Bacillati; phylum Bacillota; class Bacilli; order Caryophanales; family Paenibacillaceae; genus Paenibacillus; species Paenibacillus vulneris. The sequence goes on along the minus strand of NZ_BAABJG010000015.1, from coordinate 15,569 downwards.
GGACGGTCGTAGAGACCGATCTGGAGATTTTGGAAAACTTGTCAAGACTCGCGGAGCATCGCATCTCTTGGGCCAAGAAATACCAAGTAAGCGACATGGTCTTTGAATTGTCTCAATCTCTGCGTGCCGAGCTTGATTATATGAATGAGGGAAGAAACGCCGAACGGATGGCGAAGCCTGTTCACCGTAATCCACAGATCAGGCTGCCGTCCATCTATTGGAATTATACGAGCACCAACGTACTAACGATGGACTATCTGGCAGGGGTCAAAATAACCGATGATAAAGCGCTGGACGAATTGGGCTACGATAGGAAAGTCATCGCCGAGCGAATCACCCGGCTGGTGTTCCAGCAAATCTTCGGTGAGGGCTTCTTTCATGCGGATCCGCATCCGGGCAATATCATGGTATTGCCGGATCAGGTGATCGGCCTTATCGACTTTGGCATGGTAGGCCGTTTGACGCCTATGATGAAATATCATTTCGGCTCCCTCGTCATCGCCTTGCGGCGCAACAGCACGGAGGGCGTAATCAAGGCGATTCAAGGAATCGGAGCCATACCGGATGAAGTGGATATGGATACCCTGCGAAACGATATCAACGAGCTTCGCGAAAAATATTACGATGTTCCTCTCAGCCAGCTTAAGCTGGGAGAAACGGTTACCGATTTGCTGGGCGTTGCATACGAGCACCGCATCCGAATCCCTGCCGATCTGACCTTGCTGGGTAAAACCCTGCTTACGCTGGAAGGGGTTGTAACCTCTCTGGATCCGTCATTCAGCATAGTCAGCGTTGCTGAACCGTTCGGACGCAAGCTGTTCGCTGAACGCTTCAGTCCGCGCAATCTCGCCGGGAATGCCTGGAGCCAGTTCAGCGAATATACCGAGTTGCTGCTGGAGATGCCGTCCAAGCTTCGCGAGCTGTTCGGCATGATGAAGAAGGGCAAGCTGCATCTGGATATCTCCATTTCGGAGCTCGATACGTTGATGAAAAAGATGGACCGGATCAGCAACCGCCTGTCGTTCAGCATCGTCCTGCTCTCGTTCAGCATTATTATGGTCGGACTCATTATCGGCTCGTCCCTGGGCCGCCAATCCACCCTGCTCTGGGACTTTCCGGTTATAGAGATCGGCTTTTGCGTAGCCACGCTCATGTTCGTCTTTCTTCTTTTCTCGATTTTTAAATCGGGACGGTTCTAGACTATGCCCACAAAAGGCCATTCCTCTATATGCGGTATGGCCTTCGTCATTATCCGCGGCGGCAGTTGGCTACCACTGCATAAACAGCTCTTCTGTCAAATCCCCATTCAATCCGATGGCCGCCCGGCTTCCTTCCGCTGCGGCAATAATAAGCTGCGACGGTGCGATGACAGAGGCGTCGCCTGCCGCGTAGACCCCTTTGACATTCGTGCGGCCGAAGCCATCCGTCACAATAGCGCCCAGCTCATTCTTATAGCAGCCAAGCCACTCGCCGAACGGCGCGGCGTGGACCCATTTCGGCGTTACAAAGCCGCCGTCTCTCGGGACCCGCGTTCCATCGGCAAACACAACCTGCTCCAGCTGTCCCCCGGTGCCTTCAAAGGCCGCTATCGGCTGCTGCATCACTCGCATGCCTTTATACTCAAGAAGCCTTATTTGTTCGGGTGTCAGGCTGCGATGCCCGTTCGTGCAGATTAGCAAATCACGGCTCCAATTGCTGATGATTTTACTGCCGTGAAACAAGTGCGGCCCTTCCGCCACAACGACCAGCCTTTTGTCCCTTAGCTCCCAGCCGTCGCAATACGGGCAATTAAACAAGCTTTGACCATAGAATCGGCTAAGTCCGGCAATGTCCGGAAATATCTCCTTTATACCCGTAGCCAGGATCAGCTTCCGGGCTTCTATCCGCTCTCCATATGAGGTAATCACTTCGAACCCCGCATAGCTTCTATTGACCATCGTCACCTCGGCATGCTGTATGCGAACCGTAGGGTACTTGGCGATATCCGCATGAGCAAGACGGCGGAACTCCGCCGGTTCGATCCCGTCTCTTGTTAAAAAACCGTGCGATTCGCGGGTCACGGCATTGCGCGGCTGATTGCTGTCGTAGACGATAACCTGTCTTCTTGCTCTCCCCAATACCAGGGCCGCGTTCAAGCCTGCCGGTCCTCCGCCGATGATGGCACAATCGTACAGCATAACAACTCCTCCTTTTTTACCGGACTCGAAGAATAGAACGCAAAACAACGCAGATCCCGCTCTATCTGCGCTGTTTTTGTCTCCCCTTCGCATCAGGGATGAAATGAGTTCCAGAAGCTGCCGTTGACATCAATCAAGCTCATGATCTGCACAAACGGAATGTTGAACGTCGGAAAGCCGGCCGCGTACGGAGCAATTTCATAAGGCTGAAAATAAATATGCAGCGCATGCTCCGTAACATAGAACGGCTGATCCGGCTTAATGCCCTGATAAGTATTAGGAAACACATAGGAATATTGGGGATCCTCCCGGATCTGCCGGGCGATGATATCACTAAGCACCTTAACGTAAGGACTTCCGGGCTTGAACAAGTCTTTTAGCTCGTAGAATTGACCGTCCTCTACATTCACATGCGCATAAACTCTGGTAGGCATGCCGTGAGCAGCCCCGAAAGGATAATTGTAGCCGTCCAATTCCACAACAAGCAGATTTTTCTTGAAAAAGGTTATCTCGAAGTCCCCGTCATAGCTGTAGCTCAATTGTTCCCCGGCGGGCACCGGCTTGACTTGGGACAAGCTCTTCAGCCTGTCATTGACGCGCTGCTGGGCTGCTCGTTCCCTCATTCCTTCAAGCTGCGGATAATAGACCAGATAATTTCGGTTGGGCTTATATTTCTCTTCCTTCACTTTATACGTTAAGCGCAGCGGTATGACCGTATTCTGATGCCATACGACTCTCCCGGAGCGGTCCAAATAAGATAATCGGCGGTCTACGTTCGCTTGGATCAGGGAGTCCTCCAGCTTTACGGTTCCGCTGCCGTTTACCTTGGGATAACCGGAAGCGGCATTTCCGCTGCGGTCAATGAAATAGGTTTGGTCCGCGTCATAGACGGATGCCAGTCCTTTATGGTACGGATTGACTTCATAATACTTGAATTCCGTCCGTATTTTCCCGTTATGATCGGCAATAGCATAGATCGAACCGATGAACGGCTGATTAGGATCAATGGCTTTGCCAAGCGCCACCCTCTGTTCACCGAGCTGCTGAATATCATTATATTCCGGTTGAACGATAGTATGGCCGCTGCGGTCAATAAGCCCATATTGCGCCGTAAAATTTTCACCCGTGTTCACGACGGCTCGGCCTTCGGAAAAAGACTGCGCCCCGGTATAGGCCGGCTCTAACACGACCTTCCCATTCTCATCTATATAGCCGAATTTACCGTTCTCTTCCTGCTGGAAAGGAAGCAGACCGTCTCCCAGTTCCCCGACAAAGGCATAAGGATATCTGGCAAGGATCTCGCCGTTTAGCCCGATCAACGCAAACTCATTCTTCTTTATCTTCACAACTGCTTTGGAATGACTGAACATGCCGGCAGATTCGTATTGGGCAGGAATGATTTCATTACCGTTCGCATCCAGATACCCATACTTATTCGAACCTGATGACTCCGTGATAGCAAACATAGCTCGGCCGTTGCTTAATGAAGCCATGTAGGAGTATCCTCTTTTGGTCACGATGCGTCCCGACTCATCCATCAGCTTGAAGCCTTGTTTGTCAATAACAACCGCTCTTCCCTCTTTAAATTCCTCGATCGAATCGTATATCGGCCTTACAACATAATTACCCGAGGCATTGATGACCCCGGTGCGGCCATGCGTATGGACCCTTGCCAGCCCATTGCTTTGAAAATCATAGGCATAATCATATTGAGGCTGCAGCTTCATATTCCCTTTACTGTCGATATATCCCCACTTGGTCCCGCTCGTTGTTTTGACCGACGCGGGGAATAGCTTGATCCGCCATAGGAATCGGGGGTCCGGCTGGCGTTTGTCCGTGATTTCCTGCTGTAAGGCTAGAAGCCGCTGCTCCAGCGGAAGCGATAATCCCGACCGGTACAAATGCTGCATGGTGGTATGCGCCCAATCCGGCATATCAGCCTTCAGCTGTGCATCGGCCAAATAGTACCAGTACAGCGGCACATCAGGACGCTGCCGCGTTAAGCCCTCGTAATATCGGACGACCTTGTGGTAATACAGCGGATGCTCATCGGTAACATCAATGAACTCTCCATCGTCCCATCTCAGCACCGATACGCGATACGCATCCGCCTCATCATGAGTCCATAAAACAAGCTCTGTAATGCCATCCCAGCCTGAACGTCCGGGAATATCCGCTGCTTCCATGAAAGAAAATGATACCGTCCCCGGCACGACATCTCTTAGACCGGCAGGAGTCCAATCATATACAGACAGCCGATAAGCCTTTTCCTCCTGCCAGCCGATAATCAGACTGCTCCTGCTGTTGTCAATGACAGGCACGGCCAGCATAATACCAACCGGCAGAGCCGGAACCGCCCTGACATCGGCGACAATCCAATCTTGATCCCAATATTTCAAAATCATCAGATGCTGCTCCTGCTCCATCCGATATACCGCAGCGATTTCTTGTACCTGATCTCCGTCCAGATCGGCGGCGGCAATAGCGGCGGTTTGGTTCGCAGCAGGAATGACAACCAGCTCGGCTCCGGGCGGCAAAAAAGCCTTCACATGCGTTTCCCAATTCACCTCATCGTTCATCTTAAGCCTCCCCCTGCAAGATTCAACAACAATTTCATGCCTATTAGTATGCAAGGAAAAGCCAGATATGACCGTATACAGTGAAATCCCGGACTATAGATTCATAGCCGGGATAATGAAGAGCTGATTACGATCAAAAGCTTCTTGCGACCGCAGGCGGATGCCATTGGTCATGCAGTACGTTAGATTGAGGCCAATAGATTCGCAGCATCAGATTGAACGGACCTTCCGGAGCGGGGAGCCAATTCGATTCAATTTCTGTCCCCGGACTGGCGTGCTGAACATAAATATCAAGGGAGCCGTCCCGGTTATATTGAAGATTTCCAAGATGCGGGCTGACAGCATATCGGTTAAGGGAATTTTTCACTAGAAAGCCTTCAGTATTATACAGCGTTATGGACCAGAAGGCTTGTGCCGGAGGTGTCTGGCCGGGAGGAAACCGAATCGTATATTGGTTGTTCCCATCCAGAGGATTCCCCTGATTATCCTTAAAATTATAGGCGTATACAGCATCCTCGGGAATGTTGGCTCCAAACAGCGATTTGGCCACTACAGCACGCTGGATATAGTTCGTTCCATAATGACCGATATCACGCAGCAGCATGCTCCATCCGTTCGTTTCGTTCTCAGTGAATATTTTTTGCTCAGCAGCTTCTATTGCTTTAGGCCCCTCTGCTACCGCTTTAGTTAAAGCCTCTTGAGCGCGGGAATTCAAGCTGCTGAATTGAAAGCTCGGGCTCGGGATTAAACCCAGAGCTTGAAGCTTCATCGACATTTCCGGACTCTGTATAGCCGGATAAGGCGGATTCCGGTACATCAACGACATCATAAGGTTGAAGAATTGCGCCGCATCCATAGAAGCCACCAGGTCCTTCGGTGAATGCTGGCTTATAATGAGGTGATCTTGCAACAATTCGGGAGCCTGCGGATTGAGCCGGGACAGATGAAGCTCCCGTTGAATAGCATGAACAGCCGGGTAGTCTTGAGGGCCGTTCGTTTGAATCCGGCCGGTTATCCAAACCTTATTGGTGGGAGTGTGGATGACAGGAAGGTTAGGCGGCAGATTCCCTTGCCACCCCGGCCCGGCAAGCACAAATATTTGTTCCTTGGTTCCTGTCGTTCGTGCACCTATCGAAGCGAATACGTTCGACCATGCATCCAGCATCGGCAGCAAATAATAACGGCCGTTCGTATCGGGGACATGCAGAAGCAGCGGGCCTGCTGACAGATCAAGCCAAGCGGATGAATAAAGCGTATCGACATTCGGTCTGATCACTTGCGTAAATTTGGGAGTTGAGAGAACCTTTTGGTGGTAAAAGCGGTTTTTCTGGGTCAGACCCGCCGCTCCGGTTCTTTTCGTAACATCCATCAGTACCAACGGAAATCCGTAAATATAAGCATCCAGTGCCGCACGTTCCAGGGCCTGCTGGGATTCGTAATCCGGCTGGTCCCAGGCCAGCCTCGCATACAGAAGCATACTATCTATCAGAGGGTACAGCATCTTGTTCCTCCCCCATCTTTTAGGCCACCCCCGTTCTGATTCCATCGCGGCCTATGGAGTGTTTTCCTCACATTGTATGCAGTCATGGGCTCTTGGTGCAGTGAGACACCGGTGACGATTCGGAGGTCAATGAAATTATAAAAAAGTGATTAGAATCACATGAATAGGTTAAAAATTGTCTATAATTAGTAACAGATGTCGAAAGGAGAAGGAATATGTATTATTGCCTATGTTGTAATAAACTTCACCCTCCCGCTCTGTCTAAAGAGGAGGTCTTGTTTACAAGCGGCTTCCGGTATTGGAACAATACGCTGTACCCGGCCGGAATTTGCCAGCCTGTACCGAAGTCTGGACAGCCGCATCAGCCGCTGCTCCCTCTCTACGCCCGTGAAGCGATCTAAAAGAAACAAGTCACTTCCTCCTGCTTTATCCCAGGCGGTGAAGTGACTTGATTGTCGGCCTGTGTGAGCCGTAAACTACGAAGCTCCTCCCCATTTCACACGACGCTGCAACCGGCCAAGAAGAAAGTCCGCCAGCAAAGCCAGCAGAGCGGCCGGAATGGCACCCGCATATAATCTTGCAGGATTGTCCATATTGATCCCCGCATAAATCTCTCTGCCTAACCCTTCACCCCCGATTAGAGGAGCTATCGTAGCAACCCCAATGGCGATTACCGCAGCAATCTGGATCCCTGTAAATATAAAGGGCAGTGCGAGCGGGAGCTGGACCCGAAACAGCAGCTGCATTCCACTCATTCCAACCCCCCGTCCCGCTTCCAATAACGCCGGATTGACTTGCGTCAAGCCTACGTAAGTATTGCGAATAACAGGCAGCAAGGAATACAGGAACAGCCCTATCACAACAGAGGTGAAGCCAAGCCCGAATACGATCATCAATAAAACAAGCAGAGCCATGCTTGGGAATACTTGAATCACATTAGCCAGAACCAGGATCGGGTTAGCCAGCCTCGGAACACGCGCGGCCACGATCCCAAGAGGGACACCGACCGCGAGAGCCAGCAGCAAGCCGAACAGCACCATCAAGATATGCTGGTACGCAAGCTCTAACAAATAGGAGCCATTCTCCCCCACATACCGGAAAAACAAATCCATACGCACCTCTCCTTCTTTTATTGAAGCAATCCGACCTTCCGCAAATATTCTTCAGCTACTTTTCTTTCATTCCGCTTATTCACATCGACCTCATAATTGAGCTCGATCATGGTTTTCACATCGATTTTGCCCGCGAGCATATTGATGATCTCATTCAACTCGGGATGCTTGGACAATATATCATTCCGGACAACCGGCGCGGCATCATAAGGCGGAAAAAACTGCTTATCGTCCTGAAGCGACTTCAGGTTATACTCCTTGATTCGTGAGTCGGTAGAGTAAGCCAGTACGATATCGACGTTGTTGCTGGCAACTGCTTTGTACACTAAAGCCACTTCCATCGGCAGTGTCTTTCCGAAGGTTATCCCGTAATGTTTGCGGAAAGCCGGGTAGCCGTCACTCTGCCTCTCAAGCCACGTCGTATCAACTCCTAGTGTCATATCGGCAGCCTTGGGACCAACATCGGAAATTTTCTCAAAATGATTCTGCCTGGCAAGCTCATCCCTGACCGTAAAGGCATACGTATTCTCAAACCCATACGGATCGAACCAATGGATGCCAAAATATTTGTCAAAGCCTTCCCTTGCCTGCCGAAGCACACTTGCCCGGTCTTTGGTCGGCTGCACCGGAAAATAGTTATCGAAGATCATCCCGGTATACAGGACCGCCATTTGAATATCCTTGTTCTTCATAGCTTGAAATACTACGGTACTGGATGCCAAATCCGGCAGGACGTCGACCTTAAGATCGGTTCGGCTTTCAATAAGCAGCTTATGCATCTGAGCGAGAATTTTGGGCTCCGAAAAGGTCTGGGTACCGATAATAATCGTATCTTTCTTTCCGCAGCCGGACAGTAATGCCGCGAAAGCCGCTCCCAGCATGAGCAGAACGAAAATAGGCCTGAATCTGTTCATCGGCTTCCCCCCCGGGAGGCTTTGGTGCGGCGGGCTGCCGGGTTGGCGCTGGAGGTGACCCATTTTTCTGCCAGACTGAGAATAAAATCTGTTACTAAAGCCAGTATCACGGCCAGGATGGCTCCGGTAACAATGAGTTCCTTTTTATTGGTGCCCATCCCTGAAAAGATCAATTGCCCAAGCCCTCCTGCACCAATTAATGTCGCCAAGGTTGCCCAGCTTATGATATACACCGTCGTCACCCGGATCCCCGACATGATGTAAGGAAAGGCCAAAGGCAGCTGAATACGAAGCAGTGTCTGGGTTTTGTTATACCCCATTCCTCTCGCCGCCTCCAGCAGATTCGGGTCGACCGACTGAAAGCCGGCGAATGTATTGCGTAATATCGGCATCAAGGAATACAGAAATAATGCAAAGATAGCAGGAGTTCTGCCTACCCCTAACAGCGGAATTAAAATCGCAAGAAGCGCAAGGCTTGGTATCGTCTGTAAAATGTTGGCAATTACAAAGACGAGTTGGTTCAGCCAGCCTATCCGGTTCCCCGCCAATAAAATACCGATAGGAATCGCAATAATCGCACCGAGCAGCACAGAAACGAAGGAAATCATCAAATGCTCCTTGAGCGCTTGAAAAATATCCGCCTGCCGGCTGGCCAAAAAATCGAAGTAGGAGCCCATCATCCCTTTTCCTCCTCCCTCTCATCCGCAGTTCCCATATCCGCAGAAGGATTTTCATCCTGCACCGGCTCATTAACGTCCTCCGCCGGCGTGTAGACTTCGGCAAGATGCCGCACGATACTGCCTTTGGTCATCAATCCCGCAAATTTGCCTTCCCGAACAACGGGTATGTAGGGCAAGCCCCGCTCATTCATGATCGTGATCGCCGTCATTAGAGGCGTACCGGACTCGACTACGTGCTCGAAAGGCTTCATCACATCCGCCAAGGTTGCATTTTCCTCCCGATACCGGTCCAGTACCTGGAATATCGTTGCGTACCCGAGTAAAACGCGATTCCGATCCACAATAATCAGGGAATCCACTCGGCGCTTCTCCATCAATTTGATAGCTTCCGCCATCCCACGGGTCGGATAGGCTATGACCGCATTTTCCGTCAATACTTCGTCAACGGAAATGGATTCGCCCGGTGCTTCGGTCTGAAGCCTCTTTTCTCCAATAAAGCTTTTGACGAACTCATTAGCCGGGTGACGTAAAATATGCTCCGGGCGTCCCTTCTGAACGACTTCCCCGTCCTTCATAAGGACAATCGTATCCGCAATCTTCAAAGCCTCATCCATATCGTGGGTAACGAACACAATGGTCTGCTTCAGCTCTTGCTGAAGGCGTACCAGATCCTCCTGCAGCTGCTCCCGGCTGATTGGATCCAATGCGCTGAACGGTTCATCCAGCAAGATAATATCCGGATTGGCCGCAAGAGCGCGAATAATGCCGATACGCTGCTGCTGTCCTCCGCTGAGCTCCGCGGGATAGCGGTTACGGTAAGTCTCCGGTTCCAGATTCACCAGCTGCAGCAGTTCGTCGACCCTGCTGTCGATACGAGCCTTATCCCAATGCAGCAGCTTAGGGACTACAGCAACATTAGCCGCTATGGTCATGTGAGGAAATAGACCGATATTTTGAATGACATACCCGATACTGCGCCGCAGCTCCACAGGATCGATGGTCGAGATATCCTTACCCCGTATAAGAACTTTCCCCTTACTAGGATTGTTCAGACGATTAATCAGCTTCATCAGTGTGGTTTTCCCGCAGCCGCTTGGGCCGATCAGAACTGTCAATTCTCCCTCTTTAAATTCGAGATTGATGTCTTTGAGGGCGACATATCCGTCTTCATATCGTTTCATTACATGTTCAAAACGAATCATCCGCTGCCATCACTCCTTCATACTGTATAGGTTTACCCTAATCAGCCTTAATTGAAACATGAAAGAGAGGAATGGCCGTTGCAAAAAAAAGACCTCATTCTCTGAGGTCTTTCAATCGTTTGGTCCAAAAGCCGCCGCGGAAGGTACGGGGCTCGTAGGAAATCACAAAGGCTTTGGGCGCCAAGTCCTGAATGAGCTGCATGAGACGCTTCTCTTGATTGCGTTTCGTCAGCACCTGCATGACAAGCCGCGGGCCGTCTCTTCCTTCTGCCATCCAGCTGGTGACGCCGTAGCCCTTTTCCCTAAGCGTAATTGGCAATTGAGTGGATTCGTAATTCACGACGATTTGCAGCGTAGAATAGCCTAAGGCAATCCATTCTTCTATCTTAATGCCCAGCCACACGCCGGCCCCCCATCCGATACAATAAGCGGCCAGATTCAGAGGCTGATTAATATTTTGCAGCACAATATTTAATGCCATTAAATAGACAAACACCTCGAACATACTGATGAAAGAAGCAAGCAGCCTTCTGGCCTTCATAACGAGAATGATTCGAATCGTAAACAGGGATACATAGACAACGTTCATAACCACAATCGTAATAATGGTTTCCAGAGCGTTCATAGCTGCCTCTCTCCTAACATGCTGTAATGTACGGTCTGTCTTGACTGCCCTTATTGTACCCTATTCCCCGTTCGGTTCCAAATGAGGGGACTTGAGTGCTCAGTCCTCGGCTTTCTTTTCAATGGTCAGACCCTTTACATATTTTCGATTCATAAGCTTACGCTTTTTCCTGTCCTCCTTGCTCTCGAACACGATATCCAGATCGTAATTCTCCGGATACAAATCCTTGCCTTCGATATGAAGAGAAAGACGCTTTTTATTAATCTTAAAACGCTGCTTCTGAATCAGTACGCCTACTACTCCTTTGGCATCCTCCAGTTCACACACAATGCCTGTTCGACCCAAGTATGGGATATACACGCTGTCTCCTAATTGAAATGATCTGGAATGGGAAGCTTTGCTAGTGGATGTGGAAGGCTGCTCCACTTCTACCGAGACAGCAGGAACAAGAGGCCGCTCTGCTTGTTGCTCCTCCTGCTTCAAATAGTCGAACGCGAAGCCGCTATCGGCAATAGCTCTGGAACGATGAACGATCTGTTCGGGTATGCCAAGCTTCAGAGCAATCAAGAACGCATAGCTTTGTCCGGCTTCGCCTATTCTCAAACGGTACAAAGGCTGAAGCGTTTCGGCATCGAATTCCATACGGGCATTTTCGAATCCTGATGCTGCTTCTGCGAAATTTTTGATTTCACTAAAATGAGTTGTAGCCACCACCGTGGTTCCTCTTCTATGCAGCTCCTCCAGGATGGCTACAGATAGACCGACTCCCTCTCCCGGATCAGTACCGGAAGCCATCTCGTCAATGAGCACCAAGGTCGACCGGTTGGCAATCCGCAGAATATCGATGATGTTACGGATATGAGCCGAGAACGTGCTTAGCGCGTGCTCGATGCTTTGGCCGTCACCGATATCCACGGCGATATTCGAGAATATCGACATCATGCTTCCTTCCTTCACAGGAATCAGGAGTCCCGATTGTACCATTGCTGTTAATAAACCGACGGTTTTTAAAGCCAATGTCTTGCCTCCGGTATTCGGGCCTGTAATAATGAGGGACTGGAACGAGCGTCCGATAACAAAATCCAGCGGAACCATTCGTTCCCCCATCAGCGGATGACGCGCCTCGCTAAAATCCATGATGCCCTGATCGTTAAGCTCCACATTAGCGCCCCCTAGCGCTAAGGCGTACTTCGCTTTGGCAAAGATAAAATCGTAGGTTCCTACGGTTTCTACATTGATTTCCAATTCATGTGCGTACCCCTCGGCTTCCGCGGTTAAATCACTAAGCACCTTCAGCTCTTCACGCGCCTCCTCCGCCCTCAAAGCCGAAAGCTCAACCTGCAGGCTCATAATTTCCGCCGGCTCAATGTAGACGGTCTGGCCGCTGGCCGACTCATCTAGGACACTGCCCTTGACAAGCTTCCGATGCTCCTTCTTGATAGGCAGCACATACCGTCCGTTTCGCGTACTAAGAAGCTGCTCCTGCAAAATGCTCCTATGCTTGCTCATCAGGGAATCCAGCTTTCCTTTCAGCCGATCTTCATACACAGCCAATCTTTTGCGGACCTTCAATAGCTCCTTGCTCGCGGAATCAACCACTCTTCCTCCGCGGATGCTTCTGTCGATATCCCCCTTCAACGAGTTCAGCTCGTGAAGCGAAGCTGCATAAGAGCTAACTTTGGGTGCGGCATCCTGCTTGGACGCCATGTATTTGGCGAGCTGAGCGCAGCTTGTTAAGAATTGATGCATATGCATAAAGTCTTTCTCATTTAACACATAGCCGGTGCCCAGCAATTGCATAACGGGTTCAATCCCCTCCAAGGAAGGGATCGGTACGCTTGCGCCGAATCGAAGCATAGCTTTGGCTTCCGCCGTTTCGTCCAGCTTTTGCCGAATCACTTTGATCCCCGTCATCGGCAGCAATTGCTCAACATGCTGTTTCCCTCTATAGGAAACCGCGTATTGAAGAAGTATTTCTTTAATACGATGAAATTCCAGACGTTGCAAAGCTTGTTCTTGCATGATCTTTCTCTCCTTTACTGTCAATGAAATGCAAAAAGAGCGCAGAATGAACTTCGTCATTCTCCGCTCTCAAATCGCAGCTCTAAACCGGCATCCTTGTATAAACAAAAAAATCCGCGCCGAAAAAACAGCACGGATAAGGATACGCAGTTTAGAGTTACCCTTAGGCATTGTATGATATCCGTTGTTCTTAACTAATTCCGAGGCTTGAAAAATCCCATAACAAATAGAAATGCGTTAAATCGCATTTTTAATTCATAGGGGTATCTTTTCAAAAACCTCCATATGGAATTGATTAGTTAAGAACGCTCACCGACATCAAAATCTCTCCTTTGAAGGGAATATGTTTACTATAGCCAATTCATCATTAGAAGTCAATCATGATTTAACATTCATGGAAGATAACAGGAATCTAAAAGTCTTTCCATGTAAAATCAATCGACAGGACGCCTACCGCCTCTTCTTTTGCCTGCCAATTCGTCGAAGCAGCCGCATCAGGCTCACGAAAGCAAATCAAATTATCATAATGTCCGAAGGCAGCACATACTGCCGGCCTGACGGAATGAATGCCGCAGCGGTCATGGTCCAGATCATAAAATATACAAGTCCCGAAAAAACGCTGCTGTTGCTCCAGCTCCTCCCGTTTTTTAGCCGGCATGGATTGAAGCTTTTTTCTTATTTGCCGCAGCTCACGCCCCGTAACCGGAACCGGACCGCAGCAAAGTCCTCTGCAGCCTTGACATGGAAGACTCTTCATCGATTACCTCCTTAAAGTGGCCTGTCAATGGGTCATTTATGAAGCGCAAGGGCCATTGACATTTTAGCTGAAATGTGATATAATAGGTAAATTATTTATTTGTATCTGATATTCTACCATAAGTGAAACTAACATTCAAATGGGTGTACCCTAGAGACGAACGCGTTCCGAGATTCGGATACATGTTCGTCTTTTTTTAACTTCCCAACCGTTATATATCTCAAATATTGTCAATACTTTAAAGATATACGATGTAACGGAAAGGAACCCCTATGCGATCAACAGGAACCTGGTCCGAGCGCTTCAGGCTGCTCGTGCTCCATAATAAATTTACCTTTTTCTTATTGTTTCTGCTGCTTATAGGATTGAACATTTTGGTTCTTACCAAGATTAATTTTATTTTCAAGCCCTTTATTGTGCTGCTTAAAACCGTCCTGCTGCCCATAGTGCTGAGCGGCGTATTTTACTATTTGCTGAATCCTATCGTACATTATTTGGAAACTAAAAAAATCAAAAGGGTCTACACCATTCTTCTTCTGTATCTGATCATTATCGGGATCATAGCACTGCTGCTCACTATCGTGATCCCATTGATACGGGAGCAAATCCTGGGTCTCATTCAGAACATCCCTGCCTATTCCAGAATCATCAATCAGCAGTTCGAGCATCTCATGGGCAGCCAGCTAATGAATCAGCTCGCCAGTACCATTGACTTTAACTCCGAGAAGCTGATGACTACCATCTCTCAGAAAGCAACGGACCTGCTCAATCATACCTTATCGAGTTTAAGCGGCTTCCTCGGTGCAGTGACAGAAACGGTGCTTGCTATCGTTACCGTACCTTTTATTCTGTTCTACCTGCTGCTCGATGGTAACCGCCTCCCGTCTTACATTCTATCTTTCGCTCCCGTTGCCATACGTGACTCCGCTTTTAAAGTTATGGGAGAAATGAGTCACCAGATCAGCTCCTATATCCGGGGACAAATCATCGTCAGCTTTTGCATCGGATTTTTGCTTTTCATCGGGTACCAGGTGATTGGCCTTGATTTTTCACTGGTTCTGGCCGCTATAGCTGCCTGCACCAGCATCGTCCCTTATTTGGGACCCGCTATCGCCATCACACCTGCTCTAGTCGTTGCCAGTGTAACCTCGCCGGTGATGCTTTTAAAAATGATTGTCATATGGACGATCGTACAACTAATTGAAGGAAAATTCATTTCTCCGCAAATTATGGGCAAAACTTTGCATATTCACCCGGTAACGATCATTTTCGTTATCTTGACCGCCGGCAACCTGTTCGGCATCATAGGCATCATCCTTGCAGTTCCCGGCTACGCCGTACTGAAGGTGTTTGTTTCCCACCTGTTCCTATGGTTCAAATCCAAGTCAGGCTTGTACGAAGTCCGGGAGTAGCCGACGCGGTCCCAAAAATTGAAAAAAGCTTACACCTCATCCCCATGGATGTGGTCATACCCCTGTCAAGTAGACAGATGAAAAAAGCTACGCTGCCAGCGCGCATCGATATTCAATCGGTGCGCGTTGTTTTAATTTAGCTTGAAAGCGGTGGTAGTTGTAATAGTAAATGTATTCTTCCACCGCTTGCTGGATCTCCGCTCCTGAATTACACTGTTTAAGGTACAACTTCTCTGTTTTGAGATGCGAAAAGAAGGATTCGATGCATGCGTTATCCAGGCAGGTTGCTTTGCGAGAGTGGCTGCCTTTTACGCCGAATGCCTCTAATCGTGTGTTGTACGCCTGAGACGTATATTGGAAGCCCTGATCCGAATGGAGCACGGCTTCCGAAACGTCTCTTTTTCTTGTCCACTGCGTAATGGTATCAAGCACGAGCTGGACATCGTTACGTTCTGACAATTGCCAAGCGACTATCTCGTTGTTAAATAGATCTTGAATGACGGACAGATAATGAAAGTTGGTACCGTCAGAAATATATGTAATATCGGTCACCATTTTTTGTTGGGGCGCTGTGGCATGGAATTGACG